>PCBT01000022.1 GCA_002731375.1 Rhodospirillaceae bacterium | reverse complement strand
AGACCGGCGATCATGCCGCCCACGGCGCGCGCGGCATGCAACATGCCGAGGCCATCGGCGCCAAGGTTCAGGCGCGTGCTCGCTAGTTCCGGCAGCGCCGTGGCGAAGGAAAAGCCGAAAATTTCCACCGCAGCTGTCACCGCCACCAACATCAGGAGGAGATGGTTGGCCCGCAACTCTACGACATATTCGCGGATGTTTTGCCGCAGCGGGACGCGGTCGGTAACCGCCGCCTTGCCCACTGTGCGAAGACGGAGAAAGAATATGAAGGCTAGACCATGGCCCGATGCCAGGACAAGGAAGGCCGCCGCGCCGCCGTACCGGGCCATCACGGCGCCGGCGGCCAGGGCGCCGATCAACTGCCCGGTGCGCGAACCCAAATTCAGCAGGCCCAGGCCGGAGACGATTTTATCGCCGCCGATGATATCGTAGGCGTAGCTCAGCCGCGCCGGTTGATGCAGCGCGCGCAGGCCGCCCGTTATCAGCGTGAAAACAATAATGACCCAAAGGGCCGCTAAATCCAGCGCCAGGACGGCCGCGAAGACGACCATGTTTATTATGATCAGGGCCTCGACCCGGCGCAGCAACGCACGCCGGTCCAGCCGGTCCGCGACCGCGCCCGAGACAATGCCAAACACGAAGAACGGCAGAAAATAGACCGCCAGCATCACCCCGACCCAAGCGGTTGACTGGGTGAACTGAAAGACCAACAGGCCCAACACCACCTGTTCGCCGCTCATACCTTGTTGATTGAACGCCGAGCCGGCCCATAGCTTGCGGTAGTCCGCGATGGCAAAGGCTGGAATGTTGATCATGGAACCTCGAATACCCCCGGCCTGCTATAAAGCCGCGTGGTTTCCTCTGGCTCAGGAATCGCCGCTGCCGGCGGCTTCGTCATAGCCGCCCTGGCCCGGCGCGCGGGCCCAGGCTTCAAAGGCCGGCGAGGCGGCAACTCGCCCTTCCAGGATCAAACGCTGCCAGCGTGCCGCGGAATCGACGAAATTGGGTATACTGCCGGGGAACATCATCAGGCTAAACGCTTCCAGCAAGGCGCGCTCGACGATGCCTTCGCGGTAGGCGCCTATAATGTGTTCATCGACCCATTCCCAGCGCCGCTGGCAGGCATGGGCCGCGGCCAAGGCCATTTCCACGCAGCCCGGTTCAATGCCGCTACCGGCCACTAGAGCGTCCAGACCGTCGCGATAGGCCCTGACGGCGTCATAGTCCGCTAGGTGCGGGGCCCAGTGTTGACGCACGAAAGTGAAATAATCAGCGCCCCGGGCATAGGCGGCCAGGCGTACCGCCGTTTCGATTTCCCCATCGGTCCCGCCAGCCTCATGCATGCGCTGGATATGATGGGTGGCGATGGCCTCCGACGTGGTGGTCAAAATGACCAGCCAAATGATTTCCTTGCTGCGCTCGTCCAATATCCGCGTACCCAGGGTCAACGTAGTGTACATCTGGTCATAGGCAGCCAGCAGATCAGGCTCGCCCACGGCCATCAACCCGTGATGCGGCAGTAGGTAGCCCCGTTTGGCCCGCAGGGCTTCCAGCTTGGCCAGAACCGTTTCCGGGGTCTCGGTCGTGTCGTCTCCCACTGTGGTCATGCTTCAATCCTTTTTCGATGCCGCACGTCGGCATGATACCACATTACGATAGCAAGCTAGTGCGGCGGCAATGTATGCAAAAGCCCGCCTCGGACGAAGCGTTATGCTATCGTTACCGCCAAATCATATGTGGTAGCGGAAGATGGAAGCTCAAAATGCAGCTGGTGCCGAAGTTTCGGAGACGCCGGCTGAGATATGGATCAAGAGCCATTGTCAGCAGTGCTTCAATGCCTGTGGCATCGTTGTCCAGGTCAAGGACGGCAATCCGGTCCGGATCAGAGGCGATGCCGACGATCCCAATACATTGGGCCATCTGTGCGCGCGGGGCTTATCCGGGGTCTCTAAGTACTACGATCCATACCGGGTAAAGACGCCGCTGATCCGCACCAACCCTGAAAAGGGCAGGAATATCGATCCCAAGTGGCGCGAGGCAAGTTGGGAGGAAGCGCTCGATCTGGTCGGGGATAAATTGCGGACGATCCGCCAGGAAAATCCGAACAAGTTGATCTGTTCCCTGTGGCCGTATGAAAAATATATCCAATCCATTGCCTGGGGCGCGGCCTACGGTACCACGAACAACGGTTTTTGTTTTAGCGGCGTCTCCAACCAATGCGCCAACCCCAATCATTTCGTCGGCATGATCACCCACGGCGCCTTGGTCGAATTCCCCGATCTGGAATACTGCAATTATCTGATCCTGCTGGGCTCGGAATACGGCTTTGGGGCCTATCAGTCATCGGTCAGGATCGCGCGTGAACTGGCCGAGGCGCGGGAGCGGGGACTAAAGCTGGTGGTCGCCGATCCCCGCCTCTCCGTGGCCGCCAGTAAGGCCGATGACTGGCTGCCGATCAAGCCAGCCACGGATCTGGCTCTGCTGCTGGCGATGATTTATCTGCTGCTGCACGAATACGGAATCTATGATGCCGAGTGGCTAAAGAAGGGTACCAATGCGCCTTATCTGCTGGACCCCGAAAGGAATTTCGTGACCGATCCGGCAACTGGCAAACCGCTGGTCTGGGACGCGGCGGCGGGTGTTGCGAAGTCCTTTGAGGACGGCTCTATTGGCGATTACAGCCTTGAGGGCAGCTACGTCGTCGATGGCGTCGAATGCGTGCCGGCGTTCCAGTACCTGAAGGATGAAACGACAAGCTATACGCCGGAGTGGGCGGAGGGCATTTGCGATATTCCGGCGGCCACGATCCGGCGCATCACCGAGGAATTCGCCGCCGCCGCCTGTATCGGCCAGACCATCGTTATCGATGGCGTCGAATACCCCTACCGGCCCGTATCCATGCTGTCCTATCGCGGCCTGCAGGCGCATACCAACGGGGCCAATGCCATGTTGGCCCAGGAAACGGTCCTAATGCTGGTCGGTGCCCTCGGCGTGCCCGGCGGCCAGCTGCCCAAAAGCATGGACGCGCGGCGTTTTGGCGGCGGACCGCGCATGCTGGCCAAGGGCGAAGACGGCATGATCCAGCCTCATTCCACCGGCTGGCATCTCTATACGCCGTTTTCCTATCCGCCGAAGAGCCTGGAATTGCGGGACTACGGCCCGCTGGCCTGCGACATGGGGCATTTGGTGCCGTGGACGACACTCAATCCGGAGAACTTCGGCTTTGACTACGCGCCCGAGGCGCTGGTGATCTATCATTCCAACCCGTTCACCAATAGCGGTGATGGCAGCGTCGTCGCGAGGGCTCTGAAGAAACTCGATCTCGTGGTCTCCATCAATATCTACCTTGATGAAGCGACCGATTTCGCCGACGTGGTCTTGCCTGAACATACCTACCTGGAGCGCTACAATTTCATTAATTGGAGCCACGACAGGGTGGGCCTGCAGGTGGCGCAGCCGGTGGTGCCGCCGCTGCATGACACCATGGATGGTATGGATATCCTGATTGAGCTGGCGGAACGGGCGGATTTCCTGTTCGGCCCGAACGGCTTCAATGCGGCCCTGAACCGGACTTTGGGTCTGTCACCGCCTTTCGAATTGGACCTCAAACGCAAATACCGCCACGACGAGGTTCTGGATATTCAGGCCAAATGCCATTCCCAGGGCAGCAAGGATCTTGCCTGGTACCAGCGATATGGCAATGATTTCCAGCCTCTCAAGCCGGATCAGAAATACTGCATATATGGAGATGCCAGGCTGCCGCTGTTCTTTAACTATATCAAGACGGTCGGCGATGAGTTGAAGGAAAACCTGGCCCGCCACGAGATAGAGAAGAAGCACGGGCTGCGAATCCGTACCGATGTCTACAAGGGAGTGCCGTTTTGGGAGGCCAGTCCCGTTCATGCGGTAGATGCGGAGTTCGACTTCTATGTCATCTCCTACAAATCCGCCATGACCACCTATGCCGATACGGCGACCAATCCGATCCTCATGGATGTGGCGAAACGGGATCCGCAGCTAATCAAGGTGGTGATCAATGCCACCACCGCCAAGGCCAGATCGCTGAAGGAAGGCGATGCCGTTTGGGTTGAATCGCGCCATGCCAAAGCCAAGGGTGTTGTCGGCCTGTCCGAGGGCATCCATCCCCAAACAGCGGCCATCTCGGGCGGCTTTGGCCGGGGCAGCCATCATCCCGTGGCTGACGGCATCGGCATCAGCCAGAACGCCCATCTTGCCATTGATCTGGCCCACACCGGCATGCTGGGGGGCACCATGGAAACCATCGGTAAGGTGAAAATCCAAAAGGTGGAAAGTTAGGGTGTGCCGGTCATGACAAAATGGGGCATGGTGTTCGATCTGAACCGTTGCATTGGCTGCAATGCCTGCGTTGTCGCCTGCAAGACGGAAAACAGCCTGCCGGAGGATGTTTTCTTCACCCGCACCTTTGTCACCGAAGTGGGTTCCTTTCCCAATGTTCGGCGCCACTATATCCCCACTTTGTGTAATCATTGCGAGGATGCGCCCTGTGAGAAGGCCTGCCCTTCCGATGCCACCCATACACGGGACGACGGCATCGTGATGGTCGATCAGGAGAAATGCATCGGCTGTAACGCCTGCGCTGTCGCCTGCCCCTACGACAACCGAACGCAGCTAACCAAGGCAATCCTGCAAAAGAGCTATTTCGGCGAAGGTAACAGACAGGCTTTTGAGGCGGACCGGGACGAGCGCTGGCAGACCGGTACGGTGGCCAAGTGCGATTTCTGCAGCGCTCGCGTTGATCGCGGGCTACAGCCCGCCTGCGTTGTCAGCTGCCCCACCGAAGCGCGGATCTTTGGCGACCGGAGCGATCCCGATAGCAAGGCCAGTAAACTGATCCGCCGGCGCAACGGCCGCACGCCGATGCCCGAGAAGAACACCCAACCCAGCGTCTACTACGTGGATTAACCCATGCAAAAAGCTGAAATGGTTGGCGACAATTTTCGTTTGGGCTGCCGCGCCCAGCGGCATTGGGGTGCGGCAATGGCGGCCGCTTTCTTCTGCGGCGAACTGGGTGCGGGACTGTTTCTTGTCTCGATGCTTTGTGGCGTGGTGCCGGGCATGATCCTCGGCTTGCTAATCAAGGGTATCGGCAAGCCATTCTTTCATTTGACCCACATGGGCGTGCCGGGAAAATCCTGGCGCGCCATTTTGCGCCCTGACCGCTCCTGGACCAGCCGCGGTTTGATCGCGACCATTGTTTTTATGGGTGCAGGTATCTTGCACACGATAAATGTCATGACGGCTGGCGCCGTGCCGTTGGGCGGTCTGTTGCCATGGCTGGCTGGAGCTTCGGCATTGATCGTGATGACCTATCAAGGTTTCGCGATGTCTCAGTCCAGTGCAGTTGCCCTTTGGAACACGGCAATGATGCCTATTTCCTCTTTGCTTTATGGTCTGACCGGCGGTGTCGTTCTGACGCTGCCGTTGGCGGGGGGCGGACTGGCAACCCAGTTGAGCTATCTGGCGATGGGATTGTTACTGGCGGATTTGATGATGCTTCTTGGCCTTCTGTACGGCGCTTATCATGGGGCGCCTGGCGGCAAGCTGTCAGCGGAGTTGCTGATCAGGACGCTTTACGCCAAATGGTTCCATGGTGTGGTATTGGCGGCGGGTATCCTGCTGCCTTTCGCGGCGTTGTGGCTGGGCGGCGGCGCGCCAACAAGCCAGGCCGTGGGTGCGGTCGGCGTGCTGGCGGGTTTTTTCACCTTCCGTGTGCTGATCTTCAAGGCCGGGCTGTTCGAGCCAGTCATGCATTTCGATATTTAGCGCATTTCCGGGCAATTCGCGGTCACATCAGGTCAAGCGGTCCGGCAGAGCCAAGGCCCAAGCGGGTGGTTTCCGTTTCGATCACCACATCCGGGGTTACGTTTCCCAGATTGACGTCCGGGCCAAAGGTTTTGATCAAAAATTTCTTGGCTGCGTAAATCTGTGGCGCCGTGCTACCGACCCTCGGCGTGGCCAGCTCGAACATGCAGCGGTCTATTTCGACCTCACGCTTCAGGGTCAGGATCAGATCCTCATTGGGCTGGCCATCGAGCATCAACTCGGCCCCCTCGATCAAGGCCAGTTCGGCACCGAGGCCGAGCACCTCTTGCACTTCGGCTACGATGGCTTGCGCGGCCGAATGTTCGCGTTTGTCGCCGATCTCGCCCACCGGTGTCAGGCCGGCGGCGCGGACGGCATCGAACAGCCGTTCCCGGGTGCCGGGCCCCAGATCAACCACATTGTCGGATATTTCGATCAGATCGAAACCGACCGCGCTGGCCTCTTCCAGATGCCGGGGAAAGGCATCCATCCCCATGGTATGGAGGACATATTCCTGGAATTGCCCACCCAGCAAGGAACGTACGGAATGGTGGCCAAGAAGCTCCAGCTTCGCGATTAGATGGCCGCGTTCGAACAGCCGTGCGGTGCCCGTCGCTACCTTAAAAATGTCCATATAGTCGCCGCCAACATCAAGCAGATCTTGTAGTGCGATCATGCCGAGTTGGTAGTCGGAGACCATGGTCAGGCCGGCGGCGCGTGGTTTTTTTAGGCTTCGGCGCGGATCAAGGGAAATAAAGGGAAAGGCTGGTGTTGTTGGCATGGCTCATCTTTCGGCCAAGCTGCAAGGTAATACTAATGGAAAAGCCGCTCTAAATCCGCGCCAGAACATCCGCCCCCTTCCAGCCCGCGAGTTCGCCGACATAGGGCACCGGATATGTGTAGGAAGCATCCTGATCGGTGGGGACCTGTACGATCGCCGGCTTGTTCCGCGCGGCTGCCTGCGTAAACGCCTCTTTGACGGCCGCCGCGATATCCTCGCGCCGTTCCACCCGGATGCCAATGCCGCCCATCGCCTCGGCCATTGCCGCGTAGTTGACCGGGCTGAAGGTGACCTGGATTTCGTGGCCGATATGCTGCATGTGCTGGGCCATTTCCGCGCCCAGCGCCTGATCGTCGTTGAGGACGATGACGATGGGCAGGCTGTGGCGCACGGCGGTTTCGAAATCCATGATGTGAAAACCCAGGGCGCCGTCGCCGGAGATCAGGCAAACCGGCTGGGCCCGCCCGGTATCTGATTGTGCCGCCAGCTGGGCCCCAATCGCCAGCCCCATGCCGGAGCCGAGATGGCCGAAATTGGCGGTATAAATGAACTCGGCGGATTGCTTTTCGAAGAAGGCATATTGATAGAGCATGGTCAGCCCGCCATCGACGACAATGACCGCTTCCTCGGGCACCGCCTTGCGCGCCTCGATCATCAAATGCCCGGGATGCAAACGGTTGGAGCGCGGCAGGTTATCCATCAACGCCTTATCCTCTGCCTTCGAGGACTTGCGCCATTTTTCAAGCTCGGCATGTTCCGGGAACGCGGCGCCGTCGCCCACCGTCTCGAGCAACTGCGCCAGCACCAGATCAATCTGTCCGATAAGCGCCAGGTCGATGGGGCGATTGACCCCGACGGCGGCGGCATCGGGTTCGATCAGGATGACCTGCCGGCCTTCGTCATTGGCCGCGAAGTTTTGCAGGCGGCCATAGTTCGCGGTTTCCGGCAAACACGTTCCGACCACCAACAGCAAATCCGCTGCCGCGATAGCTTTGCCGCCCGCCTGGCCCATATAACGCAGCCATTGCGCCTCGGTCTCTGGAAAGGCGCCGGCACCGCCCAAGGTTGTCAGCACGGGGCATTTTAGCCGATGCGCTAATTCAACAAAGGCGCCCTGGGCCCGCGAACGTTGCACCCCTGCGCCGGCCAGCAATATGGGGGAGCGCGCCGCTCGCAGCATTCGGTGGGCATCTTCAATCGCCCCCGCCGGTGCCGGTTGCGCCGGCGCACGGTAGCGGCTGGGCGATGGGAGGCTGGGGAAATCGGCTGACCTCTCGTTAAGCTCAGCGTCATATTCGATATAGACCGGCCCCGGCGTGCCGCTCAATGCTTGGCGGAAGGCCTCATGCACCACTTCATCGAGATGGCTAAGCTGTTCCAGCTTGGCGGCGAATTTGCAGACCTCCTTGAAGTTGGGCAGCAGGGAGGCATACAGCCAGCGGCCACGTCGTACTGCGGTATCGACCGCGTGCTGGCGGCGGGCACCAAAGATAATGACGGGAATATGTTCCTGGGCGGCGGTAATGGCGGCGGGCAGCAAATTGGCCTGGCCCGGGCCCGGCGCGCCAATGGCGACTTGAACCTTGCCGGTCATGGCGTGATAGCCCATGGCCATGAAAATGGCGGAGGCCTCGTGGCGAGGGCCGACAACCTTCAGGCCCTGGGCCTCGGCATGCAGTTGGATATCCTTCATAGAAAGGTCGCCTTGGGAGAATATTACCTCGACGCCTTCCTGTTTGAGAATAGCGATCAGGCGTTCGCCAAAGCTGAGCCGCGTCCTGCGCATCGGTCTCTCCTCCAAATCCACGGCAACCATCGCAACTTGGTGCTAGCGGAGCACACTTGGCCGCCTGCGACAAGATCGTCCGTCAGGGTCTAACGAGGATGGCGACACAGTCGAGGCCGTTTTCCTTTAGGTCGTCGTAGGCTTTATTGGCGGCTTTGTGGTCGGAATATTCGTTGACGACGATCAGCGTTAATGTTTTGCCCTTTTTGTTCGGCTTGGTGGGAACGTAGTGAACCGTGGCCTCTGTCAATTCAATCGCCAACGGGTTGACAATGAATTCGTCCCAGGATCCTTTCGTCCCTACCCTGGGTTGTAGGCGCCGATCTGAATGCCCCAGAATATTTTTTCGGCTTGGCGGTAAGTTGTTTTGGTGCCCTTGTCTTGCCGGCTGGTTTGTTGGACGCGGTGAGCCTAGCCGCCAAAATGCCAAGCCTGTCCTCGGTGATTTTATAACTCAAGAGCCCTTCGCGAATGCGGATGCCGATGGGAATGGTGCTTTCTTCCCATGTCCTTTGCGTTGGTGCCTCGAACACGATTATCCGGCCCGCCTGCAATTCATCCAACGCGCGTTTGCGTGAAAGCGCCTGGCCAAAGGGTTGAATTTAGTAGGCACCGAACTGTTTCGTCATCAGTGCCATCACTTGATCAAGAATTACCCGTGGGTAAACGACCCGCATGTCTCGTGCCGATTTATTGAAGTCGGTAACGATGTTTTCAAGCGCATGTGTGGCGGGCGATAGGCCAATGCTGGCCAACAGACAAAAAAGAGGCACAATCCACCGCATGGTGTCAGGTTCCCAAGGTTCAATCTTGGCGACCGCGTTATCTTAGCCGGCTTTTCGATTCGGGCGCAATGTAACGGGCAAATTCCAAGAATCGTGTGCCGCATCGTGGCGCCGCTTGCTGGCTGCATCGGATTATGTCAGCATTATAAGCGATTGGGAGGAACCAATGCGGCATCCCGATAACGACGGGTTGCTATGATTGATCTCCTCCCCCTGATTTTGAAAGCCGGTTTGGCCGCCTCCGTGGTGGTCGCGGCGACCATGACGGCGGAACGGTCGGGGCCGTTTTGGGGTGCCCTGATCACCTCGCTGCCGGTCTCCATTGGGCCGATCTATGTGGTCATGGCCATGGAGGCTTCGGCGCGATTTATTTCCCAGGGCCTGCTCAGTAGCCTGGCGACCAATGTCTCCACCATCTGTTTTCTTGTGGCCGCGGCACTTGCCGCGACGCGGGCGGGGCCGGCAGCGACGCTGGTGCTGGCCATTCTGACCTGGATTGCGGCGACGGCACTGATCTATCAAGTTGCCTGGTCGCCGTTGTATGCCAGCTTGCTTAATGTTGCCGCGGTTGTGGCTGCCCTGGTCATCCTTCATCAATGGGTGCGGCCCGGTGGGGCGGTGCCGGCGCCGCGGCGCTGGTTTGATTTGCCACTGCGCGCGCTGCTGGTCGGCTCGCTGACGGTGCTCGTCGCCCTGACTTCGGAAGCCCTGGGGCCAAAATATTCAGGCATCTTGGCCATTACACCAATCGTCTTTATCTCGACCACGATCGTGCTGCTGAAACGTCTCGGCGGCCCCGCCACGGCTGCGACCTTGTCGCGCGCGGTCCTGCCCATCGCAGGCTTCGGTCTTGGCCTGTTGGTGGCGCATTTGGCAACGGCGCGGTTTGGTTCCACGTTTGGCCTTGCATCGGGTCTGGCCACTGCACTGGGATATTCAGGTTGCTTGGCGGTTTGGCATCTGCGGCGAACGGGTCAATGTCTTAAACGTTGACCGCCGCGACATGCTCTAGTTATCCGTTAAGTGCGCGCCGTTTAGTCAGAAGTTCTGCGGTACCGCGTGGACCGGCGCTTCGATGACCGGGCTACCAGGCGGCAGGATTGGGAAACAATTGTTCCGCTCTGTCTCTCATGGCCTAGTCATCACGTTTTCGAAAGGGCGGCTGGACGGCGAGAAAAATCCGCTATACTGGCGCCATGGCACATACATCCATGAAACAGATCCGGGGCAGTTTCGAGCAGTCCCTGGCCGAGGCGGAGCAGGCCACTTGGGTGCCCGCGCCCATTGAGCGGCCCGAGAAAGGTGAGGGCGGGCGCGCCTTTGAACTGGTCTCGGAGTACGAGCCGGCGGGCGATCAACCTCAAGCCATCGCCGAGCTGGTGGCTGGCGTTGAGGCGGGGGAGCAGAACCAGGTACTGTTGGGGGTCACCGGGTCCGGCAAAACCTACACCGTGGCTCAGGTTATTCAACGGACCCAGCGCCCGGCCCTGGTGCTGGCGCCCAACAAGACCCTAGCCGCGCAGCTTTATGGCGAGATGAAAGGCTTTTTCCCCAACAATGCGGTGGAATATTTCGTCTCCTACTATGACTATTACCAGCCGGAGGCCTATGTGCCCCGCACTGATACCTATATCGAGAAAGAGGCGCATATAAATCAGCAGATCGACCGCATGCGCCACGCCGCCACCCGCGCCCTGTTGGAGCGCGACGACGTCATCATCGTGGCCTCTGTCTCTTGCATCTACGGTATCGGCTCGGTTGAGACCTATTCCAAGATGACCATGGATCTGAAGGTAGGCGCTACCGTGGACCGCAATGCGTTGCTGAAAGGCTTCGTGGATCTGCAATACCGCCGCAACGACAATTTCTTTGGCCGGGGTACCTTCCGGGTGCGTGGCGATGTGGTCGAATTGTGGCCGGCCCATATGGAAGATCAGGCCTGGCGTTTCGTTTTGTTCGGTGATGAGTTGGAGGAGATTGTTGAGTTCGACCCCCTGACCGGGCAGCGGGCCACGACGTTCGAAAAGGTCAAGGTGTACGCCAACAGCCATTACGTTACGCCACGCCCAACCTTGCAGCAGGCCATGAAGGGCATCAAGGCGGAGTTGCTGGAGCGTTTGGAATTCCTGCGCCAAGCCGGCATGCTGTTGGAGGCGGAGCGCCTTGAACAGCGCATTATGCTGGATCTGGAAATGATGGATGCCGCCGGCTTTTGCCCTGGCATCGAGAACTATTCCCGCTATCTGACCGGGCGCAATCCTGGTGATCCGCCACCAACCTTGTTTGAGTATCTGCCCGACAATGCCCTGATCGTCCTGGATGAAAGCCACGTCACCGTGCCTCAACTGGGCGGTATGTTTCGAGGCGACTATCGGCGCAAATGGACCCTATCCGAATTCGGCTTCCGCCTGCCTTCCTGCGTCGACAATCGACCCTTGAAGTTCGCCGAGTGGGAGGTGATGCGGCCGCAAAGCATGTTTATTTCCGCCACGCCCGGCAAATGGGAATTGGAACGCACCGACGGCGTCTTCACCGAACAGGTGATCCGCCCCACGGGCCTGATTGATCCGACCTGCATCATCCGCCCCGTGGAACATCAGGTGGATGACCTAATCGCCGAATGCCGGGATGTCACCGGCGCCGGAGGCCGGGTTCTGGTCACCACTCTGACCAAGCGCATGGCCGAGGACCTGACCGAGTACATGCACGAAGCGGGCCTGAAGGTGCGTTATATGCATTCCGATATTGATACTCTGGAACGGATCGAGATCATCCGCGATCTACGGCTGGGCGTGTTCGATATTCTGGTCGGCATCAACCTGCTGCGCGAGGGCCTGGACATTCCCGAATGCGCTCTGGTGGCGATCCTGGATGCGGACAAGGAGGGCTTTTTGCGCTCCGCCACATCGTTGGTGCAGACCATTGGGCGGGCGGCGCGAAATGTGGATGGCCGGGTCATCCTGTATGCGGACAAGCGTACGCAAAGTCTCGATCAGGCATTGGAGGAGACCGAGCGCCGGCGTGAAAAACAGATGGCCTACAACGAGGCCAATGGCATCACGCCGGAATCCGTGAAGAAGAACATCGCCGATATTTTGGAGTCTGTCTACGAGGGTGATCATATCACCGTGGGTACGGGGGATGATGAGCGCAATAATCTGATCGGCCATAACCTGATGAACTATATGGAAGATCTAGAAAAGCGCATGCGCGCCGCAGCCGCTAATTTGGAATTCGAGGATGCTGCGCGCTTGCGGGACG
Source organism: Rhodospirillaceae bacterium (assembly GCA_002731375.1). Lineage (GTDB taxonomy): Bacteria > Pseudomonadota > Alphaproteobacteria. Next base: position 52,895 of record PCBT01000022.1, on the reverse strand, counting down.
AGTTGCGCCGTTTGGAGGAAATGGAGTTGAAGGGCTTGACCGGCGAGGGTGAGACGCAGCGCAGGGGCGATGGTAACCCTGAGGGCCGTTCCAAGGACGGCGCGGCACCTGGTATCGCGGCGGCCCGGCGTAAGCGCGGCGAGGGTTATGTTCCGAAAGAGGTTGCGACCGAGATAACGCCCGAGATGCTGGAGGCCGCCCGCGGCCCCAAGGGCCGTTCCAGCGGTGGCCGTGCCGGTACACGGGCTACAAAATTTCGCCGCAAACGCGGCTGAACCGCGCTAACTCGCCTGTTTGAGCGATAGGGATGCGGTCGGCCGTTCCGCCAGTTGCAGATTCGTCGTGGGAACGCCGGCGCCGATATCTATGAATTGGAAGCCTCCGGGCAGGGGCAATTGGTTTGGCCGCGCTATCGGTTGATCGAAGGTTGTTTCCTCCAATGCTGTGGCAATGCCGAAGATCTTCGGTGGCGACGACGGATCATCGGGCTGTACGGAAAGGGACACGATTTCCGATTGCACGGTTCACCCCGAGCTATAGGCGATGGGAAAGACGAAATGCGACCCGCAAGGCTGCGCGACCAAATTCAGCGTGCGTGCCAGCCGGGGGCCACGTCCTTCGGGGGTCGTGAGATCAAAATAGTTGAGACCGGTCAACTCGATGCCCATGGCCTGGGACAGGGTGGTGCCGGCAAGGCGGAATCTAGCGATTTCCGGTGATATCACCTCGATCACCGAAACCTGATGCAATTCTCTCGCTATGTCCTCGATGTGCACGCTAGACTGTTTTGGAGCCACATCAGTGCCGCGCCAAGCCTGCCAAGCACAGGCGAATGCGCGGCATTCCTCGGTGTGAATATCATCGAACAATTGCAAGGTTAGTTGTCCCATCGCGGGCTGTCGGAAAAACTACCTATAAGACTGATGTCTTAATAAACTGTTGGATGCTTGGAATGATTCCATAAACATGAACTGGCATCGACGGGAGAATGGAAATGCGGATTGCACCCTTGGGCCTGGATCATTTGGTTTTGCGGATTGCCAAGTTGGATCGCTCAATGGTCTTTTATTGCGACATTCTGGGCTGCGTCATGGAGCGGCGGCGGGATGATCTGGGGCTGTACCATTTGCGCGCGGGCAGCGCGCAGATCGATCTGGTAACCCTGGATGGCCAGTTGGGGCGAAGGCACGGTGCGCCAAGTGCCGACGGCCCGAATATGGACCATTTCTGCCTGCGCATAGATCCCTTTGATGCGCAGGCGTTGGTCGAATATCTACCCGGCCATGGTCTGGAACCGAGCGAGGTCGTGCAACGTTTCGGAGCGGAGGGTGAAGGCCCCTCACTTTACGTTTCCGATCCGGATGGCAATATCGTTGAACTGAAAGGCGCGGCTCTCACCTAACAACAGCCTTTGCCCCGCGTCAGCTTCGATCAGAAGTCGCGGCGGCGCCGAGGGAGCGGGCGCGTTTTTCCAGCCACCAGGCATCGCGCGGCTGCCAGAAACGTTCGTAGGCCCCGTCGCCCACCAATGCCAGGCTGGCATGCAGCGGCCATTGCGGATTGAACAGCGCCTCGCGGCCAATGGCGATCAAATCAGCCTGGTCCTGCTGTAGCACGCTTTCGGCAAATTCCGGCTCCATGATCAGGCCAACGGTCATGGTCCGCAGATCCGTGTCCTGGCGGATCCGTGCGGCGAAGGGGACCTGGAAGCCTTGTTCGCGGGGAACCACGACGGGGGTGCCGCGTTGGCCCAGGCCGCGGGAGGAGCAATCGATCACGTCGATGCCCAAACGGCGCAGTTCCTGGGCCAGGACGACGGAATCCTCCAGGGTCCAGCCGCCGGGCTCGTCGTCGATACAGGAAAGGCGGTAGAACAGCGGCCTCTCGTCGGGCCATTCGGTCCGAACAGCCGCCGCGACCTCCAATGCCAGGCGCATGCGTCCCGCCAGATCGCCGCCGTAGCCATCATTGCGCTGATTGGAGATGGGCGAGAGAAAGGTATGGATCAGATAGCCATGGGCGGCATGAACATCTAAAACCTCGAAGCTCGCTTCGCGGCAACGCCGTGCCGCCGCGCCATGCTCCGCCACGGCGTCCGCAATCTCGGCCTCGCTCATGGCGCGCGGCGGGGGCCAGCCGGGATTGGCCGGCAGGGGCGAAGGGCCCAGGGTCGGCCATGGAGCCTCGCCCCTTGTCGTACGGTCCATCTCGGTCAGCGGCATATAGCCCTGCCAGGGCCGTTGCACAGATGCCTTGCGTCCCGCGTGCAGAATTTGCGCGCCCGGCGTTATGCCCAAATTTCGCATGCCGTCCGCCAGGCCTTTTAGGGGCGCGATGAAATCATCATGCCAAACGCCCAGATCGCTGTAGGTCAGGCGGCCTTCGGGGGCAATGCACAGGGCCTCGGTAAAAACTAGCCCGGCTCCGCCCAGGGCCAGGCGGCCATAGTGGACTGTATGGTAGTCCGTGGGCATGCCGTCGGGACCGGCGGCGTACTGTTGCATGGGCGAGATGACAATACGGTTCTTCAGCGTCACAGCGCGCAGGGTCAATGGCGTGAACAGCAACGGCTCGGGCGCTTCCGGTACTTCAGGCATTTCAACCACTTTAGACAAGCGCCTCCTCCGCCGCCCTGGCCAGGCGCAGGATGCGGCCTTCGTTGTGCCCCGCTGCCATCAGGGAGAGGCCGACGGGCAACTCGCCGGGCCGCTGGCAGGGCACGGTGACGCCGCAGGTTTCCATGATATTGCCCAGGCGGGTATTGCGGGTCATGGCCATGTTGGCTTCGTCATAGGCCGCCGGATCATGCTCCAGATCCGCTATTGGCGGCGCGATACGGGGGCAGGTGGGATGTACCACCGCTGCGAAACCGGCGACCCTGGCTCGGAACCTGGCGGCGGCAGCCTTTAGGCCAATATGGGCGGATTCCGAATCGATCGCCGTCAGTTTCTCGGCCAACTCAAAGCGGGAGCGGATGCCCCAGTACATCTCGTCACCCCGGCTTTTCACCAAATCGTTCCACATGGCATGGACTTCCGCCGAAATAATGTTGCCATGTTTAGCCACCACTTCGAACGCCTCGGCGAATTCCGGCACCTCCCCCTCTATGATCTCGGCGCCGGCATTGCTTAGCTTGTCCAGGGCGGCGGCCATGGCGCCGGCGACGGTGTCGTCGAGATCGTCGAACATGACGTCCTTGGGCTTTAGCAGACGCACGCCCTTTAGCGAGGCGCCGGACAGATCATAAGCCCTGCTTTGGTTCAATACCGCGAAGATGGCGTTGGCGTCGGCCACATCGTGGGTCAACGGCCCGATGGTATCGAAGGTTGGCGACAAGGCCAAGATGCCGTCCAGGGGTAGCACGCCGATGGTCGTCTTCAGCCCGATGATGCCGTTCAGGGCGGCGGGAATGCGGATCGAGCCGCCGGTGTCGCTGCCGATGCCGGCGGGTGCGAGACCGTTGGTGACCGAGACGGCGGCACCTGACGAAGATCCGCCCGGCACCCGTTCCACCTGATCATCGGCGCTATTTGCCGGTGTGCCGAAAACAGGGTTGATGCCCAGGCCCGAATAGGCGAATTCCGACAAGGTCGTCTTGCCCAGGCAGATCATGCCCGCCAGGGTGGCCCGGCGCAGCAGCAGGGCGTCGCGCTCTGGTATCCGGTTGCGCAGCAGGGCGGAGCCGAACGTGGTTTCCGTGCCAGCTGTATCCGTCAGATCCTTCCACGACATGGGCACGCCATCCAGGACGCTTTGCCGCAGGCCGGCCTTGGCGCGACGCGAGGCGGCGGCAGCCTCCGCCCGTGCCCGCGCCGCTGTCGTACGGATATAGACCCGGTGTTCCGGGTCCAGCCTCTCGATGCGGGAGAGAAGATGCTCCGTCAAATCGACTGGATCGATTTGACCATTCTGAATGGCGGTGCCCAGGGCCAGGGCCGTCATCTCGTGCCATGCTATATCACTCATTGTGGTAGGTTATATGGTGAATGGAGGCTGGACAACGACCTTGCATGGCGCGATACGTGGTGGTCATGGCGACTAAGAAACAAATTGAAACGGATGTCCTGATCGTTGGCGGCGGCATGATCGGGTTGAGCCAAGCCTTGGCGCTGGCCGGCGCCGGTTTGGGCTCGGTGGTGGTGGAGCGCCAACCGCTGGAGACGCTGACGGCGATGGATCATGATGGTCGTGTCTCGACGCTGTCCTATGGCTCGGCAGCTTTGTTCGGACAAGTTGGCGCCTGGGAGCATATGGCGGATCATGCCGCACCGATTGATGAGATCCGCGTCGCCGACAATGGCGCGCCGCTATTTCTACATTTTGATCACCGCGAGGTTGGTGACCGCCCCTTTGGCTTCACGGTGGAGAACAGCTATATCCGCCTTGCCCTGCATAAGGCCTTGGCCCAGGTCAGTGATGTCAGGCTGATTGCTCCCGCTAACGTCAGCATGGTGGAGCGGGATCAAGTCGGCGTACGGGCTGAACTGACCGATGGCCGGGTGATCCGGGCGGCTTTGGCGGTCGGGGCGGAGGGACGTAATTCCCAGCTGCGCGAGGACGCCGGTATCCGTTGTTTGAGCTGGTGCTATGATCAGACGGCCATCGTCACCACGGTGCGCCATGAAGTCGGTCATGGCGGTATCGCGGCGGAATTGTTTCTGCCCGCCGGGCCTTTTGCATTGCTGCCCATGCGGGGCAACCGCTCGGCCCTGATTTGGACCGAAAAGGGCGATGATGTACCGTCGCTACTGGCCCTTGACGACGATGCCTTCAACGGCGAGATCATGGCCAGGGCGGGGGATCATTGGGGCCGGATCGAATGCGATGCGCCGCGTTGGAGCTATCCGCTCGGTCTGCAAAACGCTGAACGATATATCGATACCCGCCTGGCTCTGATCGGGGATGCGGCCCATGGCATGCACCCCGTCGCCGGTCAGGGCCTTAACCTGGGCCTGCGCGACGTCGCCGCCCTGGCGGAGGTGCTGGCCGATGATGCCCGCCTGGGCCTGGATCTGGGTGGCGGAGAGGCATTGCGCCGTTACCAGCAATGGCGCCGTTTTGATGCCCTGACCATGTTGATGATGACTGATGGCCTGGTGCGTCTGTTCTCCAATGACATCACGCCGGTGCGCCTGGCCCGTGTCCTGGGCCTGAGTATTGTCAACAGGATCGGTCCCGCCAAACGGTTCCTTGAACGCCATGCCGCCGCCATGACCGGCGATCTGCCCAAGCTGATCCGGGGCGAGGCGCTTTAACACTGCTATGTCGCGGCTAATCTGATTCATTTGGCGGTGCTATGCACCTGCCCACGGGCTCTGGAGGGACGGTCAAATGGGTTAGATTGGCTGCGACAGGCTCCTAGACGACGGATAACCGATACTAATTTCAGTGGTGGGCGGTGGTTCTATCCGCGCTCTATCAACGATAGCGCTATCAGCAATTGATCGTGGTAGTCGTAACCAACTTTCAAGGCCCGCCGTTCCAGGCCATAGACCTCGAATCCAAGATCTTCATACAATCTGATGGCTGTTTTGTTGGAGGCAAGGACCGTTAGCGTGACCTCCTCGACAATGCTTTTAGCTTGGACAATGGCGCGCGTCGCCAACGATCCTGCCAAACCTTGTCGGCGGACTTCTGGCCTACGAATACGCCCCGAAGCATGGCCTTGTGCGCCAGTTTCACGGTGCTTAGCACCAGCAAACCGGCTGCTCTAGCCAATTGGCTATCCTTGGTGAAGCCGCCGAAAATTATGCCATTTTTTAGGCGTTCCTCGAACCATTGCAACGGCTTGTCTGCTTTATCCTCGAAGGAGGCGCCGAATGCTTCCGGATTGATTCTTAAGTCTTCCAGCCGCAGCGCCCGATAGTCCGCGGCGTCCGGAATTTTCAGCCGGCGGAGTATAAAGAGCTCGGGGTTGGTGATTTGCGTTGTCATTCACACAGCAAAGTAGAAATCGCCAGTGCCTGGAATGTGCCGTGCCTTGAACGAGGCAACCGCAGTGGTTTAATCCGTCTTGCCGTGGGACTGGCTTGAAATTTAGATCTTCAGCTCCACGATCACCGGGGCGTGGTCCGAGGCCGGCTCGTAACCGCGCGCCGATCTTAGAATTTCGGCGCTGAGCAGACCCGGCGCCAGGGTCGGGGTGACCCAGACATGATCCAAACGGCGACCCTTGTCGGCGCTGCTCCAGTCGCGGGCGCGGTAGCTCCACCAGGAATAAATATGCTCGTCCTCAGGCACGAAATGGCGGACCGCATCGACCCAGTCGTGGGAGGCATACCAGGCGTCCATATGCTCGACCTCGATCGGCGTGTGGCTGACCACGCGCACCAGCTGCTTATGGTGCCACACATCCGTTTCCAGCGGTGCGACGTTTAGATCGCCGACCAGAACAAAGCGGTTTTTCTTGCGTTTGCGGCGCTTGAACCAGGCCGAGACGTCGGTCATGAAATCCAGCTTGTGGCGGAATTTGTCATTTTTCTCCACATCCGGCTTGTCACCGCCGGCGGGAACATAGAAATTATGCAGCTCCACCTCGCCCGGCAGGGTGCAATAGAGGTGCCGCGACTGTTCGATATTACACCAGTGCTTGCGCGTCACTTTCCCCAACGGCAGCGCCGCTTTGGCGAAGATGGCGACGCCGTGGTAGGCCTTTTGCCCGTGCAGGGCGTGATGCACATAGCCATGAGCCTCGAACAGTTCCAGGGGGAACAGTTCGTTGGTGACCTTGATCTCCTGCAGGCACAACACGTCCGGTTGTCGCGCCGCCAGGAATTGTTCGATCGTGGCGATATGGGCCCGGACGGAATTGACGTTCCAGGTGGCGATAGAGATTTTCATTTCCGCGCGGTCCTAGGGTTTCGGGTTATAGGCAATGGACAAGGTGGCGATGCCCTCCACGCCGCCTTCAAGGCGGTCGCCGGGGCCCACGGCGGCAACGCCGTCAGGTGTGCCGGTCATGATCAGGTCGCCGGACTGCAATTCAAACAGGCCGGAAAGATAGGCGATCGTCTCGGCCACATTCCAGATCATCTGGTTGATATTGCCCTCTTGCCGCTTTTCGCCATTGACGTTGACCCAGATGCGGGCATCCGTGGGATGGCCCACTTCGGCCACCGTGCGCAGGGCGCCCACGGGCGCACCGTTGTCGAACCCCTTGCCGGTATCCCAGGGCCGGCCTTTCTCCTTGGCCTGGCCTTGCAGGTCGCGCCGGGTCATGTCCAAGCCCACAGTGTAGCCGAAAACATGATCAAGAGCCTGGTCCTCCGGAATATCCGCGCCGCCCTTGGAGAGGGCCACCACCAGCTCGATCTCATGATGCAGATCCGAGGTCGCCGGGGGATAGTCGATATTGTTGCCGTCCATGGTGACCGCATCCGCCGGCTTCATGAAGAAAAACGGCGGCTCCCGGTCCGGATCATGGCCCATCTCGCGGGCATGGGCGGCGTAGTTGCGGCCAACGCAGTAGATACGGCGCACGGGGAAGGGATCACCGCCCTCGACGGGGACGGTGGCTTGTGGTGCGGGGGTTATGGCAAAGGCCATGGGAAGCTCCTGTTCGTCACTGAGGTATGTGTTTAAAAAATGTGGAAACTGTTGCCGACCACGCCGATGGGCCAGCGGCCGGATTCGAAAAGCCGGTATTTTAAGGCAAAGACATGATGTTCGTCGTCCTCATGCTCCGCCGCCAATAACAATCCCGCCTGATAGATTGCCTGGGCCCCGGCGCCCACGGCGGCGCGGATCAGTTCCGGGTCATCGACACCGCCCGCCTCTGCCGCCAGTTCCGCCGGCTCCAATACCGCCTCAACCGATTGGTTCTGCAAATGGGTCAGGGCGACCATGACGGTTTCCTCATCGGCGCGCTGGCAGGCTTCCGTCACCAGGGCGACGCGGACCTGCTCCTCCGCCTCCCACCATTCAGTGTTCCAGTCCGGATTGGCAGCGGCGGCGGCGGCTTCCTCCCAATCCAAAATTGGTGCGATGCGAGCATCGGGGAAACCCAGGGCGAGGAGATAATCCTCCGCTAGCAGTTCCTCGCGGCCATCCAATTCGGCGCCCAAACCGCCGAACCAAGGTGCTTGTCCCAGCATGCGGACGAATTGAGAGACCGCCATCAAGCCGGGAAAGTCGCTCAGTTCTGCTTCGTCGAGGAATTCGTACTCGTTTCCTGCCATTTACTCAAACCCTAGTGATTGCCGCGGTCTTGCCGCCAAAGGCCAAGTTTTTCTTGGATCGGACGGTCTGAAAAACTGAACAGNACCGCGTCTCCATCNACCACATGATGGTGTGCACACCAGCTGGGAATGACAAAAGTNTCGNGTGGGCNCCAGGATAGTTCCTGGCCGTTGGCATATGTCTTGCCCGTGCCTTCGGCCACGCTGTAGACCATGCCGTCAGTGGATTTATAGGGCGCGGTGGCTAGGCCGGCGGGGATCAGCTGCATGAAGGTCGCCATGGTCGGCATGGCATAGTCACCGGTAACGGGATTGACGTAGCGCATTTTCAGGCCATGACAGGGGTCCCATTCCTCTGCCTTGCGCATCTGTTCCAAGGCCTCGCGGGTGCGCTCGTAAGGATAATTGAAAACTGGCGAGGTCGGCGAAACGTTTTCATAGCCCATGGGCAACAGACCCGCGCCATAACGGGCCTGGCTGTCGCCGGGAGGGCGTGACAGCGACTGGCTGTCCTGGTCCAGTTCTTCGGCGAACGAGGTGTCAAAGAAATTGATGATGGGAATATCCAGGCCGTCCAGCCAGACCATGGGTTCGTTGCTGTCATTGCCATGGTCGTGCCAGGCCCAGGACGGCGTGGTGACGAAATCGCCAGGCCGCATGATGGTTTTCTCACCCTCGACCGCCGTATAGGCGCCTGTACCTTCGACAATAAAACGCAGCGCGGATTGGCTGTGGCGATGGGCCGGGGCGACTTCATCAGGCAGAATCAGTTGCAGGCCCGCATACAGCGTATTGGTGATCTTGGATTGGCCGCGAAGATTGGGGTTTTCCAGGATCAGCACCCGGCGCACGGCTTCCTTGGCCGTGATCAAGCCCCCCGATTCCAGAATGAAGGAGCGGATATCGTCGTAATGCCAGATCGCCGCGGCCGCCTGAACCTTTGGCTCCGGCGTTACCAGATCGGCGAAGACCTCCCACAACGGTGTCAGATTGGACGGCGTGATGCGGTCGTAATAGGCCTGCCTTTCGCCTTTGATTTGCTCGTTCTTGCTCATAAATTTTCTGCTTCATCAAGCTCCAGACAGCAGTTGCTCTTTGCAAGCGGCGCAATTGCTCGATTGACGGCCAAACGGGTAATCAATGCCGGCGTCAAGCGCGGCGCCCAAGAAAGTCTCGTTGCCGCTGACTTGTACCGCTTTTCTCCTGCTTGGTATCCCATGCTGAAAGCTCCCAATTCCGTTTATCCCCGTTTTCCGCCCGACTGGGCCAATCTAAAGCACAAATTCCCTTTCTCCAATCGGCGAAGTGGCCTAGCTTCTGCTTAACATGATTATTGCCAAGAATAGCCCAGATCAGGGTGCCGAGGATTTTGATTACGACCTGCTGCCCGGTCTAATCGGCTATAACCTGCGTAAGGCCCAGGCGGCGGCGTTTCAGAATTTTACCGAAAGCCTAAAGGGCTGTGACATCACGCCGGGACAATTTGGTGTTCTGGTCTTGATAGAGGCGAATTCGGGGCTGAACCAGACCCGTNTGGGCAATGCCCTGGGGATTGACCGCTCGACCGTGGTCGCGGTAATCGACCGCCTGGAAGGGCGCGGCCTGGTCGACCGGAAGCCGGCGCCCAGTGACCGCAGGTCCTATGCATTGCATCTGACGGAGCAGGGGCGGGCCCTGCTGCATCAGGCCCGCGACCTGGTGGTGGCGCACGAGACGCGCATCGCCAAGAATTTGAATGCGGCGGAACAGGCGCAACTGATTGAACTGCTGTCGCGTATTGGCGGCCCGTCATGATACCAGCCGGGTTATTGGACAAACGTGTTCTGATAACCGCTGCCGGCAGTGGTATTGGACGCGCCATGGCTGAGGCTTTCCTACGCCAGGGCGCCAAGGTCGCGGTCTGTGATATCGATGCGGGGTCGCTGGATGCCCTGGCGTCCGAAGCGCCCGAAATCACCGCCGTTGCCGCCGACGTGGCCGATGAGGCGGATGTAGCTGCGCTGTTCAAGACCGTGCGAGACAAGCTGGGCGGTCTCGATGTTCTGGTCAACAACGCGGGTATCGCGGGGCCGGCGGGCTATCTCGAAGACCTCTCGGCGGCGGAATGGCGCCGTTGCCTTTCCGTCAATGTAGACGGTGGCTTTCTGTGCGCACGCCAGGCCTTGCCTTTGATGAAGGCCCAGGGTTCGGGCTGTATCATCAACATGGCCTCGAGTGCCGGCATTCTTGGCTTTCCCATGCGCTCGCCCTACGCGGCCTCGAAATGGGCCGTGGTGGGACTGACCAAGAGCCTGGCCATGGAGGCTGGCGTGTTTGGCATCCGCGTCAACGCCATCGCGCCCGGCTCGGTGGAGGGCGAGCGTCTAGACCGGGTGATCAAGGCGGAGGCGGACGCCAGAGGGGTAACGCCAGACCAAATCCGTGAGGACTATTACCGTACCTCGTCGTTGCGTACGTTTGTATCAGCTGATGAAGTGGCCTCGATGACGTTGTTCCTGGCCTCCGATGCCGGCGCCAAGGTCAGCGGACAGGTGATCCCCCTTGATGGGCACACGGAAACCCTGGGCGGGCCATACTGAGAAGGATCATTGTTATGAACCGAAATGTCATTATCACCTGCGCCGTCACCGGTGCCGCCGATACGGTGGGCAAACATCCTGATATTCCGGTCACCCCGAAACAGATCGCGGCCTCCGCCATCGAGGCGGCAAAGGCGGGGGCGGCGGTGGTGCATCTGCATGTGCGCGACCCCAAAACCGGCGAGGGCAGCCGCGACTCCGCACTATACCGGGAACTGGTTGAACGGATACGTGACAGCGATACGGATGTGGTGCTTAATCTGACCACGGGCATGGGCGGCGATGTTTATTTCGGCCCACCCGAAGATCCCATGCAGTTGGGCAACGCCACCGACATGGCCAACGCGGAGACCCGTTTGGAACATGTGGCCGAGTTGAAGCCGGAGATATGTACTCTGGATTGCGGTTCAATGAATTTCGGCGAAGGCAACTACGTCATGACCAATACAGTTGATATGCTGCGTGTCATGGCCAAGGGTATCCAGGATGCGAGCGTTAAGCCCGAAGTAGAGATATTCGACTTCGGCCACCTCTGGTTCGTTAAACAGATGATGAGCGAAGGCTTGCTCGATCCACCACCGCTATACCAGCTTTGCCTCGGTGTGCCCTATGGGGCGGAGGCCAATACCCAGACCATGAAGGCCATGGTCGACAATCTGCCCGACGGTGCTATCTGGGCCGGCTTTGGCCTTGGGCCCATGCAGATGCCCATGGTGGCGCAGGCCATGTTACTGGGCGGTCATGTCCGCGTTGGGCTGGAAGATAACCTGTATCTGGACCGGGGCGTTTTCGCCTCCAACGCGCAGCTTGTCGAACGCGCCGTGACCATCGTGGAAAGCCTGGGCGGCAGGGTGCAAAGCCCAGCCGAGGCGCGGGAAACATTGGGGCTGGGCTGATTATCACGCGGTAAACCGCTTCTCGCGCGGGACCTGGAGGATGGGCTACATGCCAGCTAGTATGCGAGGTAAATGGTCGGCGATTGATGCCGCCGACGTGACCGGCTATTTCCCCCTATCGAGCGTTATTCCTGCTCCGGCGTCTCGTCGAGCGCGATGCCGTTACGTTCGGCTTTCGCCAACTCGGCCTTTTCGGCCTTGGCGGCTGCCTTGGCGGCCTTTTTTTCCGCCTTGCGGCGATCCCGCTCCTGGCGTTCGAAATTATAGTTGGGTTTTCGCGCCATGATATCCGCCTGTGTTTGGATGCCACGACCGGACGCTAAACTACATCCCATGGCAATCCTGGTTCCAGGATACGGGACGCCGGATTGGTGGCGCCCAAAAAGCGAGGCACGACCGGAAAGTATAACTACTTTCCGGTCCGCCGATCCCTCGGTCCGTACTGTCGGCACAACCGTCTACGCTGCCATGCCTGCAAATACGCGTCTTAACTTATAACGGTCGAACTCTAACGCTCAAGCATGGAGGCTTGAGCTTAACCGGTCGTGCCTAGTCGAGCGCGACCAGGTTTTCGGCGGCCGAGCGGCCGTCACGGCCTGCGACCAACTCGAACTCAACCTTTTGACCTTCACGCAGGCTCTGCATGCCGGCACGCTCAACGGCCGAGATATGCACGAAGACATCCTTGGCGCCGTCCGTCGGCTCGATAAAACCAAAACCCTTTGTCGGGTTAAACCACTTCACTGTTCCGGTAGCCATCAGCTACTCCCTTCAACATGTATTTACAGCAGCGGCGATCGGTTTTAGCCGAGCCGCACCTCTAAAAGATGCACGAGTCACAGACGCAACTTGGTCGGGCACGCTAGTGCCGTAACAAGAAACGTCGAGGCGAGGTGCAACGAATGCCCCTTCATGGCATCGCCAGCCGGACGTTGCAAGCATTGAATTGAAAAATAAAGGACGTTTTGTCCAGTGCGAATAGGGATTTGACCGCAATCTCGGCCTTGCCGGTGAATTCGCGGGCCTACAATTCCGATGGTGGGGTACCGGCGCCGTCGCCCAAGGGCCGTTGCAGAATAACCGAATCTAGCCAGCGCCCGGACTTCCAGCCGATACTTCCAATCAGCCCGACTTGGCGGAAGCCCATTTTTTCGTGAAAGCGGATGGAGAGCTAGTTACCGCTGTCGCCGACCACTGCGATCATCTGCCGATAGCCCCGGGAGGTGCAGTCGTCGATCACCCGTTGCAGCAACGGCTGGGCAATGCCTTGGCCGGGGCGGTCGGGATGCAGGTAAATCGTGTTCTCAACCGTGAAGCGATAGGCGGGCCGCGTCCGGTATGGCCTGGCGGAGGCATAGCCAACCAGTTCACCGCCAACCGTGGCGGCCACGAAGGGATATCCACTACCGAGCAAGGTATCGCGCCGCGCGGTTAGTTCGGTGATGCCGGGCGGCTGCAATTCCCAGGATGCCAGGCCGTGCAGGACATGCTGGGCATAGGTCGTTTGGATCGCGGCCATGTCATCATCGCTGACGGGCCGAATTTCCATGCCCTTGGTCAAATCTTGGTTCACCTTGACCGTCAAGCCACCTGGACCATCTTGCCCTGCTTGGCGCGGGCGCCGGCGTGGGCGGCGACGGCCTTGCCAAAGGCATTGAACAAGGCGCGGTAAAAGTGATGTTCGGTGGTGCGGTATTCCGCGTGCCATTGCACGCCGATGCTGAAGGTCGGCGAGGCGGCGACGCGCACCGCCTCGATGGTGCCGTCATCGGCTACCGCCTCGACCACCAGGCTCTCGGCCAAACGATCGACGCCTTGGGCATGCAGCGTGTTGACCATGACCTGGCGGGCGCCATTGGCCAGGTCCTGCAGGGTGCCGCCCGGCGTCAGCGTGATCCGCTGGCGCGGTGCCATTTGCACTTCCATGGATTTTTCCCGTGGCCGGCGGTGATCGAAATGCGCCGGTACCTGGTGCATGTATTGATGCAGGCTACCGCCCAGGGCAACGTTCATTTCCTGTATGCCACGGCAGATGCCGAACAAGGGCACGTTGCGTTCTACGCAGGCGCGTACTAATTCCAGCGCCACGCCATCGCGCCGGGCATCAAGGAGGGTCTGATCCAGTGCCTCGCCACCGCCGTAATGGTGCGGGTTTACGTTCGAGGCGCCGCCCGTCAAAATGACGCCATCAATGTTATCCAGCAGCGTTTCCAGATCCGCTCCGGCGCCCAACGCCGGCAGAATCAAGGGCAGAGCGCCGCAGATCTCGCGCACGGCGGTCACATAGCGGTCGCCGACCCGGTGGCTGGCATGGTTGCTTTCGTCGCTAAAGTTGGCCACGATAACGATGATCCCGGTTGGGTTCTTGTCATCGCGGCCGGGAGCATTGCGATTGGCTGCATCTGTTTGATTCCTCTGCATGCTCTTTCGCTAACACGGCGCCGCCTTGACGGCAAGGCCCACCATGTTACCAAGCTGGAAACCAGGTCCTAGTTCAAACGCGCCGCCTGGGCCATGACTTCGACCGCTTCGTCCTGGCTGGCCCAGACCACCAGGCCGGTGGCACCGGAATCCTCCCAGGCGCGATAGCGCTGCTTGATCCGTGCTGGCGGGCCCACCAGGGACTTCTGATCTACCCATTCATCGGGTACGGCCGCCGTCGCTTCCGCCTTGTGTCCGGCCAGGAAGAGCTCCTGAATACGCTCGGCCGCATCGCCAAAGCCGCGCCGGACCATCAGATCCTTGTGAAAATTCTTGTCCTTATGCCCCATGCCGCCCACATATAGCGCCACATCGGGTTTTTGCCGGTCCAGGGCTGCTTGCACGTCTTGGTCCACTTCCACGTGGGTCAGGGCCATAATCTCGAAATTATCCAGGGATTTGCGATTTCCGGCGCGGGCGAAGCCTTGTTCCAGCCAGGGCAGGTATTCCGGCATGGAGCCGGGGATGAAACCGTGCGGCAGCCAACCATCAGCAATCTCGGCGGTCAGGCGCACGGTGGCCTCGTTGCCTGTACCCAGAAAGATGGGGATGTTCGGGTTGCCATGCAGAATTGACTTCAACGGTTTGCCTAGACCAGCGGCACCTTCGCCTGTAAAGGGTAGGGAAATTTCCTTGCCTTCATAGGCGACTGGCGCTTCGCGGGCCCAAATCGCCCGTATGATAGCGACATAGTCCTTGATCCGATAATACGGCCGCCCCCAGGGCTGACCATACCAGCCTTCCACGATCTGCGGCCCCGATACCCCGATGCCCGCCAGAAAACGGTCGCCCCCCGCCAGGGCATCCAGGGTTGCCGCCGTCATGGCGCAATTGGCCGGCGTCCGCGCCGATAGTTGCATGATCGCGGTGCCCAGCTTGATTTTCTTGGTCATGGCGGCCAGATAGGCCAAGGGTGTTATAGCATCTGAACCATAAGCCTCCGCCGTCCAAACGGAATGAAAGCCCAATTCTTCGGCCCGCTGTACCCGCGCCACCGGAATATCTAACTGGGCCCCGGAATAGCCCAGCATCAAGGATAATTTCATTTCCGCCTCCTACCCATTCTTGTCGCGATTACCATCCCTGCCATTGGACCATGTTTGCCCCATCAGGACCATGGTGCATGCGGCACATGAGACGTAAATATAAAAAGGGCCTGGTGAAATTAATCATCGGGCCCCTTTTTTCTTACCAATCAGAGCAATCCGCGTTCATTCGAACGCAGATGAAGTTGCACTAACTCGTTCGATGTAGCTGAATAGTGCCCTTCGGCTTAATACAAGGCGTCTTTTTCTGGCTTGGCGATGCTTTTTACCAAACCGGAAACAGCCGAACGGATCGAAGGATTGTCGATCGCACCGAAATTGCGCACCAGTTCGATGGTGGAGCGATTCTTGCCACCATGTCCCAATGGCTCGGTCTCGGCCGTCTCATCCAGCCCTCCAAAGAAAAAGCTGACGTCGGATTGGAGAATTTTCGAAACTTCATAGAGCCGGCCGGCGCTGACCCGATTGGCCCCAGTCTCGTACTTCTGCACCTGCTGATAGGAAATATTCAAGGCATTCGCCAAATGCTCTTGAGTTAAACCCTGGCCGGTACGCCGATCACGGATGCGGCTACCAACATGGGCATCGACACGTTTCGCTAGTATACCCATAATCACCTCAATGTTCGGCGGCGAGGTTTATGGTGCCCTCAGCCGCGAGAAATTTGTTCTGCCAATCTTTTGATTGTCTTGTTGTTACTATCGTAATAAAAAAGCAACATAATAGTCAGGCCTTACGTGTTGTCGACCTGCCTGCCTCCTGTTACGACATGCTCCAGTAAACAAGTGGCACAACGTATAGCTGTTTTCAAGTTTAGCAGTTGTGTAGTAACGATGCCTTATGGCATACGAAAAAGATAGGGCAATTTGTTGAAGTTGACACCTACTTAGTAGATTTTTTCGAAATTTTGCGAAAATTGACGGTCCGCTCTTGTTTCGCGACGTGGTATAAGAGATCAAGATTGGATGAATGGAAAATTCGGAAACAGTTCTGTATATATGTTAAACGTAATGAATTGCCACCGGCGGCCTCAAAATCCGCGATTTAGCTCGCAACGTTCAGGCCTTGCCGCCGTGCTTGGCCTGGCACTGGTATTCTTGTTGACCGCCTGCGCCAGCGATGAAGCCGTCTATGTGGAACGGCCAGTGGAAGAGATCTACAACCAGGCCATGGACAAGCTGCTTTCCGGCAACGCGGAATTGGCCGTGATGGATTTTGACGAGGTGGAACGTCAACATCCCTATTCGGTTTGGGCCCGGAAATCGCAGTTGATGGCGGCNTCATGCGCAGTACGAAATCAATAATTATGACGAGGCGATTTTTGCCGCGCAGCGCTTTTTGCAGTTGCATCCCGGCAACCGCGACGCCCCTTATGCCTATTATCTGATTGCCATCTCGTACTACGAACAAATCGCCGATACCGGCCGGGAACAGAAAATCACTGAGCTAGCCCTCGACGCCTTGGGCGAAGTTATAGACCGTTATCCTGAAAGCGAATATGCCCGCGATTCCCGCCTGAAGATGGATCTGGCCCGCGACCATTTGGCTGGCAAGGAAATGGAGATTGGCCGCTATTACCTGAAGCGTGGCCACCAAGGCGCGGCGATTAACCGTTTTCGCTATGTCGTCGACAAATACCAGACCACGTCCCACGTCCCCGAGGCCCTACATCGTCTGACCGAGGCCTATTTGTCCCTGGGCATTGTGGATGAGGCCAAGAACGCCGCCGCCATCCTGGGCTATAACTATCCGGGCAGTGAATGGTATCTGGACAGCTATGCCTTGCTGACTGGCGAGGACGAGCGGACCGACGGGATAGAGGAACCCTGGTATAGTCGGATGTGGGGCTCTGTATTCTGATATCGGGCCGATGGAAAGTGCATTAATATCCAGACATGCTGAGCGCCTTATCCATTACCAATATTGTCTTGATCGATCGTCTGGATCTGGATCTGCGGACCGGCTTGTGCGTGCTGACCGGCGAGACGGGGGCCGGCAAGTCCATTTTGCTTGATGCCCTGGGCCTGGCCCTGGGCCGCCGGGGGGGCGCAGGCCTGGTGCGCAAGGGGGCAGAAAAAGGCACCGTTGTCGCCACCTTTGATCCGCCCGGCAATCATCCGGTCTGGGATATTCTGCGTGAGCAGGATTTGGATGGCGACGATGGCATGATCCTGCGCCGCCAGGTCGGCGCCGATGGCCGGGGCCGGGCCTTTGTCAACGATCAGGCTATCTCAACGGCATTGCTGCGCGGGCTAGGGGAAACCTTGGTCGAGGTGCATAGCCAGCATGACGAGCGTGGCTTACTGAACTCAGGTGGCCATCGGGCCCTGCTGGATGTCTACGGTGGCCTGGAAGGGCAAGTCGGCGGCTGTGCCAAGGCCCATGCGCGGATGTGCCAGACCTCCCAGGTCTTGGCGGATGCCCAAGCGGCATTGCGAACGGCGCGGGAGGAGGAGGATTATCTGCGCCACGTCCGTGCCGAACTGGATGAATTGGATCTAAAACCAGGCGACGAGGAGGAATTGGACCGCACCAGAACCCTATTGCGCCAGGGCGAGAAAATCGCCGAGGCATTGCGTGATGCCCAGGGCGCCCTGTATGGCGGCGGTGAAGGCGGTGGTGGGGGAAATAGCGGGGGCAATGGCGTCGAACAACGGCTGCGCATAGCCCAGGGCGCCCTGCAGCGGGTGGCTGAAAGTGCCGGCGGCGCCCTGGATGGTGCCATTGATGGGTTAGAGCGGGCCGCGGTCGAGGCCATGGAGGGAATCGAGGCCGTGGCCGATGCGGCGCGTTCCTTGGATCTTGACCCGGCCCGCCTTGACTCGATCGAGGAGCGCCTTTTCGCCCTGCGCGAAGCGGCCCGCAAGCATCGGGTCAGCGTGGATGACCTGGCTGCCCTGCGCGATGATTTCGCCCAACGATTGGATACCATTGATAATGGTGGGCAACGCCTGGCCGTGCTGGAGGCTGAGGCGGTGGCGACCAAGGCCGCTTATTTGGAGGCGGCCGAGCGGTTAAGCAAGGGGCGCGTCAAGGCGGCGAAAAAACTCGATCGGGTCATGGCGGCTGAATTGCCGCCCCTGGCCCTGGATAAGGCGGTGTTTGAAACCGTTGTTTCCAGACGGGACGAGGATGGCTGGAGCGTTGAAGGCTGGGACGGCGTTGCCTTTCACATCGCCACCAATCCGGGCGGTGCGCCCGGGCCCTTGAACAAGGTTGCCTCGGGTGGCGAGCTCTCGCGCGTGATGCTGGCCCTGAAGGTCGCCCTGGCGCAAAACCGCGAGCCGGCTTCCTTGATCTTTGACGAGGTCGATAGCGGCGTCGGCGGCGCGGTGGCGGACAAGGTCGGCGAGCGTCTGGCCCGTCTGGCCGACGATACCCAGGTCATCGTGGTCACCCATTCACCGCAGGTGGCCGCACGGGCTACGCATCATTGGCGCATCGTTAAACAAGAAAGCAATGGCGGAGCCCGGACCACGGTGGAGGACCTTGATGCCGATGTCCGGCGTGAGGAGATCGCCCGCATGCTGGCCGGTGCCACCATCACGGACGAGGCCCGCGCCGCCGCCGACAGCCTACTACAGGCCGCCGGCTCATGACCGAGGCCGCCGCCATTCCGGTTGCCGAACTGAACGAGGATCAAGCCAAGGCAGAGCTGGCGCGTCTCGCCAGTGAAATCCAGGACCATAACGCCGCCTATTATCAGAATGATGACCCGGCCATATCGGATGCCGAATACGATGCCTTGTGCCAGCGCAACAGCGCCATCGAGGGGCGGTTCCCAAATTTGAAGCGCCCTGACAGCCCGTCCGAGCGCATCGGCGCTCCGTCGACAGACGGCGCAGACGGCTTTTCCAAGGTTCGCCACAGCCGCCCCATGCTGTCCCTGGGCAACGCTTTTAACGAGGAGGATGTCGTCGATTTCCTAGCCGGTATCCGGCGCTTTCTGAAACTGGATGATGACGCCGTCGTGGAAATAGTGGCGGAACCAAAGATCGACGGTCTGTCCGCCGCCCTGCGCTATGAGAACGGCGTCTTCGTGCAGGGCGCGACCAGGGGCGATGGTGAGGTGGGTGAGGATATCACCGCTAATCTGCGCACTATTGACGACATTCCCAAACGCTTCCTGGGCCCGGCACCAGATGTATTCGAGGTGCGCGGCGAAGTCTTTATGAACCATGGCGCTTTCGCCGAGCTAAACCGAAAGCAGGATGCCGCCGAACGGCCCGCGTACGCCAACCCTCGCAATGCCGCTGCCGGCTCCCTGCGCCAGCTCGATCCCGCCATTACGGCATCGCGGCAATTGAGTTTCCGGGCCTATGCCTGGGGCGAGGTCAGTGCCCTGCCTAGCCATGCCCAGGCCGGTGTCCTGGCGGCCATGAAGGCCTGGGGCTTTGAGGTCCAGGAACATCAAATCTGTAGGAATACGGCGGAGATGCTAGCCTATCACAGCGCCACCGAGGCGGGGCGCAGCGCTCGGCCCTATGACATCGATGGAATCGTCTACAAGGTCGACCGCCTAGACTGGCAGGACCGTTTGGGCGCGGCCTCGCGCTCGCCGCGCTGGGCGATTGCCCACAAGTTTGCCGCCGAGCAGGCCCAGACCTTGGTCGAAGGAATCGATATTCAGGTTGGCCGGACCGGCAAGCTGACCCCGGTGGCGCGCCTGAAACCCGTTACCGTCGGTGGCGTGGTGGTTGCCAACGCGACCCTGCATAACCAGGACTACATCGCGGAAAAGAACATCCGGGTTGGGGCAAAGGTTTTGGTGCAGCGCGCCGGCGACGTGATCCCGCAGGTTCTGGAAGTGGTTGAGCCGGGTCCCGAAGCTTTCGTCTTTCCCTCGACTTGCCCGATCTGCGGCGCTACGGCGGTGCGGGACGAAGGCGAGGTTGATTGGCGTTGTGGTGGCGGTCTGACCTGCGAGGCCCAGGCAGTGGAGCGTTTGCGCCATTTTGTTTCCCGTAATGCCTTTGATATCGAAGGCTTGGGCGAAAAACAGATCAAGGCGTTTTACGATGCCCACGTGGTAAAGACGCCAGTGGACATCTTTATCTTGCAGGCGCAGGACGGCAAGGAGGGCCGCAAGCCATTGCAGGAATGGGAAGGTTGGGGCGAGACCTCCGTCGAAAATCTGTTTGAAGCGATCAAGGAAAAGCGGAGGATCCCTCTAGACCGCCTTATTTTCGCCCTTGGCATTCGTCATGTAGGCCAGGGCAATGCCAAGTTGCTGGCCCGTAGGTATGAGACATTGGCAAATTTCGACGCGGCCATGAAGCCTGATAATTTGGAAGAACTGCTCGATATTGACGGCATTGGCGAGAAAGTCGCCAAGGCATTGTTGGCTTTCTTCGATGATGGACATAACAAGGATGTCTGGGATGCGCTGACCGGAATGCTCGATCAAGTCCAGGACATGGCGCGCGCTGATACCACGTCCGAGCTGGCGGGCAAAACATTGGTTTTTACAGGTACCCTGGAGCGGACCTCGCGGGCGGAGGCCAAGGCGCGGGCCGAGGCCTTGGGCGCCAAGGTCTCGGGCTCGGTCTCGGCCAAAACGGACTTGGTGATCGCGGGGGCGGCGGCGGGATCAAAATTAAAGAAAGCCCAGGCGCTGGATGTTAAGGTAATCGATGAGGCTGGCTGGCTGGTCCTGATTAACGGGGAAGCCGTCGGCGGAGAAATTGTGTCAAAGGAAGAGGAAACGCTGTGAGTACGGAACTGGTCACCTACGAATCAAAAGACGACATCGCCATCATCACCCTGAACCGGCCAGAGAAGCTGAACGCGCTCTCGGTGGATCTGGGTGAGGAATTGCGTGCAGCCTGGCAGCGTTTTCAGGCCGGCAGCGACCGGGTTGCTATTTTGGCCTCGGCCACGCCGCGGGCGTTCACGGTCGGCGCCGATTTGACCCACCCGCCGGAGATCTGGCGTTTTACCCCCAGCGTCGGCGTAGAGGTTGATAAGCCGATCATCGCGGCGGTGGACGGCTATTGCGTCGGCGGCGGTGTGGTACTGATCCAGTTCGCGGACCTTTGCGTGGCGGCGGACACAGCGGTGTTCAGCTATCCCGAAGCCAAGGTCGGCGTCACAGGTGGCCTGATATCCTCGCTTGCCGCGCGCATTCCGCACAAGATTGCCATGGAATTCGTTCTCTACGCCTCCGATTTAACGGCACAGCGGGCCTACGAGGTCGGCATGGTCAATAAGGTGGTGCCGGCGGATCAGTTGATGGATGCGGCGATGGATTACGCCAATACCCTGAAACAGCATGCCCCCATGGTCTTGAGCACCTTGAAGCGTTTTGTCGGCGAGGTCATCAACAAGGGGCCATCCGAGCGTGCCGGCATAGCGCGCCGCAGCACTGAAGCCATCCTTGATAGCGAAGACCGAAACGAAGGCATCGCCTCGTTCAAGGAAAAGCGTGCGCCAGAGTTCAAGGGGCGGTAAGCATCACTCTACCCTACACCACGACAAATATTTTTTACGGAGAGACCATGACGACGGCAATTACCCCCAATGCCCCGAACCACCGAGGCTTGGGCCCTTTGGACACGCGCTTTGTCGAAACCCATTCCATGCCGTGGGAGGCGACACGTTACGATGGCGTCGAGGCAAAAACCCTGCTGGTGGACCGGCGTACGGGGCTGTTGACGGTGCTATTGAAAATGGCGCCGGGTGCCATGCTGCCGGATCATGAACATGTGCAGATAGAACAGACCTTCGTCATTGAAGGTGCGCTGGTTTGCGGAGAGGGAACGTGTAGCGCAGGTAATTTCGTCTGGCGTCCCGCCGGCAGCCGCCATGCCGCGGGTACGCCGAATGGCGCCTTGATGCTGGCGATTTTTCAGTTGCCCAATAAGTTCTTTGAAGCTGACTGCGGCCCAACCGATATGTTGAACCAGGATTGGGATGAAACCTGGGGCGGGGCGACTGCCACCCAGCTGTAGTCCAAAAACCCTGTCCGGGCGGGCCTATTGCAGATCGTTGATGGCGGGGGCTTTTTGCTCGATCTCGTAGATGTAATTCATGCCCATACGCATCTCGGACATGATGAAAATCAGGTTTTGAGACTAGGCCGCCGCGGCCCTTGCCGAATTTGTCTTCCCAGGCATCCATCTTCAGCATCAAACCACATAGCACGCCGCCGATGGCGACATAATGGGCCTCGATCATGTTCTTCATGTGTGGGTTTTTAAGCATTCTCGCCCGGGAAATAGATGGCAGGTTCATCGGCAGCAATTACAAGGGCAGGGCATGGAGGGAATCTCGGTCGCCCGTATCCAAAGCTTGATCAATGGCCAGGGCTTGCGCCACCGAGCGCAGCTTACCTTCCATTTCCTCAAGCTCTTCAACTTTTCCAGCTGCTTCAGACATCACTGTCCCAATCAAAACCGCTTTAGCACTTTTTTGTCATATCTCAATTTGATGAATTTGCCGTTAATTTTAACATACGGGGGCGTTAACCTATCGGCGCCATGGCGCCATGGGCTATTGCGTCTCCGCCGGGCTGGTGCGATATAGCCGGGACCCATCGAAAGATCGTGCGCACAATACAAGGTAGGCAAAAAATGACTGAAAACAAACGAATTTTGTTCAAATCCCGACCCGCTGGTTGGGTTGACGCCTCCCATTTCGAGGTCGTGGTGGCGCCCGTGGGGGAACCGGGTGCGGGCGAGGTGTTGGTGCGCAATATCTTTATGTCACTGGACCCCTACATGCGTGGCCGAATGCGGGATCAAAAGTCATATGCCCCCGGTTTTGAGCTGGGCCAGGTGTTGCAGGCCGGTATGGTGGGCGAGGTGGTTGCCTCCAACGATCCATCCCTGGTGGAAGGCGACTTGGTGGAAGGCCGCCTTGGCTGGGAAGCATTTTCCGTGGCCCAGGTCGGCAGCGTTAATAAGGTTGATGGCAACGTCGCATCCCTGTCCCATTATTTGGGTGTTTTGGGCATGCCGTCGATGACCGCCTGGGTCGGCCTGCGTAATATTGGTCAGCCCAAGGAAGGCGAGACGGTTTATGTTTCCGCGGCATCGGGCGCCGTGGGCCAGATTGCCGGACAGATCGCCAAGATGCAGGGCTGTCACGTGGCAGGTAGTGCTGGCTCGTTCGAAAAAGCCGCCTATATCATGGACGAATTGGGTTTTGATGCCGCATTTAACTACAAGGAAGCCGGCTCCCTGGGGGATGCCTTGGCCCAGGCCTGTCCGCAAGGCATCGACGTTTATTTCGAGAATGTGGGCGGTGCGATGCTGGATGCGGTTTTACTCAAGGTCAATCCCTATGCCCGTATCGTCGCCTGCGGTATGATCAGCCAGTACAATCTGGAAAAACCCGAGGGCGTGAAAAACCTCGGCACCATGGTAGGCAACAAGGTCAAGATGCAGGGCTTTATTGTTTCTGACCACATGGACCTGAAGCCGGAATTCATGGCCGAGATGTCCGGCTGGCTGGCGAAAGGCAAAATCAAATACCGTGAGGATATCACCCAGGGCCTGGAGAACGCGCCTGCCGCCTTTATCGGCATGCTAAAGGGCGAGAACTTCGGCAAGCAGGTGGTCCAGATCGGCGAGCCACCAAAATAGCGGCAGACGAGGCTATCACCGTACCTTGGTGCAAATCTGGTTCCGCCGCCTGGGCCGCGTTCCCTTTATTCCATGGTTACTCCACGGTTATTACACGGCATACGTCTATCCAGGCCGCTGAATTTCGTTGGCTATAGGATACGGCTCTTTCGGTCGCTCCAGTAGCGGTCCCGAAGGATACGTTTATAGAGTTTTCCCGTGGGTAGACGCGGCATATCGTCGATGAAGTCAATGCTGCGCGGGCATTTCATGTGCGCCAGGTGCTCGCGGCAGAATTCTATCAGTTCCATCTCCAGCGCTTCTCCCGCGGTCTGGCCGGGCGTCATCTGGATCACGCCCTTGACCTCTTCGCCCATTTCTTCGTTGGGCACGCCGAAAACGGCAGCGTCCATCACCTTGGGATGGGTGATCAACAAGTTCTCGCATTCCTGGGGATAGATGTTGACGCCACCGGAGATAATCATGAAGGTCGCCCGGTCGGTCAGAAACAGATAGCCTTCTTCGTCCACATAGCCCACATCGCCCAC
This sequence comes from Rhodospirillaceae bacterium, assembly GCA_002731375.1. GTDB lineage: Bacteria > Pseudomonadota > Alphaproteobacteria. The sequence goes on along the minus strand of PCBT01000022.1, from coordinate 28,604 downwards.
GGTGCTCATGGTGCGGTCTGGGGAATAGGCCTCTTCCGTTCGGCCGGCATCATTGAAATATTCGAATGGGCTGGCATTGACGAACCAAATGGTGCCGGCGGTGCCTGTCGGGCAGGGTTTCATGTCGTCGTCAAGAATACGTATCTCGCCGAATTTTACCTGGCCCACGGTACCTGGGTGGGCAAGCCATTCTTCGGAGTCGCAGGCTGTCAGACCCTGCGCCTCGGTGGCGCCATAGTATTCTTCGACGACTGGGCCCCACCAGTTGATCATCTGTTGTTTGACCTGGGGGGGGCAGGGCGCCGCGCCGTGGATCGCGACCTCCAGCGAGGACATGTCATAGCGCTCGCGCACCTCTTCGGGCAGTTTCAGCATGCGGGAGAACATGGTCGGCACCAGTTGGCTGTCGGTTACGCCGTATTTTTCTACCAGAGAGAGATAGAGCTCCGGATCGAAGCGCTCCATGATCACGGAAGTGCCGCCAACGCGGAGGGCGAAGTTAAGCGCCACGTGCGGCGCCGAATGATAAAGCGGCGCCGGGATCAGGTAGACCATGCCCTCGCGGTAATGCCACATGTTCATCAGAAACTGATAGACCGGCATGGGCGCATCGGGGGCGTTTTCGGGCAGCGGCCGCAGGATGCCCTTGGGCTGTCCCGTGGTGCCGGACGAATAAAGCATCGCAATGCCTAGGCATTCATCTGGGATCGGGGTGTCGGGAAAATTGGCTGTGGCCTCGTCCAGATTAACTATCTTGTCGCCGTCGCCCGGCCCATCGACGACAATGCAAAGCTGCACGTTGGGACAGTCAGCCAGCGCCGCCATCGCTGTCTCGCGCCGGGCTTCGGAGATGATCAACACTTGGCTTTCGGAATTGTTGACGATATAGGCCACCTCCTGCGCCGTCAGGTAAGAATTGATGCAGGTGTAGTAATGGCCAGCGCGCTCACCGGCACCGCAGCTTTCCATATAACGGACGTTATTTTCCATGAAGACTGCATAGTGATGCAGTCGTTCCAGGCCCTGGTCTCGCAAGAGATGCGCCAGGCGGTTACAGCGCGCCTCATATTCACGGTAGGTCACGGCCTCGCCGCTATCCGCCATGATGAATGCTGGTTTGTCAGGGTTCTGCGCCGCATATTTGCCCGGATACATTGCAGGTCATCTCCGTTGGTGCATGAGTGTTAGTTCACCCGGATACTATACTAAATTGCGGTGTTTGAGGCACATGGCTGCCTTGAAATAGACGCACCTTGGAATAGGCACTATCGCCGGCCGCGCATCTCGCGGTACAGGATGAATAGGCCCGCGCCCACGACCAGGGCGGCACCGGCCAGCTTCCAACCGTCCGGTACATCTCCCCATATCAAGTAGCCCATCACCGCGGCCCAAATCAGGGAGAGGTACCTGAACGGCGCCATGGTTCCCCCCGGCGCCAGCAACAGGGCCTGGATCGTCAACAGGTGCGAAAGCGAATTAAGAATACCCGCGGCGGCGAACAGACCCCACTGCGTCGGGCTGGGCCAATGGGCGCCAAACATGGGCATGCTGATCGCGCCGGCGAGTAGGCCCGCCACCATGGAATAGAACAGGATCGAGGCGGAGCTGTCGTCGTTGCGCAGCCGGCGTGTCGCCACATCGCGCAAGGCCGACAATAGAGCCGCCAAAAGGGGGAAGAAATAATAATAGGGAATGCCTTCGGCGCTGGGCCGGATCATCAGCATCACGCCGGCGAAGCCGATGAAGACAGCCAGCCAGCGCCGCCAGCCGACCGGCTCTCCCAACATTGGACCGGATAGTGCGGTCAGCATGATCGGGCTGAGAAAGATAATGGCCAATGCGTCGGCCAAGGGCAGAAAGATGAAGGATACCACCACGAAGACCGAGGTGCCGGCGCCTAGTGCGGCGCGGATCATGGTGCCTTTGAGATTGCGGGTCGCCAGTTGGTGGATGCCGCCTGACCGTACCGCGATAATGACGATTATGGGCACGAAAGTGAACAGGCCACGATAGAACATCACCTCGCCGGGATGAAATTCCGCCGTTAGCCATTTGCAGATACCGTCCTGAGTCGTGAGCAACAGACCGCCAATAATCATACACAGGGCGCCCTTGGCGCCATTCGATAAATTACAAAACATCAATACATGATGCGCGCGGATCAACGCCGTTGCAGCAGGAATTCGCGTCCAACCTTGACCTTCGGCTCACCGTCGTATGCGACGATATCGGCGGTGGCATAGGTCTCCCGCCAATCGTCCGGCAGATAGGACCCGGTGCCGACCATGTCAATGGGGGCATTGACGCTGCCCATGACCTGGCATTTGAAAAAATTGAAGCCTGAGGATGCCACGATGCGCGCTTTCGAAAAGCCGGCTTCATCCAGCTTGTCGCGCATATGAAAAATTGCTGCCGCCGATACACCCGTGCCGACCAGCCAGCGCAGTTCTTCCTCGTTGCGGTACTGCCGCACCGCGCGGGGGACATGACGCTCCAATACCGCATAGGAGGATTGTGTGTCCAAACCTTCGACAAAGCGGCCGCCATGAGTGTCCAGACGCACGGCGACCGCGCCTTCTTCGGCCAAATCGGCGAAGCGGTTGCAGACCGCCAGGGCGTCCGTGACCTCCTGGCCAAAATAGTCTACCAGAATCGTTAACGGCTCGCCTGGAAATGCCTCGGCATACATTTCCGCCGCTCTCAGGGTACTGCCGGCATAGCCGATCAAGGCATGAGGCATGGTGCCCAGGCCTTTTTCGTTGCCAAAAAAGTGCGCCGTCGCGTCCGTCGCGTTGCCGATGAAACCGACTGCATCCCGGTCGCGGCGGGCGCCTTCGCTACCGACGGAAGCGGCGTAAGCCATCATCTCAGCCATTTCGTGGCCAGCGCAATGGCGCGCGTCCATGGCCAGGAACTGGCTGTCGGGCAGGGATGAACACATCAGATAGGCGTTGTAGGCGGCCACACAGCAGGCGCCCAGCTTTTGCAAATAAAGCGTTTCCAGATCCACCAGCTCAGACAACGGGCCGCTCAAATATAGCAGCGGTTCGCCAGCGCCGACCCAATCGCCTTCGTCGAAACACTTTTGGATATTGAAGGTAACCTCACGCTCGGCGGCGACCTGGTTCAGCCAATCGATCATCAGCCGTGGCGCGAAACTAACCGGGCGCCGCATGAAGACCGCATAGGTCACCTCGGCATCGCCATTACGTTGCACGATGGCGCGGGTCTTCTTGAAATACTGATCCGTCCAGCGATCGATATCGCCTTCCAGATCTTCGCTTTCGCTTGGGCTCTTGCCCGTCATGACCTGCAAACCCTTATTGCGCGGCTTCGACTGCTTCCGGCATTTGCTGTGCGGGCCGCTGCTGTTTCAGCATCTCCGCGATCAGGAACGACAGCTCCAGACTTTGCGAGGCATTCAGACGCGGATCACAGTGGGTATGATAGCGGGATGCCAATTCCTCTTCACCGATTAACTGTGCTCCGCCCAGGCATTCGGTCACGTCCTGTCCGGTCATTTCCACGTGCACGCCGCCCGCATGCGTGCCTTCGCCCTGGTGGACGGCGAAGAAGCCCTTGACCTCGGCCAGGATGCGGTCGAACGGTCGGGTCTTGTAGCCGGTGGAGGATTTGATCGTGTTACCGTGCATGGGATCGCAAGACCACAGCACCGTGCGCCCCTCCGCCTTCACCCGGCGCACCAGGGACGGCAGTTTTTCCATCACCTCCACATCGCCCATGCGGGCGATCAGGGTCAGACGCCCTGCCTCGTTCTCCGGATTTAAGGTATCGATCAGGCGGATCAGGTCATCCGCCTCCATGCTCGGGCCGGCCTTCAGACCCAGGGGATTATTGATGCCCCGGCAATATTCGATATGGGCGCCATCGGCCTGGCGGGTGCGGTCGCCGATCCAGACCATATGGGCCGAGGTATCGTACCAGCCGCCCATGCGGGTGATGGTATCCTCGCGCGTCATGGCTTCTTCATAGTTCAGCAACAGTGCTTCATGGGAGGTATAGAAATCCGTTTGCCGCATTTCCGGCACGCTGTCGCCGTTGATGCCGCAGGCTTCCATGAACTCCAGCGCCTCGGAAATACGGCCACAAAGCTCGCCATACCGGTCGGCGGCCTCGGTGCCTTCGACGAAGTCCAGGTTCCAGCGGTGGATCTTGTACAGATCCGCATAGCCGCCCTGGGCGAAGGCACGCAGCAAGTTCAAGGTTGCCGCCGCCTGGGAATAGGCGGTTAACAGACGGTTTGGGTCCGGCTGGCGCTCGGCAGCATCGAAATCGATACCGTTGACGATATCGCCGCGATAGATCGGCAATTCGACACCATCGATGGTTTCCGTCGGCGCGGAACGCGGTTTGGCGAACTGTCCCGCCATGCGGCCCACTTTGACTACCGGCACGGCGCCGCCAAAGGTCAGGACCACGGCCATTTGCATCAGCACCCTGAAGGTATCGCGGATGTTGTTGGGATGGAATTCGGCGAAACTTTCGGCGCAATCACCGCCCTGCAGCAAAAAGCCGTCGCCTTTCGCCGCCTGGGCCAGCCTGCGACGCAGGGCGTTTACCTCGCCGGCGAAAACTAGCGGCGGGAAGCTGCCGAGTTTGTCTAAGACGCCGTCCAAGACCGCCTGGTCCGCGTATTCGGGCATTTGCAGGGCCGTGCGTTGCCGCCAGCCGTTAGGGTTCCATTGCATGGGCATAACTTCATTCCCTAGAAAAAGAAGCGCTTTATATACGGTAAGCTGCGGGGCTTTCCAAGGGTTCAGAAATGAACCGTAATCTACTCCGCCGCTTGCGCCTTGGGTGGGGTCCATTTGCTGCGCATGGTGACCAGTTCCTCCGCCGCCGAGGGGTGGATGCCGACAGTGGCGTCAAACTGCGCCTTGGTGGCGTTGCAACGCAGCGCGATGCCGATGCCCTGGACCATCTCGGCGGCGTCCGGGCCGACCACGTGACAGCCCACCACCCGGTCCGTGCGGGCATCGACGATCAGCTTCATCAAAGTCTTTTCCTCCGACGGCGTCAGGGTGTGCTTCATGGGCGTGAAGGTGGATTTATAGATAACCACTTCGCCAATCTCCGCGCGGGCCTGTTCCTCGGTCAAGCCCACGGTGCCGACGCTGGGCTGGCTGAAGACGGCTGCTGGGACATCCACGTGGTTGGGCTGGCGGGGTAGGTTGCCGAACACCGTGTCGGCGAAGGCATGCCCCTCCATCAAGGCTACCGGGGTTAGGGCGATGCGGTCGCTCAAATCACCCACCGCATAAATGTTGGGGACGTTGGTTCGTGACCATTCATCAACCACCACGGCGCCGTTTTTGGCCAATGTTACGCCGACGGCTTCCAGGCCCAGATCGCCGCTGTTGGGATGGCGGCCCGTGGCATACATGATCAGGCCCGTATCCAGGCTTTCTCCGTTGGTCAGGCTGAGGCGATAGCCGTTCGCGGTTTTTTCTATCGCTGTGACATTGGTATCCGTGCGCAGATCGATCCCTTTTTTGCGGATTTCGCCCGCCAGGTGATGGCGCACATCCCAATCAAAGCCACGCAGGATCTGCTCGCTGCGGTACAATTGCGTCACCTGGCGGCCCAGGCCATTGAAGATACCGGCGAATTCCACCGCGATATAACCGCCGCCCACGATGGTGATGTGTTCGGGCAGGGTTTCCAGGTGAAAGGCCTCGTTGGAGCTGATGGTGTGTTCGATACCGGGCAGATCCGGCATGGTCGGGGTGCCGCCGGTGGCGAGGAGGATATACTCCGCCGTCACGGTCTCTCCCGCGATCTCGATGGTATGAGCGTCCGTCAGGCGGGCGCGGCCGTCGTAGCGGCGCACGCCGGCGCCTTCCAGCAAGTTGATATAGATGCCGTTCAGGCGGTCAATTTCTCTGTCCTTGTTGGCGATCAGCTTGGCCCAATCGAAACTAGCCTTGCCCACCTTCCAGCCAAAGGATTCCGCATCCTTGAAATCCTCGGAAAAGTGCGAGGCATAGACAAATAGTTTCTTTGGCACACAGCCCCGGATGACGCAGGTGCCGCCATAGCGGTATTCCTCGGCCACGGCCACGCGGGCGCCATGGGAGGCCGCGATGCGCGAGGCCCGAACGCCGCCCGAACCGGCGCCAATCACGAACAGATCAAAATCATAGGCCATGGATATAGTCCTCTTTGGGCGCTGCCGAAAACCAACACTATCAAACGTCTCAGACGTAAACTAAGCATCCCCGTTGGCAATTCCAAGATAGCCCGCTAAAAGAAGTGCGAAATTGACGCAAACTTGAATAACGGTAGGTACCCCTATGCGCATATTGACTGTTTTCTTCCTCGCCCTATTGCCGGGCATCGCGCCCGCAAACGCGGCAGCGGATGCATCGGAGGCCCGCAAGGCCCTGGCTGAGGCGAAGAGCTTGAGCTGCGCCTTCAAAACTGCGATCGAGACCAATTGGGAAGTCGAACGCTACAATACCAAGCAGCAAAAGGGCTTTAAATTTAGCATCGAAGGCATCAACACGGGCCGGGGCAACGCCAAGGCAGTCAGCAGCCAGGGCGCTAGCCATCTGGAGATGATCGCGCTGTCCAATGTGCGCCATTTTCTTGGCTTCACGGCGTCGGGCGATTTGAACGTGACCTCGGTGCATGGCCAGTTTTCCGACAAGCCCGGTGAGTTCCTGGCCAGCCACTCGGTACATATGGCGAGCGAGCCGCCCCGGACCTTTCAACATTTCGGCGGCTGCACGGTAAAAGCTGAATAAATCCTGGTCCCCGGCGCTGCCGCCGTATCGGGACAGCGCCGGTAGACAGCGCCGGGCCGGACGGCTATTTTCCGCCCGCCCCATGAGAGTGACGGCGAAAGTGGCCGATTTAGATTTTAGAGTGGTTGGATAGATCGAAATGCAAAGCGCGAACGATATCCGCAAGGCGTTCCTGGACTATTTCGCGGCGGCGGGGCACGAGGTCGTGTCATCCTCACCCCTGGTGCCGCACAATGATCCTACCCTGATGTTCACCAACGCGGGCATGGTGCAGTTCAAGAATGTCTTCACCGGCGCCGAGGCGCGGCCCTATCAACGCGCTGTTACCTCGCAAAAATGCGTCCGGGCGGGAGGTAAGCATAACGATCTGGATAATGTAGGCTATACAGCGCGNCACCATACGTTTTTTGAGATGTTGGGTAATTTCTCCTTTGGCGATTATTTCAAGGAACGCGCGATCGAGCTGGCCTGGAACCTGATCACCAAGGAATACGGCCTGGATGCGGACCGCCTGCTGGTCACGGTCTATCATGACGATGATCAAGCCTTTGATCTGTGGCGCAAGATTGCCNGCCTGTCCGAGGAGCGCATCATCCGCATCGCAACCTCGGACAATTTCTGGGCCATGGGCGATACTGGCCCCTGCGGGCCCTGTTCCGAGATTTTTTTCGATCATGGCCCGGCCATTCCCGGTGGTCCTCCCGGCAGCCCGGACGAGGACGGCGACCGTTTTATCGAGATCTGGAATCTCGTCTTCATGCAGTTCGAGCAGTTGAGCGCGGATGAGCGCGTCGAGCTGCCGAAACCATCCATCGATACCGGCATGGGCCTGGAGCGGCTGACCGCCCTGTTGCAGGGCACCCATGACAACTACGACATCGATCTGCTGCGCACGATCATGGAGGCCTCGGCCGAGTTCACCGACATAGATGTGGACGGCGATCATAAATCCGGCCACAAGGTGATCGCTGATCATCTTCGCGCCTCATCGTTCCTGATCGCCGATGGGGTGCTGCCGTCCAATGAGGGGCGCGGCTATGTGCTGCGCCGGATCATGCGCCGGGCCATGCGCCATGCCCATATGATGGGCGCCAATGATCCCCTGATGTGGCGCTTGGTGCCGACCCTGGTCGGAAAAATGGGACAAGCGTTTCCTGAACTAGCCCGGGCCGAGGCCCTGATTACCGAAACCTTGCGAGGCGAGGAAACGCGCTTCAAGCAGACCCTGGACCGTGGCCTGCATCTGTTGATGGGCGAGGTCGAGAAGCTGGGCGAGGTCGAGGCGCTGCCGGGCGAGGTTGCCTTCCGTCTCTATGACACTTACGGCTTTCCCTTGGATTTGACCCAGGATGTGCTGCGCAGCCAGAACCGGGCCGTGGATACGGACGGCTTTGATGTTGCCATGGAACGCCAGCGTGCCGAAGCGCGGGCGTCTTGGGCCGGCTCCGGCGAGACCGGGACGGATGCCATCTGGTTCGAGCTGCGTGAGGAATGCGGCGCCACGGAATTCCTTGGTTATGACAAGAATCAGGCCGAGGGCGAGGTTCTGGCCCTGGTGGTCGATGGCGAACGTGTAGAGACGGCGGACGCGGGTACGGAAGTCTCGATCCTGGTCAATCAAACGCCATTCTATGGCGAGTCCGGCGGCCAGCAGGGTGACGCAGGCCAGATGAACGGCGCCGATGGCCTGAGCATTCAGATCTCGGATACGCAAAAGCGCGTGGCCGATCTGCATGAGCATCGCGGCACCGTCCAGGCAGGCAGCCTGAAGGTTGGCGATGCCGTCGAAATGGTTGTCGATAATGCCCGGCGGGCCCAGTTGCGCGCCAACCATTCCGCGACCCATCTGCTGCATGCCGCGTTGCGTAACCGGCTGGGCGCGCATGTGATGCAAAAAGGCTCCATGGTCGCACCGGACCGCCTGCGCTTTGATATCAGCCAGCCCAGGGCAGTAACAGCGGAGGAACTAGCCCTGGTGCAGCAGGATGTGAACGAACAGATCCGCGTCAACACCATCGTCCGTACCGGGCAAATGACCCCGGACGAAGCGGTGGAGCAGGGCGCGTTGGCGCTGTTTGGTGAAAAATATGGTGACGAGGTGCGTGTCGTGTCCATGGGCGAGGGCGGAGAAGGGTCATTCTCCACAGAGCTTTGCGGCGGCACCCATGTGCGCAATACCGGCGATATAGGAGCCTTCACGGTAATCAGCGAAAGCGCCGTGGCGGCTGGCGTGCGCCGGATTGAGGCCCTGACGGGCGCGGCGGCCCTAGCGCATTTCTACGAACAGGATGGCCAATTGTGGGCGGCGGTGGATTTGTTGAAGACCACCCCGGCGGAACTGCCGGATCGCATTGGCGCTCTGTTGGAAGAGCGCAAGAAACTGGAACGTGATTTGAGCCAGGTCCGCCAGGCGCTCGCGTTTGGCGGCGGCGGTGGTGCCAAGGGTGGTGACGATGGCGGCAAGGACGTGAGCGGGATCGCCTATTCTGGCCGCCGCGTGGACGATGTGCCGGCCAAGGAATTGCGCGGCATGGTCGATGCGGCCAAGCAGAAACTCGGCTCCGGCGTGATCGCCTTTATTGCCGTGAACGAGGGCAAGGCGGCCTTGACCGTGGGCGTCACAGATGACTTGACGGACCGGTTGAGCGCGGTGGATCTGGTGCGTGCGGGTTCGGCCGCCGTGGGAGGAAAAGGTGGTGGCGGCCGCCCGGACATGGCGCAGGCCGGGGGGCCGGACGGCGATGCAGCCGATGCGGCTTTGGCCGCCATTGAAGAGGCCATCGCGGCTGCCGCGTCCGGCTAGGCCATGGTGCTGAAGCAGCAGCTCTATGATCTGCTGGAGAGGGCAATCGTGCCACGGCCAGCCAGTGCACCATGGATTTTCTGCTGGGCCTGTTGATCGTCGCCAATGTGCTGGCGGTGGCATTGGAATCAGAGGTCCGCTTTCATGATCGGTACGGAGGTGCCTTCACGGCCTTTTTTGGGGAGCTAAATTCCCAAATTTTCCTATACCCAATCGCCCGGCGGTACCACGTAGGGCGAGTCCGCCAGCGCCAACTCCGGCTTGGGCTCGGCGCGGAAGATGCTGCGCAGATGCACTTCGTCGGGGCCGTCGCCAATCCTGAAANCCCTNCTCCAGGCGAAGGCATCCGCAANNGGGGTGCCGTCATAGCCTCCCATGGCGCCGAATACCTGCACGGCGCGGTCGGCGATGCGGTAATAGCCTTGGGCGATGGCGACCTTGAGGATAGAGAGATCACGGTAGGCGGCCTTTTCCCCNTCCATATCAACCTGTGCGGCGACCTTGCGCAGCAGCAGGCGCATTTGTTCTGTTTCGACCCTGGAATGCGCGATGGCGTATTGTACCGTGTCGTAACCTTCAAGGGCGCGGCCAAAGGCGTGGCGTTCCAGGGCGCGGGCGTACATTAGCTCCATCAGCAATTCGCACTGGCCGATGGCGCGCATGGAATGATGCAGGCGGGCAGGGGCCAGACGGGCTTGCGAGACGGCAAAGCCTTCGCCCAACCCGCCAAGGAGGTTCTCTTTCGGCACCCGAACCTGGTCGAATTTGATTTCCGATGCCGGGCCGTTCGGTTCCGAATAGCCGAAAAAGGCATTGGCGCCGCCGACCGTGACGCCGGTTGTTTCACGGGGAACAAGGATGACGCTGTGGCGTCTGTTCTGGGCCGCGTCCGGGTTGCTGAGGCCTAGAAACAGATAGAACCGGCAACGTTCATGGCCGCCGCCGGTGATGTACCATTTCTGGCCATCGACAATATAATTATCGCCATCCGGCGTTATGGTGGCGGCAATATTCTTGGCGTCTGACGATGCGGCACCTGGTTCCGTCATGGCAAAGGCGGACTGGCAATCGCCGTCCAGCAGTGGTTTCAGCCATTTTTCCTTTTTTTCCTCAGTGGCGTATCTTTGCAAGGCGACCATGTTGGGAACGTCGGGCCATTGGCAGTTGAACACTTTCGAGGACCAAAAAACCCGCCCCAGCAATTCAGCGACAATGGAGTAGTCCAGATTACTCATGGACAGGCCCGCCTGGCGTTCCGTCAAATCCGTATGCGCCATATTCCACAGGTTCAGTGACTTGGCCTTGGCACGCAGCTCGTCAAGAAACGGCGGGTCCAGCTCGCCATCCTGCTTGGTGGAACGGATCATCTCCCGGTTCCGCGGCAGGATGTCCTGCTCGAACAACTGACGGACTTGATCAAGGACCGCATAGGCCTCCGGCGATGGTGTCAGGTCCATGATGAAGTTCCTCGAATAAGAAAACAGGGCCCGCCGTTGCCAGCGGGCCCTGTATCGTAACGCGAAAAAGGCTGGAGGCGTTAGCCCATGGCCTTTTGCAGGTTGGTGTCCAGTGCCTCAAGGAACTGGTTCGTGGTCAGCCACTTTTGCTCAGGGCCGATCAAGATGGCCAGATCCTTGGTCATGGCGCCGGATTCGACCGTTTCGACGCAGACCTTTTCCAGAGTCTCGGCGAATTTGGTCACATCAGGGGTCTTGTCCATGCGGCCACGGTGCTTCAGTCCACCGGTCCAGGCGAAGATCGAGGCGATCGGGTTGGTCGAGGTTTCGTTGCCTTTTTGATGTTCGCGNTANTGNCGGGTGACGGTGCCGTGGGCNGCTTCCGCNTCCACCGTCTTGCCATCGGGCGTCATCAGGATCGAGGTCATCAAACCAAGCGAGCCAAAGCCCTGGGCAACCGTGTCGGATTGCACATCGCCGTCATAGTTCTTACAGGCCCAGATAAATTCGCCTTCCCACTTGAGGGCGCAGGCCACCATGTCATCGATCAGGCGATGCTCGTAGGTCAGGCCCAGTCCCTTGTACTGCTCTTCGTATTCGGCCTCGAAAACCTCCTGGAACAGATCCTTGAAGCGGCCGTCATAGGCTTTCAGGATGGTGTTCTTGGTGGACATATAGACCGGCCATTTACGCTGTACGCCATAGCTCATGCAGGCGCGGGCGAAATCGCGGATTGAATCGTCCAGATTGTACATGGACATGGCCACGCCGCCGCCGGGGAAATCAAAGACCTCCCGTTCAATCACCTCGCTGCCGTCCTCGGGCTCGAACTTCATGGTCAGCTTGCCCTTGCCGGGCACCACGAAATCCGTCGCGCGGTACTGGTCGCCGAAAGCATGACGGCCGATCACGATGGGATGGGTCCAGCCAGGCACAAGGCGTGGTACGTTCTGGCAGATGATCGGCTCCCGAAAAACAGTGCCGCCCAGAATGTTCCGAATGGTGCCGTTGGGTGAGCGCCACATGGATTTTAGACCGAACTCCTCCACCCGCTCTTCATCCGGGGTGATGGTAGCGCATTTCACGCCGACGCCGTATTCCTTGATCGCCTCGGCGCAATCGATAGTGATCTGATCGTCGGTTTCATCGCGCTTTTCGATGCCAAGATCGTAATATTTCAGGTCCACGTCCAAATACGGCAGTATCAATTTTTCCTTAATAAAGGCCCAGATGATGCGTGTCATTTCGTCGCCGTCGAGTTCGACGACGGGTGTTTTCACTTTTATCTTGCTCATATACCTAACCTCTTTGGCGGCTACCTAACCTCTAGGGCAGCTTGAGCCGCCTCTATTGTTCGGGCGGAACATATCCACCTAGAGGCCCCAGGTCAAAGATTCTCAGAACCGCTCCGGATGACCCGGCCCGGCGGGGCTGGGAGCGGCGGCGAGGGCAGCAAAAACGCCGTCCACATCCTGTGCCATGGCGTAGAAATCCGCGATCCCCGGATCGGCGAAGCCGCCTGTTACAACGGCCTGCAANAAAGCCTCCATGGGCTGCCAGTATCCGTTATTATCNAGTATCACCAAAGGCTTGTTGTGCAGACGCAATTGCCGCCAGGAGATGATTTCAAAAGTCTCGTCCAAGGTGCCNATACCCCCCGGCAGGGCGACAAAGCCATCGGATAGTTCGAACATCAGNTGTTTGCGGGCATGCATGGTATCGACCACATGCAATTCCGTCAGACCATGATGGCCGACCTCCCAATCTTGCAGATGTTGCGGGATGACTCCGATGACCTCTCCGCCTTCATCCAGCACCGCGTCGGCCACCGCGCCCATCAGGCCTACATGGCCGCCGCCATAAACCAGACGGATGCTCCGTCTCGCGATTTCTTGACCAAGCTTCACAGCCGTATCGCAGTATTCTTGTTGCTGGCCGAGACGCGAGCCACAATAGACGCAGATCGAGGAAATTTCTGCCATGATGAATTCGATCCTTCGCGCCTTACCGAGATTGCTGGTCATTCTAACCGTGGGCCAAACCGCGCTGGCGGGCCCNGCTGACGTTGTCGGGGTGAAAGTGACGAAAAGCGGCCCCGACGTCTATAGTTTTGCCGTCACCGTGCGTCACGATGACGGAGGCTGGAACATTATGCTGATGCGTGGGAGGTCGTTGGGCCGAATAACAAGGTGATGGGTAAGCGGGTATTAGGCCATCCCCATGGGCATGAAAAACCCTTTACGCGCTCCCTCTCCGGCATCGCCATAGGCGAGACTAAGGTACGTGTGCGCCTGCGGGTCCATGACAAGGTGCATGGCTTTGGCGGGCGGGAAGTCAAGGTGGACCTGCGCCAATGAGCCGATTCGGTGTGGTTATAGTTATATTACTCGGTTTCGGCATCACTGGCGCCGCTGCGGATGATAAGGTCGCGCGCGGCGCATACCTGATCCGGGCGGCGGGCTGTGTGGGTTGCCATACGGATACCAAGGGCGGCGGTGCGCCCTTGGCGGGTGGCCGCGGCCTGAAGACGCCGTTCGGTGTTTTCTACAGTCCCAACATCACGCCGCACTCTGAAACCGGCATCGAACGTGGAGCGAACAGGATTTTCTTGATGCCTTGCGCCATGGCCGGCGCCCGGGCGGCGGCGACTACTTTCCGGTCTTTCCCTACCCCAGTTATAACGCCATGCGGGCGGAAGATGCCGTGGCCATCAAAGCCTATCTGTTCGCCCTGGCTCCCATCGAGCGCCCGAACAAGGCCCATGACGTTGCCGCGCCGTTTTCTTGTCGCTGGACCATTGGTTTGTGGAAATGGCTGTTTTTTGCGCCAGGGCCCTGGCTGGACCGGGCCGAGCGGGATGCTGCATGGAACCGTGGAGGTTATTTGGTGCATGCCCTAGCATATTGCGGCGAATGCCATACGGCGCGCAATTTCATGGGCGCGATGCAGCCATCCGGATTTTTGGCCGGCACCTCCTATGGCCCCGACGGGGAACTGGTGCCTAATATCACCCCCGATCTGGGAACCGGCATCGGCGATTTGAATGAGGCTGATATTGTCCAATTGCTGCGCGATGGGACAAAGCCCGACTATGATGATGTGCAGGGCAGCATGGCCGAGGCCATCCGCGACGGCCTGGGCTATCTGAATGACGAAGATTTGAACGCTATCGCGCGCTATCTGCGCACTGTTCCCGCCATTGTTCATCGGGTTGAAAGCAGGGCGAAAAATTAGCGCAGCAATGTTAGGTGATTGCCCCTGACGGGGTGAAAGATTACCCTTGCATAGCTCTGGTTTGGAGAGATGGCGTGCGCAATATTATTATTATAGCGGCTGGGGTCGTTCTTTTGGGTGGCCTGCTGGCTTTTGTATCTTGGCAGGAAGAACCAGTGCCAATGACCGCGGCCCGACAGGAACCGGCGGAAAAATTAGCTATGGCGCCCGCGAAAGCGCCCACCGCCCAGACGGAAGCGAAGCTGGCCGCACCGTCATCGGCGGCCTCGCCGGTACTACCCACCGCCCGAAAAAACATCCGGAAAAGCACACCGGCACCGCAACAGCCTGCGCCCTCTGCGCTCAAGGCACCGTCGTTTGATATCGTCCGTGTCGCCAAGGACCGCACGGCGGTGATCGCCGGCCGCGCGCCGGCCGGCTCCATCGTGCGGCTAATGCTGGACGGACAGGTCCTGGCCGATGCGCCAACCTCGAAACGCGGCGAATGGGTGGTGGTAGTCGACAAACCCTTGCCCAGCGGCCAGGCCGAATTGGATCTGCTCGCGATAATGCCGGATGGGCGGAGCATTGCCGCGGAGAGTGTCGTTGCCTTGATGGTGCCGCAGAAAAAGGCGCCCGCAGAAACCACTCGGACGACCGCAGCCAAGACGGCGCCAGCCAAGACAACTCCCGCTAAGCCGGCGGCTGTTAAGAAACAACAGCGAACGGCCCTGGCCGTCCTGCTGCCAAAAAGCGCTGATGCCCCGGCCAAGCNGTTGCAAAAACCGGAACCAAAGGGTGGCTCATCCCGCAGCAAATTGAGCGTCGATACCGTCGACTATGATGACAAGGGCAATGTCGTGGTCACGGGCAGCGCCCCAAAAGGCGCCAGGGTGCGGGCCTATGTCGACAACAAGCCCGTTGGCATCGCCCAGGCGGACCAGGCCAAGGGCTGGCAGTTGAAGCCAAAGGCGGAAGTGGCGCCTGGCGGCCACACCCTGCGGGTGGACCAGTTGGACGATAGCGGCAAGGTGGTCAACCGTATTGAACTTCCGTTCGTCCGCGTTGCCGCGGCCGAGGTTTTGGCTAGCACCAAGGCCCGCTACCGAGTCATTGTTCAGCCCGGTAACAGTCTGTGGCGCATTGCCCGGCGGGTCTATGGCAGTGGTAACCGTTACACGGTGATCTATCAGGCCAACAACGCTCAGATCCGCGATCCGGATATGATCTTTCCCGGCCAGGTCTTCAGCTTGCCGACGGAAAACTAAACCTTGGCCATGTCCATGGGCTCTGGTGTCCAGTACGATGATCAATGAAATTCTGAAGACGTAACTCGATTGGAGTGAACTGATGACACAAATGCCCGCAATCAGCCTGGCCGCCGTGCCCGGTCGCCGTAAAGCCACCCTGGAATTGGCTGGCGAGATTGAACGCCGTGGCTTCACGGGCATCTATTGCCCCTCCACTGTTGCCAACGTGACGCTGTGCGCCGCTCTGGCCCAGTGCACCAACGAGATCCCATTCGGCACCTCGATCGCGCCGATCTACGCCCGCACGGTGGTGGACTATGCCCAGACGATATCGTTCATTCACGAGATCTCGGGTGGGCGCTTCCGCTTTGGCATTGGGGTCAGCCATGGCCCATCCCTGAAACGTATGAAGGTCACGGCTGGCAAGCCGTTGTCTGATACCCGCGAATTCGTCACCGAGCTAAAGGCCATGGAGCGGGTTGGCGAATTGCCCCCGATCATCCTGGCCGCCATGCGCCGCAAGATGATCGCCCTGGCCGGCGAAATCGGCGACGGCATGGTCTTCGCCAATGCCTCCCGCAGTTTCATGAAGACATCATTGGCTGCCTTGTCGGACGAGAAGCGCAACGATGAAAATTTCTACATCGGCAACATGATCCCTACCTGTATCTCCGATGATGTGGAGGCCGCTAAGGCGGTCAACCGCCGCACCCTGACGTCCTATGCGCAATTGCCGAACTACCGTAATTATTGGAAAGAATCCGGCTATGCCGAGGAAATGGCCGGCGTGGAAGAGGCCATGGCGGCGGGAGAGCCCGAAAAAGTCGCCGACCATCTGAGCGATAAATGGCTAACCGACAACACCTTGTTCGGCAGTGTAGGCCAGGTTCGTGAAGGCCTGGAAGCCTGGTTCGATACCGGCGTGCGCACGCCGATCCTGGTGCCGTCGTCCGCTAACGGCAACCAGTTGGTTGCCTTTCAAGAGGTCTTTGCCGCCTTTTCCTAAGTTATCAGGGCTGCATATTGGTCCAATAGCGGTAGGATTTGGTCACGTCCTGCTGATGGCAGCGTGAAGACAGTCCGTTCCACGCCGGCGTCCTGGTAACNGTTGACCGTGTCGAGCTTGTCTTCCGCANCGAAGATGGTGATGCCTAGGTTGTCTGGNTCCCGGTNNGCCTCCGCCGCCATCTGNCGGAAGCGGGGCAGGGTTTCCAGCGGATCCCAGCCGCGTCCACCCAGCGGCATCCAGCCGTCGCCGAATTCAATGGCGCGCTTGGCGCCATGGGGAAAACCGCCNCCAACCAGGATCGGTGGGTAAGGTTTCTGNGCTGGTTTGGGCCAGGCCATCATGGGTGGAAAGTTGACGAATTCACCGCTGAATTCCGGTTTGGTCTCGGTCCAGATTATTTTCATGGCTGCGATACGTTCGGCCATCAGGCGAAAGCGGCTTTTGTACTCGGTACCGTGATCGGCCATTTCCTCGGCGTTCCAACCTCCACCCACACCCAGGATCACACGTCCGTTCGAAAGCTGATCCAGCGTCGCGACCTCTTTCGCCAATTGAATAGGGTCCCTTTGAATAACAAGGCAGATACCCGTGCAGAGGAGAATGCTCTTGGTGACGGAGGCTGCCGTGGCCATGGCGACCAGGGGATCCATGCAGTCATAATAATGCTTTGGTAGATCGCCGCCACCTGGCCATGGCGATTGGCGGGAGAGGGGGATATGGGAATGCTCCGGGAACCACAGTGATTCAAAACCGCGTTCCTCTGCCGCCACGGCTAGTTCCGCTGGCGTAATGGTGTAGTCGGTTGAAAAAATTGCTACGCCGTATTCCATATCTCACCTGTTTTCTTGGTCGAACCCCGTACTCAGTATAACATTGTCGAAACCTATCCAGACAATGCCCGGAGAATGCCATGCCACGCGTTAGAGAGATCGAAATTGACGAGGTGCCCGAGGATGCCCAGGGCGTCTACCGCCGCTTTGCCGATGATTACGGCCCGTTTCTCAACCAAGTGAAGATCTTCGCCCATCGTCCGCCGGCCTTGCGCCACATCATGGGCCTGTTGCTGGAACTGGCGGATGAGGCGGTCCTGCCCAAGCGCTATCTGGAGATCGCCCTGGTCGTGGTTTCGAAACTGAACGAGTGCGAATACTGCGTTGCCCACCATGCCCCCCGCTTGGCGGATCAGGGTTTGTCCATGGAAGCGTCGGAAAATATTCTGGCCGATCAGGTGCCGGGCTTTGACGAAGTTGATCTGCTGGTGCGCGATTATTCCGTGCAGGTGACGGAAACGCCTAGCCGTATCCGTGATGCCATGCATGAACGCCTGCATCGCCATTTCAGCGAGGAACAGATTGTTGAGCTGACCTTGCGGATCGGCCTGTGCGGTTTTTTCAACCGCTTCAACGATGCCATGGGCATTGAAATGGAAGATGGCGTCGAGGCTGAAGTGACGGCCCGTACAGCCGCAGCAGGAGACTAAGCGTGAGCTATCAAGATATTCTGTATGAAGTAGAAGATGGCGTTCTGACCATAACCTTGAACCGGCCGGACAAGCTGAACGCTTTTACCGGCGTGATGCTCACGGAAATTATCGACGCCATGGACCGTGCCGACGCCGATGACGATGTGCGCGCGATCATTTTCACGGGCGCGGGCAGGGGTTTCTGCGCCGGCGCCGATCTGTCGCGCGGTGCCTCCACCTTCAACATGGCGGAGCGCGAAGGCGAGGGTCCGGTTGATGAATGGCGCGATGGCGGCGGCCGGGTCAGCTTGCGGCTGTTCGAATCCAAAAAGCCGCTGATTGCCGCCGTCAACGGCCCGGCGGCGGGCGTTGGCGTCACCATGCAACTGCCCATGGATATCCGTATTGCCTCGACCGAGGCCCGCTTTGGCCTCGTCTTCACCCGTCGTGGCNTGGTGATGGAGGCATGCAGCTCCTGGTTCTTACCCCGCATCGTAGGTATTAGCCAGGCCATGGAATGGGTCATGTCGGGCCGGGTTTTCCCTGCCGATGAAGCCTTGAAAGGCGGCCTGGTCAGCCAGGTGGTGGCACCCGATGATCTGTTGCCGACGGCGCGGGCCATCGCGAGGGAGATTGCCGAGAATACTTCCGCCGTGTCAGTTACCCTGTGCCGGCACATGATGTGGAAGATGCTGGGCGCCGATCACCCCATGGAAGCGCACAAGATCGATAGCCGTGGCATCCGCACCATGGGCCAACTGCCCGATGCCTATGAAGGTGTACAGTCATTCCTGGAAAAACGCCCTGGCAACTACACCATGAAACCGAGCACGGATATTCCGGATTTCTTCCCCTGGTGGGAAGAGCGCGAGTTCGAATAGGGGCGATTTCTGCATCTAGTTGATTTCGGAAAGTACTCTAGGTCCGAACGGTACCTGTCTTGGAAAACCGCCGTTGGGTTTGCTTGGCGATATTGAGCTGATGAATTTGGCTGGTTCCCTCGTACAGCCGGAACAGCCGCACATCGCGGTAGAACCGCTCGATATTGCTATAGTCGGCGACGTAGCCCGAACCGCCAAAAATTTGCACCGCTCGGTCCGCCACGCGTCCGCACATCTCGGTCGCAAAATATTTGCAAATGGAGGCATTCAGCACAATGTCCTTTCCCTCGTCACGGTTGCGGGCGGTTTCGAGGATCAGGGCGCGGGCGGCAGCTATGTCGGTTTGGCTGTCGGCGATCATCGCCTGGACCAGTTGAAAACCACCTATTGGCTGGCCAAACTGCTTTCGGCTCATGGCATGATTGACCGCTTCATCCAGCATCCGCATTGCCGGGCCGGTGCTCAAGGCCGCCAAATGTATCCGTTGTCTATTAAGCGCTTTCATCGCGGTCCTGAAACCGACGCTTTCCTGTCCGCCCAATAGATTTTCGGCGGGCACCCTACAATCGCTGAAATATACTTCAGAGACCGGAGAGCCCGCCTGTCCCATCATTTTATACGGCTTTCCCGTATCAAGGCCTGGCGTGTCCCGTTCCACCAGGAAGGCACTAATGCCGCCGTGCCCTGGATCGTCAGGATTGGTTCTGGCAAAAACAGTGAAAAGATCGGAAATCGGCGCGTTGGTTATAAAGCTCTTCGTTCCGTTCAGGACATATGTCTCGCCATCACGCACCGCCTTGGTCTTCAACGCTGTCGCTTCCGAGCCAGCGTCCGCTTCGGTCAGCGCGAAACAGCCGATGATTTCACCGGTCGCGATCCCCGGCAGATATTTGGCCTTTTGTTCGAGCGTCCCATCGGCGACCAGCGCCGCGCTGCCGATACCTGTGTTGGAGCCGACGTAGGCCCGGAACGNGGTGGCGCAGTAAGAAAGCTCAAAGGCGGCTAGAACAAGCTCTTCCGTGGTCAGGTCCGAGCCGCCAAATTCCTCTGGAACACCCCATCCGAAATAACCCATTTCCTGCATTTGCACGACCAGGTCCTGGGGAACTTCGTGCAGTTCGGCGACCCTGTCCTCGTTGGGAATGGCGACATCTCTGACCCATTTTCGAATGTTGTTCAGGAATTCCTCTATTGAATTTGGATCTCGGATCATTGCGTAAAACTCGCTTTCTTGGGTAAAAGTTGCCGTGTTTGCTATTCAGGTGGCCAGGGAATCATCAAGGTTTCGGCCTGGGCCCGGATATCGTCGGGAATGGTCATGGCGCGGCGGGCTTTCAGATCGAACATGCAGGCGACTATATCGAACGAAGCGGCCAGTTCGCCGCTACTGTCATTGTGGAATTGATGACCGACGCGGAAAGTCTTGTCGCCAAGATCCATGAGGCCCGTGCGCAGGCTGTAAATGTCGCCGGCACTGATTGGGGTATGAAACCGGACATCGTATTCCAACGCTGCCCCACCCCATTGATTGCGCTTGGAGACATCGCGGGTGATGCCCATGCGATGGCGGACGGTTCCGATGCCGTCGGAGGCGATACCGTAATATAGCTGGAATGACATCCGGCCCAGGCCATCGCAATTCCAAGAATCCACGGTACCCCGCGACGAGACGAATGGCCCCGTCAGGGTGCCCGAATACGCAGGTACTGGGCCGCCAGCCGTGGCCGGACGCGGATTGTCAGAACGCTCCGTGATCATCGCCGTCATATGCCGGTGCGCCTCGTCGGACCAGGGCATGCTCGTCTGGGTAACGGGGTCGAAATTGTCGAAGCGCAATTCGAACGATGCCGATACTTTACGGCTCTCCGCATTCACGATCTCGGCCAGGATATCGATGCTGTCGCTATCCACCGCTAGCACGGCGGCCCTGATATCCAGCACGGCGCCGACATGCAGCTCGCCCAGATAACGGCTAAAGGCATGCCGGCTGCGCAGCTGCGCAGCCTTATCCGGGGCTAGGCCCAGGGCATGCGATAGATGGCCCAGGCCCTCGGACAGCTTGGCGGCATAGAATTGCAGGTTAAGATGCCCCATGACATCGCATTCCCAGGCATTCACGCTGCCCCGGTAAATCGGTGCAAACTCACTCATTACGAATTGCCTCGTTTAACTGTTGCTTTACTCGACCCCGAACGCTCGCCTGGGCACTCGTTTCCAGGGCAGCCTTGGGTTACAATAAGCCTCCCTGCAAAACCTCACCACCTTATATTGCGAGACCATTCCAAAATGCCAAATCCCTCCAACATGCGNACCGGCGGCCAGATTTTGGTCGATCAACTGAAAATTCATGGCNTCGATACCGCCTTCTGCGTGCCGGGGGAAAGCTATCTGGCGGCCCTGGATGCCCTCCACGATGCCCCGGAAATTCGCCTTTTGACCTGCCGGCACGAGGCCAACGCGGCCAATATGGCCGAGGCCTATGGCAAGCTGACGGGTCAGCCCGGCATCTGTTTCGTCACCCGCGGACCTGGCGCCTGCCACGCGGTGGTGGGGCTGCATACCGCGTTTCAGGATAGTTCGCCGATGGTTTTGTTCGTGGGTCAGGTCGGCCGCTCCATGATGGAGCGGGAGGCTTTTCAGGAAATGGATTTCCGCCGTTTCTTTGGTCAGGTCAGCAAATGGTCGGCGGAAATTCACGACCCCGCGCGCATTCCGGAGCTGGTTAGCCAGGCCTTTCACGTGGCGACCTCTGGCCGTCCCGGCCCGGTTGTTCTGTCCTTGCCCGAGGATATGCTGGTCGAACTGGCCGGCGTTAGCGATGCCAAGGCCTATCGCGGGGTGCAGGCCCATCCTGGCCGGGCCGACCTGGCCGAGTTACGCACCATGTTGGCGGCGGCGAAACGTCCGATCATGATGCTGGGCGGCGGTACCTGGACACCTGGGGCGGTAGCCGATATCACCGCATTTGCCGAGGCCAATGGCCTGCCCGTCTGTTGTGCCTTCCGCAATCAGGACCGTTTTGACAATCATCATGATAACTATGTCGGCGAGGTCGGGATCGGTTCTAATCCACCCTTGATCAAGCGCCTGCAAGAGACCGACCTTTTGATCGCGGTGGGCCCGCGCTTGGGCGAGACCACGACCCAAGGCTACAGCCTGCTGGATATCCCGGTGCCGAAACAGCCCTTGGTTCACATCCACCCCGATGCCGAGGAGTTGGGCCGGGTATACCGGGCCGAACTGCCGATCAATGCGGGCATGGCCGCCTTCGCCGCCGCCGCCAGGGCGCTGGAGCCGGTGGATGGCGCCGCCTGGGCGGAGGATCTGGCAATGGCGCGCCAGGACTATCTGGATTATGTGGAGATCGAACCGACCCTGGGTGATCTGGACATGGCGGATGTCTTGCGCGTTCTGCGTGAACGCCTGCCCAAGGACAGCCTGGTGGCCAATGATGCGGGCAATTTCGCCGGTTGGGCGCATCGCTATCTGCCGTTTTCCACCTATCCCAGCCAGGTTGGGCCGACCAATGGCGCCATGGGCTACGGCGTGCCGGCGGGTCTGGCAGCAGCTCTGGTTTTCCCAGAGCGCACCACGGTGAGTTTTATCGGCGACGGTGGCTTCCTAATGGCCGGCAATGAGCTGGCCACGGCCCTGCAGTATGATTTGAAACCGATCTACCTGGTCATCAACAACGGCATGTTCGGTACCATTCGGATGCATCAGGAGCGGGAGTACCCGGGCCGCGAAGTGGCGACGGAGCTGCAGAATCCTAATTTTGCCGCTTATGCGCAATCTTTTGGCGCCCATGGCGAGGTTGTAGAGCGCAGCGAGGATTTCGCCGCCGCCCTTGATAGAGCGCTGGCCGCCGGCAAGGTGGCGGTGTTGGAGCTCCGCACCGATCCTGAGGCGATCACCTCGAAAACCACCTTGACGGCGATCCGAGAGGCGGCGGTTGCGAGACACGGGAGTAAATAGGAATGGCCGAACTATTGGGCAAGGTTGCTATCGTCACCGGATCGGGCCGGGGCATTGGCCGTTCGATCGCAGTCCGCTTGGCCAAGGCCGGTGCGGCGGTGGTGGTCAATGATCTGGACGACGAGCCGGCTGCGGAAACCGTTGATCTGATCACGGCGGCGGGTGGCCGCGCCATCGCCTGCAACGGCGATGTGGCGGCGCCGGATTTTGGCGAGCGTATCGTCGATGCCGCCCTGGATGGTCTGGGTGGATTGGACATCATTGTGAACAACGCCGGCTATATCTGGAACACTACGATCCAGCGCAACACGGATGAACAATGGCAGGCCATGCTGGATGTGCATGCCACCGCGCCGTTTCGGATTCTGCGCGCGGCCAGTGAACATTTTCGCTCCACCGCCAAACGGGAAATCGCCGATGGCAACCTGGTGCAGCGCAAGGTGGTGAATATTTCCTCCGTCTCCGGCGTTGACGGCTCAGCCACCCAGGTGGCCTATTCCGCCGGCAAGATGGCTGTTGTCGGCATGACCAAGACCCTGTCCAAGGAATGGGGCCGCTATGGCGTCAATGTCAATGCCGTGGCCTTTGGCTTTATCGAAACCCGCCTGACCCAAGAATTCAAAGGGCAGCCGGCGGAAATCGAGGTGCACGGACGACAATTCAAGGTTGGCTTTCCCACCGACATGGCCAAGGTAAAATACGGAGGCATCTCGCTGGGCCGGGCCGGCCGGGTCGAGGAAGCTGCCGGTGCGGTCTATCTTTTGTGCCTGCCGGAATCTGACTTCATCACCGGCCAGGTGCTGATCTGTGATGGCGGCAGGATATAGGAGGCGCATCCTTGGCGAATGAAGACCAAGACGGGCGCCGATATGCCCCAGCTGTGGACCGGAACCGGGGACCCATCCTGTCGGTACTGCGGGACGTCATGCCGACGCCGGGAACGATCCTGGAAACAGCCTCCGGCAGCGGCCAGCACGCGGCCTGGTTCGCACCGGAATTTCCGGAACACCGCTGGGTACCCTCGGATTTCGATCCGGATAACCTGATCAGCATTGATGCCTGGTGCCGGCAGGCGGGCGCGGCCAATGTCCTGGCTACCCGAGTGCTTGATGCCGGTGCCAAGGATTGGCCGGTCGCCGACATCGCGGCAGACCTGGTGGCCGTGTCAAGCGTTAACATGATCCACATCTCGCCCTGGGAGGCGGGCCTTGGCTTGCTGGCGGCTGCCGGCCGCCTGTTGCCCGCGAACGGTATCCTGTTTCTTTATGGGCCGTACTTGCGCGATGGCCAGCCGGCAACGGAAAGCGACGCTGAATTCGACCAATCGTTAAAGGCGCGGGATCCATCCTGGGGGCTGCGCGATCTGGATCAGGTGATAGCGGCGGCAAAAGTGCATGGTTTGGAATTGTCGCAGCAGGTGGCCATGCCGGTGGGTAATCTGTCCTTAATATTTCGGCCGAAACCAGGCTAGCGCCTAGCCTTTATTTGACAGATTATCTAGCTGTTGTTGCATTTGCGCTAGTTGCCGGCGCAGAAGGTCCAATTCCTCGCCGCCGCCACCATCACCACCGCTATTGTCATCGACGCGATCTCTCTCCGCCGTCGGTTCCGGTGCCGCCGGCTGCTCCGGTTGCGGTGCGGCGGCGGCATTGCTTGCGAACGGCGTGAACATGCCCATGGCCTGTTGAAACATCGCCATGTTCTGACGGCCCATCTCCTCCATCTGGCGAAACGGATTGACCCCGCCCATGCTCTCGGTCAGATGTTGGCGGATTTTGTCTTGGTTGTGGGCAAAGGCAGACATGGTGCTTTCGAGATAATCTGGCACCATTGTTTGTAGGCTATCGCCATAAAAGCCGATCAACTGCCGAAGAAAGGAGATCGGCAACAGGTTCTGCCCCTTGCTTTCTTCCTCGAAAATGATTTGCGTCAGGACCGAGCGGGTGATGTCTGCGCCCGACTTGGCATCATGGACCACGAAGTTCTGACCGTCCTTGACCATGGCGCATAAGGTATCCAGGGTCACATAACTGGACGTTGCCGTATTATACAGCCGCCGGTTGGCGTATTTTTTTATGACTATGGTGTCTTCGGTACTATTCGACTTATCAGCCATGCTTGCCTCACCGAGCCGCCCCAACAAACCCACACGGATTGTGTTCTTCTGCGGCAATGGTAAACGATTGCCTAATATGGCGCGTGTATGTTGCAGTGCGCAAGAATTTTGTTGCAACGCGGCATTGTCTCAATTCTAGTCTTGCCCTGGCCGTTGACGCCCCCTGGCACTATAATATTTTTATGAAACAGCCTGAATTGACCGCATTGGCTCGGCACTATCTGGATCTGTGGGAGCAGCAGATTGCCGCGGGCGGAAGCGATAAGGCAGGCGGCGCGGCGGCGGAGGCCGCCAGGATCATGGCCGAGGCATTGTCCGGTGCATTATCTGGGGCCATAGGGGGGCGGATAGGTGATGGAGACGACATCGCGCCAGAAAATACCGCAGACGCATCCGCATTGGGGGCCCCGGCCCCTGAGCCTGCATCTCTCGACGGCGATGGCAGGCATGATGAGTTCGCTCGTCGCCTTGCCCAGTGCGCGGAACGGCTCGCTGCCCTGGCGGCCGGAGCTGGCGGAAACAGCGGCGGGTCTGACGGCGGCGCTACAACAAAGTGAACCCAATGTGTTGTTTCAGGCCGTGGCCGCCGAGTGTCAAACACGGCTGAGCGGCATGCTGGCCGGCGTAAAGGCCTATCAAGCAGCGGCCCGGCCAGACGGCCGGGCTTGGGTCAAGGGCCGCGAAGTCTGGCACCAAGGTACGACCCGTTTGTTGGATTACGGTGGAGAAGGCGGGCCGGTTCTGTTCGTACCCTCGTTGGTGAACGGCGCCCATGTGCTCGACCTGACACCAGAACGCGGTTTGCTGGGCTGGCTGTGGAACCAGGGACACCGGCCGTTTCTGGTGGACTGGGGCGCGCCGGGTGATGGGGAGCTGGCATTTTCCCTGAGCGACTATATCAGCCGATTGCGCGATGTGCTTGATGTGCTCGAGGACAGGACAGACCAACAGCCGGCCTTGGTGGGCTACTGCATGGGCGGCGATCTGGCTTTGGCCCTGGGGCAGCAGCGACAAGGTAATTTGACAGGTCTGGCTCTGCTCGCAACGCCGTGGGATTTCACGGCTGGCGGACAGCAATGGCCCGCAATTGAAGCGTTAATGCCTGGCTTGGAGAATATTCTTCAAGCTTTCGGCGCCTTGCCCGTGGATGTTCTACAGGCCTTGTTCGCGGCCTTGGACCCTGGCTTGGCACAGCGCAAGTTTTGCTACTTCGCGACGCTGGACCCTGAAAGTGACGAGGCGGCGCACTTCGTGGCCCTGGAAGACTGGGTCAACGATGGCGTGCCCTTGGCCACCGCGGTGGCGCGTGACTGTCTGTTGGGTTGGTACGGCAATAACAGCACGGCGCGTGGCGAATGGCTGATCGATGGCCAGGCGGTGGACCCCGGCAGTCTGCGCCTGCCGGTACTGGCGGCGATACCGGAGAACGACCGCATTGTGCCCGCCGCATCGGCTCAGGCCCTGGCGGATGCCATTCCCCAGGCGCGGGTTATCAGACCGGCGGCGGGACATATCGGCATGGTGGTGGGCCAGCGCGGCAAGAGCGGCCTGTGGCAACCATTGTCTGATTGGCTTGACGGGTTGCGGCCATAAACTTGCTACGGACGCGCCAGAGCATGACATAATGACGTGAAATATCCATGGCCTGGATAATTGCAACAAGACCAGTTGGAGGGCGGACTAATGAGCAGAGCGGCATTGGTTACCGGTGGTACCCGGGGTATTGGCCGGGGGATCAGCGAAGCCTTGAAGGAGGCCGGCTACACCGTTGCGGCCAATTATGCGGGCAATGATGAGGCCGCGGTGCAATTCACCGAAGAGACCAGCATCCACGGCTTTGCCAAGGCCCTGGCCCAGGAAGGCGCGCGCTATAACCTTGCCGTCAACGCCATCGCGCCGGGCTACGTGGATACCGATATGGTGGCGGCGGTGCCGGACAATGTGCCGGAAAAGATTGTCGCTAAAATTCCCGTGGGCCGGTTGGGCCATGCCGACGAGATCGCCCGCGCCGTGATGTTCCCGATCGCTGATAGCGCGACTTTCGTCACCGGCTCGACCATGTCCATCAACGGCGGCCAGCAAATGTATTGATGACGGCATCCACGCTGGCCCGGCAGCGTCGGGCAACCTCGATCGGCTTTGTCGCGGTCCTGATGTGGGCTCTGCTGGCCCTGTTCACCGCTGCTACGGGCCAGGTGCCGCCGCTGCAACTGGCGGCTATGACCTTTGGTATTGCCTTTGCACTGGCATTGTTGAAATGGCTGCTGCGGGGCGAGAATATTGTTCGCCATCTGCGTCACCGGCCCTTAGTCTGGGCCGTGGGCGTGGGTGGCCTGTTTGGCTATCACTTTTTCTATTTCGTGGCCCTGCGCAATGCGCCGGCGGTGGAAGCCAGCCTGATTGCCTATCTGTGGCCGCTGCTAATCGTTTTGTTTTCCGCTCTGTTGCCGGGCGAGCGGCTGCGCTGGTGGCATTTGGCGGGTGCCGTGACGGGCCTGGCGGGGGCGGCCTTGCTGATGGGCGGCGATCAGGATTTCAGTGCCGGTATACGCCTGGCGCCAGGGCATATCGCAGCCCTGGCCTGCGCCTTCCTGTGGTCGGGCTATTCCGTTTTGTCCCGGCGACTTGGCCATGTGCCCACCGATATGGTGGGCGGTTTTTGTGGCGCCACGGCTCTGTTGGCGTTGCTGGCCCATCTGATGTTTGAAAGTACGGTCTGGCCGGCGGACGCCAGGCAATGGCTGGCGGTTGCCGGCCTGGGCCTTGGTCCCGTGGGTCTAGCGTTCTTTTGCTGGGATCATGGCGTCAAACACGGCCATATTCAGGCCCTGGGTGCCTCATCATACGCGGCGCCGTTGCTCTCGACCTTGGTGTTGATCCTGTTTGGCTTTGCCACGGCGACCTGGACGGTGGCGCTGGCTTGCCTGTTGATCACCGGCGGCGCGGTCCTGGCTTCCATCGACCTTTTGCGTCCGAACAAGCTGCGCTAGTTCGGCTGCCAGCCTTCCGGCGCCATCTCGAAACCGGCGAAGTCAAAGGCCGGGCCGACCGTGCAGCCCACCAGGGTCCACGCGCCCAAGGAATGGGCCGATTGCCATTCGCTCATGGGGATGACAGCCTGGGGCCGCTCACCCGCCGCCAGGTCCGGGCCTAGCACCAGCCGTTCCTTGCCGCGCACCAGTTCCAGCGGCGCGCCAGCGTAGTAATGCCAGATCTCGTCCGCGTCATTGACCCGATGCCAGGCGGAGGTTTCGCCCCGGCGCAGCAGATAATAGATCGCCGTCATCGCGCCGCGTCCGCCAGTTACGGGCTGGTGGCGGTAGGTCTCGGCATAATGGCCGCCCTCGGGATGGGGCTGCAGGCCCAGGGCGGCGATGACTTGTTCGGCTGATATTTTCTCTGCTGGTGCCATATCAGAGCAAAAATAGTGCGGCCAGGCCCAAGAAGACAAAGAAACCAACCACATCCGTAACTGCCGTCAGAAGCACCGTGGCGGCCACCGCCGGGTCGATGCCGGCGCGGGCCAGGCCCAGGGGGATCAAGGTTCCCGATAGGCCGGCCACCACCATGTTGATGACCATGGCGACAGCGATGATCACGCCCAGGGTCGGGGCGGAAAACCACATCGCCGCGACCACGCCAACCAGAATGGCGAAGACCATGCCATTCAG
>PCBT01000021.1 GCA_002731375.1 Rhodospirillaceae bacterium | reverse complement strand
AGGAGAGTCGTCAGGGCCTTACTTGATAGTGGGATGACTCTAGGGTGCCCATTCTTCGTAACGGGTATCCTGAGAGTCCTCAGGGACTCGTTGATATCATCCCATCGGATGGCTAGAATTTCCCCGCGACGCATTGCCGTTTCCAGAGCCAATGTGATGATCGGTTTGAGATAGGTGACACGTGATAGGGCGCAGCCTTGAAGCAGTATTTCTTCCTCGTGCAGGTCTAACCGCCTGTCCCGTGATGGTGGCTCCTTAGGCTTTTTTACGCCCTTAAAAAGGTTTTCACCGAAAGGGATGCCCCATTGCAATCTTGCCGTCTCCACCAAATGATGCAGCACACCTAGGTCACGAGCAGCAGTACCCGGGCTAACCAATCTCATCCTCTCTTCAACGTATGAATTGATATGGACCGGCTTCAGGTTGACGAGCTGATACGAGGCGATTCGGTGTCTTGCGATCTGGTTGAGCCGTATTTGCTCGTTCACATGGCCTCTCTTCTTCGGTGTGACTTGATCAAGATAACGGTTGATCAAATCCAGCAGCGTATGCCTCTTCAACAAACCGGTGTCAGGCAGCAGCCCTTTAACATCTATTTCAGCCTCGACTTTCCTAGCCCACTGTTGGGCATGGGATTTGTGAATGAACGATCTGTTGATTGATGACTGGTGTGGTGGCCTTATTTGAACCTGCCATTTGCCATTGCGTTTACGTAGGGTCGCCATAGGAATTCCTCCAACACTGTGCCAGAACTGTGCCAGATTGAATTCTTGGGGTTTTTACTAGGACCAATGAGCCTGTAACTCATTGAAATATAGAGTAATTTATGGTGGGCGCGCCTGGAATCGAACCAGGGACCTCCGCCATGTCAAGACGGCACTCTAACCATCTGAGCTACGCGCCCGGAAGCATCGTATCCGCCCAAGGTGGCCAGGGCAGCATCATGATGTTCCGCTGCCACGGGATATATGGGAAAGCGTGGTGCGGCGCAAGCCTCCGTTGGGCCGATGGGCAATATTCATGGCTGGCCCCACTAGCGGCGTTGCTCTCGGAGGTAAATTTTGTCACCATGCGACCGTTGGGTAATGGGAGTTTGGGGACCCTGGCGTGCATTGGCTTAGGTTATTGAAATGTGCCGCCTTGATGGCGGTATTACCGTTGTTTCTTGCTTTACCGGCAGNGGCCGGCGAATTGTTCGTGCTTGCCCCAGCGGAGCCGCAACCGGCCGCTTCGGCCCTAAAAACGGGCCTGGCTGTCAAGTATGCCTACGGCAGCGTGGAATCACTGGAAGCGGCTGAAGGCTGGCGCGGCGAAGCGAGGCCGGACAAGCCCTTGGAAGGCTTCGTGTATGGCGATACGAACGGGGTCGATTATGCGCTTACATCGGGATCAAATATCGAGGTAATCGCATTCATTGAAGGCTATCTGCATTTTGAGGCAGGGGTGCACGAGCTCGAATTCCAGTCAAACGACGGGCTGCGGGTAACCGTCGCGGGCACCAAAATTTATGAACACGACGGCAAGCATGCTTGCAAAACGCTCGGCGCTATTCAGATCAAGGCACCCAAAACCGGGTGGTATGCCCTACGGGCACTGTATTTTCAAAAAAAGGGTACGGCCTGTCTTGATTTAAGCATGCGCAAGCCTAGCGGAGAGTGGGATTGGACAGCACCCGAGATGTACGGACACATTCCGCGATAACAAGAAAAGACCAGCGATGAAAACCTTGCATTTTGGCGACGTCACCGTCGATCGGATCGTGGAGCTTGAAGCTCCCGGCTTTCACCCCGGATATTTTCTGCCCGATGCCACTGACGAGGCCATCGCGGCCCANCACGATTGGCTGCTGCCCCATTTTCTGCACGAGGCAAGCGGCCGCATGATCCAAAGCGTGCACGCCTATGTCATCCGGACCGGGCATCACACCATTCTGGTGGATACTTGTATCGGCAATGACAAGCCGCGCGCCTCCACCCCGCCCTGGAACAATCTGCAAACACCCTGGCTTGACGATCTGGCCGCCATTGGCGCGACGCCCGAGGATGTGGATTTTGTCATGTGCACCCACCTGCACGAGGATCATGTGGGCTGGAACACGCAACTGCTGGATGGCCGCTGGGTGCCGACCTTTCCCTACGCCAAGTATATCTCCGAAAAGCACGAGTACGAACACTGGTCCACCGCCGATGATGATATGGGGGGAGCGGGTTCCAACGACGGCTGTTTCGAGGATTCGGTGCTGCCGGTGATGGCGGCGGGACAGGCGGTTCTGGTCGATGGTGATCATGCCCTCGACGACCAGATGTGGCTGAACCCAACGCCGGGCCATTCGCCTGGCCATGTTTGCATGAATCTATCGGCGGGCGGCAGGAACGCGGTCTTCAGCGGCGATCTGTTACATCACGCTGTCCAGGTGGCGCATCCGGAATGGAACAGCCGGTTCTGCTGGGATGGGGAGATGTCACGCGCCAGCCGGCGCAAATTCGTTAAGCAAAACGCCGGCACGGATACCCTGATCCTGGCGGCCCATTTCCCTAGCCCCACGGCGGGGACCATTGTCTCCAACGGTCCCCGTTGCAAATTCGCGCCGGCTGCGGATTAGATGCCTAAAATTTAGACATCCCAAATTTCGCGGTGTTGGTCTTACTTCGCGGCCATCACCATGATTTCGACCAGATAGCCGGGCGCCGCCAGATCACTGCACAGCCCGGCGCGGACCGGTGGATTCTTCGGATCGATCCAGGCGTCCCAGACTTCATTCATGGCCGCGAAGTTGCGCATGTCCGTAACCCATAGCTGGGCCCACAGAAGCTTTGACTTGTCGCTGCCGCAAGTGGCCAGCAGGGCATCGATCTTGGCCAGGACCTGGCGCGTCTGCTCGCCGACATCCGCATTCTGATCGTTGGCCACCTGTCCGGCCAGATAGACCGTGCCGTTGTGTTCCACCGCTTGGCTCATGCGTGGACCGGGATTATGCCGTGTGATGTCCATTTTGTTCGTCTCCAACGATTATGGGGATTGTTGCCTGAAGCCTACCGCGGCAAAAATCCCATGGCAAAACGAAAAATCTGATGTCCCCCATGATCATTGTGTCCCCCATTGCTTCACTGGCCCTGCCCTGTTAGTTTCCGCCGCCTTTCCAAGCCAGCGGATTATTGAATGATGGCCGAGTGGATGGGGGCCGCACACGAGGATAATGTCATGAAAAACGAGCTATGAGAATTAATGGCAACGCCATTCGGCCTGGCAATGTGGTCGAGCACAAAGGCGGTTTGTGGCGGGCGGNAAAAATCGCCCATACCCAACCGGGCAAGGGCGGGGCCTATCTGCAGGTTGAGCTGCGCAACCTGCTTGACGGCAGCAAATTGAATGAACGCTTCCGTGCTTCCGAGAATGTCGAAAAGGTTCGTCTGGATCAAAAGGATCATCAGTTCCTGTTTGGTGACGGCGACAGTTTCACCTTCATGGATACGAAAACCTATGACCAGATCGCCTTGAACGCGGACCAGTTGGGCGAACAGGCGGCCTATTTGCAGGATGGCATGACCGTCAGCATTGAAAGCCATGAAGGCGCGGTGATCGGCGTCGCCCTGCCTGAGCATGTCACCCTGGAGGTGATGGATACGGAACCAGTATTGAAAGGTCAGACGGCGGCAGCATCTTACAAACCGGCGGTCCTGGAAAACGATATCCGTTCATCGGTACCGCCCTTTGTCGGCGTCGGCGACAAGGTCGTCGTCAACACAGAAGACGGCAGCTACGTCAAACGTGCGGAATAGGTGCCGATTATTGTTTTTGGGCCGACAGGCGATAGGACCAGATAGATGTCCCGAACATCCCCTTTGATGAATGTGATGCAGCAGGCGGTGCGCAAGGCCTCCCACCGTCTGGTCCGCGATTTCGGCGAAGTCGAGAATTTGCAGGTCTCGCGCAAGGGGCCGGGCGATTTCGTCACGGCAGCCGATGTGCGCACGGATCAAAAACTGCGCGAGTCGCTAGAGCAGTCCCGCCCTACCTTTGGCTTCCTCACGGAGGAAGGCGAGGATATCGTGGGTGAAGACGAAACACGGCGCTGGATTATCGATCCCATCGACGGCACTTCGAATTTCATGCACGGCATTCCCATGTTCGCNATTTCCATCGCCCTGGAAGAACGGGACGAGGTCACCGCCGGCTTGGTCTATGCGCCGATCTCGGACGAGATGTTCTGGGCCGAGAAAGGCCAGGGCGCCTATTTGAACGACCGCCGCCTGCGCGTCGCCTCGCGCCGAAACATGGGCGACGCGGTGATCGGCACCGGCATCCCTCATCTGCGCCGCGCTGATGACGCCGGTTACACGGGCTACATGGCTGAATTGACGGCGATCAGCGCGGAATGCGCCGGCATCAGGCGCATGGGTTCGGCGGCACTGGATCTGGCCTATGTGGCGGCGGGACGCTTTGATGGCTTTTGGGAAAGCGGCCTGTCACCCTGTGATATCGCCGCCGGA
The DNA here is from genome assembly GCA_002731375.1 of Rhodospirillaceae bacterium. Lineage (GTDB taxonomy): Bacteria > Pseudomonadota > Alphaproteobacteria. The sequence continues at coordinate 24,250 of PCBT01000021.1, read as the reverse complement.
TTATTGCTGGCGCGCGAAGCCGGCGCCATGGTCAGCCGCACCGACGGCGGCAACGATCCGCTGTACACGGGCGATGTCCTGGCCGCCAACGAAGCCATCCACGGCCGCATGCTGCGCCTGATCAGACAGGCCCGAAAGGCGTCGTAGGGCCGGCCCGGAGCGCGATCCGGATAACTATCCCATAGCGATTCTAGTCGGCATGCCACATTTTTGCCAAGATTGGCCTGTCTACTGTGCTGGATGGGACGAGAACCTATTAGGTATGTGAGAACAACGCGCTAATCCGTTGCCCGGACATACACTCTGGTTTATCGTGCCGGGCCAATACAGTATGCTGTGGCATGCCTTGTACCAGCCGCCGGACGATGGTTACATGGTTGCCGGCACCGTTGCCGGTACTAGGGCATAGGCGCAACATAATTTTTAGCCGTGAGAAGCAACCGCGAAAGTCTCATGAAATCATATTTCGACCTAATCAACCGTCTATTCGGCGACGTTCTTTCGCGATCGCGCCGGCCTCTGTTGCTGGCAATGGCCCTGCTTGCCGCCCCGCCCCTTGGCGTAATGCTGGGCGGCCAATCGGCCCTGGCGCAGCAAACCGTCTTTGTCGGCAACCAAGGACCGTCAGGCGTGGAGATCAATCTGAGCGCGATTTACGGTGGTGCCGGCGCCTCGATTGTTGCCCCGACACCGTCGCAACAGCCAGGCTTGGCGCCCCGTTATGGTGGACGCCCGCTGCTGATCCCCAATCTGAACCTGAAGCGGCCCAGCCCACGGCTGGCCCTGCGAAAACCGGGGGCCGTGACCACAACCCGGTCCGCACCCATTACCAAGCCGGCTGCCATGCGGGCTGCCATCATGGCCACGAAACCTGTTGCCAGGGCGCCCGCGCCTCCGGCACCGGCAAGGAAACAGCCGGCTGCGCCAAAGGTAGCGGCAAAACAAGCGCCGGCCAAGATCGCCCGCCTGACCCCGCCACCACCGGCGGTTACGGCACTAAGGGTCACGGCACCGAATGCCCCGATAAAAAGAATCACGCCGCCAAAGGCGCCGACACCAAAAGCAGCGTTACCAAAAGCACCCGCTCCCGAGATCAGCCAGCCGAAAAAGGCCGCAATCAAGACATTGGCACCACCACCGCCTCCCCCGCCACCGCCTCCCCCGGCCGTGACGCCCAAGAAGACAGTCAAAGCCGCGCTGGCAAGTGTTGCAGCGCCCGTTAAGGCTCCGGCAAAAATTCCTGCCAGACCACAGGCAAAGCGGCGGCAGGTGGCGGCCTTGACGCCGTCGAGCGACGATATATTACAGGTTCGTTTTCGCGCCGGCAGTTCCGCGCTGACCCGTGACGACGAGGACCTCTTGAAGACAATCGCGGACAAGGTCGCCGCGACCGAGGCGCGCCTGCAGTTGAAGGCCTACGCTGAGGGCTCGGGCAACGATACCTCCAAGGCACGGCGGCTTTCCTTGTCGCGGGCCTTGGCGGTGCGTTCTTTTTTGATAGAAAACGGTTTGCGCAGTACGCGCATTGATGTGCGCGCATTGGGCATTGCCCGTAACGGCGGCGCACCGGACCGTGTCGATATTGTGTTGTTGGAGCGATAAAGCATCGAAGGCGCCGCTGCCCCATGAAAATCGCCAACTAAAACATCCTTACGCATGGGGCGAAATGGGGCTGGGAGTCCGAGGGGGGCGAATGATACAGGTCTATTTGCAGGCGGCCGATGTTCGGACGCCGTGGCTGCGTGGAATACAGCGTGGAGTTTTGGGCCGGCGAACATATAGGTTCGCGGCATGACCCGGCCTGACCGCTATCTCGTCCGTATGTTGATTTTTCTGGCCCTGGTCGCCGTCGCGGCGGTGTTGCTGTATCTGCCCCTGGTCCGGGCTTTTCAGGCCAATGTGGTGTTGAACGGCATGATCCTCGCCACCCTGGCGTTTGGCATCGCGCACGCCTTTCGCCAAGTCTTGATGCTGCGGCCCGAGGTGGAATGGGTGGAAACCTTCCGTCGGTCGGAGCCGGGCCTTTCCGTGCAGCGGGAGCCAAAGCTGCTCGCCCCGATGGCGACCATGCTGGGGGAACGCAGCGGCGGACGGATGTCGCTTTCGGCACTGTCCATGCGTTCCATGCTAGATTCGATATACTCCCGCCTGGATGAAAGCCGGGACATGTCCCGTTACCTGATCGGTTTGCTGATTTTTCTCGGCCTTCTAGGAACCTTCTGGGGACTGTTGGAAACCGTTGGGGCGGTAGGCAAGACGATTGGCAGCCTATCGCTTGCAGCCGGGGATTTCGCCAGCATATTTTCCGACCTGAAGGCGGGTTTGCAATCGCCCCTCAACGGCATGGCCGTGGCCTTTTCATCATCCCTGTTCGGTCTGGCAGGCAGTCTAGTACTCGGTTTTCTAGAGTTACAGGCCAGCCAATCGCAGAACCGTTTCTACAATGATCTTGAAGAATGGCTGTCCAGCTATACCCGCCTGTCCAGCGGCGGCGGCCTGGGCGAGGGCGATCAGTCGGTGCCGGCCTATGTGCAGGCGCTGTTGGAACAGACAGCCGACAGTCTGGAGAATCTGCAACGCACCATCTCACGTTCCGAGGAGGGACGTAATTCGGCGCAGCATACATTGATGGCCCTGGTCGATAAATTGTCGATCCTGACCGACCAGATGAAGGCGGAGCAAGGCCTGATGATCAAGCTGGCGGAAAGTCAGATGGAAATTCGCCCGGTGTTGCAAAACCTGAGCAATTATCTAGATGGCCAGGAAATGGGCCTTGACGAGGCTTCCCGCTCGCATCTGCGTAATTTGGATGTCTACGTCATGCGCCTGTTGGAGGAAATGAGCGAAGGCCGCAATCAAACGGTGGCGGAACTGCGCAGCGAGATCAAGCTGTTGGCGCGGACCATCGCTGCCCTGGCAGACGACCGATGAAGTTAGAGCACTTTCCACGGCGCACGGGCGCCTGAAGCCCGGCATGGCCAGTCGACGCAATACTCGTGACAGAACAGGCAATATCTGGCCCGGCTTTGTCGATGCGCTGGCAACCTTGCTGTTGGTCATCATCTTCCTGCTGGTGGTCTTCGTCCTGGCCCAGGTGCTGCTGACCCAGGCAATTTCGGGCAAGGACGAAGCGTTGGAGCGGCTGAACCGGCAGGTCAATGAATTGGCTGATCTGTTGGACCTGGAGCGCCAGGCGAATGTGGATCTACGGCTCAATATTACTCAATTATCATCGTCATTGCAGAGCACGGTAGCGGACCGGGATCAATTGCAGGTGCAGTTGCGGCAGATGACGAATCGCGCGGAGGGGGCCGAGGATGCCTTGGCTGCGGCGCAATCGCGGGAACGTGCCAGCGCCGAAATAACCCAGCGCCATTTGCTGGAGCTCGAGAGCCTGCGCCGAGATGTTGAGGCCCTGCGCAAGCTGCGCGGTGAGTTGGAGGCCCAGGTTGGCGTGCTTGTCCAAAGCCTGCAAAAGCGGGAGACCGAGATCGGCGCCCTGCGCGACCGCGGCAAGGAACTGCAAGCCGAACTGGCGAGCGAACAGGAGCGCACCCAACTAGCCCAGCGCGAGATTGAGGCGCGGGACATCCGCCTTTCCGAACTGCTCGACCTCTATACCCGCCTGGAAGACGACTACAAGGCCGAACGGGCTCTGAGCACGGATCAGAAGGCCCAGGTCGGTGTCCTGAACCAACAGATCATGGCCTTGCGCCGGGAAATCCAGAGCCTGAACGCGGCGCTTGAAGCCTCGGAAGCCAGGGACCGGGAGAACGAGGCGACGATCACGGATCTGGGCAAGCGGTTAAACCGAGCTCTGGCATCGAAGGTGCAAGAACTGACTCGCTACCGCTCTGAATTCTTTGGCCGCCTGCGCGAGGTATTGGGGCAACGCCGGGGCATCCAGATTGTTGGTGACCGCTTCGTGTTCCAATCCGAAGTGCTATTCGGCTCTGGTTCGGCCCAGTTGGAATTGGCGGGGCAAGGCCAGATCGCCCAACTAGCGGCTACCCTGGTGGAGATTTCCCAGCAAATACCAGCCGAAATTAACTGGGTGATGCGGGTTGACGGCCATACGGACGCGGTGCCTATCTCTACGCCGCAATTCCCCTCGAACTGGGAACTATCGTCCGCCCGCGCCATTGCCGTGGTCAAGTTCCTGGTGGAACAGGGCGTCCCTGCGTATCGCTTAGCGGCCACCGGATTTGGCGAATTCCAGCCCCTTGATCCAAGGTCAGGCGAAATCGCCAACCGGCGCAACCGGCGCATTGAATTCAAACTGACCCAGCGCTGATGGCTTTCAGATATAAAGGCTATTGCGTACCGAACTGCAATGCCGCAAAACGGGCATAAAGGTCGCCGCGTTTGACCAGTTCTTCGTGCCGGCCCATTTCCACCACCGTGCCCTGGTCCATCACCACGATCCGGTCGGCCTTCAACACCGTGGCCAGACGATGCGCGATAACAATCGTCGTCCGCTCCGCCATCAGGCCTTCCAGGGCGCCTTGCACGGCACGTTCTGATTCTGCATCAAGCGACGATGTCGCCTCATCCAGCAGCAGGATGGGCGGATTAGCGAGAATCGCCCGCGCGATCGAAAGGCGCTGACGCTGTCCCCCCGACAAGCGAATGCCGCGCTCACCCAAAAAGGTGTCGTAACTGTCGGGAAGGTCCTTGATAAAAGCCGTAGCGTTTGCCGCATCGGCGGCCGCGTGCAATTGCTCTTCACCGGCATTGGGTCGGCTGTAGAGAATATTCTCCCGCGCGCTGGCGGCGAAAATCACCGGATCCTGAGGCACAAGGCCAATCCGTGCCCGCGCCTCCGCCGGGTCCGCCTGGCGCAAATCAACACCATCCAACAGCACCTGGCCCGCTTGCGGATCGTAAAAGCGCAACAGCAATTGAAAAACCGTTGTTTTGCCAGCACCTGACGGCCCTACCAAGGCCACGGTCTCGCCTGGTGCTACGTCCAGTGTGAAATTCTTCAAGGCCGGCAGATCGGGGCGAGATGGATATTCAAAGGTCACATCCTGAAACTTAACCGCCTTGCTAACGGCGGTGGAGCCAATGTCCGGCAGCGGTACCGGTTTGGCTGCGACATCAATGTCCGGCTCGACCGCCAGCAATTCCATCAAGCGTTCGGCGGCGCCGGCGGCGCGCTGCAATTCGCCATAAACCTCCGACAGGGCGCCCAGGGCGCCGGCCACGATGATGGCGTAAAAGACGAACGAGGCCAATTGCCCACCTGTCATCTCGCCGGTGATGACGTCCTTGGCCCCAGTCCAGACCACGGCATCGACCGCGCCAAAAATCAACAGCATCACCAACGCGGTCAGCCAGGCCCGTGCCCGCGTGCGCTCCACCGCCACGCCAAAAGCCTCGTCCGTGACTTTGCCAAAACGCAGGCGGTCGATGGCCTCGTGGCAAAAGGCCTGCACCACCTGGATCGCGCCAAGGCTTTCCTCGGCATAGCTGGAAACATCGGCGATCCGGTCCTGACTGTCGCGGGACAGCCGGCGTACCTTGCGGCCAAAGATGATGATCGGCAGAATAACCACCGGCAGCAGGACAAAGACCAGGCCGGTCAGCTTGGGTGATGCAATGATCAACAGAACACTGCCGCCCAGGAACATCAACACATTGCGCAAGGCGATCGAGGCGGTGGAGCCCACCACCGCCTGGATCAGGGTGGTATCCGCCGTCAGCCGGGACAGCACCTCGCCAGTGCGCATGATCTCAAAAAATGAAGGGCTCAAGCCAATGACGTGACCATACACGGCACTCCGAATATCGGCAACGATACGCTCGCCCAGCCAGGTTACAAGGTAATAGCGGGCGAAGGTCGCGGCCGCCAGCACGGTGACAACGCCGAGGAGGGCCAGGAAATACTGGTCGATCAATGCCTGTTCGCTGCCGAAACCATGGTCGATGACCCGGCGGATGGCCTGACCGATGGCCAGGACCGAGCCCGCCGAAACCACCAAAGCCACGCCGGCGCTCACCGCTGTCCATTTATAGGGTGCCACGAAGGGTAGGATGCGGCTCAGATTGCCAACGCTACGCCGTTCTTCCCGTTCGTTTTCGGGGCCCATGTTTAGCAATCCGTAAAGTCCTTTGAAAGTGAGGTGCGCCGCAACTGAGTCTTGCGGCAGGGGTATAGCAATTGTGCCGAGTCTGCACAATGATGGGCCTGCCTAGCAACTGTTTAAGCTATTGTCTCAGCTTTGGCTTGCGTCCGCTCTCTGGTTTGGTTATACACCCCCGGCAATTCACGGAGCAGTGTAATGAAAAAAGATATCCACCCCGACTACCATGACATTACCGTGGTTTTGACCGATGGCACGGAATTCACCACTCGTTCGACCTATGGCGAACCCGGTGCGGTTTTGAAGCTGGATATCGACCCGAGCACCCATCCTGCCTGGACCGGGGGCCCGCAGCGTGTGCTGGATACTGGCCGCGTGGCCAAATTCCGCAATAAGTTCAAGGGTTTCGGCCTGGACTAGAGCAATTTTCAATTGATCCGAGTCGCCCAAGATGTATTTGGCGCGACTTTAAGTAATTGGTTCAATTGCTCTATTCTTAAGAGCCAGACCATGTTTTGAAAGAAACATGGTCTGGCGGCGCTTTCAGCCCCAGATTTCGGGGCTAATTACAGCAAAATTAGAGATTTTCAGCGGGTTTCGGCCGCCGCCATGCTGTCCAATCGGGCGATGCGGCTATATAGACGCTCGCTACGGCGCAACAAGTCGGACAAATAGGGCGGCAGCAATTCGATATCAACATCCGGCTCCTCCAGGCATATCCCGGCCCCGCCAAGGCGCCAACTGTCGTCGTCACGGAATTCCTCGCGGGTCAATTCACCCTGATGCATGGCCCGTTGCACCAACAACCATGCTATCATATTGGTCAGGCGCATGGTCTCGACCGAAAAATGCGCCGCAACTTCGACCGCCAATTCACGCGATTCTTCTTCCCCATAGTCACGCAGAGCCAAGGCTTCATCGAAGGTGTGGCCAAAAAATGCCAGCGCCGGCGTGGTTACGGCTGAACTCGCATCATCACTATCCATGCTGGCAGTATGGCCCGAAAGGATTAACAAATTCAAATCAGGAAGTGCGCATATGGGCTTGAAAGATGGTTAGTATTTCCTACATCATAAGGGTCCGAATGCCATTGAAGGGTTCGGATAAAACGCGGGTCCGGCCAATAACGGCGGGCCTTTGGAACCGTTAGGTATTGCTTCGAAAGGAGGGTATCGCGCCATGCGTAGATACGATTTAGCACCATTATTGCGTTCATCCGTCGGCTTTGACCGTTTCGACCAGCTGTTTGATGCAGCCAAGCGCAGTGACACGGCCGCCAACCCCTATCCCCCCTATAACATTGAGAAACTGGACGACGACTATCGCATTTCAATGGCGGTGGCGGGTTTCGGTGAGGACGATATCGAGATCACGGTGAAGGAAAACACCCTGGTCGTGGAAGGCCGCCCCCTGACGGAGCGCGAAGGCGTGGCCTATCTCCATCATGGTATCGCCGGGCGCGGGTTCGAGCGGCGGTTCCAGTTGGCCGAAAACGTCAAGGTCACCGGCGCCAGCCTAGAAAACGGCCTGCTGCACGTGGAATTGCAGCACCACACGCCGGAACATATGAAACCGCGGCAGATTGAAATTCAGAAATCAGCCGCCTGACCCAACCTTTACTGACCGACGATAGGGCCCGCCATCCCGTGATGCCGGGCCCTTTTATTTTGGTGTTAGGCTTCCTGCGTGGAATTTGCCAAGAAAAAGGCAAAAATCAATGCGGATCGAGCGCGTGGAAGCGTTTCAAGTTCAATGGTCACCCGATGACACGCTGGCGCAGCGAAGCGCTTTCGTCCGCGTTTGGACCGATGATGGACAATACGGCGTGGGCGAGGCCTCGCCCATGCAAGGCGGCCTCGCCTCGGTTGGAATGATTGTCCATGATATCGCGCCGCGTCTGATCGGCGCCGACCCGCTGGATCAGGCTGTGCTACAAGACCGTTTGACCCACAGGCTTGCCAAGCTTGGCCCAGAAGGCGCCTTGACAGGGGCCCTGGCGGCGATCGAAATCGCACTTTGGGACTTGAAGGGCAAAATTTTCGGTCAACCTAATCTATAAGCTGCTGGGCGGCGCCTAGCGCACCGCGCTGCCGTTCTATGCCTCAATCGGCGGCAATGGCGTGGAGCGCAAGCTGGACGATGTCCTGCGCATCGTCGAACAACGGATGCAAGGCTAACCGGCAGCGATAGAAATTCGTTTTGCCAACGCCCGCGTCGATCCGGATGCCGATATCCCCGACCATCTTGAAAAGGCGCGCGCCGTCCGCCGGCTTGTCGGCGATGACTTCCCCCTCGCCTTCGACGCCAACAACGGCTATTCGACCGGGAGCGCCATCCGGGTTGTCCGGGCGCTGGAAGATCTTGGCTACTGGTGGTCCGAAGAACCGGTTCAGCACTATCATATCAAGGCCATGGGCGGAAGTTGCCGCCAAGTTGTCNATAACCGTGTCGGCGNGCGAGCAGACCTATACGACGGGCGGCTTGGTANAGTTGATTGAGTCTGGTGTCCGCATGATCCAGCCCGATATCGTAAAAATGGGCGGTATTACCGGATTGCTGCGCTGCGCGGCGCTGGCACAGGCGCATGGCGTCGAGCTTGTATCCCATCAAACGCAGCCGATGATCGGGCATTTGGCGAATATGCATGTCTGTGCGGCCCAATTGCATGCCACCAAACCCTGCGAATGGAACGACCCCAGCACACGTATGCACGCGGTATTTGACCGCCCGCCCTCTTGATGGCCTGTTCAACCTAACCAACGCGCCGGGTTTGGGCATTGATTTTGTTGAAACAGAGCTACGGAAACGGCGCATTGACCCCTAGCGCGCTTCCATAACACTCTTTTACGCTCTTTACATTATATTAATAATCTATATATATAATAATATCTTTATGTAATTAGAGCTATTTGGGTGGGAAAATGGAATTGCTTCTGCAAGGACTGCGCGCCGCGGCGGAACCGACGCGGTTACGCCTGTTGGCGCTATGCGCTCATGCGGAATTAACTGTGACGGAACTGACTCAGATTCTGGGGCAAAGCCAGCCACGGGTTTCGCGCCATTTGAAGCTGCTGTGCGATGCCGGTCTGTTGGAACGGCATCGGGAGGGGACCTGGGCCTATTACCGTCTGGCCGACACCTCCGAATGCGCGCATCTGGCTCGGACATTGGTCGATCTGGTACCCGCATGCGATGATGCCTTGGCCCGCGATCTCAGCCGGCTGGACGCCATCAAGCAAACCCGGGCGGCGGCAGCAGCGGATTATTTCCGCGCCAATGCGGAACGCTGGGACGAAATCCGCTCTCTCTATTTGCCCGAGGACGAGGTCGAGGCAGCACTGTTAGGTGCTATTGGCGACAAGCCGATAAACGACTTCCTCGATATCGGTACCGGGACGGGGCGGATATTGGAAGTCTTGGCCCCGCGCATCAGCCGGGGGACGGGCATTGATCTGTCCCATGAAATGCTCCAAATCGCCCGTGCCCGGTTGGAAGAGGCCGGCCACCGACACTGTCAAGTGCGTCACGGCGACATGTATAACCTGCAACTGCCAGGCGCTGAATTCGATGTCGTGGTCTTGCATCAGGTGCTGCATTATGCCGAAAAACCAGGTGCGGTAATCAACGAAGCGGCGCAGACCTTGCGCTCGGGCGGCAAGCTTCTGGTGGTCGATTTCGCCGCCCATGATCAGGAATTTCTGCGTGGCGAACATCAGCACCGTTGGCTGGGTTTCGAGCGTGAACAAATCCGCGGCTGGTGCACTGACGCCCAGCTGCGGGCAGGGGAAACCGTTGAATTGGCCGGGGGCCGTTTGACCGTTGTAATTTGGCTAGCCGAGCGCGAAGGGGATGCGCCGTCATGATGCCGCCAATCCACGATAGCAGGGTGTTTTCATCCAACGGTATGGGGCCGTTGTCTATTTCATTCGAATTCTTTCCACCCAAGTCCGATGCCATGGCCGAGCAGCTATGGCGCGCCATGGAGCGTCTGCGCCCCCTGGGCCCGGCGTTTGTCTCGGTGACTTATGGCGCGGGCGGCAGTACGCGCCAGCGCACCCACGACACGGTCGTGCGCATTCAGGGCGAAGGCAATGTTCCATGTGCCGCCCATCTGACCTGTGTCGGCGCCAGCCGCGACGAAGTCAACGGCATCGCCCAGGACTATTGGGACGAAGGGATCAGACATTTGGTTGCCCTTCGCGGCGATGCGCCGGAGGGGCAGGAATATCAACTCTATCCCCACGGTTATGCCAATGCCGCCGAGCTGGTTGCGGGCCTGCGTAATATCAGGGATTTCGAGATTTCGGTTGCCGCCTATCCCGAACTGCATCCAAACTCACCTTCCAGCCATGCCGATCTGGATAATCTGAAACGCAAAATAGATGCCGGCGCCACCCGCGCCATTACGCAGTTCTTCTTTGATGCCGATATCTATCTGCGCTTTTTGGAACGTGCCCGTGCCGCCGGCATCTGGGTGCCTATCGTGCCAGGCATCCTGCCAGTCAGTAACTTCGTCCAGGCCGCTCAATTCGCCAAGGCCTGCGGCGCCACAATGCCAACCTGGATGGCGCATTTGTTCGAAGGACTGGAAGACGATCCGGAAACCCGGCGAATGGTCGCCGTTACGACCGCCGCGGAACAATGCCGAAAGCTTCAAACCGCGGGCGTGATGGATTTTCACTTTTTCACCTTGAACAGAGCTGAACTGACTTATGCGATTTGCCACATTTTGGGCTTGCGTCCACAAAGCAGTGATTTGGAGGAGACGCCCGCATGAGTGATCTATTTGAGCATCTGCGTAACGAGGTGCTGTTGTGCGATGGCGCCATGGGCAGCCGCCTGCAACAAGCCGATCTGGACGTGGAGATCGATTATCGGGGCCAGGAAAACTGCTCCGAGATATTAAACCTGAGCCGCCCCGATATCGTTCGGGAGATCCAGCTAGGCTTCATCGCCGCCGACGCCGATATCATTCTGACCAATACCTTTGGCGGCTCGCCCATCACCCTTGATGAATTCGATCTGGGCGGACAGGCTCACGAGATCAACCAACGCGCCGCCGAACTGGCGCGGGAGGCCCTCGATGCCTTCCACCGTGACGGCATCACCCGCTATGTGCTAGGTGATATCGGGCCGGGCACCAAGCTGCCCAGCCTGGGACAGATCAGCTATGACGAGTTGGAAGCCGCCCTGGCGGTGCAATCCGCCGGCCTGCTGGCAGGCGGCGTTGACGGCATCATGATCGAAACCGTGCAGGACATCCTACAACTGAAAGCGGCGGTGAATGGCGCCCGCATCGCAATGGCCAAGGCCGGACGCGAAGTGCCCCTGATTACTCAAGTTACGGTGGAGACCACGGGAACCCTGCTGGTCGGCACCGATATCGCCGGTGCCGCGACCACCATCAATGCCTTGGGGGTCGAGGCCATGGGCCTCAATTGCGCCACTGGTCCCCGCGAAATGGCCGAACACGTACGCTGGCTGTCGGAACAATGGCCCGGCATCATCACGGTACAGCCCAATGCGGGCCTGCCGGAACTGGTCGATGGCAATCCGAGCTATCCCCTAGCGCCGGAGGAATTGGCGGACTGGTCCCGGCGTTTCGTGATCGAGGATGGCGTCAACTTGGTGGGCGGTTGTTGCGGTACTGTTACGGAGCATATCAAGGCTCTGGGTGATATGCTGGAAAGNGTTGGCCAGGAACAGNGCNGGGNCCGGCGGCCAAAACCNAAGGCGCGNNNGTCTGAATGGGTGCCCGGCATCGCATCNCTCTACGGTCAAGTGCCTTACCGGCAGGAAAATGCCTATCTGTCCATTGGCGAACGCTGTAACGCCAATGGCTCGAAAAAATTCCGTCTTTTGCAGGAGGCCGAGGACTGGGACGGCTGTATCGCCATAGGCCGGGAGCAGACCAAGGAGGGCTCCCATGCCCTAGACATCTGCACCGCCTTCGTGGGCCGGGACGAATTGTCAGATATGAGCGATGTGGTCAGCCGCATGCGCGGTTCAGTGCATGCGCCACTGGTGATCGATTCAACGGAATATCCGGTCCTGGAGGGCGCGCTAAAACTGTATGCCGGCAAGGCTTTGATCAATTCCATCAACTTCGAGGACGGCGAGGAACCGGCGGCCAAGCGATTGCAGCTGGCGCGCAAGTTTGGCTGCGGCGTTATCGCCCTGACCATCGATGAAGAAGGCATGGCCAAGACCACGGAAGACAAGGTCAAGTTGGTGCACCGGTTGCATGACTATGCAGTCAACGAACATGGCATGGCGCCCGAGGATCTGCTGTTCGATCCCCTGACCTTTACCATCTGCACCGGCAATGATGATGATCGCCGCCTTGGTCTGGAAACCCTGGATGCGATTGAACGCATTGCAAGGGAACTGCCCCAATGTCAGATCATCCTGGGTCTGTCAAACATCTCGTTCGGCCTGAAGGCGGCAGCACGCCATGTGCTGAATTCGGTCTATCTCCAGCATGCCCTGGACCGGGGCATGACCGGGGCCATCGTGCATCTGTCCAAGATCATGCCCCTGCACTCCATTCCAGCGGAGGAAGTCAAGACGGCGGAGGATTTGATCTATGACCGCCGGTCCGAGGGTTATGATCCCCTGCATGCCTTCATCGCTCTGTTCCAGGACCGAAAGGCGCCCTCCAAGGAAGAAAAAATACGCGGGACGGAAGTTGAGGAACGTCTGAAACAACGCATCATCGATGGTGACCGTACCGGGCTGGAAGAAGACTTGGACGAGACTATGGAAAAGTATCCACCGCTGGATATCGTCAACGATATTCTGTTGGGCGGCATGAAAGTGGTGGGCGAATTATTCGGCTCCGGTCAGATGCAGTTGCCGTTCGTATTGCAATCCGCCGAAACCATGAAGGCCTCCGTGGCCTATCTTGAACCCCATATGGAGCGCAGCGCCGATAGCCAAAAGGCCACCATCGTGCTGGCCACGGTGAAGGGCGATGTCCACGATATCGGCAAGAACTTGGTGGATATTATCCTCACTAACAATGGCTATCGGGTCGTCAACATCGGCATCAAACAGCCCGTTAGCGCGATTATCGAGGCGGTGAAGGAGCATGATGCCGACGCCATCGGCATGTCCGGCCTGTTGGTCAAATCGACGACCATCATGAAAGACAATCTCGAGGAACTATGCCGCCAACAGATCCACTTGCCGGTGATGCTGGGTGGTGCCGCCCTGACCCGAAATTTTGTCGAGGAAGATTGCGCCCAGGCCTATGAAGCCGCCTCTGGACGCGTGGCCTATGCCCGCGATGCCTTTGACGGCCTCGACCTCATGGCCAGAGTGGCGGACAGCGACTTTGATAATTACATCGTCGAACGCAATGGCCGGCGGGAAGGCAAACCCACCAACAAGCGGCGCAAGCTNGGNCAGCCNACCCTNATGCCCAGGCCGCTTGATCTGGAAGAAGTTCGCACCCGGCGCGAAGAACTGCATAAAGGCGTGGCGGTGCCCGATGCGCCATTCCTGGGCCACCGCGTAATCGAACAGGTGGGGATCAAGTCCCTGCTGCCATATTTGAATGAACGCATGCTGTATCAGTTCCATTGGGGTTATCGCAAACGGGGCCGCGGCCTTGCAGAGTACATGGAATGGGCCCGGAACGAGGTGAAGCCGATCATGGTGGATCTGATGGCGCGCTGCGAGGCCGAGGATATTCTGCGCCCGCAGGCGGTCTATGGCTATTTTCCCGCCGCCTCCAAGGGCGATGACCTGGTGCTGTTCAGCCCGAATGGCAGCGATGAAGAGATCGCACGGTTCGCCCTGCCCCGCCAGGACCGCGCGGGCGGCCTTTGCATCGCCGATTTCTTCCGTGAGATTGATAGTGGCGAACGCGACATTATCGCGCTTCAGGCGGTAACGGTTGGCCAGCATGCATCCGAGGTCGCCCGGCAATGGTTCGACGACGACAAGTATCAGGATTATCTGTACCTGCATGGCTTGGGCGTGGAGATGGCAGAAGCCACGGCGGAGTATGTCCACAAGCGTGTGCGCGCCGAATTGGGTTTTGGCGATCAGGATGCCCGTGACAATGGTGTCCTTTTGAACCAGGGTTATCGCGGCTCCCGCTATTCCTTTGGCTATCCGGCCTGCCCGACCATGGCGGACCAGCGCAAAATTCTAGAGCTATTGGGCGCCGAACGGATCAATCTGGTGATGGGCGACGAGGACCAACTGCATCCCGAGCAGTCTACCTCCGCCATTGTCGTGCATCACCCGCAGGCGAAATACTTCAGCGTCTAGCTATTATAGTTTACGCTCGTGCGCCAAGGCGCACAGCTCCACGGGGGCGGCACAGGGGTGCCGTGCTGCCGTCGCGGCCTGTATTATCAGGCCCGAACCGTCATTAAACCGGATCGGCATCTATTAGGATACCGGCCAGGACTGCTGGTTCGTCGCCATGATTAATCCAGGCATGGTTGGTACCGCGCTGGATCACTACGTCCATGGGTTCCATCGCCACTTCCCCCTCGTCCAGAACCAGGCTGACTTGGCCCGATAGCAGGATGATGTAATCCACCGTGTCGGTTTTGTGCATGCCATGCTGAGACGAGGCGCTGTCATGGGCTCTGCTGGCACCCATCTTGGCGAAATTCTCCGCATCCCGTTTGCTCCGCTCTTCATCGGATATCGCTGCATCCCAGGCTGCCGGGCGGATCTGAAAAAAGCGGAAGACGCTGCCGTTGCCCGGCGGCGACAGGGTAACCTGGGTATCAGCGGCATCAGCGTTGCCGCAGTTGTCGGCGGGGCTGGCGAAGCTGCGCCACAGATCCGTCAATCCACGGCCTTCCTGGGTTGGGTTTTCCAATACATGGGGCGAAGGACCATCCTGCAAGATGATCGATTTGCCTTCGTTATTGTGGCCGGTAACGATCCGGCGGACCGGTCTTAGCATCGTGCGTCTCCTCCCTATTGTAGGATGTCAGGTTCGCACGAATTGGCAGGTCCAAAAACGCAAAAAACCCGCGTACTTTTCGGTCATTACCGATCGGGCATCACGGGTTTTTCTGTTTGATCCAATAGGGCTTGGCCATGGCTCAATGTGAGTTNTTGCCATTCCTTGGCATATCATCAGGGGTAGAGATATTGCCGCAAGAATTCACAGCCGGCCTGGAATTCTGCGGCGGCAGCNGGTCCCGCCAGACGGGCGCGGATGAAGCCATGGATCATGGCTTTTGACTCCCTGAAAACAACCTGCCCACCGGCTAGGGCCAGTTTCGAAGCATAGACTCGGCCATCATCGCGCAACGGGTCGAATTCGGCGGGATGCACGAAAGCTGGCGGCAGATTACTGAAATCCCTTGCCCGATCCGGTCTGGCATAGGGATCGTCCCTGTCCACGCAACCCGCCAGATAGTCGCGGTAATATTGTTCCATGCTGGAGGTCGTCAAGCCGGGGGCATTTGCGTATTCGACGAATGAAGCGCTGCGCAGATCAGTACCGGTACAGGGATAGAGCATCAGTTGCGCCGCGATCGCAGGGCCTTCGCGGTCCCGTGCCGCCAGGGACAGCGCGGCCGCCAGACTGCCGCCGGCGCTATCGCCTGCGACCGCTATACGCGCGGTATCAATGCCGACAGTTCCGCCTTCTCTGGCAAGCCAGCAGAGCACCCCATAACAATCGTCGAAGGCCGCCGGGTGCGCATGCTCGGGCGATAGCCGATAATCCACACTGACGACGCAGGCGCCTGTTTCCTGCGCATAGCCCCAGGCATTGGTATCGGAGCTGTCGAGATCCCCTTTCATGAAACCGCCGCCATGCATGTAAATGATACAGGGACGCGGCCCGTCGGGACCGGCAGGGCGGTAGATTCTGACCGGCACATCCACATCACCCGAGGCAACGGCGCGGTCATGCACCGCCATGCTGGCCGGATGAGGCTGGCTAAGCGCGGCGCTGTAGGCGGCCCAGGCAGCGCGCGCCTGCGCCAGCGTCTGCCCCGCCGGAGCCGGCTTGCGCGCCGACATCAGCAACTGCATTTCGGGATGGATCGATTGCGGGTCGGGTACTTGTTGGGTCATCACTTAAGCTTCGGCTAACATCAAACGGCGCCGCCATCATGGTTGGGGAAGGCGCCGCTGTCGACTGCGGAAATAGAGGTGCGGAGTAATTTGAATCCCATTCATGAAGCAAAGAAATAAAAGGGTTCAATCATTGCCGTTGATCCGCAAAGCCCCAGGTGGCCTATTTGTCTTGGCTTCGACAACCCAAAAACATGAATTCTTTGGCTACTTTAATTATATTTTCTTCTCTTTTAAATTGTAAAAAAAGTCTTGCGCTCCGTGTCGCAATCCAAAGTCTCGGCTATTAACAGGGCTTTAACGTGCGCCCAATAAACTTCTCCATGCCATGTCGAAAAAGCTGTTGAAACGCAGAAATGCACCGGCAGAAGCCGCGCTGCCCCCACCTTTCGCCCTGGATCTGATATCAGCTCCGAGTACGGACATGGTGCCTGTCGGCAGTATGGATTACGCCGCCCAGAAAGACCTGTTGGATGGTGCCGATCTAGCTGCGCGGCTACGGCTGGCTCAGGCTCACGATACCCGTCCTGAAATCCTGTATTTCCTTGCCAGCGATGAAGCCCCCGAGGTGTGACGGGCGGTGGTCGCCAACCCGGCCACGCCGGTACAGGCGGACGAGCTACTGGTGGATGATGTCGACGAAGATGTACGCGGCAACCTGGCCCTGAAAATCGCCCGCCTGCTGCCTGACATGCCCTACGACGAGCAGGAAAGGGTGAAGGAACTGACCTTTGAAATGCTCCGCCGGCTGGCCTCCGATCTACTGCCGCGCGTGCGTGTACTGTTGGCCGAAGAACTGAAGAACAACCGGCATGTGCCGGTTTCGATCGTGCAGGGGGGTGGTTCTGAAAAGTGGCCTTTCGAGCGAGATCGTGAACCGGACGCCGAATACCTAGAAACCAAAAAAGGTCACGGCCCTGACCTGGAAAGCAGATTTTTCCATGCGAACGGCCATGCAGCTATAACTGCGCATTGCCCGCGTCCGGCCCCAGGATATCCCGGATGCCCGAAACGGCATCGACTACCCCATGACCGAGGCTGAACTAAAACGGGAAATCGGCAAGTTCAAGTAACTGAATAAAACCGTGAGGCGTCCTAGCCGCGCCAGAAGGTGCGGGAGAACAGTACCATAACCGTTAGCAGCTCCAGCCGCCCCAGCAGCATGCCCGCCGCCAGCAGCCATTTCGCCAGATCAGGCAGCGGCGCAAAGGTGCCCGAGGGACCGATCACATCGCCCAGGCCCGGACCCACGTTGGCGATGGCGGTGCCGGCGCCTGATACGGCGGTCAGAAAATCCAAACCCAGCAGGCTCAACGCCACCGCCAAAACGGCAAAGCTGAGGGCGAAGAGAAAAAAGAAACTCATCACCGAATCCATCACGGAATCCGGTATCGGTCGTCGGTTGAAGTTGGCGACAAAAATACCATGGGGCTGCAACAGCCGGCCCATCTGGGTCCGGGCGGCGGCATAGAGCACCTGAAAACGGAAGATCTTGATACCGCACGAGGTCGACCCCGCACAGCCGCCGATGAACATCACGAAGAAAAAAAGCACCACTGCAAAACCGCCCCATTGCCCGTAGTCATCGGTGGCATAGCCGGTGCCGGTCAGGATCGAGGTTACGTTGAAAGCCGTGAACCGCACCGCTGGGCCCAATTCCACGTCATTGCCACCAACCTGCCACAGGGTCATGCCGGCAATCGCAGCGGATAGAATGGCGAAGAACCAGCGCACCTGGCTGTCCCGCCACAGAGCCAGAGGACGGCCGCGCAGGACCTGGAAATACAGCAGGAACGGCAAGCTGCCGATGATCATGAAGGCTGTCGCCGTATAGTCGATCAGGGCACTGTCATAGACCCCAATGGAGCTGTCCGAGGTCGAAAAGCCGCCCGTTGCGATTGTGGTCATGGCATGCGCCGCGGCCTCGAAGGCAGGCATTCCGGCGGCCCAATAAACCAGCGCGCAAATGAAGGAAAGCCCCAGATAAATGACCGATATAGTGCCCGCGACCTGCGCCGTACGGGGTAGTACCTTTTCGGAAGCATCCGAGCTTTCCATACGGAATAGCTGCATGCCGCCGACCTGCAATATGGGCAGGATGGCCACGGCGGTGACAATAATGCCGACACCGCCCATCCATTGCAGCAGGGCGCGCCAGATCAAGATGCCTGGCGGTACCGCCTCCAGGCCGGAGATTACCGTCGAACCCGTGGTGGTGATGCCGGACATGGCCTCGAAAAACGCGTCGGTGTAGCTGAGATCCAGGTCGGAAAAGGCAAATGGAAGCGCCGCGAAGGTGGGCGTGACGATCCACATCGAAGTGGTCAGAACAAAGGCCTGGCGCAGCTGCAGATCCTGGCCGCTGCCCCAACAGGTAATGCTGAGCGCGCCGCCGACGAATCCGGTTAGGAAGGCCGCCGCCAAGAACACCTGCCAGTCGGAGTGGCCCACACGGGCATCCAACAACGCCGGCACCAGCATGGCCAGACCAAGTATCAACAGCAAAATGCCGTTGACCAAAAAAACCGCCCGATATTCCCGCATAGCGCCGGCCTCTAGTTTTCCGGGCCGAACCGAACGGCGCCCCCGGCGGCAAGGGCTTCTACCTTTGTGTCGTCATAGCCCAATTCGGTCAGAACTTGCCGGCTGTGCTGGCCCAATGCGGGTGCCTGCTGACCAGGATCGCCGGGGTCGATGGGCGCCGTGCCGGGGATCTGGGCCAAGGGTACGGACGGCATGCCCGGTTGCGCCATCATCTGGAACGCTTTCGTGGCAACCACATGAGGGTCGGCCAGCCAATCGCCATAGTCGGCAACGGCATGGCATAGAACCCCGGCCTCCTTGAAACGCGCGGTCCATTCCGCCGTCGTATGTTGCAGCATGATCTCCTGCACCGCCGGACCCAGGCTGTCCATATGCGCGGCACGGCTGGCGAAATCCAGATAACGGGGGTCATCCGCCAGGGCCGGCTGACCCAGGGCCAGGCACAATTGCTTGTACTGCTCTTCCTTGACCAGGGTGACGGCGATAAAGCCGTCCTGCGTGCCGTAGCCGCCCGCCGGTGCGTTGTTCTCCGCCGGCGGGCCGCCTTCGAGATGGTAATCCGCGATCTTGGAGGTCTGCAACGCCGCCGCCGCCGCCATAAGGCTGCAATCTATCAGGCGCCCTTCCGCCTCGTCCCGGCGCGCATACAGGGCCGAGGACAGCGCCTGATAAGCATACAGCGCGGTCACGCAGTCGACGACATAATGGCCGACGCGGTGGGGAATATCATCGTTGCCATGGTTGATGGACATCAGGCCGGAAAAGGCTTGCAGAACGGTGTCGGTGGCAGCTTCGCGGGCATAGGGGCCTTCTTGGCCAAAACCGCTGATGGAGAGATAGATCACGCGGGGGTTGATCCGGCGCAGATCATCATAACTCAGTCCGAAGCGGGCGCAGACGCCGGGACGAAAACCTTCGATAAAAACATCGCAGCGGGCCGCCAGATCCTGGGCTACGGCCCGCCCGCCGTCATTCTTTAAATTCAGGACGATGGATTTCTTGCCCCGGTTGGCAGTCATGGAAATCGTGCTTTGATCGCCATAGACCAGGCCCAGACCCCGGCCCCAGTCGCCTTCTGGTGGTTCCACCTTGGTGACATCGGCGCCGTACTGGGCCAACAACTCGGCACAATAGGGGCCAGCAAAGCCTTGGCTCAAATCCAGAACCTTCAGGCCGTTAAATGGTTTTTCATAGCTCATGACACGGTATCATATTCCGAACCACGGTGTCTTAGGTAATGGTATTTACCCGGCGCTACACGAGCCGCCGCCAAGGACGCAAAAGCGGGCGCAGTGGGGATGGTTCAAAGGCACCGCCGTCTTCGCGGATGCCAGGCTTGATCCCATTTTGAAACGCTGATCGTAGGGCAGCAAGGTACAGGGCATCACGGTCAGATCGGTGTCGCCCTTGTGCTTGACCACCATGCGTGAGGTGGCGCACATCATCGCCCCGGGCGAAACATTCAAAATGTCCCAACAGGCGGCGCTGATTTCGGGCACATCCAGGTCTTCGTCCATTTCCGGAAACAGCACCAGGGCGGCGGGGTCCCCAGCATCGACCGGTATGCCATTGGCGGCGAACAGCCGGCGATAGCCCTGACGCAGTACGTCTTCGTCCTCGCCTGATAAGGTCCGACCCGCGATGTTGATGTTAAAGCCATATCCGGCCAGCCAGATTAGGCCCGTCAGCATGCGCTCCCAACTATGGCGGCCGCGTTCCAGCTCGTGCAGGTCCGGGGCATAATGGTCCATTGAGACGCGCAGGCACAGCCTATCGCCATGTTCCCGGCGCAAGGCCAACAGGCCGTCGGCCATTTTCATCATCGGCCGCATGGCGTTGGTCAAGACCAACACCCGATAACCACGGCCCAGGGCATCAGCCAAAATGGCCAGGAAGTCCGGGTTCATGTACGGCTCGCCACCGGTAAAGCCGATCTCTTGCCCCCGCCAGTCCGCCTGCAATTCAGCCAATATGGCGCTGACTTCACCGGCCCGCATAAACGCCAGACGGTCATTGCTGGGCGAGGACCCCATATAGCAATTCGTACAGGCCAGATTGCAGACCGTGCCCGTATTGAACCAAAGAGTGTCCAGGTTCTTCAACCCGACAAAGGCGCGGGGTTGATTGTCAAGTGTGTGGTTGGGATCACTAAACTTTGCCCGGTCCAGGGCAACGGGCAATCTGTCAGGTACGGCACTGTTCATTGTCGATATCCTAGCTCCAGGCAACGGCGCCTAGTTTCACGGACACGGCCCCGTTGTCAACGCCTCGACTGCACTCATCGCATGATTGTGATCGGGCGCGTGCGAAAAAAGAGCGCAATCCGACCGTTCCGTATTCTTTTGGTCTGTGTTAAACAGCCCTCCAGAGCAATTGAAGAGCCTGAGCATATTTGCATCAAATGTGTTCTGGGCGGGCGTAGCTCAATGGTAGAGCAGGAGCTTCCCAAGCTTAAGACGAGAGTTCGATTCTCTTCGCCCGCTCCAATGAAGTCAGATACTTAGCTGGTAGACAGCTAATCAGAAACAAGCCTTGTCACATATACGTCACAGGGAAGTTTCGCTATGGCTTCAATTCGAAAACGACAAAAAGGCTGGCAGGCACAGATCCGCAGGAAAAACCATCCTTCGATTTCCAAGACCTTCCGTTTCAAAACAGATGCACTGCATTGGGGACGGCAACAAGAAGCCCGTATAGAAAGAGGTGAACAGGCCGCTCATGGAATACGCTACAGCGAGATGAGATTGTCCGATCTGCTTGAACGATACGGGCAGGAGGTGACGCCAAAGAAGCTCAGCGCATATAAGGAAATTTATCGCATCGGGCGCTTGCTCCGACACTCGATCAGCGAAATTTTTCTGTCAAACCTTAGAGCCCATCATTTCGCGCAATTCAGGGATGAGCGTCTTGAGCAAGCCGGATCGCAAACGGTTAGGCATGACATCAATCTCTTCAGCCATGTTCTTAAGACAGCCAAAATAGACTGGGGTATTCCTATTTCGAACCCGGTACAGGAAATTCGAAAGCCACCAATTTCAAAGCCTAGGGATAGACGCTTGAAGCCTCATGAAGAGGAACTCCTCCTAGAAGGCTGCAAGGGGTCGTCTGTCAGTTACCTGAGACCCATAATTATCATCGCCCTGGAGACGGCAATGCGTCGTGGGGAAATTCTGGCCATCCGCTGGGATGATATCAACGAGTCCCAGAGGACTCTCAGGATCCCCGTTACCAAGAATGGGCACCCCAGGGTCATCCCACTATCAAGCAAGGCCCTGACGACTCTCCTGGGGACTCCCAGGGGCATTTCTGAGCGTGTTTATGAAGTTTCACCCAATGCATTCCGTCTGGCATGGGAGAGATTGAGGAAACGAGTGGGTATCAAAGATCTGCATTTCCATGACCTGCGACATGAAGCCATTTCCCGGTTTTTTGAGCTGGGTTTATCAATCCCAGAGGTCGCCCTGATATCAGGTCATAGGGACCCCAGGATGCTGTTCCGGTATACCCACCTGAGGGCAGAGGATGTGGCAGAGAAAATTCATTCGATGCAGAGCACTGGCAAGATTGATTAAGGCTCAGGTCGATGGGGATACTAGGTCATACCCGATAGCGCGGGCGATACAGACGACAACTTTCCAGCAGAGAAAGATCTAGCCAAAGAAAGAGCGCGGAAGTTATCAACCGCTAACCTATTTCCAGGGGCGGCCCACGCTGTTGGATCCGACGAAGGGTCGAGCGTAATGCCCCGCAGCGTGGGCGTGTCGCGCGAAGAACTAATTATCGCGGCGCGGCAATATAATGAGCGATCCTCATGATTATGGTCGCTTGAAGCGGGGGCATGAAGAATTGGATTCGCCCCTGGTTTAGGCAAAGGCTACGATTGCGCTGGGCGGTAGAGCTCTCGGCTAAGAAAGGGCAAGGTTGTGCCAGCCCCTATCCTGTGAGGGGACCAGCGAAAATTATCTGGCTCGAGAGTTACCAAACTTCCCTTGCCACGGCCTGAACGTCCTCCACACTCAAGCAACCGGTGTTGTTCATCCAATGGTAATGATCAACGCCTTCATAAGCGGCGAGATATTTCCACGTTTCTAGCAGCATGTGGGTAGCCAGGGTAAATTCATCGGCTTCAATCCGCGGGGCGTAAGCTAGAACGTCCCAGTGCCAGGTCCATGGAACAACACGATCATTCACCCAGTTGCTCCAAAGCATCCAGTGCTTGGGCTTTGGATTGAGATAGTAATTATCAATCCGGTTATTGATCGGGGACCAGGCCCATTCGACGCTGCAGACGAATTCAAGTTTGCGCGGGCTCCCCTTAGGATACTGTTTGCCTAATGAATTGATAAGTTCGACGGAAATATCGAGCCCATCGGGCCTGGATGGCAGTCCTACTACTTCGTTAACCCTTTGTTGGGGCAGGTCCTCGGACGACATGGGAAGGAAGGATGTATGGTTGGTTTTCATCGTGATTTCCTCTCTTTAGTGCTTTGGACATCATGTCCAGGCGCACAATCTGAAGTTCAAATGCCTTTAGTCATCTCTAGTTCTCAGTTCATAAGATGGGCCGGATCAGTAGACGTGTTTCGGCTCTGCTTCGGGCCATCATCAGGGGTGCAGCATCAGCACCCGACACGGTAGGCCTGCTACTGGGCAGGTATAGTTGTATTGCGAGTTAGCCTCTGGCTCCGCCGGTCAGGGTTGGGAGCACTAGAGCGCGGGCCTTCCACCGCCGCTGGGCAGGTGCTTGCCGAAACAACGGACGCAAGCATGCACGCCAGTCCGGCTAATATTTGGGCTGAAAGAAAAAACCCCTCGCCCACATCGCGAGAGGTTCCTGAGACGACCGTATTGTTGCCAATGGCCGCATCTTTGAACCACCGTTGCCCGGTCAGGGCTGGTTGGCGGGGCTAACGCCCTCTCTTGATGCTGAAATTAACATAAATATCGTTGGCCTCAATTTCAAGGCTAATCTCTCGACTATCGTCGGATTGCAGAGCTATGGCCCTTGCCCGGCTATGGGTTGAGCGGCTTCCTAAGCCGATATTCTTTCCCACCGGGGAATATGAAATCCCGCAGGTGTTGCCCGCCTTCGCTGGGATTTCAGTTTTTCGCTGGGATATCAACATTTGGGAACCTACCATCCTAGGCCTGGTCGGCGCGGGCGGTATTGGCCTGCATCTCAGCGCCTCCATCGCCAATTTGGCCTGGACCCAGGTCAGTATAATTTTGCTGATCATCATCGCTACCGTGGTATCGAGCGAATGGATCTCCGCTAAAGTTCGCCACGCCATCATTTAAGGGCACCACGGTGCCCGAGCTCGTGGGCCGCTGCCGGTCCACGAAAGAGGCTCGCTTGCCACACTGGTGTCACAATGAAAGTGCCGCAGGCTTGAGAATGGCACTTGACCACGCTATCATCGAAGTCCTAAAGGCTTGATTTTCTGGGTATTCTGTACCTGTTAGGGCGTAGCTCAATGGTAGAGCAGGAGCTTCCCAAGCTTAAGATGAGGGTTCGATTCTCTTCGCCCGCTCCATTTCCCCTTTTGAGCCACAATTCGAGG
>PCBT01000020.1 GCA_002731375.1 Rhodospirillaceae bacterium | reverse complement strand
CTTGGTGAAGGCATCCAGCAGCGGTTTCATCAGGAATGGCTGGCGCGAGGAATAAAGGTTCACTTCCTCCGCCGACGCCAGAGCGCCGCCCGACAGGGCCGCCGCGCCAAGCGCCATCGAAAAGATCAGGCCCTTGATCGGCTTATTTTTATACCTCAGGTTCATAATTCCTATTCCCTCCTACGGAACACCTAGCATCTTATTTTTAAGATATTTTTTGGTTAATGATAACGATTATCATTAGCGATATAGGAGTAGATAGTTTGTCTTCAGCACAATGTCAATTGGGATCGTTGGAAAAAAATTTCTTAGCCATTCGCTTGCTCCCGAATCTTTCGCGCGACCCTGCACCATTACTGACTATCGTGGCACTTGTGGCACGGCGGCAGAATACACCACAGTATTGGCTAAATAAGTGGTCACCGGCCGCTCAAAGCTGGGCGCCCGAAATGTGCGGCCACAACAATATGTAAACGTCAATGGACCGCTTGAGACAAGATCTAGACGGCCTGATGCACTACATCCGGCGTGTCAGACCGGAGATTGCGGCTATTGACAGGCAAACCGACGGTGACGAACGTTTCGAAAGCATGGACGAACAATTGGAGGCTGTCGTCACGGCCATGGATGCCGCAGCCAACACCATCATGGAGACATGGAGAGAAACGAACAGTTGATCAATGCGCTGCGCGAGACAATTACGAACCCCGCGCAAATCGCTTCTCTGGACTGCCTCTCCGCCAATGGCAATGCGGCCTTGGAAGCCTGCGCCTTTCAGGACATCACGGGGCAGCGGGTCAACAAGGTCGTCAAATCCGTTACCTATGTGGAAGAGCGGGTCAACGTGCTAGTTGATATTTGGAGCAAGGATAGGCTCGCTACAATTGAGCTTGCCACCGAGCCGGAAAAATCCGCTGACGAAGACCTCTTGCACGAGCCGGAACTGGGTAGGCACAGCCTGTCGCAGGATGACGTCGACAAGCTTTTCGATTGAGACGCCGCCACGGGCAAGTTTACCGCCCGTGATGGTACCAGTTTGCATCATGAAGATTGACAAAAACCGGCAACAATCTCATGTTCGCGGACTTCGAAACCGTAATAGTGAGGCCAACAATTATGTCGGGACCCGACCAAGAGTTATTTAATTTAGCGATGTCAGAAGAATCGCGGCCATTGATGTACGCGGTGCAAAAGCACATCGCCGAGAACGTAGCGCCTATCACCGAAGAGTTTTTTGCCCTTAATGACGAAAAAGAGGACCGCTGGACCTGGCATCCCCGGCAGACGGAGCTGCTTGAAGGCGCCAAGGCGAAGGCCAAAGAATCCGGTCTGTGGAACTTCTTCCTGCCCGATGACGAAACCGGCCAGGGCCTGAACAATCTGGACTATGCCTATATCGCNGCCGAACTGGGCAAATACAGCCTCGCCTCCGAAACCCTGAACTGCAGCGCGCCGGACACCGGCAACATGGAAGTGTTGGAGCGCGTGGGCACGCCGGAGCAAAAGGATAAGTGGCTAACGCCGCTGCTGAACGGTGAGATCCGCTCGGCCTATGCCATGACGGAGCCGGGCGTGGCTTCCTCCGATGCGAAGAACGTCGCTACCAAGGCGGTGTTGGAAAATGGCGAATGGGTGATCAACGGCGAGAAATATTATATTTCTGGCGCTGGCGATCCTCGCTGCAAGATCATGATTACCATGGTCAAGACCTCTCCCGATGCCCCACCCTCCAAGCAGCAATCCCAGATCCTGGTGCCCATCGACACCCCCGGTGTCGAGATCGTGGAGGGTATGCGGGTGTTCGGCCAAGACCATGCGCCCAAGGGCCATATGCACATCCGCTTCAACGATGTGCGCGTGCCAGAAGAAAACATACTGCTGGGCGAAGGCCGCGGTTTCGAGATCTCCCAGGTCCGTCTTGGCCCGGGCCGTATCCATCACTGCATGCGCTCTCTCGGCTCTGCGGAAAAGGCATTGGAACTGATGGTCAAGCGTGCCGGCAGCCGCGAGGCGTTCGGTAGGACCATCCTGAAACTGGGCAAGAACGTGGAAATNATCTCGCGCGCGCGCATCGAAATCGATGCCATGCGCCTGATGGTGTTGCAGGCGGCCAAGGCCATGGACGTCCTAGGCAACAAGGAAGCCCGCGTCTATGTCTCCGCCGTCAAGGCCATGGTTCCCGAAAAGGTCTGCACGATCATCGATCAGGCGATGCAGATGCACGGTGCCACGGGTATCTCGCACTGGTCACCNCTGCCTGATATGTATCACCACCAACGCCACTTGCGTTTNGCCGATGGCCCCGATGAGGTACATCACATGGTGGTGGGCCGCGCTGAAGCCCAGAAGCACGTCGCCTGGTAAGACAAANAANGCGGACTGGCTACAGCGGNGGCGGTCTTCTCGAAGGCCGCCCCCGTATTCTTTTCGACCNAAATATGCGACGNTGGCNCAATCGNGAAAAATGGTCGCGCCTATTCANGGGANAAGCACAATCATGGACCGGGATCGAACNTATTTCTTTTTGCTGAACATTGGCCATTTCATGGACCACTTGTTCACATTGGTTTTCGCGACGGTCGCCGCCTTGGTGTTGTATCGGGAATGGGGGGTTGGCTATGCTGAACTGATCGCCTATGCNACACCGGGCTTCTTCGCCTTTGGCGTCTTNTCGCTGCCGGCNGGCTGGATTGCCGACAAATGGACCCGTGACGGCATGATGTGCGTGTTTTTTATCGGCATCGGCCTGACCTCAATCGCCACAGGCTTCACCGAGACGCCCCTGCAGATTGGCATCGGCTTGTTCGTGATCGGCATGTTCGCCGCCATCTATCACCCGGTCGGCCTGGCGATCGTCACCACGAAGTGGCGCAACACAGGCATGCGTATCGCGGCGAATGGCGTATGGGGCAATCTTGGTGTTGCCTCCGCCGCGCTTATCGCCGGCTATCTGATCGACCACGGCGGCTGGCGCATGGCGTTCATCATACCGGGCTGCTTTTCGATTCTTGTGGGATTTTTCTACATGGCGCTGCGCTGGGACGGCATTCATGCCGAACGAAATGCAACAATTGTGCCGAACGCCGGCAACGCCGCACCGCCTTCCGCTTCGTACCGGGCTTTGCTGCTAAGGGTGTCGATAATCGTATTTTTCACGACCGCCGTATCTTCCGTGATCTTTCAGGCCACCACTTTCGCG
The DNA here is from genome assembly GCA_002731375.1 of Rhodospirillaceae bacterium. Taxonomy (GTDB): domain Bacteria; phylum Pseudomonadota; class Alphaproteobacteria. The sequence goes on along the minus strand of PCBT01000020.1, from coordinate 12,158 downwards.
CTGCCAAAAATATTTGACGAACGTCTGCAAGGCCTTGCGGCAGAGCTATCCGCCTGGATGGAGAACTTCGCCTGGGCCGGCCAGGGTGATGTGGCGACGGTGATCGGTTCACTGGCCTTCATCGTCTTCGCGGTGGCTTCAATCGCACAGCTGGTGGTTGGTAGCATGCTCGACCGCTTTGGTCCGCGCCATGTCTTCATGGTGGTCTCGACAATCCAGCTGATCTTTTTCATGGCGATGCCGGGGTTGCGGGACGGCATGGCATTGGCGGTGGCGTTGTGCTTCATGCTTGGCGCCTTTGGCCAGATTCCCATCAATGACTATATGATCGGCAAAACGGCCAGTGGCGCATATCGGGCCCGCATTTATGGGGTCCGTTATGTAGTCAGCTTCACCGCCCTGGCGACCTCTCTGCCGTTCATCGCTTTCGTCTATCAAACCTGGGGCTTCGACACCCTGTTCCGCATCCTCGCCGGCGCCGCCATAGTGATTTTCTGCGCCGTGACGATCCTACCAAGAAACTTGCCCACGCCCGAGGCGGCGCCAGAAGCAGCGGATTAGACACCAGATGGCATGACCACAAACGAACCTACTTGGGATCTTCTCGTTGTTGGTGGCGGCATCAATGGTACCGGCATCGCCGCTGATGCGGCGGGCCGGGGTTTATCCGTGCTGTTGTGCGAAAAGGGCGACCTCGCCAGCGCCACATCCTCGGCCTCCAGCAAGCTGGTTCACGGCGGTCTGCGGTATCTGGAATATTTTGAATTCGGCCTTGTCCGCAAAGCCCTGGCGGAGCGCGAGGTGCTATTGGCCAAGGCACCGCATCTCATCCATCCCTTGCGGTTCATCCTGCCGCATATGAATATGGTGCGCCCGGCTTGGATGATCCAGATCGGCTTGTTCCTTTATGACCATTTGGCACACCATCCCAGACTACCCAATTCCCATGGCATCAACCTACGTGAGGACCCGGCGGGCGCGTCCCTGGACAAGGCCCTTTCAAAGGGTTTTGCCTATTCCGATTGCTGGGTCGACGATGCTCGACTGGTCGTCTGCAACGCCATGGCCGCCGCCGCCAATGGTGCCGACATCCGCACCCGCACCGAACTGGTGAAGGCCCGGCGAAGCGATGGTTTATGGCGGGCATGGTTTCATGACCACACCAATAATGCCGAGTTTACCGTTAGGGCGCGGGCTCTGGTCAACGCCGCCGGCCCTTGGGTTGAAAGCCTGTTGCATGGCCCCCTGGCCCTGCGGGACACGGAAGGCGTTCGCCTGGTCAAGGGCAGCCATATCGTCGTGCCCCGTATATACGTGGGCAGGCATGCCTACATCCTGCAGCACACGGACCGCCGTGTGGTTTTCGTCATGCCGTTCGAGGGTGATTTCTCTCTGATAGGCACCACGGATGTTGTCCTGTCCGGCACGCCTGAGGATGCTGCCGTCGAGGCGGAGGAAATCGCCTATCTGTGCCAGGTGGTCAGCAGCTATTTCAAGACACCCATAAGGCCCTACGATGTTGTCTGGTCCTATACCGGTGTGCGCCCCCTGTTCGATGACGAGGCGGAGGATCCCTCGGCGGTGACGCGGGACTACGTTCTAGACCTGGACGTCCGAGAAAGCGAGGTACCCCTGCTTTCGGTCTTTGGCGGCAAGATAACCACTTATCGGCAATTGGCCGAGGAAGCCTTGGCAGAGTTGGAATCATATTTCCCAAACATGGGCGCGGCTTGGACCGAGGCCACGCCGTTGCCCGGCGGTGATGTGCCGAATGGAGATCTGGAAGCCTTTATCAAAGACCTAGTAGCCCGCTACCCGGACCTTGATTCCGCCATGTTGGCCAGTATGGCGCAGCGTCATGGTTCACTAACCACGGTCATCCTGGGCGAGGCACGGCAACCCATGGATATGGGTCAGGACTTTGGCGCCGGTCTGTCGGCGCGGGAGGTCGATTATATGATCGCGCACGAATGGGCCCGCACGGCGAATGACGTCTTGTGGCGGCGGAGCAAGGCGGGCATCCATATGAACAGCGGACAACGCGCCGCCGTCGAGGGCTATATCGAAGCGGCTATGGCATCCGCTCCGGATAATCGGTAATGATCCCCTGCACGCCCCAATCCAAAAGCACCTTTGCGCGGGCGCCGTCATTGACGGTGTAACAACGAAGGTCATAGCCAGCCGCCTGAACTTCCCCAGCCAGGCTTTCCGTAAGGTGACCGTGACCGCAATGGATAGCACGGACGCCAACCTGCTCGGCCAGGTGCCGCCAGTCTTCGGCCATGACTTCAAGCAAAAGCGCCCGTTCCAGCGCGGGCACCGCCGCTCCCGCCGCCGCCAGGGCGCCGGGCTTGAAACTGCACAGCAGGGGCGCGGGCAGGCTGCCGGGCCAATGGGCCGCCAGATGCCGCGCAGTCCGGTCCCCCGTCTCGGCCTCACGCCCGGGACAGGGTTTGATTTCCACCACCGCGCCGAGGTTCAGGTCCTGCAGGACCGCGAGTGTATCATCAAGGGTGGGTACTTTTTCGCCCCGGAATTCCGCGTCAAAAAACAGCCCGGCATCAAGGCGCCTGATTTCGGCCAGGGTATGTTGGGTCACCGGCCCCCGCCCCGTCGTTGTCCGATCCAGTGTATCATCATGCAGGATGATCAGTTCACCATCCCCGCTCAGCTTGACGTCGAATTCAACCCAGGCCACGCCCAGGTCCGCCGCCGCGCGGAAAGACGCCAAGGTGTTCTCAGGCGCATGACCGCAGGCGCCACGGTGACCAATGATCAAGGGCAGGGAAGATACAGTTATTGCCATCACAGCACTCCGTTTGAGCTCGTCATATCGCCGGGTTCTTTGGCATACTAAGTCCAGCAGGAATAAATGTTAGCCAAAACGAAAATTAGGGGGTGATGATTGATGCTACCGCTACGGAAGATGCCCACCACCGTCCGCGCCGGCATCAAGGTCCTGCTAAGTGACATTGATGATACCCTGACCACGGATGGCCGGCGGGCTGGTGCGATCATATGGCCCGAATGTGGCCTATCGACGGTATCGTGGGCGAGAACGGCGCCTTTTATTTTCGCTATGACCACGCGGCCCATGTCATGCAACGCCATTACGCCAAGACAGCCCAGGAACGGGCGGCGGACCGCAAACGGCTTGATGAGTTGAGGACACATATTCTGTCCCAGGTCCCTGGTGCCGGTATTGCCGCCGATCAGGCCTACCGGGATGCCGATCTGGCGATTGATTTTTGCGAGGATGTCCCGGCACTGTCCGGGTCCGATATCGAACGCGTCGTGGCGCTGTTTGAAGCCGCCGGCGCCACGGCCAAGGTCAGCTCCATCCACATCAATGGTTGGTTTGGCGGCTATGATACGCTGTCCATCACCCGAACCTTGATGCGAGACTGTTTCAGAATGGATATCGAAGCGGCGCGCGGGAGCTTTGTTTTCGCCGGCGACTCGCCCAACGACGCTCCCATGTTCGCCTTCTTTCCCAATTCCGTCGGCGTCGCCAATGTCGCCAACTTCGCCGGCCAGCTTGAAGCCGAGCCAACATATATCACCCGGCAACGATCCGGTGACGGCTTCACGGAGGTGGCGGACTTTCTGCTGGCTTAGGTTCTGGCTTTGTCCCCCGTTACCCGTTGCAGCAGGTCGCCGGGAATATCGTCGAACGAGGCATAGTTGAGCGCATACAGCCGGGCATACAGGCCGGACGCCTCGATCAAGGCAGCATGGGTTCCGGTTTCCACGATGCGGCCATCCTGCAGGACGACAATACGGTCGGCGCCGCGAACGGTCGCCAGTCTATGGGCGATGACGATACCGGTGCGGCCTTCGAGCAACCGGGCAAGGGCGATCTGGATTTGCCGTTCGGTGTAGCTGTCAATATTCGCCGTCGCCTCGTCCAAAATAAGAATCTTGGCATCCGCCACTAACGCGCGCGCAAAACTGAGCAACTGCCGCTGCCCCAAGGATAGATTGCGGCCCTGCTGCTCCAGCAAGGTATCGTAACCATCCGGCAGGCCGGCAATGAAGTCATGAGCCCCGACTGTTCTAGCGGCACGTTCAATATCGTTACGGTCCGCCGTACAAGTGCGGTATTGAATATTCTCGAAAATCGTGCCGGTAAACAAATACGGATCCTGCAGGACCATGGCTATATGCCGGCCCAAGGATGCTTTGGCATAGTCCCGCACATCTGTTCCATCAATGGTCACCGAGCCATCCCAAACGTCATAGAACCGGTGCAGCAACGAGGTGATTGAGGTCTTGCCCGAGCCGGTCGGTCCCACCAGGGCAACGGTTTCACCATGCTTGACGGTAAAGCTTATATCCTTCAGCACCGGTTGGTTCCGGGCATAGCCGAAGGTCACGTTATTATATGCGATTTCACCCTGCACCGTCTTAGGGTCAGCCGCATCCGGCTTGTCGGCAATGGCCAGGGGCACTTCCAAGACCTCGAATATACGCTGGCCAGATGCCATGGCACGCTGCATCACGCTGTATTGAATGGTCAGAGAACGAATGGGATCGAAGAACCGCTGCACATAAAACAAAAAGGCGACCATGACGCCGACGTCCAGCGTGTTCTCAAGCACCATGGCACCGCCAACCACCACGACGATACCCATGGCCGCGCCGGTCAAGGTATCGACGATGGGTATCATGGCCTGGGCGAATTTAGCCGACCGCAGGTGAGCCAGCAGGGTTTGTCGCGCCCGGTCGCTGTAGAGTGCGAAGTTGACGTCTTCCCGTCCCATGCCCTGCACCGTGCGCGCGGCGTGGATGCCCTCGGCCAGGGCACCATTCGTGCTGGAGTTGCTTTCCCGCGCGCCGCGAAAGGCGACGCGGGCGCGGGGCAGCCAGATCAGCCGAACCACAAGCAGCGTCGGCACCACCGACAGGGTCAGGGCGCCCAGCTTGAAATCAAGTACCAACATGATGATGATGATGCCGACGAGAAGCACGAGATCGCCAATGGCCGTGATCGAATTCTCCAGAAATTCCTGCAACGAATTCACATCGCCCTGCAGCCGCGACATCATGCGGCCGATCTCGGTCTTGTCCATGAAGGCCAGGGCAACGTGCTGCAAATGCACGAACATGGCCCGGCGCAGATCGAAGATCACATGCTCGCCGGTTAGCCCGACCAGGCAGTCCTGCAAATAGCTGACCCCGTAGTTGATCACGATAACAACAACAAAGGCAGCCATGACCAGCAATAACAAGGATTGATCGCCGCCTTGGACAACCAGGGCCTCGTCGATCAAGAAACGGATAAGTAAAGGGATCGCAAGCTGCGCGCCGGTGAAAACCAACACCGAAGCCAACGCCAGAAGGATGCGGGTGCGATAGGGCCGAACATAGGTAAAAAAGCGCCGCAGGACGCCGCCGTCAAAAGCGGCGCCGAACATTTCCTCGTCCTGGCTGATCTGGGAGCCGACCACCGCCCGCGGCGGCCGCGAACCATCGTCGCTGAAACGTTCATTGCCAGGCGTGACGGTCATTTTGCCGCCCCGGCATTGTCGATATCATCATGGCTTTGCAGAGCGAAGAGCGCTGCATAACGGCCGCCCTGGGCAAGCAGGCTATCATGGTTACCCCGCTCAACCACGTGGCCGGCCTCGAGAAAGATAATCTCGTCGGCGTGGCGCAGGGCGCCAAGGCGGTGCGATATAATGATCGTGGCGCAGTTCTTCATATGGCCCTTCAGGGCCTCGCGAATGCGTTGCTCGGTCTCGGCATCGATGGCGGCGGTTGAATCGTCCAGCACCAGCACACTGGATTGCAGCATGGCTGATCTGGCGATAGCCACCCGCTGTTTCTGCCCCCCCGACAACGATACGCCGCGTTCGCCGACCAAGGTGCCGTAACCCTCGGGCAAGACGGCAACAAAACCGTCGATCTGCGCCGCCGATGCGGCGTCCTGGATCATTCCATCATCGGCCCAGGGATCGCCGTAGGCGATATTGTTCTCCAACGAAGCGGTAAACAGAAACACATCCTGTTGCACCACCCGCACCACCTGCCGCAGAGAGGCCAGGGTCGCATCGCGCAGATCCTTGCCATCGATACTGATGCGGCCCTCGCTTGGGTCGTAATAACGCGGTAGCAGATTGGCTATGGTTGATTTACCGCTGCCGGGCGGGCCGACGATACCCAGTGTCCGGCCCCGCGCCACGGTGAAGGAAACATTGTGCAGGACCGGCGGAGCATCCGGTCCGGCATAAGCAAATGAGACATCCTCGAAACGCACAGTTCCCGTCGTGGGCACCAGCGCCTTGGCCCCTGCCCGGTCGCTGATCTCCGGCTCCAGATCAAGCACGCTGAACAGCCTAGCCCCACATGTCGAAGCCCGTGCCAGGGAGTTTACCAGAAGGCCCAACTGGCGCACCGGTTGCTGCATGATGGTGATAAAGGTCAGAAACATGGTCAAAACACCGACGGTCATCGTGCCATCGAGAACCCGCATGCCGCCGACCCAAAGGACAAGGCCCATGGCGATAAAATAAGCAAAAGTCATGACAGATGTTGACGCCGCCCGGGTCTTGATACGCTCGTCGGCGATCATCATGGCATCATCGGATGCGCCGTCATATTTTCCTATCTCAAAAGGTTCCGCCCCAAAGGCGCGGACCACCCGGATGCCGGCCAGATTTTCATCCATGATCTGTCCCAGCACGCCCATCCTCTCCTGCAAGGCCAGCCACAGGGCCCGCAACCGCAGCCGTGCGGTGGAGGAGCGCCAGGCCACGAAGGGTACGAAGGAAAAGCTCAACAAGCCCAAGAGCAGGTCCGTCGACAACAGCAGATAGGCGCCGGCACCGATCAAAATAAGCAGCAGAACAAGGCGAAGCAGCCCGGTATTGACGAACATCCGGACGCCTTCCAGATCCAGCATGCCCCGGGTGATAAGTTCGCCGGTGTGAATGCGGTCATGAAAAGAAAAGCTAAGGGATTGCAGCTTGCGGTAAAAGGCCAGGCGCAGGTCATAGGCGATATGGTGCCCAATCGCCTCGCCGCCATAGTTATGCGCCAGGGTAAAGACCCCACGCAGTATTGAAGCGCCCAGTAACAGCAAAGCCGCCTCGAACAATGACTCCCGCGCCGCTTCCGCCGCGACCGAGCCGCCGGCAAGCAGGCCCATGGCGCTATCCACCGCGCCGCCAAGAAAACGTGGAATCACAAGCTGAAAAAGGGCCGCCGCAACCGTAGCGCCGACTGCGATGGCGAAGCGGAGCCTATACCGCAGCACCAGTTTGACGATCCGCCACAACACCGCCGCATCATCATTAAACCGCGGATCCGAATTCTCGGAAATGCCCCGATACGCCTTCTGCCGCAAGGTAATCGGGTCACCAGCCGGCTTAGCCAGGTTTTTTGCCTTGATTTCGGCCATGCACGTACGTTGCTTTCCTTACCGCATTGGCAGGCATCCCTCACCCTTCATGTGCGGCCAGCGTCACGGATATCGAGAATTGATCGAGTCAGCGACAGAATAAGCGGTGGGCGGAACAACGGCAAATCGCCAACTCCCTATCAACCGTTCGCGGGCTCTAACCTGATGCTTAAGACAAATTGACTTCATTATGAAAGCGGGCACATATGGTGCTGGTTACAGAGTGTTATTGTCAACGTCGGAGTGAATTCGTAGAATTTTTCTAGGAGACAACAACGAATGAACAAGCTGGTGGCGATTACCCTGGTATACTGCCAAGTCGGCTGCCAACGAGCATACATCGAAACCAACGTTGCCGTGGCCGACGCCCTCGCGGTGCAGCATGGCTTCACCGCTTGGCCCTCGAACCGGCCAGCCTGGGCCTGGATAATGGCGTCGTGCTGACCGTCGGCGGCTGCCTTCCTGGCCGGTTTCGCCGCTGTTAGCGGCGGCGACCCAGCCGGTCGGCGGGTACTTGTCGCTGCCGCTGCCGTCAATGTCCGGATTGCAGTTGACGCTGCCTGGCGCATCGATCGAAGTATCGGCTGCGTTTTTGCGCAGGACGGCCCAGACCTCGAACTCAATATCAGCATCGGCAGTTTCCTGAGTGGCGATGAATTTCGCCGAGGTGCTGCCGTTGGCACCGGTGTCTGTCAGGCATGCAGAGGAAGAGCGGCAGATGAAGACAAAACAAAAATTGCCGACTTCCTTCAGGGGCACGCCGAGATTGTCGATCAGGTTCTGTTCGCTCATGGTTAAGCCGCCGGGGCTGTAGTAGCTGCCCCGTTCGTTGAACCGCATGCGTTGCTTGGCGGCGATTTCCAATAGTATCGGCTTGGCTTCGTTAAGCCGGCCTTCGAGCAAGTAACCGCGGAAATTCGGCAAGGCGATCGCAGCCAGGATGCCGACGATGACGGTTACTACCAGCAACTCGATGAGGGTGAAGCCGGCCTCTTGCGTCGTCACGCTCCCGGTCCTATTCCACTTGCCTTGGTCCATGGCTGCCTCCCTCTTGCCACCAAACCCGCCGCCATCGATCCACGGTGCATCTCATGGATCGCAGATCAGACGGCGCCAATAACTTAATCAAAATTTCCCAAATAATCATCGTCTCGAAGCCAATAATAGGCTAATTCCCTCGTTGATAAAGGGAATCTAGTTTGGCACCCCTCCCACAGTCCAGATTTATTGATTTTTACGTGTTTGGAAGCCCCACCCCTACAATTCTGAGGATCCAAACATACTTACTGTTGTCATTTTCACCGCACCGTTTATTTCCTCGAGAGGCGCTGGGATGGGCTTCGTCGTAGATCATCGATCAAGGTCAGAATTTTTGGGAACAAGCCTCCTGGCCATATCCAACTCTGCTATTAGAAAAGTGAATTTCTTGGAGAGCCTTGTTGGGTTTTGGGCGCATGGCCAGACACTCATTGACGCCGTATGAGGCAAAGGTCGCACCCCTCAGAAATACCAGCGAAGGGTCCGTTCACGGTATCCCTCAACGACAGGTTCCACAACCTCACGTCCTCCGTCAGCGCTATGAACATTGCCTGAGACGTAGAGAACATCCCCAGCGACTTCAGTCAAACCAGGGGGATTTGCTCTGGGCTGCCCAGTAGGATGGCCCGGCGATGTGGACTCGAAAGAAGCCGCGCTGGAGCTCACCGGCACCCTTCACAACGGTACAACTACGCGAACGTTGTGACGACATTCTGGATTGGAAGCTCAATTTTTTCAATGTTGCCGACATGTCCCCGCCGATTTCGTGCAGGCGCGTGAAGAAGAGCTCGCCTGGCGCAAACCACCACCCAAATCCACGTAGCGCTGGCGGTCAGTTCGCCGTCATGCCGCCATCAATCACCAGCTCCGAACCGGTGACCCACGAGGCTTCATCGGAGGCCAAGTAAAGACAACCCATGGCGATATCATTGGGCGTACCGAAGCGGCCCAGCGGTGTTGCATCCATGCGCTGCTTCGCGACCTCCGGGTTGGCATGGCCCGGCTGTGTCATGGGTGTATCGACAAACCCGGGATGGATGGAATTCACTCTGATCCTGTCGGGTGCATGTTGGATCGCCGCCGCTTTCGAGAATATCCGAACCGCGCCTTTCGAGGCGTGATAGGCCACATTCGCGAACGAGCCGACAATACCGCAGATCGAGGAAATGTTAATCACCGAGCCGCCGCCCGCGCGACGCATGGGCGCGATCACCGCTTTCGTGCCCAGAAAAGTCCCCGTGGCGTTGACCTCCATGATCTGGTTCCATTTCTCCAGGGTCTGATCCTCCAACAGCCCACCGGCGGTCAGGCCGGTCTGGATATTCTGCGCCGGATCGCGGCCGGAAATACCGGCGATATTAGTCAGGATACCCAGCCTGCCGTAAGCCTCTTCCGTCTCCGCCACAAGGGCGGCCCATTGCGCTTCGGAAGCAACATCAAGGTTGCGGTAGACCGCCGTGCCGCCCGCCGCCTTGATCTCGTAAACAATCACCTGCCCCAATGCGTCATTGACATCGCAGACAACCACGGCGGCGCCCTCGGCGGCCAGCACCTTGGCAGTCTCGGCGCCAATGCCCGATGCCCCGCCCGTTACGATGGCCACTTTTCCCTGCACTCTTCCCGGTACTTGTTTGCCCGCTTCCATTGCGTTCTCCATTTCATCTGACGTTGTGCAATGTTGGAATGGGTTGGCTGGCTTGGCAAGGCCCAGTTCAGCGCAACTCGGTTCGGGGGGCACCGCTTTGCAGTACCAGCATGGCGGCCATAATTACGGCGATCCCCGGCAAGGTCATTGCACTTGGCAGGCCGTGGCCCAGAGCCCATTCGATCATGACAACGAAGGTGGGGGTCAGATAGCCATAGCTCATGGCGCGGGTCGGGCCGAGGCGCAGGGTGCCGTGCTGTAGAATGAAGAAGCTTATGATCGTCGTGAATACTGCCAGATAGGCGATCCCGGCCAGAACATGAAATTCCACGGTGCTCCACTCGGTCCGGAAAACCTCGAAATTGTTCAGCAACAACAGCCAACCCGCCCCCGTCGCCATGGTCCAGAAGGTCATCACAGCGGCGGGCTCGGATTTGTTGAAGCGCTGGACCAATGGTGTGTAGAGGCCCATGGCGAACAAGCCGGCGAGGAAAATCAGATCGCCCTTGTTGAAGGCCAGGCTCAAAAACAGCTGCATATCTCCGCGAAATACTACCCACAAAGCGCCGACCGCACCCAGTATCAACGCCACCAGACGCCGCGCACCCAACCTCTCACGGACCAGGATGGCCGCGTACAGGGCCGCGATGCAGGGCAGAATGGTGAACAGTGCCGCTGCGTTCAAGGCCGAGGTCAGGCGCAGGGCCGCGAACATGCACCAGAAAAAGGTGACCAGGCAGCCTCCGATCGCCGCATAGCCAGCCAGTGTCCCGGCGGAGGGGATGACAAAGCCGTGACGCCAGATGATGTAGGGCAGGAACAACAGGCTGGCCAGAGCGAACCGTACCATCGTCAGCAGCTCGGGCTCCAGCCCATGGGTTATGGCCGCGCCGACGGGAAATGACGTGGCGACGAGCATGCGCCCGGCCAGGACCTGACCATGCACCCGCGCCAAGGGCGCAGAAATCATAGCCACCTAATCGATCCCACTATCGCCACCTCCATACAAGGGGCGACTGTAGCAAGCCCTTTACGGATCTGCTACCGTGGTCGTAGCGTTGCCGGCTATGCTGCCTTGCGTACCCCCCGGCCGGAGCGGCCCCAGCGGCCAGAGTTGCGCCGGGGCTGGCCCTGCTTCTGACCTTGCCGTTTCTTCTGTTGCTGCGGGCGTTTTGCCGTGCCGGGATCATTTGCAATCTCGACCGCATGATAGGGATGATCCTCCATCACCGGCACGCTTTGGCGGATGGTCTTTTCGATATCACGCAGATAGGCCCGTTCGTCATGGTCGCAAAACGAGATCGCCATGCCGTTGGCGCCGGCCCGCGCCGTGCGGCCAATGCGGTGCACATAGCTCTCAGGCTCGTTGGGCAGATCGAAATTAATCACGTGAGTGACGCCATCCACGTCGATGCCCCGGGCCGCGATATCCGTCGCCACCAGGGCCCGGACCTGGCCCAAGCGGAAACCCTTCAGGGCCCGCTGCCGGGCATTCTGGGTCTTGTTGCCATGAATGGCATCCGCCTCGATACCGCATTGATGCAGATGCCTGGCGACGCGGTTGGCGCCGTGTTTAGTGCGGGTAAATATCAGCACGCGGGCGATATCCTCGTCCAGCAGCAGCTCACCCAGCAACGCGCGTTTCTTGTCCTTAGGTACAAACAGGACTTGCTGTTCAACCTTTTCCACCGTGGTCGCCGCCGGCGCCACTTCAACCCGAACCGGATCATCCAGCAGACCATCGGCCAGGCTTTGCACCGATTTAGGCATGGTGGCAGAAAAAAGTAGGGTTTGACGTTCCTTGGGCAGGGCGGCGATGATTTTTTTCACATCGCGGACAAAGCCCATGTCGAGCATGCGGTCAGCCTCGTCCAGAACGAAAATCTCCACCTCATCAAGGCGCACCTGGCCCTGGTTCATCAGGTCGAGCAAGCGGCCCGGCGTGGCGACCAGAACGTGGACACCCCGATTCATGGCCTGGATCTGGGGGCGGGCCGATACTCCGCCGAAAATCACGGTCGAACGAAGCGGCAGGTAACGTCCATAGTTGCGAAAACTGTCGTTGATCTGTCC
>PCBT01000019.1 GCA_002731375.1 Rhodospirillaceae bacterium | reverse complement strand
GTTTCAATAACCAGCACTCGCGTGTAACTCATAGGATTGCCCCCCTTGGCACATTTAAGAAAACAGATACGGGACAATGTTGTCACGGCTCTGACCGGTTTGTCTACGACCGGTAGCCGGGTTTATGCCAGCCGGGTCTACCCCATGGCGGCAGCCAAACTTCCCGGCCTCTGTGTTTACGCCAAGAGCGAAGAGGTCGAGACAACCACCACTACACGTCCGCGAACCCAACTTCGCACCCTGACGCTGTCGGTCGAGGGGTTCGCTGTAGCGACCTCCGGCCTCGATAACACCCTCGATGCCATCTCCCTGGAAGTGGAGGAGGCGCTGGTCCTTATTATCGCTGGCGCTTTAGTACGGAACCCCCGCGACTTCGCTAGCCAAGTCTATCGCCCGCCTCGAAGACGGCTCACCGGCCAGCCCAGTAGGAGACTTGATCGATGTCATCGTCAAGGAAGTCGAAGCGTCGAACCAATCCAATAGCGAGGGCGCTACGGACGCCGACGTTCCGGCAGAGGATAGGTCAGGCCTAAGAAAGGGCGCGGCAGCTATTCACGGGCTAAGCACTCTGAAACTCTTTAGTCACACCAGTCACAAGGGATTCGGTATTTGTCGTCAAAAAAGAGGATCACGAGCCACATCCAGATACAAAGTCCGACAAAATACCTTGTATGTAGCCATGCCCATTCGGCGTGGGTTCGTAGGTGGGGGCGGTAACCGTCCCGCATCGCGTCACCGCCGCGTGGATCTTCTCCTGGTTTCCTAAATTCTTTGGGGTCTTGTTTCGAGGCTTCGAAGTAGTGGCCGCAAAATAAAATTACGGAAAATCCGATTGCTGGGCTCCACCAATATCCGATAAATAAATCTCTGTCATCTAGTAGGAAACCAAAGCCCCATGGGGCGGCGGCGAATTGATACAGGTTAAAAGGGGCTGCCAGCTACCGAGAGCGGCTGGGGAACGAAAATAGGTAACATTTTGCGGGAAATAGGTAACAACGGCAAAATTCAGACCCCCACCATCAAGGGAAGGGGCCTGAATTCGCTAGTTTTTTTGCGAAAAATAGCTGGAGGCGCGGGCCGGAATCGAACCGGCGTACACGGCTTTGCAGGCCGCTGCGTAGCCACTCCGCCACCGCGCCAGCCAGCCCAACAACGACTCGCCATAGATCAAAGGCAAATCATTCGCCGGGCCACCCGCTTCATAATGCGCCTTGTTTGCCTGGTCAACGTGGCAGTTGAGGGAATGCCACATTGTGATGAGGTATCAGGCTATCATTGTCTTGCCGGACTGGTCCGCTTATAAAAAGGTGTTGAGAGTTTGCCGGCCGAGGGTGGGGACGTAATTGCGCTGGCCAAACCGGGCGGCTTTTAGTAATGGATATGTCATGCAGGACAATGCGAATGCCCGCTTGAATATGGTCAACAGTCAATTGTTGACCAACAAGCTCACCGACGATCGTATCACCCAGGCGCTGTTGGCGGTCCCGCGTGAGAACTTTGTTCCCAAGGCGCTGCGCGGTGTCGCCTATATCGACGAGGATATCGCGCTGGGTGATGGCCGTTATTTGATGGAGCCAATGGCTTTTGCCCGGATGTTGCAGGCGGCGGAAATCGCGCCCAGTGACGTGGTTCTGGATGTCGCCTGCGCGGGCGGCTATTCGACGACGGTGCTGGCGCAGTTGGCCTCCACGGTGGTGGGGTTGGAAGTAGATGATGTGGCCGTGGCCGCCGCCGAGGCGCAGCTGGCGGCCATGAATGTGGATAATGCCGCCGTTGTTGCAGGCGAGCTTAGGGAAGGCTGTGCTGATCAGGGGCCATACGACGTTATCTTCGTGAATGGTGCGGTGGCCGAGGTGCCCGAGGCCTTTGCCGGCCAGTTGGCCAAAGGCGGGCGTATCGTCGTGGTGGAGCGTCAGGGCCCGGTCAGCCAGGCCATACTGTATTGCAACCGGGACGGTTTGCTATCGCGCCGGGAATTGTTTGATGTCATGATCCCAGTGTTGCCCAGTTTCCAGATGGCGGAAGAATTTCAATTTTGATTCCGCTAGTTTTGGCTGCCGAATGCCACAGGTATAATTTAGGGCGGCCGCAGATGCGGTCGAAGAGTTTAATGATGACGAATTCCTCCCNGTCGGGACAACAGTCTGTATCGCTGGCCATTTTGCGGAAAACCGCCTTGCGCTCGGCCGTGACCTTGAGCATGGCCCTGGCCGCGTCACCGGTCATGGCGGAAACCCTGTTCGAGGCGCTGGCCAACGCTTATGTCTCGAATCCGAATCTGCAAGCGGCACGCGCCTCGGTCCGGACCACCGACGAGGGTGTGCCCAAAGCACTGGGCGGCTGGCGCCCCACGGTGTCTCTGACTGGAGTTGCCGGGCTGCAACGGTCCAAGACAACCAGCTCGAGCGAGCAGGATTTGCTGCCACAGACTTATTCCGCCGATGTCAGCCAGTCCCTCTATGCCGGTGGTCGCACGGTCGCCAGCGTGAAGCAGGCAGAAAGCGATGTCCAGGTAGCCCGGGCCCAATTGATGGTTACAGAACAGCGCGTGCTGCTTGATGGCGTCACGGCGTTTCTGGATGTTCTGCGGGACCAGGCCAGGGTGCAGTTGACGAAAAACAACGAAGTTGTTCTGCGCCGCCAATTGGAAGCCACCAAGGACCGCTTTGAAGTGGGCGAGGTAACCCGCACGGATGTCGCCCAGGCGGAAGCCAGACTTTCGGGCACGGTTTCGGACCGCGTTGGCGCCGAAGGCGACCTGGCCGAAGCGCGGGCCAGCTATCGCCAGGTCTTTGGCGTGGTGCCGGCGACCTTGCAGCCAGCCCCGCCGTTGCNGGCCTTCCCCGCCAATGAAGCTGAAGCGTTGGCCATTGCCGAGGCCGAAAGTCCGGACATCACGGTGGCCTTATATAACGAGGAGACGGCCCGCCACGCGGTTGACGAGGCGAAGGGCCTGCTGTTGCCGAGTGTCGATCTTGCCGGACGTCTGCGGCGCACGGACGAGACTTCGCTGGAAGACGTGAGTACCAATTCCGGCTCCCTCAATGCCACCGTATCAATTCCTCTCTATCAGGCGGGCGCCGGGCATGCGCAAGTGCGTCAGGCCAAGGAATTGCTCAATCAACGGCGGATCGAGGTGGAACNGNGCCGCCGTGATATCATTGAAGCAGCCTCGCAGGCTTGGGAACGGCTAACCACCACACAGTCGCAGATTTCGGCTAGGGCGGAAGAAATCAGGGCCAACGAAATTGCCCTCGAAGGTGTCCGCCAGGAAGCAGAGGTTGGCTCGCGCACGACCTTGGATGTACTGGATGCGGAGCAGGAGTTGCTGAATTCCCGCGTCGCCATGGTTATTGCCGAGCGGGACGAGTATGTCGCAGGTTATTTTCTGTTGGCGGCAATCGGCCGTTTGACGGCTGTACATATTGGCTTGCCGGTACAAATTTATGATCCTCACCAGCATTACCAAAAGGTGCGCAATAAATGGTGGGGCTGGAAAATAGTCCAGGATTAAGAGTTTTCCACCATAACCCTCTAGTTACTGCTTCCAAGTATTGGAATTCGCAGTAATAGCCTTTTGCGCCCACTTATTTTAACATGTGAGTGAATCGTAAATCCTTCAAGGGCTGCGCCCCATGACTGACGCCACGGAACAAGACGACGACCGGGAACCAACGATGGAGGAGATTCTAGCCTCTATCCGCCGGATTATCTCTGACGATGACAAAGAGGGCGGCGGCGAGGAAGAGGCTAGTGATGAGGTAGAGGAGCCGGCGGTGGAGGAAGAGCTGGCGGAAGATGAAGAAGAAGTCCTCGTGCTGACCGAAATAGTCGAGGACATGGACGATGTTCCAGATCTTGAACCGGAACTTGAATCGGGCATGGAAGACGAGGTCGAGATCGAGGAAGAACCGATTCCGGTGGATGATTTCGAAAATATAGAGATCGAGGAACCAGGGCCTGAGCCTGAACCCGTCCNGGTTGCCGCCGCACCAGCGCCCTCGCCGGCCGCGGACCTGCATACTTTGCTATCGGATCACGCGGCGGAGGCGGCAACGGAAACCTTTACCGGGTTGACTGGCGCCGTATCCGCGGCCCATGGCCTGCCCATGGGCTATGCCCATCAGACCCTGGAAGGTCTGGTCAAGGATCTGTTGCGTCCCATGCTGAAAGAATGGCTGGACGAAAATCTCCCGCCACTGGTAGAACGCCTTGTAGAAAAGGAAATCGCCAAGCTGGTCGAGCGGGCCGAAAACGCCTAAATAAGGCCTTTACCCAACGCGGGCATGGCGGCCATTTCCGTTGAAATTTTGTCTATTGGGCGGCATCACGCATCTAACGGCGGTTGATGCGGCGCCTCTTTATGAAAAAGGGTTCGGCAATGCTGGACAAGACCTTCATACCCTCGGATGTCGAGGGCCGTTTGTATCAACAATGGGAAGCTTCAGGCGCTTTTTCCTGTGGTGCATCCTCCGGCGATAGCGCTGAACCCTATGCCATCGTCATCCCGCCGCCGAACGTCACCGGCAGCCTGCATATGGGCCACGCCCTCAACAATACCTTGCAGGACATTATGATCCGTCTGCAGCGCATGCGTGGCCGCGATGTGCTATGGCAACCAGGCATGGATCATGCGGGCATCGCCACACAGATGGTGGTCGAACGGATGCTGGGCGAAGAAGGTAAGACGCGCCAGGATTTGGGCCGGGAAAAATTTATAGACCGGGTCTGGGAGTGGAAGGACGAGTCCGGCGGCACCATTACTGGACAGTTGAAGCGCCTGGGCGCCTCGTGTGATTGGCCGCGTGAACGCTTCACCATGGATGAAGGTTTGTCCAAGGCGGTGATCAAGGTTTTTGTCGAGCTCTACAAGAAAGACCTGATCTACAAGGACAAACGCCTCGTCAACTGGGACCCGAAGCTGCGGACGGCGATTTCGGACCTGGAAGTGCAGCAGATGGAAGTTGCCGGCCATTTGTGGCACATCAAATATCCGCTCGAAGGCGATGACGGCAAGTTCATCACCGTCGCCACCACGCGGCCCGAAACCATGCTGGGCGACACCGCCATCGCGGTACACCCCGATGACGCGCGCTATAAGGATCTGGTGGGCAAGCACGCCATTCTGCCCCTGGTCGGGCGCCGCCTGATCATTGTGGCGGATGACTATGCCAATCCCGAACAGGGCTCGGGTGCGGTGAAGATGACGCCGGCGCATGATTTCAATGATTTCGAGGTTGGCCGCCGCCATGATCTGGAAATGATCAANGTGTTGGANGACGAGGCCCGCATTAACGAGAATGCGCCCGAGGCTTATCAAGGCCTGGANCGTTTCGTGGCCCGGGAGAAGGTGCTGGCGGACCTTGAGGCGCAGGGCCTGATCGTTCAGATCGACGAGCATACCCACGTGGTCCCCTACGGCGATCGCGGCGGTGTCCCGATCGAGCCGTGGTTGACCGAACAATGGTACGCGGATGCCGAGACCCTGGCCAAGCCGGCCATCGCGGCCGTGCGTTCGGGCCGGACCAAGTTCGTGCCGCAAATGTGGGAAAAAACCTATTACGAATGGATGGAAAACATCCAGCCCTGGTGTATTTCCCGCCAACTGTGGTGGGGCCACCAGATCCCGGCCTGGTATGGCCCGGACGGTGAGATTTTTGTCGAGATGAGCTATAAAGAGGTGGCAGCTGCCGCCCAGGCTTATTACGGCGAAAAGGTCGAATTGCGCCGGGACGAGGATGTCCTCGATACCTGGTTCTCCTCCGGCCTGTGGCCTTTGACCACCCTGGGCTGGCCGGAAAAAACGCCGGAGTTGGAGCGCTATTACCCCACCGCGTTGCTGGTTACCGGCTTTGATATCATCTTTTTCTGGGTCGCCAGGATGATGATGCTGGGTCTGCATTTCGCCGACGAGGTGCCGTTCGACACGGTCTATATTCACGCCCTGGTACGGGATGCCAAAGGCCAGAAGATGTCGAAATCCAAGGGCAATATCATCGATCCCCTGGAATTGATTGAGAAATACGGTGCCGACGCGCTACGCTTTACCCTGGCTAGTCAGGCGGCCCAGGGCCGTGACGTCAAGCTTTCGGAACAACGCATCCAGGGTAACCGCAACTTTGCCACCAAGCTGTGGAATGCGGCCCGTTTCTGCGAAATGAATGGTTGCGCGTTGAAGCCGGATTTTGACCCGGGCGCCGTGACTGGCACGGTCAANCAATGGCTGGTCGGCCAGCTCAAGGCGGCTCAGGACTGCATCAACACAGGGCTCGATAGCTACCGCTTCAACGAGGCGGCCAATTACGCCTATCACTTCGTCTGGGGCACATTTTGCGATTGGTATGTGGAATTTTCCAAACCGGTCTTGCAAGGCGAGGACGGTCCAGCCAAGGATGAGAGCCAGGCCACGGCGGCCTGGGCCCTGGATGCGATTCTGCGTCTGCTACACCCCTTCATGCCCTTCGTCACGGAGGAGTTGTGGGGCCGCACGGGAGAGCGGAAGAGCATGCTGGTGCGTGCCGATTGGCCCGATTATGGCGACGAATTGGTGAACGAAACGGCGGCGGCCGAGATCGATTGGACGATCCGCATGGTCAGCGAAATCCGCTCTGTCCGGGCCGAAATGAACGTCCCTCCCTCGGCTCATATCCCATTGTACCTTAGCGGTGCAAACGCCGAGACATTGGCCCGTCTAGAGCGGCAGCAGGATTTGATCACCACTTTGGCACGGATCAGCGAAACCGGCCAGCAAAGTGGCCAGCTGCCCGGTGGATCGGTGCAGACCGTGGTCGACGAAGCGACCCTGGTTCTGCCCCTAGCCGACGTCATCGATATCGAACAAGAACGTCAGCGCCTGAACAAGGCCCTGGGCAAGTTGGACGGTCAGATTACGGGTATGGAAAAGAAATTGGCCAATAAGGGTTTTACCGACAAGGCCCCTCGGGAGGTCGTTGAAGTTCAGCGTGAGCGCCTGGCGGAAAGCGTGCAGACCCGCGATAAACTGCGTGACGCGTTGTCGAGATTTTAGACTTTCGCGCAAGAAGCAGCCGAAATATTGGCTTGGTATGCGGGCAAGGTATGCGTGTCAATTGAATTGTCTGCCAAGAGTTGCCTGCGTTTGCCAATGAACAGTTTATCAATGCAGAGGAGCAGGGATCAATGACTTATGCAGCGTCTATCCATGTGCAGCCACCAGGCCTGTTTATTGATTGAAAAAAAAGGGCTTGTAGTGATGGAGCGCCGATGCCGGCATGGCATGGTGCATTGATGACGCTTTCCATGCCCTCGTGGAAGAAAATTTACAGAAATATCAGATCGGCGGGCCAAAATTCCTCCAGCCAATGGCTGTCCTACCGGTTGTGAGGGGGCGTCCGCCGGCGTGGCGTACCGTCCACGCGGGTTTGATGGTCTATTAGGTTGCCCGATCACCTTCCGCCGGGGTTAATTTCAAGGCGTAGCCGGCTTCGACCGCCATGCAGTTGGTTTCCGGCTTGCCGGGGGCGCTACTTGTCACGGCTTTTGATACTTGTGTCAAATCAAGCAGGCCGGTGAGATGCGAGAGTGCACCCAGTGCGACAATATTAGCGCATCTGCGCGAGCCGACCTCGTCGGCGGTGCGGGTCAATGACGCCCAATGCACCGAGACCTCTTCACCGAACGGTGTCAGGTCGGTAACCATGATATCGTCCGCGATGACCACGGTNCCAGGGCGCATTTTGGCGCCATGGCCGTCCACGGCGTCCTGTGCCAAGGCGATCAGAAGATCGGGTTCGAGCACCCAAGGGAAGGTGATTTTTTCATCGGCGACCACGACATCGCCGCACGAGGCCCCGCCGGTGATGTTCGAGGCGTAGAATTGCGTCTGCACGACCTGGAAATCGCGCACCACACCCAGCGCCTCGGCCAGGACGACGCTGGCCGAGACCAAGCCCTGACCGCCGATGCCGGCTATCCTGATCCCAGTCTTCATGGCGCGCCTCCGTTCTTGTCCGCTGCCAGCTTCACCCGTTGCCGCAGCTTCACCATTTCCTCACTCAATTCCGGGCGTTCCTCCCTGTGCAGCACGCCTAGGATAAAGCTTATGTCCTGCTCCCCATCGGGTTCGTAGACTGGCGAGCCGAAGCGTTCCTCCTCCGATATGGCGGTGGTATTGAAGGCCGATTTTTCGCGATAGAAATTCAGCATATCCATGGCTTCAGGCATGCCGTTCCGCCGGCCCCACAGCACGTGGCAATGCTGCAGCACCTCAACAAAGGCGAAGCCCTTCCAGGCGATTGCCTCAGCCAGGGTCTTGGTCAGATGCACCGGATGGGCCACGCTGGAGCGGGCAGCGAAGGAGGCGCCGGCCCCGATCGCTAGCTTGCATGGATCAAAGGCTTCCTCCGGCATGCCAAACGGCGAAGTCTCGGTTAAGCTGCCCTTGGGCGTGGTTGGCGCCAACTGGCCGCCAGTATCGCCAAAGCCAAAGTTGTTGAAGCAGATTACCGTGATGTCGATATTGCGCCGGGCGGCATGAATGAAATGATTGCCGCCGATGGCNAGGCAATCGCCGTCGCCTTGCAGTGTCAGCACGGTCAGTTCCGGGTTCGCCAGCTTTATGCCCGTTGCGACGGCGCAGGCGCGGCCGTGGGAGCCATGCACATGNTTCGACTTGAAATAATGCGCCATCACCGCGTAACAGCCGCTACCCCCCGCCGAGGCGACATTGCTAATGTCCAGATCCAGGCGGTGGAAGGCCCGCATCAAGGCNCTCTGCGCCATNCCNAGACCACAGCCTGGGCAGTANCGGAANTNACTTGANGGCATGTCGGCATATTGTTCGATCAGTTCATCCANCGGCGTCATGGGATCGGGCCGGTTTTTCTTCGCGTCCGCNCTCATGGCAGAANCTCCTNGGTCTTGGCCAGGATTTCTTCCGGCAGGATGTAGGTGCTGTCCACATGGTTGACGCCAACAACCTCGGCCTCGCTATCGGCCAGGGCGTTGATCACTAGCATGCGGACTTGGCCCATGTTCATTTCTGGCACCACGACGGCGTGGGCATTGGCGCAGCATTCGCGGACGGCATCTTCTGGGAATGGCCAGATCGTGATCAGGCGCAACATGCCCGCCTTGATGCCGCCGGCGCGGGCCTGTTGCATGGCTAGATAAGCCGATTGCGCCTGAGTACCAAAAGCAATGTAGACCACCTCCGCATCCTCGGTCTGGTGCCGTTCGGTCATAACGACCTCGTCCTTGCGGGAGTGAATCTTCTCGTGCAGGCGGCGGATGGTGAAGTCCTGGTTTTCCAGACGATTACCGTGGGTGCTGCCGTCGCCTCCGCCACGGGGCTGAATGCCCACCGTATTGAGAATGGTTTTATAGCCGGTGCCAAAGTTCGCCATGGGCGGCACGTCAGTCAGTTCGTTGGCGATATAGGCTCCGCTGTATTCGCTGGGCGGCATGGTAGGACGCGGCCGCTCGGTTAGCTCAATAGTGGAATAATCGGGCAAGTCGACGACGGCGCGCTGCAGCCCCAGCAGGCCCTCGGCCAGAACGATGACCACGGTGCGCAGGCTTTCCGATAGATTAACCGCCTTGATGGTCAGCCAGAAGGCTTCCTCCACCGTCGCAGGACTGATTGCTACGGCGGGGCATTCGCCGTTCGGGCCATAGCGGGCCTGCATCACCTCCATCTGGCCGGAGCGTGTGGCGTTGCCAATGCCCGGCCCGGCGCGCCCGACGTTGATCACGACGGCTGGAATTTCAGCGACGATCGCCTGGCCTAATTCATTCTGGATCAATGCCATGCCCGGTCCGGCAGAGGCGGTGACGCTCTTCACGCCGGTTACCGAGGCGCCCATGATTGCGTTCAGGGAGGCCAGTTCGTCCTCCNTCTGGACATAGGTGCCATCGACCTCGAACATACGCCGGGACATGAACTCCGCGATCTCGGTTGCCGGCGTGACCGGATAGCCGGCATAGAAGCGCACGCCCGCCGCGATCGCGCCCTCGCAAAAGGCATGGTTGCCGAATAATAGTTGCCGGGTCATGCCGCCACCTTGGATTTTGTGTCGGATTTTGGGTGGACCACGATGGCCCAATCAGGGCAGAGCCATTCACACAAACGGCAGCCGGTGCACTGTGTCTGCGTGACCACAATGGCTTTGTTCAGAGGTGCTTGAAAGCCGAGCACGTCCGGCGTGCAGATTTCCCAACACACGGCGCAGGAACGGCAAAGCGTCTCGTCGATGGAAATTTCGTAAGCCCGTTTGGCCATGCTGTATCCTTCTCCTCGTCGTGCGTACTCCCCTGCCTGATGCTTTGTGTTTGATTGGTAGTCCCCGACGGCGATGTTAAACAACTCGTGTGACGGGCGGTAGGTATTTCTGCGAATTTCAGTTCTTGATCCGCTGCTCCCGATAGAATGCATACAACCCACTGCCGGCGATGATGACGGCGCCCAGAATGGTCCACAGATCGGGCAGATCGCCAAAGACCGTGTAGCCCACTACCGTGGCCCACAGGAGCACGATGTAATGAAACGGCTGTAGGGTGGAGGCGGGGGCAAATTGGAAAGCCTTAATCAGGATGTAATGACCCAGACTGCCGACCAGACCCAGAGCGACAAGAAGCAGCCAACCAGTGGTATCGGGCGTTCGCCAGAAGAAGGGCGCCAGACAGGTCATGACGATAGCGCCGATAAACGCCATGTAAAGCAGCGATGTCGCCGCGCTGTCGTCGGAAACCTTGCGCACCAGGATCTGATAGACCGCCCACAGGCCGGCGCCCGCCAGAGGGATCAGGGCGGCGAGGTCAAAGACGCCCATGCCAGGCCGGACGATCACCAACAGGCCGACGAAACCAATGGCGATCGCACTCCAGCGGCGCAGGCCCACTTTTTCGCCCAGAAACGGCACCGCCAGGGCGGTGACCAGCAAGGGCGCGATGCCGCTGATGGCATGAGCATCCGCCAGGGGCAGATAGCGGAAGGCGACGATAAAAACCCCAACCTCGACGACGATAATCAGACTACGGGCGATTTGCAGATAGGGTTGCTTTGAATGAAAGGCTGCCGTCAAGTTCTTCGGCCGGGCGATGGCCAGGGCAAAGAGGCAGAAGATCAGGAAGCGCACGGACAGAATTTGCGGCACAGAATAGCCGGTGGCCAGGGTCTTGGTGATGCCATCCATGCAGGCCAACAGAAACATGGCCAAATTCATCAGAAGGATCCCCTTTGTGGGGTTATTTTGCATGAAAGTCCCAACCAAACTAGCGCGCCAACGGAATTACCGTCACAATAGGACAAAAGTAGGAGACTACCGATGAGCAAATTGGACATGGCGGCCGAATTGGGCGCTTTATTGAAGGAACGTGGGGAAACCGTCGCTGTTTCGGAATCATCCGCCGGCGGTTTGGTTTCGGCCAGTCTATTGAGTGTGTCCGGCGCCTCGAAATATTTTCTCGGCGGTGGCGTCATTTATACTCATCGCGCGCGCGGGCGGCTGCTCGGCGTGCCGAGGGAAGCGATGGAGGGGATGCGTTCTTCATCCGAACCCTATGCCATGCTCTGTGCCCGCACCATACGCGAGAAACTGGGCGCGACCTGGGGCTTGGCCGAAACCGGGGCGTCCGGGCCGACAGGTAACAGCTATGGCGACGATGCGGGGCATACCTGCCTTGCCGTGACCGGCCCGGTGGAGCAGGTTATAACGCTGGAAACCGGCAGCAGCGACAGGGAAGCCAATATGTGGGTCTTCGCCAAGGCGGCGCTGGATCTGTTGCAGGATTGTATTAAGGAAAAAGGTTGAGTGCCATGGACTTCAATATTCCCAAAGACATACAAGGTAAAATTCAGGAATTAGATGAATTTATCGAGCGGGAAATCAAGCCGCTTGAAAAAGAGAATATGCAGTTCTTCGATCACCGGCGGGAGAACGCCCGCACGGATTGGGAAAATGACGGCAAGCCCACCAAGGAATGGGAGAAACTGCTGCGGGAAATGAAGGACCGGGCCGATGCGGCGGGGCATCTGCGCTTTGGCCTGCCTACGGAAATTGGCGGTCAGGACGGCTCCAATCTGGCCATGGCGATGATCCGGGAACATCTGGCGCACAAGGGCCTGGGCCTGCATAACGATCTGCAGAATGAATCCTCAATCGTGGGTAATTTCCCGCTGGTCATCATGATGTGGCGCTTTGGTACCGATGCCCAGAAGGAGGAATTCCTGCCTGCTCTGATCACCGGCGGGCGCCGGGTTGGCTTTGGCTTGACGGAACTGAATCACGGCTCGGATGCAACCTATATGGAAACTTCCGCCGTCCGGGATGGCGACCATTGGGTGATCAATGGCAACAAGCGCTTTAACTCGGGTATTCACGAGGCGACCCACGATCTGGTCTTTGCCAGAACCTCCGGCAAGCCGGGCGAAGGCCTGGGCATCACGGCATTTCTGGTGCCGGTAACGGCGCCGGGCTTTGAAGTGGTGAAGATGGATTGGACCTTCAACATGCCGTCGGATCACGGCATCGTCGCCATCAAGGATGTGCGCCTACCCATCGATACGGAATCCTATTTGGGCGACGAGGGCGATGGCCTGATCGTGGCGCAGACATTCCTGCATGAAAACCGTATCCGCCAGGCGGCCTCATCCCTGGGTGCGGCGCAATTCTGTATTGACGAGGCGGTGGCCTATTCGAAGCAGCGCACCACTTGGGGCAAACCGCTGTCAACCAACCAGGCGATCCAGTTCCCCCTGACGGAGCTGCATACAGAGGCCGAGATGGTCCGCAACCTAGTCTATAAGACGGCCTGGAACCTGGATCAGAAGAACCATATGGCGGTCACGGATCAGGTCTCAATGGCCAATTACCGGGCCAACAGACTGGTCTGGGAAGCTTCCGACCGGGCCATGCAGGTATTCGGCGGCGAAGGCTACACCCGTAATCAGCCGTTCGAGCATATCTATCGCCATCACCGCCGCTACCGTATCACCGAAGGGGCGGAGGAGATCCAGATCCGCAAAATTGCCGGCCATCTGTTCGGTTTCCTCGGCAAGAACAGATAGTGCCAAGCTTGGTAAGCCAGTAAATGAATTCGTCGCCGGAATTACCGCTTTCTATAAAGGTGCGCACGGTTGCGGGTGATTTTCTGGTCGAGGCGCGCGCCGTGGTGATCGGCGACGACGTTTTGGTCTATATCTGGGGTGGCGAGAAACCTCATATCGGGGCGGTCGCGGCGGTGCAGCCGCGTCCGTCCCTTGCCGATCCGTCCAAAACCTCCGCCACGGCCTCCGTGCTGACCTATCCCGGCCATAAGGAGGATGAGGTCGTCAAGTAT
The DNA here is from genome assembly GCA_002731375.1 of Rhodospirillaceae bacterium. Taxonomy (GTDB): domain Bacteria; phylum Pseudomonadota; class Alphaproteobacteria. The sequence continues at coordinate 21,316 of PCBT01000019.1, read as the reverse complement.
GTGGGCGAGGCATTGTCAGCCGCCTGCAACGCAAATGTCGTGGTGACGGCGGGGATTCATTGGGACAACTTGGGGCCCTCCGACATTGAGACCATCCGCTCCCGCATCGGCGAGATTACCGAAAAGCTGGTTACAGGGCTGCAGGGCGCGCCCTAAAGGCAATTATTCGGCTGCTTGTGCGTGGGCCTCGGCCAGCGGAACATATGTGAAGACCTTCGAGACGATTTGCCAGCGGCCGTCGATCTTTAGAAAATTCAGATAGTCCGTGAACATTTTCGGGCCGATGGCGATGTTGACCGTTACCAGGGCGCATTCAGGGCCGGATTTGTCGATCGAGAGGATGCGGTCCTTGCGGCGGTAGCCCTCCGACGCACCCGAGGGGCGGCCCGCGACCCGGGCGTACACCGTTTCCATGTCGTCGTCCTGCAACGGCCCGTCGCTGGCCGTGATCAGATGGCAGCAGGGGTGAAAGATTGTTTTCAACATTTCCACATCGCCATTGTAGAAACCGTCAAAATAGGCCTGCATGGCCCGGGTGATTTCATCGTAATTGCTGTCCATGATGTCCTCCTGATGAAATTGTTGCCCCAGGCTAACCTTCCGTGGCGGCAACGTGAAGCAGAATTGTGAAAAGAAGGCTGTGGCAAGCTGCGTTGCCTCAGCCCCTCTCTTTGCACATTTCACTAGGCCTTGCGGTGCAGACTTTCCTGCAGCGGTGTTGCCTGCCTGGCGAGATCACCTGAAATCTTAGCACTCCGTTTGGCGACGAACTGGTGTCATCGGTATTTTGCGATACCGATATTATGCCCGTGGCGATATCGGCGACGCCCTTGGAGACTTCTTCGATATTGCGGGCCATTACTGTGCTGTGATCGGTGAACTCGAAAGATGAGCAGGAAGATGCTGGGCATGCTACTTTTGGGCTGATCGAAAAGAGGCGATGCGGCAGATTGACGTACCTGTCCTGGGTCTCGAAAACGCGGTATCGGTAATTTGAGCCGCCGGTTAGGGCGTCGCCATTTTGGGTCGAAGAAATTTAAGGAATCATTCATGAGCCGGATCGCTATCGCGGGTTTTCTGCACGAGACCAACACCTTTGCGCCACGAAAGGCGGAGTGGGATGATTTCGTCCGGGCCGAGAGCTTTCCCGGCCTGACCCTGGGCCCGGATATCCTGGAAGTGATGCCTGGTAAGAATATTTCCATCGCCGGCTTTATTACCGAAGCCCAGGGCCAAGGCCACGAAATGGTGCCTATCGCCTGGTGCTGTGCCGTACCTTCGGCGCATGTGACCGAGCATGCCTTCGAGACCTACATGACCATGCTGCTGCAAGGCCTGGAAGAGGCCGCACCGTTCGATGCGGTCTATCTTGATCTGCACGGCGCCATGGTTTGTGAACATGCCGAGGACGGCGAAGGCGAACTGCTGGCCAGGGTGCGGGCGCATCTGGGGCCTGATATGCCCCTGGTGGTCAGCCTGGATCTGCATTCCAACACCACGCGGACCATGTTCGACAATTGCGACGGCCTGATCGCTTATCGGACCTATCCGCACGTGGATATGGCGGATACCGGCAGCCGCGCTGCCCGCTATCTCGATGCTCTACTGGCCGGTCCAGGACAACCGCCGGCCAAGGCCCATCGCGCCGTGCCGTTTCTGATGCCCCTGACGGGCCAATGCACCATGGCCGAGCCGGCGCTTGGTGCCTATGCCAAACTGGCGGCGTTGGAGGCGAAGGACGGCGTCCGCTCGATCTCGTTCACGCCTGGGTTTCCGCCTGCCGACATCTGGGATTGCGGGCCGGTGGTTGTCGCCTATGGGGATGACCAGGAAGCCGCCGACCGTGCGGCGGATGCGCTGTATGACGCGATATTGTCCAACGAAGCCGCCTTTCAGGTGCCACGTTTGACGCCGGGCGAGGCCGTCTCTCAGGCCATCGTCTCCAATGCCCATAAACCCTATGTGCTGGCGGATGTGCAGGACAATTGCGGTGCCGGGGCGACGTCGGACACCACGGGTCTGCTCAGGGCATTGGTGGAGCAAGGTGCCGACCGCGCGGTCGTTGGTGCCTTGGTTGATCCCGACGTTGCCGCACAGGCCCATGCGGCGGGACAAGGGGCCGAGATCGACGCCGCCCTGGGCGGCAAGTTCTATACCGACGGCGATCCGCCGTTTCAGGGCCGTTTCAAGGTAGTGGCTCTGGGTAGCGGCAGCTTTGCCTGCACGGGACCATTTTATAAGGGTGCCACGCCCAACCTTGGACCCATGGCATTGCTGCGGATCGGGGGTGTGTCAGTGGTGGTCTCATCCCACCGCATGCAAGCTGCTGACAAGGAAATTTTTCGCCATCTGGGTGTCGAGCCGGACCAGCAGAAGATTCTCGGTTTGAAAAGCAGTGTGCATTTCCGGGCCGATTTCACCGATATTGCCGAACAGATCCTGGTGGTCGAGGCGCCGGGCGCCAATATTGACCGCCCCGAAAGCCTGCCGTACGAAAACCTGCGTCCTGGTGTGCGCCTGTGCCCAGAAGGCCCTGAATTTGGCGGTTGACGGGGAAACGCCCGGAGCCGTGGAGCCGCCGGGTTGTCCCGAATATTGAGCCGCGCCATCGAATGGCGCTACTATTCTGCCCGGGATATTCAGGCGAGACTCAAACCATGACGAACACAGCTCGATTTTCAACCAAAGAGACAGCAAAATGAAAGTATCGATTTCCATTGGCGCCTATAACCGTGTCGATGTTCTGGGCTTGGTTGACTACATCCAGCAGGCGGAAAAATTGGGCGTCACCTATGCTTGGTCGGCGGAAGCATGGGGCCATGACGCGGTAACGACCATTGGTTATCTGGGCGCCAAGACGGAAAAGATCATACTTGGCACTGGGATTATGCAGATCAGCGCGAGGACCCCGTCCATGACGGCGATGACGGCGTTGTCCCTGGATAATCTGACCAATGGCCGTTTTTTATTGGGCCTTGGCGTCAGCGGGCCGCAGGTGGTTGAAGGTTTGCAAGGGGTATCTTACAAGGCGCCCCTGGGGCGCTTGAAGGAAACCGTGGATATTATCCGCATGGGCTTTCGGGGCGAGAAAATCCGCTACGAAGGCAAGCATTTCACGCTGCCCCTGCCTGGCGGCGAAGGTAAGGCGATCCGCCTGGATCATGCGCCCAAGGATATTCCCATCTATCTTGCCACGCTTGGCCCTAAATCGTTGGAATATACCGGCGCCTCTGCCGATGGTTGGCTGGGTACCTCGTTCTCGCCGGATCATGCAGAAGCCCATATGGATCATTTGCGCAAGGGAGCGGCGGCAGCGGGCCGCGGGCTGGCTGATATGGATCTGCATGCATCCTGCAACGTGGCGGTGGGCGAGAATGTCCAGGAATTGATTGATGCCTATAAGCCCGGCGTGGCCTTTTCCATGGGCGCCATGGGCTCGGAAAAGACCAACTTCTATAATGATGCTTTCAAACGGGCCGGTTATACCGATGATGCCTTGGCCATTCAGCGCCTTTGGAAAGACGGCAAACGCCAGGAAGCGGTTGATCGGGTGCCTGATAAAATGGTCACCGAGTTCGGCGCCGTCGGTACCGCCGGTATGGTACGCAAACGCTTCGAGACCTACCGCGACGCTGGCATCAACTCACTGACTTTGCGGATGGATGCCAACCTAGAAATCAGTCAGCGCATTGCGCATCTGGAGCAGATCATGGATCTGCTGCCGGACCACGATTAAAGTTTTTCTGCTTTAGGCATCCTGATAGGGTGTCCGTAGAATTTTTTTGGAGAGCGTCATGAACAAGCCCATCACCACCGCCAACGTGCAGCCCAACGATCTGTCGCAGTTCTGGATGCCGTTTACATCGAACCGGGAGTTCAAGGCGGCGCCGCGCCTTTTGGTCTCGGCCAAGGGCATGCATTACAAAAGCCATGATGGCCGCGATATCCTAGATGGCTCCGCCGGTCTTTGGTGCGTCAATATTGGGCATGGACACCCGAAGGTGGTGGAGGCGGTCAAGGCCCAGACTGAGACCCTGGAATTTACCCCCTCGTTCCAGTTCAGCCAGCCGCTCTCGTTTGAGCTGGCCCAGAAACTGTCCGGCATGACGCCCGAGGGCATGGATCGGATCTTCTATACCAATTCCGGTTCGGAAGCGGTGGATACGGCGTTGAAGATCGCGCTGGCTTATCACCGCGTTCGCGGCGAGGCATCGCGCACCCGGTTGATCGGCCGGGCCCGGGGCTATCACGGCGTCGGCTTTGGCGGTATCTCGGTGGGAGGCATTCCAGCCAACCGCAAATTCTTTGGACCATTGATGAATGGCATCGATCATCTGCCCCATACCCACAATCTGACGGAGCAAGCCTTCACCAGGGGCCAGCCGGAATGGGGCGCGCATTTGGCGGACGAGTTGGAAAACCTAGTCGCACTGCATGATGCCTCGACCATCGCGGCTGTGATCGTCGAGCCCATGGCCGGTTCCACCGGCGTCCTGGTGCCGCCCAAGGGCTATCTGGAGCGGTTGCGGGAAATTACCCAGAAGCATGGGATTCTGCTGATCTTCGATGAAGTGATCACCGGTTTTGGCCGCTTGGGCAGCTCCTTCGCCTCTGAATATTTCGGTGTTAAGCCGGATCTGTTCACCATGGCCAAGGGCCTGACGTCCGGCTATGTGCCCATGGGCGCGGTGGCCGCGGACAACAAGATCTATGACGCCTTCATGGAGGGCAGCCCGGAAGGGATCGAGCTGTTCCACGGCTATACTTATTCGGCCCACCCACTGGCCTGCGCCGCCGCCATGGCTACCTTGGAGGTCTATGAGGAAGAAGGCCTGTTCCAGCGCGCCGCCGATATGTCGCCCTATTGGGAAGAAGCCGTCCATGCCATGAAGGGCCTGCCCAACGTGATCGATATCCGCAATATCGGTCTAGTCGCAGGGATCGAGCTGTCAGCCCGCGAAGGCGCACCGGGCAAGCGTGGCATGGAGGCTTGCATCAAAGCCTATGAAGCCGGCCTGATGATCCGGGTAACGGGTGATATCATCGCTCTGTCACCGCCCTTGATTCTGGAAAAAAGCCATATAGACGAGATGGTGGAGATCACCTCCAACGTTATCAAGGCGCTCGAATAGTCTCATAATGGAAAGGACCGGGCCATGCTGATTGGTGTCCCAAAGGAAGTCAAAAACCATGAATATCGCGTTGGCCTGACCCCGACCTCGGTTCGGGAGGCGATCCATCACGGCCATACGGCGGTGGTGGAGAGGAACGCGGGCGCCGCTATTGGCTTGTTTGATGAAGACTACACCGCCGCCGGGGCCGAGGTCGTTGGATCGGCGGCGGAGATCTTTGACCGCGCCGATATGATCGTCAAGGTGAAGGAGCCGCAGCCGGAAGAGATCGCCATGCTGCGCGAGGGCCAGGTGCTGTTCACCTATCTGCATCTGGCGCCCGACCCCGATCAGACCAAGGGCCTGCTTGCATCGGGTGCGACGGCTATTGCCTACGAGACCGTGACCGATAATTTCGGCGGCCTGCCGCTGTTGGCGCCCATGTCCGAGGTTGCGGGCCGCATGTCGATCCAAGCCGGCGCGCATTGTTTGGAGATGTATCAGGGTGGGCGCGGCGCGCTGTTGGGCGGTGTCGCGGGCGTGCCGGCGGCGGATGTGCTGATCCTGGGTGGCGGCGTGGTCGGCTCGAATGCGGCCCGCATGGCCATCGGCTGCGAGGCGCGGGTGACGGTAATCGATCTGAATTTGCGTCGCCTGAAGGAGCTTGATGATCAGTTTTCATCATCGCTCAACACGATATATTCCACCGTCGATGCCATCGAAAAACATGTGATGAATTCGGATCTGGTGATCGGTGCCGTGCTGGTGCCCGGTGCCGCCGCGCCCCGACTGGTCACGGAGGATATGATCAGAGGCATGCGCCGGGGCGCGGTGATTGTCGATGTCGCCATTGACCAGGGCGGCTGTATCGAGACCGCCAAGGCGACGACCCACGACAATCCCACCTACCGGGTGCATGACGTGGTGCATTATTGCGTCGCCAACATGCCAGGTGCGGTGGCGCGCACCTCCACCTTTGCCTTGAACAACGCCACCCTGCCGTTCATGCTGAAACTGGCCGACAAGGGCTTTGCCCCGGCCATGCGCGACGATGGTCACCTGAAGGCGGGCTTGAATGTGTATGGCGGCAAGGTGACGTGCAAGGCCGTGGCAACTGATTTGAATTTGGACTACCAACCGGCGGATGAGGTTCTGGCGGCATTGTAAGGAGTGAAATGATGGATATTGGTCTTGGCGTGCCTTCGGGGGCGGATAGCTGGAAGATTGTCGAACGGGCTGAAGAACTGGGTTTCGACTATGCCTGGTTCTACGATACCCAACAGCTATGTGGTGATGTCTTCGTGGCCATGGCGGCGGCTGCCATGCGGACCAAGAAAATCAAGCTCGCCACCGGCGTTCTGATCCCATCGAACCGTATCGCGCCGGTGACGGCCAATGGCTTCGCGACCCTGAACGCCATGGCGCCGGGGCGGGCCCATTTTGGGGTAGGCACCGGTTTCACGGGCCGGCGGACCATGGGCTATGGTGCCATGAAGATGGACGATATGGAGGACTATATCGAGGCCGTCTATGGCATGCTGTCGGGCGAGATCGTCGAAGTTCCTTTCGAGGGCAAGCGTCCGAAAGCGAATTTCCTCAACCCCGAATACGGCCTGATTGATATCGAAACGCCGGTGCCCCTGCATCTGTCCGCCTTTGGCCCGCGCAGCCGGGCCCTGACGGCGAAGTTGAAGGCGGCCTGGATCGATATCGTCTTTACCGAACGCACGGGCCTGCGTGATCTGCAACGGATGCAGACATCCTGGGCGGAGGCGGGCAACGCGCCGGAAGATCTTTACGCCACCATGTTGACCCTGGGCTGTGTCCTGAGGCCGGGGGAGGCCTATGACAGCGACCGCGCCATCGCGCATGCCGGACCGGGCGCGGCGATCTTCATGCACGCCATCGTCGAGGCCGAGGCCAAGGGCGCCGACAGGGTCAATCTGCCGGACTGGCAGCGTGATTTGGTGGATCAGTATCATCAGCTTTATCAATCCTACCAGCCCAGCGATGCCAGATATCTAAGCCTGCACCGGGGCCACATGATGTTCGTGCGCGATGATGAACGGCATCTGGTCACCGGCGATCTGATCCGCGAAAAGACCTTCACCGGCAGCCCCGATGAACTGGTGGAACGGCTAACCAATCTGAAGAACGCCGGCTATAGCCAGATCGCCGTGCAATACAATCCCGGCCAGGAGGACATGGTCGAGGATTGGGCGCCAATTCTGAAAGCGGTGCAGGCGGCCTAAAACCATGGACCGCCGTGACATCATGATCGAGGCCAATGGCGAAAAACTTGCCGCCTGGCTCTATGCGCCGGGGAAAGACGGTGTCCATCCTCTGATCGTGATGAGCCATGGTTTTTCCGCCATCATGGCCATGGGCCTGGATGAGTATGCCGCAGCCTTTGCCGAGGCCGGTTTCGCGGTGCTGGTTTATGATCACCGCAACTATGGCGCTTCGTCAGGCTGGCCCCGCCACGAGACCGATCCCTGGCAACAGGTGGAGGATATGCGGGCGGTGATTTCGTATGGCCGCAATCTGGCTTGCGTCGACCCGGAACGCATTGGTCTTTGGGGTACCTCATACTCCGGCGGCCATGCCCTGGTGGTGACGGCGCTGGACAGTCGGGTGAAATGCACGGTCAGCCAGGTGCCGCTCGTCTCAGGTCGGCGTACGTTCGAAGCCTGGGTGCCGGAAAAAAGCCGGCCGCGTTTTCTCGAACGCCTGGCCGCCGACCGCGATGGCCGGGCCCGGGGGGAGCCGGCATCGGTGACGGTGGCCGCCATTCCCGGCTCGGAAACCGCCGAATGGGCCGAGGCGGTGGACAGGGACGGCAGCTATGGCAACGAGATCACGGTACGCAGCCTGGATCTGCTACGGGGTTACGAGCCGATCGCATTCATCGAGCGCATCGCGCCCACGCCGTTGTTGATGATCGTTGCCGATCAGGACACTCAGACTCCTGTCGATTGGCAGCGCGAGGCGTTTGAGTTGGCGGGCGAGCCCAAGAAATTGCTTATCCTTTCGGGCCGTCATTACGACCCCTACACCTTGTTGCTGGAGCCATCCCGGCAAGCAGCCATGGATTGGTTCGTACAGCATCTGCAATAGTCTTTTCCTGGCTGCCTGCTCTCGGCTGCTTGCTCTCGAGTGGGGGAGGCGCCATGATATGACAAATATCAAAAAATGCAGGAGGAAATCATGGAAGATATCGCCATTACCGGACTGGGCGTCATTTCCTCGCTCGGCCACAATGCCGACGATAGAGGCTTGCAAAACGGCATCGCCACCTACCTGCCCGATGACCTCCGCGCCGTGTCGTTTCATATCAATCCGTGCGGGAGGTGACCTCGAGCAGGTGATAGCCGAACTGGGTCTTCACCGGGCCCTGCACTTCGTTGACAGCGGCAGAGAATACCACTTGGTCGAATTCCGCGACCATCTGGCCGGGTCCGAACGAACCAAGATCGCCGCCCGAGGCGCCCGATGGGCAGGAGGAATGAGCGCGCGCCAGATCGCCAAAATCTTCGCCGCCGGCTATCTTAGCCTTGAGCTCTTCGCATTGTGCCTCGGTATCAACCAGAATGTGTCGTGCGGTGGCTTGAGCCATGGATCTGTTCCTTTATGAATTTCGTAATTATTGTGCCCTGGCGCGTACATAGCCGGAGCCGGAACGGTTTTCAATTACCCGCCGCAGCATTTCTTGTATTTCTTGCCCGAGCCGCAGGGGCAGGGGGCGTTGCGCCCGACCTTTTCGACCCGGACCGTCGGCGTTTTCGGGTTCATTTCGCATCCTGAGAAGACCCAGCGTTTGTCCTCGCGGGTGAAAAACGACAATTCGTGGTGCGCCGTCGACTGCCCACCCGTGCGGTAGCGAGCGACGAATTCAACCGTTCCTGTCTCATCGCCTTCATTGCCCATATCGGTCTTGCGGATATCCAGGCCGAGCCATTTGGTGGCGGCGAAGGACTGCTCCATGGCCTCCTTGTCATAGTCGGCGCGTTGCTCGTTCGACAGGGTGGTAGCGAGATAATCGGCGTCGCCCAAAACGTGAGCGCTATAACGCGAGCGCATGGTGGCTTCCGCCGTAGGGGCTGGGTTTCCATCGATATAGGGTCCGCAGCATCCATCAAGCTGCTTGCCGCTTCCGCAAGGGCATTCCCGCATTGTTTTGCTATCCTTCACCTGAATTATCCGGCTCAATACTTTGCTGGACGCTTCCTTAGCATCTTTATTCCGCCTTGGAGGATTAATCAATTCACCAGGCATCGGCCGAGGGGCGGATCTTGCCGTCGGTCTTGGTTTCGCGCCGGATCGATTTCAGACAGTTGATCAGGTGGTGGAGGCTAGCGGTTTGGAACCGCAGTTCAAGGCTTTCCGGCTGCCCGACGACAATGATTGCCGGGAAATCACGGCAGAGATCAAAATCCCCATCGCCCAGGGCCGGGACAATCCCCTATGGATTTGCGTCAACACCGAAGATGGTTTTTAGGCCTGGAGCAGCCCGATTTACGTCTTCAAATAAACCAATGATGGTCAGGCGTGACGGGTGATCAGAAGCTTGATGATATCGCCGTGCAGGTAACGCGTTTCGATCAACCGCAAACCGGCGGTGGGCAGGTATCGCTCGGTCTTGCGGTCAAAGGCGGCGCCATACGCGAAACGCACCCAAGGTGCCCACAGGCGCATGATGAAGCGGCGGATCGGGTTGCCGGAGATGGCGTATTCCAGAATGCGAATTTCGCCGCCCGGTTTGCAGACCCGGGCCAGCTCAACCAAGGCCGGCGATTGCAGCTCCGGTGCCAGCACACAAAATAGAAAGGTTGCGACCACCGCATCGAATGTATTATCCGGAAATGAGGTGGCGATGATATCGCCTTCTACCAATTCGACTTCCGTCGCTGTGCGCTGTTTGCGCGCCGCCGCCCGCCTCAACATGGCGGCGCTTAGATCAATGCCAACCATTTCGGCGCCTTCGGGGTAATAGGCCATGTTGCGGCCGGTTCCGACGCCGGCATCCAGAATGCGGCCCGTCAGGCCGATCCAGATTTTAGGCCGCAGGGGGCGGTAGCGGGCGTATTCGAAGGGCAAATCTAGAATGTCGTAAAGCCGCGCAATACTGCGGTACTTGGCGGACTTAGCCATTGCGACGGTCAATCTTCCGCACGATGGCAGACCGCTTGCAGTTTGTTGCCGTCTGGATCACGCACATAGGCACCATAGTAATTAGGATGATAATGGGGCCGCAAACCGGGCGCGCCCTCGTCGCTGCCGCCATTGGCTACGGCGGCGGCGTGAAAGGCGTGGACAGCGGCCCGGTCCGGCGCCAGAAAAGCGACATGATTGCCATTGCCTGGAACAGCGGCGGCTTTGTCGAATGGTGACAGAACCCAGAATTGGTTATTGCTGGTTTGGCCATAGCCTCTATGGGTCTCGCCACTAACGAAGCAGACGTGTCCTAGCGCGGCCATGACGGCATCGTAAAATACGCTAGCGCGTTCAAAGTCGTTAGTGCCGACGGTGATATGGCTGAACATGGTTCTTGTCCGCTTAGGTTGTGGCCAGGGCTTGATCCAGATCTGTGATGATGTCTTCCGCTGTCTCGATACCGATGGAGAGGCGAATAACATCCGCGCCGGCGCCAGCGGCGTCCTGTTGCTCGGGTGTCAGTTGCCGGTGCGTGGTTGATGCGGGATGGATGATCAGGCTGCGGGTATCACCGACGTTGGCCAGGTGCGAGAAAATTTCCACCGCATTGACCACCGCTTCGCCGGCGGCGAAACCGCCCTTGACCCCGAACGTGAAGACCGCGCCGGCGCCTTTCGGCAGGTATTTCTTGGCCAGTTTATAGTACGGGCTAGATGGCAGGCCGGCGAAGGAGACCCAGGCGACCTTGGGATGACTATCGAGGAATTCAGCCACGGCCTGGGCATTGGCGCAATGGCGTTCCATACGCAAGGGTAATGTCTCCACCCCCTGCAATAGATTCCAGGCAGCCTGCGCCGACAGCGTAGGACCATAATCGCGCAAGGCCACGGCGCGCATCTTCATGGAAAAACCGAAATCGCCGAAGGTCTCGGCGAAGGTCAGGCCGTGATAGGCCGGGTCCGGTTTGGCCATCGATGGGAACTTGTCGTTCTGGTTCCAATCGAAACGCCCGGACTCGGCCACCACCCCGCCCATGGTGTTGCCGTGACCGCCGATATACTTAGTTGCGGAATGCACCACGATATCGGCGCCCCAATCGAACGGACGGCACAGATAAGGCGATGCAAGGGTATTATCCACTACCAGGGGCACGCCCCATTCCTTGGCGATTTCCGCCGATGCTTCCAAGTCCAGCACCACACCGCCGGGGTTGGCCAGGACTTCGCAGAAGATGAACTTTATTTTGTCATTCATGGCCGCGCGCAGTTCGTCCGGATTGGTCATGTCGACGAAATTGCAGGTCCAGCCCAGCTTGGCGAATGAGATGCCGAATTGGGTGATGGAGCCGCCGTAGAGATTTTTCGAGGCGATGAATTCATCGCCGTTCTCCAGCAAGGTCGCGGCGATCAGGAATTGTGCCGCATGGCCGGTGGCGCAGGCCACGGCACCCCGGCCGTTCTCAAGAGCGCTGACGCGTTCCTCCAATACCGAAACAGTCGGATTGGTCAGGCGGGAATAGATGAAGCCGAATGTTTGCAGATTGAATAACTCGGCGGCGTGCTCGGCATCATGAAAAACAAAGGCGTTGCTCTGAAAAATCGGCGTGGACCGCGCACCCGTGGTCGGATCCGGGCGGGCGCCGGCGTGTACAGCCAGGGTCTCGAAACCGTAAGTGGCATCGTTGGATTTGCTTTGACTAATCATGCTCTGGGGGCCTTCAGTACCTTGGAGGTGATAATGCCGGTATTGATGCCGCTCCACGATAGTTCACCGGACAGGCGGGCGAATTCGATCTTCGGGCAGCGGTCCATGATTACCTGAATGCCGGCGGCCTCCGCCAATTCAGCGGCGGCATCGTTGCGGATACCAAGTTGCAGCCATAGCACCTTGATGTCCTTCTGCTCCTTAAGCGCGACCGCTTCTTCCGCCACGCCAAGGGCGGCTTCGGACGCGCGGAAGACATCCACCATGTCGATTTCGCCCGGTATATCGGCCAGGCTGGCATAAACCGTCTCGCCTAGGATTTTACTGCCGGCACGGCCCGGATTGACCGGGATGACCCGATAACCGCGACGTTGCAAATATTTCATGGCAAAAAAACTGGGCCGCTTCCAATCGCCACTGGCCCCGACCAAAGCTATGGTGCGCACGGTGGAGAGGATATGGCGCAACAACGTGTCGCTGTAGTTCAAGTCGTCCATGACGTCCGTATTCATCAGCGGTCACTCCATACGGGTATACGTTTTTCTATAAAAGCGGTCATGCCTTCCAAGGCATCATCGGCCAGCATGTTCTCGACCATAACCTCTGCCGCCATTTTGTAGGCATCCGCCAACTCCATATCCTGCTGGCGGTAGAAGGCCTCTTTGCCCACGCGCAGGGTGTAGCTGGATTTCTGGGCTATCAATTCGGCGAAATGCATGGCTGCCGCATCCAATTCCGCGTTTGGTACATGACGGTTGATCAGTCCGAAGCGATAGGCGGTGGGCGCATCCATGGCCTCGCCCGTCAACAGCATCTCCATGGCATGTTTTCGCCCCACGTTGCGCCCCAGGGCCACCATGGGCGTGGAGCAGAACAGGCCGATATTCACACCAGGCGTGGCGAAGCGTGTGTCATGGTCGGCAACGGCCAGATCGCAGCTGGCGACCAGCTGGCAGCCGGCGGCGGAGGCAACGCCATGTACCTTGGCGATCACAGGTTTCGGGCAATGCACGATCGAGAGCATCAATTCACAGCATTGCGCCATCAAGGCCCGCCGCGCCTCTACCGTTTCAAGGGAGGTAACCTCTTTCAGATCATGACCAGCACAGAAACCTCGGCCGGCACCCTCGATAATGACCACACGGGCCGCCGGATCAGCCGAGATGGCGTCGATCTCGTCTTGCAACAAGCGCATCAGGCCGCTGGATAGGCTGTTGAAGGCAATGGGCCGGTTTAAGGTCAAATGCACAATGCTACCATTTTTGCCTCGCTCCCGGCGCAGCAACATAGGTTCCGCCCCTGCTTCGGATGCCACGTGGGTCATGTTCGTCTCCCGTACTTGCACTAATCCATTATAAACGACGGACAGGGGAGCGTCACCAGGGCCATATGGCAATTTGTTGTTGCAACTAAGCCATGCGCGGGATTTATGAGGCCAACAACATAAACCTGGACGAGGACACGCCATGCCCCGCATACCCTACGCCACGACCGACGACCCGAGCCTGGTTCCCGAAGCTGCGGAGCTTTTGGGCAAGATGCAGCCCCTGAATATTTTTAAGGTCCTGGCCCACGGTGGGCCGGCGTTCGGCGCCTATACCCGTTTGGCCACAGCTTTGTTGTACAAGAGCAAGATCGATCCTATTCTTAGAGAGCTAGCCATCACCCGCGCGGGCATTCTGTGCGGGGCTTCCTACGAAGTGTTCCAGCATGAACAGATCAGCCGCGATGTGGGAATGTCGGAGGAAAAGGTCCAGGCCATGAAGGTCGGCGCCGAAGACCCGATCTTTGACGAAACCCAGAAGATCGTGCTGCGCCTGACCGACGAAGTGTTTGAGAATACCAAGGCCTCGGACGAAACCTTCTCAGCCGCCGCCGCCATTTTCAGCCATCAGGAATTGGTCGAGCTGATCATGTGTATCGGTTTCTATATCATGACCTCTGCCGTGTTGGAGAATTTCGAAGTGGAGATCGAGCCGCCGGAGGTTCTTGCCAAGGTCAACATGGCGACGAAGGGTGGCAAATAGGGGCTGAAAAAAGGCCTGAATGCGGCCTTCGCAGGAAGAATCTTCTGTGCTATAGAGTGCCGCCCTCAGGGATGGGGGCGCGTTATTTTGCCTCAACTGCGGGCGTGGCGGAACTGGTAGACGCGCCAGGTTTAGGTCCTGGTGACTTAACGGTCGTGGGGGTTCGAGTCCCTTCGCCCGCACCAAATTTTAGTAGGCTGGCGGTAATCCCAGCCTTATTTAATGGATTGGCCATCGGGGCCGAACTGACAGATTAGTTGGGAAAATTTATGCAGGTTAGCGAAACCCTGTCTGAGGGCTTGAAGCGGGAATATAAAGTCGTGGTGCCGTCCGCCGATATGGAGGCCAAGGTCACAGACCGGTTGACGGAGATTGGCAAAGAGGCGCAGATGCCGGGCTTCCGTCCGGGCAAGGTGCCCATGAAAATCTTGCGCCGGACCTATGGCCGCCAGCTTTTGGGTGAGGTGCTGGAGCAGGCGGTCAACGAAGCCACCACCGAGACCTTGGAAAAGAACGAGCTGAAACCGGCCATGCAGCCGAAGATTGAGGTTGTCTCGTTCGATGAGGGTAAGGATCTGGAATACACCATCGAAGTCGAGGTAATGCCCAAGTTCGAACCGATGGATTTCTCTACCCTGACACTGGAGCGGAAAGTCGCTGAAATTGGTGACGAGGAATTGGACGAACGGGTGAATTCCTTGGCACAGCAGTTCAAGGAGTTTACTGAAGCCGACGAGGGCCAGGCGGCCAACGATGGCGATACGGTGATGATTGACTTTGAAGGCAGTGTCGATGGCGAACTGTTCGAGGGCGGCGCGGCGGAAGGACATAGCCTGGAGCTTGGCTCGAATAGCTTTATCCCCGGTTTTGAGGAAAAGTTGGTCGGCGTCAAGAAGGGCGATGAAACTGTTGTAAAGGTGACTTTTCCCGAAGAATACCAGGCCGAACATCTGGCTGGCAAGAAGGCCGAATTCAAGGTCAACGTACAAGAGGTGAAAGTGCCGCTACCGGTGACCGTGGACGATGCCCTGGCCGAGAAACTGGGCCTGGAAAATCTGGCGGCGTTGAAAGATGCCGTGCGCGAGCAGAGCGAGAAAGAGTACGCGGATCTGTCGCGCGCCAAGCTGAAGCGGGTGCTGCTGGATGCCTTGGCGGAAAATCACGATTTCGAGGTGCCACCGTCATTGGTGGAGGGTGAGTTCGAACAGATTTGGAACCAGGTGGTCGAGGATCTGAAGCGCCAGGACAAGACCGTGGAAGACATGGAGAAGCCCGAGGAGGAATCCCGAGCGGAATTCCGTGAAATAGCTGTTCGCCGGGTTCGCTTGGGTCTGTTGCTGTCCGAGGTCGGTCAGCGCAATAACCTGACCGTCAATCAGGACGAAGTGAACCGGGCCATGGCCGAGCAAGCCCAGCGCTTTGCCGGTCAGGAACAGCAGATCTTTGAGTTCTACCAATCAAACCCGGAAATGCGGGCCCAATTGGAAGCGCCGATCATGGAAGACAAGGTTGTCGACTTCATTGTGGAAATGGCTCAGGTCAGCGAAAGCAAGGTCAGCATCGAGGAGTTGCTGGCTGATCCCGATGGGGACGAGGCCGAGGGCGGTTTGTCGGGTGGGGCAGGTGAAGCCGAAGCGGACGGCGCGGCGGAAGACGTGGCGGCAGATACGGAAAATAAATAAACATTTTCTAGGATACAGTCCCTCTAGAATGCGATTCGCAAACATAACCAGTAGCCAAGGCGGGAAACTCTGATGAGCGACGCTAACGATATCTATATGAATACCCTGGTGCCCATGGTGGTGGAGCAGACCAACCGGGGTGAACGTTCTTACGACATTTATTCGCGCTTGTTGAAGGAACGCATCATCTTCGTGGTGGGTCAGGTACATGACACCATGGCCAGTTTGATAACGGCGCAGTTGCTGTTTTTGGAGGCCGAAAACCCCAAGAAGGATATCTATATGTACATCAACTCGCCAGGCGGAGCGGTGACGTCGGGCCTGGCGATTTATGACACCATGGGCTACATCCGCCCGGACGTCTCGACCCTATGCACGGGGCAGGCGGCTTCCATGGGTTCGTTGCTATTGACCGCCGGTGCTGAAGGTAAACGCTATAGTCTGCCAAACAGCCGGATCATGGTGCATCAACCCTCCGGCGGTTTTCAGGGTCAGGCCACAGATATCGAAATTCAGGCCCGGGAAATCATTGAACTGCGGGCCCGCCTGAACCAGATCTATGTCGAGCACACGGGGCAGAAATTGACGGTCATCGAAAAGGCCATGGACCGTGACACCTTCCTAACGGCGGACAAGGCCAAGGAATTCGGCTTGATCGACGATGTGGTGCAAAAACGTATTGTATCCGATGACGATGGCGGTGATGGTGCTGCCATCAATGGTGACGGTGACGGCTAAATAAGGGCTGGAGCCTGAAAAAGACTTGTTAAAATCATGAATTTAGCGTTTGTCGCAACCGACCGGTAAATCTTGCTACGCCTTTAACGAATTGTTGATCGCAAGGCCGTTATGTTGGTCCTATATGGTAGTATGTTCAGAAACAAATGGGCATATTAGGGCCTTGTCCATGGCTCGAAATGACCATGCATTGACCCTCGAGCGGGTCTCTGTTACTGCGTTGGTAGGCGTGGTTTATGGTTAGCGTGGATGTGGCCAAGTCTTTGACGCCGCCGGATTGGAAGAATTTGCGATCCGTACGGCAAAGTTGAGCAGGGGTTAATATGACGAAGCTTAGCGGCGGCGATTCCAAAAATACGCTGTATTGCTCCTTTTGCGGCAAGAGCCAACATGAAGTGCGCAAGCTGATTGCCGGCCCCACCGTATTCATCTGCGATGAATGCGTAGAGCTGTGCATGGACATTATTCGCGAAGAGAATAAATCTACCCTGGTTAAGGCCGATGACGGCGTGCCGCCCCCTCAGGAAATTTGCGATGTTCTCGATGACTATGTGATCGGGCAGAGGCATGCCAAGAGGGTGCTCGCGGTGGCGGTGCATAACCACTACAAGCGCCTGAACCATGGCACCAAAAGCAACGACGTCGAAATCGCGAAATCAAATATCTTGCTTGCCGGGCCCACTGGTTGCGGCAAGACCCTGCTGGCCCAGACTTTGGCCCGCATTATTGACGTTCCCTTCACCATGGCCGATGCAACGACATTGACCGAAGCGGGCTATGTGGGCGAGGACGTCGAAAACATAATTCTGAAGCTGTTGCAGGCGGCTGACTATAATGTGGAACGGGCCCAACGCGGCATCGTCTACATTGACGAGGTTGATAAGATCAGCCGCAAATCGGACAACCCCTCGATCACCCGCGATGTCTCGGGCGAGGGCGTGCAGCAGGCATTGTTGAAGATCATGGAGGGCACCGTGGCGTCCGTACCGCCACAGGGTGGACGCAAGCATCCGCAGCAGGAATTCCTGCAAGTGGATACCACGAATATTCTCTTCATCTGTGGCGGTGCTTTTGCCGGCCTGGAAAAATTGATAGCCAACCGTGGCCAAGGCACTTCGATTGGCTTTGGCGCCGATGTGCGTGATCCCGACGACCGCATGACCGGCGAAATTCTGCGCGAGGTCGAGCCCGAGGATCTATTGAAATTCGGCCTGATACCGGAATTCGTTGGCCGCCTGCCCGTGGTCGCCACCTTGGAGGATCTGGACGAGGATGCCTTGGTGCAAATCCTGACGGCACCGAAAAACGCCCTGGTCAAGCAATACCAGCGCCTGTTCGAGATGGAAGACACCAAGCTGGCGTTTTCCGAGGATGCCCTGCATGCCATTGCTCGTAAGGCGATCAGCAGAAAAACCGGCGCCCGCGGCCTGCGTTCAATCATGGAGAGTATCTTGCTCGATACCATGTATGACCTGCCATCCGAGGAGGGGGCAGAAGAGGTCGTGATCAATGGCGAAGTCGTTGAAGGACGGGCGCAGCCGCTGTACATCTACGCCGACCGTCAGGAAGACGTGGGTACCGGGGCATAGGTGGTGTCGCGGACAATGTCGGATTTGCATCCGGCCTGTTCATCGTGGCGGCGAAACAAGGTTTACAGGTTCCCAACCCTTGACCTTTGCAAGCGCAACCGCCATCTCTAATACGGTTGGGTATTAACCATACGACCCTCCGGGGACGGTTATTACTTACGTTATTCTGGTGATGTCCAACCTACATAGTATGGCCCAATTTTATTCGGCTAAGCAGGTATAAGGTTTAAGCATGAACGATTTTTCCAAGATTGCCACCTACCCGGTTTTACCGCTGCGGGACATTGTGGTGTTTCCTCATATGATCGTGCCGCTGTTTGTTGGCCGTGAAAAATCGGTGCGCGCGCTTGAAGACGTCATGCGCGACGACAAGCAGATCCTCCTGGTGACGCAAAAGAATGCTACCCAGGATGATCCTGATCCAGACGATATTTATCAGGTTGGAACCGTGGCCTCGGTTCTGCAATTGCTGAAGCTACCTGACGGCACGGTAAAGGTCCTGGTGGAAGGCGGCGCCCGGGCGCGGATCGCGTCCTATACTCAGAACAAGGAATTTTTCGAGGCCCATGGCGAGCTGGTCGGCGAGACCGGCGAAGAAGGTGAGGATGTCGAGGCATTGGCCCGCACGGTCACCAATCAATTCGAGCAATACGTTAAGCTGAACCGCAAAATTCCGCCCGAGGTGCTGGTCTCCGTCAATCAGATTGAAGAGCCCTCGAAACTTGCTGATACGGTCGCCTCGCACTTGGCACTGAAGATTCCCGAAAAGCAGGATTTGTTGGAAATAGCCTCGGTGCAGGAGCGGTTGGAGCGGGTTTTTTCCTTGATGGAAGCCGAAATCGGCGTCATGCAGGTGGAACGCAAAATTCGCAGCCGGGTCAAGCGGCAGATGGAAAAGACCCAGCGTGAATATTATCTGAACGAACAGATGAAGGCGATACAGAAGGAGCTGGGCGAGACCGAGGACGGGCGCGACGAACTACAGGAACTAGAAGACAAGATCAAGGAAACCAAGCTCACCAAGGAAGCACGTGAAAAAGCCACGGCGGAATTGAAAAAGCTGCGGAACATGTCGCCCATGTCGGCGGAAGCGACCGTCGTGCGCAACTACCTCGATTGGATGCTGTCGATCCCATGGAAGAAACGGTCCCGTATCTCCAAGGATCTTGATCATGCACAAAAAGTCCTGGACGAGGATCACTATGGTCTCGAAAAGGTTAAGGAGCGGATCCTGGAATACTTGGCTGTGCAACAGCGCACAAACAAGGTCAAGGGCGCCATCCTTTGCCTGGTTGGCCCCCCCGGTGTCGGCAAAACCTCACTGGGTAAATCGATCGGCCGGGCTACAGGGCGCGAATTTGTCCGCATGTCCCTGGGCGGCGTGCGGGACGAGGCGGAAATCCGTGGGCACCGCAGAACATATATCGGCTCCATGCCCGGCAAGATCCTGCAGGGGATGAAAAAGGCCAAGCGCAGCAATCCTCTTTATCTGTTGGATGAAATCGACAAAATGGGTGCTGATTTCAGGGGAGACCCCGCCTCCGCCCTGTTGGAAGTGCTGGACCCGGAACAGAACAATACCTTCAACGACCATTATCTGGAGGTCGATTACGATCTATCCGACGTAATGTTCGTGACGACGGCCAATACCCTGCGCTTGCCGCAACCGCTCCTTGACCGGATGGAAGTGATCCGTATTTCGGGATACACCGAGGATGAAAAGGTCGAAATCGCCCGGCGTCATCTTATTGCCAAAGTGTTGAAAAATTCTGGTTTGAAGGATGGTGAATGGTCGATTTCCGACGGTGCCCTACGCGATTTGATCCGCTATTACACCAGGGAAGCCGGTGTCCGTAATCTGGAACGGGAACTGGCAAGTCTGGCCCGCAAGGCGGTGCGCGATATTGTTCAGAATAGTTTTGAGAAGGTGAAACTCGACCGCCGTAACCTGGGCAAATATGCCGGCATCAAGCGTTTCCGTTATGGCGAGATCGAGGCAGAGGATATGGTCGGTGTCGTCACCGGTCTGGCCTGGACAGAGGTCGGCGGTGAATTGCTGACAATTGAATCCCTGGTCCTGCCGGGCAAGGGCAATATGAAGTACACTGGCAAGTTGGGCGATGTGATGCAGGAATCGATCCAGGCCGCCGCCTCGTATGTGCGGTCTCGTGGCATCGACTTTGGTATCAAGCCAACGGTGTTCGAGAAGCGTGATATACATGTCCATGTGCCTGAAGGCGCGACGCCAAAGGACGGGCCGTCCGCCGGTGTGGCCATGTGCGTTTCCATTGTCTCTACCTTGAGCCGCATTCCGATTCGCCGGGATATCGCCATGACCGGCGAAATTACTTTGCGCGGGCGGGTTCTGCCCATTGGCGGCCTTAAGGAAAAATTGCTGGCGTCATTGCGCGGCGGTATTAAAACCGTGCTGATCCCGAAGGAAAATGAAAAAGACCTTGCCGATATCCCTGATAATGTCACTGGTGAGTTGGAGATTATCCCCGTTACCAGCGTAGATGAGGTTATGGAGCATGCCCTGGTAACCCGCCCCGTGGCTATCGAATGGCCGGACGACGAGGATGATGATGAAATCAAGGTATCCGAGACCAAGGATGCCGAAAGTATCGTCACCCATTAAGTGGGTTGACAAGTGCCAGGGCGGCCTTGTGGAGGTAACGGCGGAAATACCGTTCGGCTGAATGGCGACTGGGTCGTGATTGCAATCACTAATCTTGCGAAAAACCGGGCTTGACCCGGTTTTTCCTTTTGACCATGCGTCATTGCGCGCCTAAACTTCATTCGTCTGAACCGTTTAATTTTAAACAAATTGTGACAACAGGGTAACAAGGGGGCGCACGTGAATAAGAATGATCTGATTGCCGCCGTCGCTGCATCCGCCAGCTTATCAAAAGCTGACGCATCTCAAGCGGTGGAAGGCGTCTTTAATACAATCTCATCAGCACTGAAAGACGGAGGTGAAGTTCGCCTCGTAGGCTTTGGCACTTTCAGCGTATCAACCCGTAAGGCCAGTATCGGCCGTAATCCCCGGACTGGCGAGCGCATTCAAATACCGGAGACGAGGCAGCCGAAGTTCAAGGCAGGCAAGGGTCTCAAGGACGCTGTTAATAACTAGTGGCCCGACCGTTGCGGCCTGATAGTCCCGGGCCTGTAGCGGAAACGAAAGGAATACCGGTCGCGTCGCGGCCGGTATTTTTTCGTTTGAAAAGCTATTTTGCCGTCTGTTAAGCACTTGGACAGCGTTGCCATGCCTCTGATTTTCGGCGATTTGAAGTAATTGAGATTGCAAGAAA
>PCBT01000018.1 GCA_002731375.1 Rhodospirillaceae bacterium | reverse complement strand
GGTATGCGAACATGTGTATCTATCGGCGAAGTCGGCGCGGCGATCGGGACGCGGCCATCTCGGCAGTGGTGGTTGACCTCAATCAAGGTGCCAACGGCGTGGAATAGGGATAAGCTAAGCATGGTGGATTCTGTCGCGAAATATGGTAGCGCGCGCGTGCCGCGTTACACCAGCTATCCGACCGCGCCGCATTTCCATGACGGCGTCGACGGGGCGGCCTTTGGCGGCTGGCTGGAGGCGCTCGACGCTACGGCTCCGCTGTCGCTCTATATCCATGTGCCCTTTTGCGACCGGTTGTGCTGGTATTGTGGCTGCCACACCACGATCTCCAACGATCCGCTGCGCATCGCTGCCTATGCAGATGTGCTGGTGCGCGAGATCGAGATCGCGGTAGCGGCGTTGCCCGTCAACATGCCGGTCTCGCATGTGCATTTCGGCGGCGGCACGCCGACACAACTCGGCGAAGAGAGCTTCGCGGATTTGATGGCGGCGCTGCGCGGGCACTTCGCGATTACGCCTGAGGCCGAGATCGCCATCGAGATAGATCCCACCACCTTAACACCGGTGATGGCCGACAGGCTGGGCCACGAGGGTGTCAGCCGCGCCAGTCTCGGGGTACAGGACTTTACCGAGGAGGTGCAGCAGGCGATCAACCGTGTCCAGCCGGTGGAAATGGTCGCCGATGCGGTGACCATGCTCCGTCAGGCAGGTGTCGCAGCGCTCAATTTTGATTTGATGTACGGCCTGCCCCATCAGACCGAGGCCGATATCGCACGCACGGTGGACCAGGCGGTGGCCCTGGCGCCCGACCGGGTGGCCATGTTCGGCTACGCCCATGTGCCGTGGATGCGCAAGCATCAGCAAATGATAGAAGAAGCCGCGCTGGCAGGACCGCAGGGGCGCGCCGCCCAGGCCGATACCGCGGCAAGGCGGCTCGAATTCCACGGCTATCGCCGCATCGGCATGGATCATTTTTCCCGCGCTGATGATGCCATGGCCAAGCACCTTGAGGATGGCGGCCTGCACCGCAATTTCCAGGGCTATACCGATGATGCGGCCGTCGCCCTGATAGGCTTTGGCGCCTCGGCGATCAGCGCCCTGCCGCAAGGCTATGCCCAGAACACCGGCGATATGCGCGCCTATCGCAACGCCGTGTTGGCGGGTGAGTTTGCTACCGAGCGCGGCATCGCGCTCGACGCGCGGGACCGCGCCTGCCGTGCCATCATCGAGCGTCTGATGTGTGATTTCGCCGCCGATGTGCGGGCGCTTTGCCGTCAGCATGACGTTGATCCGGATGCCGCGCTCGCTGATGTGGACGGCCTCGCCGAGCTCGAGCGCGACGGGCTCGTGAGCCGGAAGGGCGGCACGCTGCACATCACATCGCTCGGCCGCCCCTACGTGCGCACCGTCGCAGCCTGCTTCGACACCTATCTCGGCCGTGGCGCTGGCCGTCATTCACAGGCAGTCTGATGGACAACGCGATGCTCACCGCCAAGGTCAAGGAGATCGCCAGGGACTACGGCGCCTGCGCGGTTGGTATCACCACGCGCGAGACCCTGGCCGGGGGACCGCCCTCGACCGATCTCGAGTACGTGCTGCCCGGCGCCTGCTCGGCGGTGACCTTCGCTCTGCCCCTCGACCAGGACAAGATCGAGGATTTCATTGCCAAGCGCGACCGTTCCGGCCATCAGGACGACTACAGCCGCACCGGCACCATGGCTAGCGGCATCGCGGCGCAGATCGCTGGCTACATCGCTCATTTCGGCTACGCCTCGGTGGGCGTGCTGTCGAACGAGGTCTACCGCAACGACGCCGAGTCTCAGCCCCGCCATCTGCGCCCCGACCTGTCGCATCGCATGCTGGCGGTGCGCGGTGGCGTCGGCTGGTTCGGCTTCTCGGGCAATGTGCTGACGCCCGANNACGGCGCCATGGTCAGCCTGGCCACGGCGGTCACCACCGCNGANCTCGAGCCCACNGAGCCGCTGCCGGCNGAGGATAATTTNTGCCANTGCGAGCAAATGGAGTGCGCTGCCGCCTGCCCCTCGGCCTTTCTGCACGAAGGTAAGAGCGATATGGCGAGCGTCACCATGGGNGGCNTCACGTTCACTTACGCNAGGCGCCGCCACTACAATCGCTGCGGCTATGTCTGNGCCGGCTATTCCGGGCTGCACCCCTCGGGCAAATGGTCNACNTGGTCGCCGGGNCGCTTTCCCATTCCCAAGCAGGACGGNGATTTGCGCCGGGTGCTGGTGGACGCGGTCGAAGCCTGGAAGCGGCGGCCCGAGCTGGACGGNGGCGTGCTGCACCAGCCGNTGGTTTACGAGAATACGGGCAAGGACGTNAACCTGACCTGCGGCAGCTGCATGCTGGTCTGCGCCCCGACCTCCGAGGAGCGCCAGCGCCGCCTCAAGCTGCTGCAGTCGAGCGGCGTTGTGGTGCAGAGCCCGGACGGCAGCTTGGAGGCAGTGTCACCGGAAGAGGGTGAGCGCCGCTTGGCCGAGATGACGCCCGCCCGTCGCGCCCTCTACGAGCCGGACCAGGAGGCGTACTCCGACATCGAGCTCTACGGCCGCCGCCGGCGGCGCTCATAACGGTGATAGGTACCTGTTATTCTGCCTTTTCGTATTTCCAATAACGTAAGTGTTTGACGTCAGCGCCTATGGGACACACTAGTCGGATTGCATAAGGGAGGATTTCTGTCTCATCGTAGTGACCGAAGGGAACGAAGATGAGACAGAAACACTCCCTTAGGAAATCAACCCAATCTGTCCACTAAGCGCTGACGGGGTACAATCATGTCAGTTACCGCTCCGCCGCCGCTGGCTCACCACCAAAGTCAAGGAGATCGTCAGGGACTACGGCGCCTGCGCGGTGGGTATCACGATGCGCCAGACCCTGGCCGGGGGCGCCCTCGACCGTTCTCGAATACGTGCTGCCCAGCGCACGCTCTGCGGTGGCCTTCGCCCTGCCCCTCGACCAGGACAAGATTGAGAATTTCATCGCCAAGCGCGACCGTGCCGGCCAGCGTCGTGAAAGCGTTGGCTGCCCCGGCTCTACCGGCGGCTAATGCTTGGCTTTGGATATGTCGGCGCTGGTCATTTATGTTTTGACTAAATCTAGATTCTTCGCCGCGGCCTCTTCGCCCTACACTTTGGTAAGTGATCACCACGCACAAATCTTAACGTTATTTACAGGAACGTCCTCGCCGTTGGCGTACATGATTCCGACGCGGTGTACTGGGTTCCTGCATGACCCTGCTCGGCAGCCTTGCGAGACCACTTCAGCGCTTCGGCAGCGACCTCGTTCACGGCGGCAAGGGCTACGACAGCGATGCGGTGCGCCGCAAAATCGAGGCCCGAGGCGCGGCAGCTAACATTCCGCCAAAGGTGAACGGGCGCCGGAAATACTGCTTCTCGCCTGTCCTCTATCGCGATCGCAATGCCATCGAGGGCATGTTCGGGCGCATAAAGGACTTCTAAAGGATCACTACCCGATACGACCGGCTCGCCCAGAGTTTCCTCGCTGCCGTCTGTCTCGTTGCTCCGATATGCTATTGGTTACGAGTCTGGAGCCTAGTGAGGCATGGCTGCACGATATTCTCGAAGTTGGACTTGCGGCGAGCCAATCTGCAGAATGGACCATTCTACGTCGAAGGAGCAGAGCTGGGTGACACTGTTGTACCCCCGGTTGAATTAGCGTTACTCAAAGAGGAAACTCCATGTCGTCTCGTACCGTGCAGGCCTATGACACTCTGGTGCTCCACTATCCCAAGTTAGTCCTGGTCGTGCTGCTCTCGGTTCTAGTTTTTTTCGGCTACCACGCAAAAGACTTCAAGTTGGACGCATCAGCCGACTCCTTGTTGCTGGAAGACGACGTAGACCTCAAGGTGTTCCGGAAAATCCACGAGCGATATCCGAGTGGCGACTTGCTCGTCGTGACGTTCACTCCCGATGAGGATCTCTTCTCGGACCAGGCTTTAGCCTCTTTGAAGCAACTCCGTGAAGAACTCGCGGAAATCACCAGCGTGGACACGGTGTTTACGATACTGGACGCTCCCCTGTTGAACATTTCAGACGCACCGTTCACGGAAATGATCGACGATATTCCAAGCCTGGAGAAACCCGGGATCGATCGAGCCAAGGCCAAAGACGAGCTTCTCAATAGCCCCATTTACCGCGAACTGATCATAAGTGCAGATGGTCGAACCACCGCATTACTGTTGGGATTAGTCGAGGAGCAGCAGTACGACAGTTTACTTCGATCTCGAAATGAGCTGCGGGCCAAACAACAAAATAGCGGTCTCTCCGTCAAAGAAGCGCATGCCCTGAAACACATCAACGCTGAATTCGATCAGGCTCATGATGCGTTGAATAAGCAACGCCACCTCGATGTTGCACACATCAGGAACATCATCAAGCCGTACCGTCAGCATGGCGTTTTATATCTCGGCGGCCTGCCGATGATTACCGATGATATGGTGACATTTGTACGCAACGACTTGATCGTCTTTGGCGGTGGTGTTCTAGCATTTCTTGTCATTATTCTCACCGCTATCTTCCGAGAATTTCGCTGGATAGCGCTCCCACTTCTCAGTTGCTTTTATGCCGGGTTATCCATGGTAGGTGTACTGGGTTTGATGGGTTGGAAGGTCACCGTAATTTCATCAAACTTCCTCGCTCTTATGCTAATCATTACCATCTCTATGAACATTCATTTGATCGTGCGTTACCGACAACTCAATCGAGATCATCCTGGTGACGATCAATTAGCGCTGGTCAAAACTACCACGCATAAGATGGTGAAACCCTGTCTTTATACCGCGCTAACTACGATCATAGGTTTTAGTTCCCTGGTCGTGAGCGAAATCAAGCCGGTCATTGACTTCGGGTGGATGATGAGCGCCGGTTTGGCGGTAACATTTGTCACCTCGTTTCTACTGTTCCCCACGTTGCTGATGGTGACGGGAAAAACCGAGTCCAAACCCACCTCCGACAGTGGCCGGTTTCTTTTGCCTGAATATCTGGCCCGAATGACCGAGATACAGGGCAACAAGATCCTGGTGTTGGCGCTAATTTTAACCGTCGTGAGTGTAGCCGGAATAACCCGGTTGCGTGTGGAGAACAGTTTCATCAACTACTTCAGCGACAACACCGAGATTTATCAAGGTCTCAAGCACATTGATGAGAACCTTGGCGGCACTACTCCACTGGAAATACTGATAAATTTTGGAGATGATCTCGACGACGATGGCTCCGACTACTTCCCGACCCCAGAGGACCTCGAGGGGTTGAGCGAGGAAGAGATACAAATGGAGCTTGAGTACGCGGAAATGGAGCGTGAATTCGCAAAAAACGCCAAGTTACCGGAGTATTGGTTTACCGCCTACAAGGTCGAACTCATCAAAAAAGTACACGACTACCTCGACGGACTTCCCGAAATCGGCAAGGTGCTTTCGCTCGTGTCTCCGGTGCGGGTTGCGGAAGGCATCGCCGAAGAGGAATTGGGCGCATTCGAGCTGGCAATCCTGTACACCAAAATTCCCCCCGATGTAAAAAAGACGCTCATCGACCCTTATGTCTCCATCGATGACAATGAGGCACGGATTTTTGCACGTGTATTGGATTCAAAACCGAATTTACGTCGCAATGAGTTGCTCGAGACAGTACACCGTGATTTAGGAGAGAAGCTCGGATTTGAGGAGCAGGAAGTGATCGTGAGTGGACTACTGGTTCTCTATAACAACATGTTGCAGAGTCTATTCAAGTCTCAGATCAAAACCATAGGTGTAGTGATGCTGGGGATCGCGATAATGTTCCTGGTGTTGTTCCGGTCAGTCACCTTGGCAATTATCGGCATTCTGCCAAACCTGCTAGGTGCTGCGGTGGTTTTGGGGGTAATGGGGTGGGCGGAAATCCCCATGGATATGATGACCATCACGATCGCTGCCATCACCATCGGTATCGCAGTGGATAATGGTATTCACTATATCTATCGCTTCAGAGAAGAGTATGCACTTACTCACAGTTATGTGGATACCTTGCATGTTTGTCATTCCAATATCGGCAAAGCGGTGTTCTATACGGCCATGACCATAATTTTTGGCTTCTCTATCTTGGTCCTTTCAAACTTCATCCCCACTATCTATTTTGGTGTGCTAGTCGCGTCGGCAATGCTCATCGCGTTTTTGGCAGCACTCACTGTACTGCCAAAGCTAATTTTACTTTGGAAACCGTTCGGTTGATCCAGCATCGAAAGAACAAAAGGTTNAAGGCGGNNAGTATAAATATGCTCTAGCCGNACCGTAGGGGNAAAANCGNCCTATTGCCCGTCGTCAAAAGTCTCGTATTCATCCCCGCTGACGGCCGGGGCGTTTGTGGTTACCGCCGGTGTCGCTCTTTCGTTGACGCTGAGCTGNAAAATGTCGGGCCGTGCNTAGTGGCCGGTTACATCGAAGTCGTACTTNCCTCGGGCGATGTCCCCNNTATCCAGGTCGGCGCTNAGGATCGTCTCGGNCTCGAAATCGGGACCGGCGAGAATTTGCCCCAGGGGGTTGACGATACAGCTCCCTCCCCGCGAGAGCACGGTGTTCGGATCATCACCCTGAATGGCGTCGTAGTCTGCAGGAAAGTCGCTGCGTAGCGTGCGTTGATTGCAAGACAGGACAAAACAACGGCCTTCCATGGCGACATGCTGCATGGTTGCAATCCAGGTGTCCCGATCGTCGGCCGTCGGGGCACAGTAAATTTGGATACCTTTGTTGTACATGGCCATGCGCATCATCGGCATATAGTTTTCCCAGCAAATGACTGCTCCCAGTTTTCCCAAATCCGTATCGAAGACAGGCAGGGTCGAACCATCGCCGTAGCCCCAGACCAAGCGCTCAAGCGCCGTCGGCATGAGCTTGCGGTGCTTGCCAAGATATTCTCCGTCGGGTGCGAAGAACAAAACGGTGCAATAAAGAGTACCGCCATCGCGTTCGATCACACCGATGACGAGATGCAGGTCGTTTTCCCGGGCGATAGACCCTAGGAAATCCACATCCGGCCCGGGAACATCGACGGCGCTGTCATAATAGCGACGGAAGTCGTCGCGGCCTTCGGGCGAGCGCATGCCGATCCGNGCACCGAAATCCAGGCCCTTGGGATAGGCNGAAACGAAGGCTTCCGGAAACAATGCCAGTTNGGCGTCTTGGCTGGCCGCATCGGCGGCCAGGGNGCGCACTTTNTCAAGTGTCCTNGTGCGATCGAAGGCGATGGGCGCGGCCTGGANGACGGATGCTCTGACGATTGTCATTGGATGGTCCCTCTTTGGCGGGTATTTNTNAANGGAGGTTTGCTAGGNNCGCACACATCCCCATCNNCGTCTTCTATGCGNNTGAAGACCGTGTNGCCCAAGTCCACANACGATGTAACANATCTCCGGCGCTGTCTCTNGGNAGGGTGTTCGCGGCCGGCGTNGCCATGGCCTGAAGCCGTAACTCGCTCTCGCTCAGCNNCGGTTGGTCATCGAGATAACCTTCGCTCCTGAGATAGCTTTCAAGGCTATCACGGTTGTTTCGCCTGAACCCCTTCAGCCGGGTATCATTCTTGGCATCAAGGGACGCGAGAAGTCTTTCCGCGTCCCCACCAAGCTCATCGTTAGCCGCCGTTATCTTGTCGATGAAGGTGCCACTTACAGCGCCGCTCTGCTCGAGTGTGTCACGATCGACAGACCGGCCTCTCCCCTGCTTCCATAGCGCGCAGAAATGCCCGAGCAAAGCCACGCGGGCGGTAACCTCCTGCGCAGAGAGCGAGCCTGCGCACAGCTGCTCGGCGAGCCCGGTATCGGAGGCNGTCCGCCATTGACCGACACGCTCGATTCCGGCCGCGAGGAAGTCGCGCAGTTGGTCAAGCGCGTCCGATAGGACATAGAAGACGTGCTGNGGCTCATGNCCGGCTCCCGGCAAGAATGCNGGCACCCCCAAAACGATACCATAGTCCTCGGCTGACATTTCGCCGGGCAACGGAATCTCAGGTCTTGGCTCAACACAAAGCGCGGTGGGGCCGCTAAAGCTTGCGGCATTCCGGCGGATCAAGCCGACATCGATCGTGGCCGCTATGTCGCACCCCTCTTCGGCAAGCGCGTTGCCGATGCGATCGACATCCACCGGGTCGCTGGTGAGATAGAAGATCTGGCGATCCTGATCCTTCGCNATTTGGCCGAGACTGCGCACGATGGCTTCGAAACGGGCAGGGTCACTCTGATCGAGCGCCTCATCGAGAAACAGCGGAAGTATNCCACCCTGCTCCACTTCCTCGGCGAAAGCGAGACGTGCGGCCAGCAATAACTGCGCTCGCGTACCGTCCGAAAGTTCATCCAGGTTTCGTCTTTCTCCGCTGCTCGTTTCGATCGCCAGCAATCCCGGTGACGTGGTGTCTTTGCCCAAATGAAGTTCATAGCCGTGACGGGTAAAGGCAGACAAGTGACTACGCGCACGCTGGAACACATGAGGCATCTGCGTTTGCTCATATTCTGCCTCGGCCGCATCAATGAGAAATTTTCCGGCCTTTGCGAAAAGCACTTCGTCGCGGCAGTCTGACAGTTTCATTCGGGCTTCATCACGCACAGCAATGAAGTCTTGTACATTGCTACCGCGTTGAGCCTCCTTCACCTGAGCATTGATCTCGGCGATCTCGTCGCGCAAACCGGCCGCTTTACTCGCCGTCTGAGTAAGGTCGCCTTGTAGCCGTTCGAGCATCGGTCCGTCGCACTCGGCGAGCTCGGCTTCGCCAGCCTTCGCAAGCTCGGCCCTATCGAGTTCAATCTGCCCTTCAAGCCTCGTTCCCTTTTCCTTCCTGTCGCGATAACTCGGCAATGAGTTCAGCAGCAGCGTGAGCCCTTGCAAATCGCCATCGTCCAGGCTGACTTCTGAATAGATTCGCTCTATCGAACTGAGATACGCGCTGCGATCGTCTGAAACCTGTTCCAATCCGGAGATTGCACCTTGCTCGTCGGAAAGCGCCCCAGCCAACCCCGCATCGCGATAGATGAGACTATCGAGGTAGGCCGCCGTCTCTGTGGCGTCTGCCGGCTGCGCCTCACCATGGCGTTCGAATACGTCGGCGAGCCCGGATAGCAGTGCTGTATACCGGGTCTCGAGGGTCTCGACTTTGCTACGGGCGCGTTCGTCATTCTCGCGAGCCGTGGCCAATTGAGCGAGCGAGCGTACCGTTTCGACAAGCTCCGCGTCGGGCGGGATCTCATCGAGCCGTAAACTATCCGCCAGCTCCCGACGTCTCTCATCAAGTACTTTTCCGTCCTTGGACAAGCCTTCCAATCGACTGTTGAGTTTTTGCCGCTCCACATCACGATCTCGCGCTCGCACCATGCGGGATATGTCGTCCTCTAGGCTGCGTAATCGCGCATCGACGGAAGCAATATCCCATGCTTCGGGTTCTGCAATGCCGAGCCTCGCGAACGCTTGCTGTGCGGCGTCCCGTGTGCCGCCATGGGGTTGCCCACGGCCCCGCAGCAAGGCCGGCACGGCGAGCCCGGCGCCAAAGGCCGCCAGAGCCGCAAACAGCGGGTCAACCAAGGCGGCCAGACCAAGACCGACAGCGACGACGCCCACGCCGCCTAGGATCCACGCCGGACGCGGCAGTGCTGGTGCTTGCAGCTCTGGCGCGCGCAGCCACGCGCGCAACATATCGCCCGCGCGGCGCATGTCGTCTAGCGCACTTTGCTCGGCTCCCGGTTTCTCGATATAGGCGAGGACACCCAGTTCCTTCTCTATGGCACTGATTTCAGCTCTGTGCCCTTCGGCGTCGCGCAGGAATTCGAACAGCTGGTGATTGTCAGGCAGGGTCAGACCGGTCTCATCAACCTCGCCGCCGCCTAGCGCCTTCAGGGATACCGCTACAGCCGTTAGACACTCGCTACGCTTGTCTCTTGCTGCCTGTAGTTCGAGTTCCAACCGGCCCACCGCGTTTGCATTCTCTCGCAAGATAGACAGTTCTGCCTGATCCAGAGGCGCCGACAGGCGTGTGGCCTGTTTGGTCTTGCGTGCAGCGTCAAGCTGTGCCTCCCAGTTACGGCCTCGCTCGTTCAACCCGGCAATCTGATCCTGGAACCGCTCGATCTGCTCGAGCTCATTGCCGGCAAGTTTCGCCACCCCCTGCGGCAGGATAGCGATCTCCTCCGCAATGGCTGAGTTCTCCTGAAGGCGTCCGGTAAGCTCGAGGGCGCGTTCGACTAATATGAGACGGCGCGCGCCGGATTCTGCCGCGGCGAGTTGCTCGCTGAGGATATCCAGCTGATCCGCACGCCGCTGAAGGCCCAACTGCGTTCCTTCCGCATTTCGCACATCTTCCGATGCCTTGTTAAAATCGCTCCGCTCGCGGCGGACATGCTGTGCGCTCACGCCACCGAACAAGTCAGCCGCGATACGATCCAGATCGAACCCACCAGACATCTGGCGCCGGATCTCAGAGGCAATGTCTTGCGTGCCGTCCGACGACGGATCGATCAGATCTCGCAGATGCAGAAAAAAATAGCGGTGATTATGGGATGCTGGCAGATTGGGCGGCTTACTGTCCTCGCCGCTGCGTTGCCATCGCACACGTGAGCCCTCTCGTTCCCCCCACCAGGCTTCACCATCCAACTCGAACTCGCCATTTATCGAGGTTTTTTGGGGCGATCCACGGTCGTCCCAGTACAGGCTCTCAACCGCGCGGCAAAGGCTCGATTTGCCGATGCCGTTAGGCCCGACAACGACGTGGAACCCGGCACCTGCCGCTTGGATCTCGAATGGTGGGTTGATCCCAGGCAGCCGATTAATGGCAAGACGTTTGAGCTTCACGACGGATCAACCTGCGAAGTGCCGGAGAGCATGGCGTTCAGGGCTGCCTTCCCGGATCGGTGGAGAAGCTCGCGCAGGGCATCTTCGGAGAGAGGGTCGGCCGCGTTACGATGATCCTGAAGGGGCGACCAGCGGTCTTCGCGGGCGATATTGCTCAGCTCAGCGCGCGCCTTCTCGAGCAATTCCCTCGACTGGTCATCGTTGTGCTCAAGGCTCAAGAGCCGTCGCGCCATCAAGGCGGGCGGGTCGTCTCCCTTGGCAATCTCCACGAGATCCAGCGACAGTTCCATGGTGTCGATGATCTTGTTGAAGAAAACCGTGGTCCCGTCGACGTTGCGTCCCAAACCGTTCCATGCGCCGGCGCCAATCGCCTGGCGGATTTTCTCATATTGGGGGCTTGCCCCTGTCAGGCGAACACGCAAACCGAGCGCGCGCGGCGCAGGACCCGACTTGGTGACTTGCTGAGCAATGTTTGTGGCCTCGTCCATTAATCGATCAGGTACATCCTCTACGTGCTCGAGCCCCTCTACCGAGACCGAGATGTGTTCCCATCGCAGCGGCGCGAGCGGCACCTGCGTCATGCGCAGCGGGCCGCTATCGGGCACCCTCAGAAGCCAAGGACCGTGTGGGCCTGTTTCAGATGGGTCGAGCCCAACCAGCGATCCGAGATAGCCACATGGCCGGGAACTCCCCGCCGCAACCAGGCCGTCGAGTGAAGGCTTGTGAATGTGACCAAGAAGCCAAGCATCGTAGCCGGTGTTATCGAGTTCTGCCTGTCGGATGGGCGCGTAATGCCCGTCGGATGCATCGAGATCGGCATGCAGCAAGCCAATTCTGGGAATACGAGTTGACGGTTCATCCAACGGCTCTGCCAAGAGCTGAGCAACTGGGCTTCGACGCACCTTCCGTTCGTTGAAGGACCAGCCTATGACCTCGGCAATGGGG
>PCBT01000017.1 GCA_002731375.1 Rhodospirillaceae bacterium | reverse complement strand
CGCCTATGGGGTTCATAGAAGGCAGCTATTTGCGCCGCCATTCTCTCATCGCCAATCCAATGCGGATCAGGAGGAGGCAGATGGTTAATCCAGCGACGGCCACCGCCAGCATTGCGTCGAGACCGCCCAGGTCAGCCAAGTGGCCGCTGCCGCGCCCCCTACCCCAGCCGCGATGTCGGCTTTGGTCTGCATCACAGAGCCGGGGCCTTCAGAACCGGACCGACCGGGTGCAATGAGGTTCCAGAGGCGATGAGGCACGTCATGCCGTTGTCCGCGTGGGTAAGCGTCGCTGAAAAGGTTCCCTTGGGACTTCGCCAGAGTTCGAACATTCGTCCATCTATGATGCCCCGCGCGATTACCGCTTCATTGTGTTCGGCGGATGACAGGGCTTTGACGACAACCGACCTTGGGGCACAAGCCATCTGCTGCGCGTGGGCGCTGGCCATCGGCCCGGCCACGGCGATCAACTGGTGGTGGCTGGGTGTCTTCGTGCTGCTGCAGCTGGGCCGGCTGTGGGTGCTGGCCAGTCTGGGCGAATACTGGACTACGCGAATCATCACCGTGCCCGGGGTGCCGCTAGTTCAGACCGGTCCCTACCGCTGGCTGCGCCACCCGAACTACCTTGTGGTGGTGGTGGAAATCGCTACTTTGCGGGCACGCCGCTGAAATTCCTCTTTGCATCCGTGCCAGTCCTGGCAAGATGGAGCCGGAAGATCAATCGACAGGAGTGAGAAGAGATGAGTATGGAAGGCATTGGTGCGGGCTGCCTGGATGGGGTGCGGGTCCTGGATTTGACCCAGTTCGAGGCCGGCCCATCTTGCACCGAGGCCCTGGCTTGGTTGGGTGCCGAGGTGGTGAAGGTAGAAAACCCCAAGGGTGGTGATCCCGGCCGTCACGCCTTCGCTATGCCCGAGGGCAATGATTCATGGTACTTCCTGCTGTTTAATGCTTCCAAGAAATCGGTCACGGTGAACCTAAAGGAACCCGCCGGCGTGGAGTTGGTCAAGCAGATGGCAGGTGCGGCGGACGTGATGATCGAGAACTTCGCTCCTGGCGCCATCGAGCGGCTAGGCTTGGGCTATGACGTGATCAAGGCGGTTAACCCATCCCTTATCTATGCCCAGGTCAAGGGTTTCGGCGAAGGTAGCCCTTATGAGAACAACCTGGCCTTCGACATGATCGCCCAGGCCTGTGGCGGTCTAATGAGCATTACCGGCGAACCGGATCAACCGCCGGTCAAGCCTGGTACCACCGTCGGCGATACCGGCACCGGTATGTTGCTGGCCATATCCATCCTGGGTGCTTTGTACCGGCGCAAGAGCACGAACCAGGGCGAACGTCTGCAATTGGCCATGCAGGATGCCATGCTGCATTACATCCGCGTCGCCTTCGCCAGCCAGGCAGCCACCGGTATAGCCGCGCCCCGGGCCGGGGCCAAGCTATTATCGGGCACCAATCCACCCTGCGGCATCTATCCCTGCAAACCCGGCGGGCCCAACGATTATGTATACATCTACACCAGCCGGGCCAACCCGCTGCATTGGCAACGTCTGTTGGAGTTGATCGGCCGTGAAGACCTGATCGGCAATGACGACTATGCCACCGGT
This sequence comes from Rhodospirillaceae bacterium, assembly GCA_002731375.1. Classification (GTDB taxonomy): domain Bacteria; phylum Pseudomonadota; class Alphaproteobacteria. The sequence goes on along the minus strand of PCBT01000017.1, from coordinate 10,064 downwards.
GCCGTACGGGCCGAGCGGGAAGACGAGATCGACGAGATGATCGCGCAATGGACGCGCCAGTACGACAAGCATGAGGCAATGCGCCTGATCGGCGGCGCCGGCATCCCCGCCGGCGCGGTACTGGATACTCAGGAACTTCAGGACGATCCTGACTTCGAGAGACGCGGCATCATGCAGACCATGCCCCATCCGAGCAACGGTGATTTCAAGATGCCCGGCTGGCCCGTACGCCATGACGGCGCGCCGCCGAAGCTCGCGCCAGCACCCCTTCTGGGCGAGCATGCCGAGGACGTGCTGGGCCGCTGGTTGGAATTGCGACCGGATGCCGTTGCCAAACTACGCGACGACGGGGTGATTTAGAGCAAGCACCGGTTATTGCAGCGGTGAATGGCCCGACGGCACCATCAGCGTCGAATGCATCTCCTCGATCAAGTCGCTAGCCTTGCCCAGAAAGGCTTGCCATTCGGGGTCCTGGGCCACCTGGCCGCGGATCTCCATGCGCGCTTCGAAGCTGGAATAAGCCCAGATGTGGCAGACCTCGTTCGGTTGTCCGGCCTCGGTGCTCCACAGACCGACGATGCGGGAATATTTCTCCCGCACTGGTAGGATCTCGGTGAAATGGCCAGTCCAAGTTTTCAGCGCGCCAGGTCGTAAGCGATAATTGCGGAACTCATACAAATTGGCGCTGCTTTCGGGGGCCTTTGGTTCGACGATGCAATTCAGCAGACGCACATCCTGGCGCACTAGCAGTCCGCGCAGTTCGGGTAGATATTCGTTGTTCCAGCGTTCGTTCTTCGACAGTTCGGCGCGCAGTTGGGCCCGTTCGTTGAGATCGCTGTAGCTCCACAGATGCATCACCTGGTTCAGCGGTCCGACCTCGGTCAGCCAATAGCCTTCCAGCTTGCCGTAGGTGTCGCCGCGCACATCGCGGCCAACGCTGCCCGAATGGGTCGCCGCGATGGCCGCGCCGCCGGGTTTCATGGTGTAGGTACGCAATTCATAGATCATCGCTTCGGCCTCCTCTGCCGCTATCTGGGTGTGCTTGTTGACAGGATGGCACGAGCGTTTAGCAGAGGGAACAGTCGACGAAAACCGGTGCGGTTTGATGGTTCAGAATAGATCGAGCATGCGCTACACTTTCGTTATGTCAAGGCAGGAACAAGACAGACAGATGGCGATCGACCTACGTTCGGATTTCGTTGCTCGCCCGACGGCAAAAATGGTCGAGGCAATGGCGGAAGCTGCCAATCGTCCGACCGGCTTCGGCCTGCGCGAGGATCAGACGGTGGCCCGCCTCGAGCGGCTGGCGGCAGAGACCTTGGGCAAGGCGGATGCCCTGTACGTGCCGACCTGCACCATGGCGAACCAGATCGCCATCCATCTGCACTGCCGCCCAGGCGAGAACTTCCTGACAGAGGCGGACGCGCACGTCGTCACCTCCGAGGCCGCCGCACTTGTGCCGGACGACGCGCAGCGAGCCCGCATAGCGATGGTCTTGCAGGAGAACACCCATGTCTGTTCGGGCGGCCGTGTCCTCACCTATGAGCAGATGGCAGCGATTACGGAACTAGCGCGGGCGCGGGCCGTACCGGTGCATCTGGATGGCTCTCGAATCTTTAACGCCGCTATCGCCTTGGCTCGGCCAGCCAGTGATCTGGCGGCCCTGGCCGACAGTATCTCTTTCAGCCTAAACAAAGGGTTGGGTGCACCGCTGGGCGCTATCCTGGCTGGGCCGAAGGCTTTGATCGCCGAAGCCGTGCGGGTGCAGCAGATGTTCGGTGGCGGCTGGCGGCCGGCCGGGATTCCGGCCGCCGCCGGTATCGTCGCCTTGGAGACCATGATAGACCGGTTGGAAGAGGACCACCGGCATGCCAGGCAATTGGCCGATGGCTTGGCGGCTATCACCGGGCTAGCCTTTGACGCCCCTGCCGAAAGCAACATCGTGTTGGTCCGGCCGACAGTGATGGAGGTCGAGCCACTGGCCGCTGCGCTAGCCGAGCAGGACATCCTGGCGCTGCCGTTCGGTCGCTGTCTGCGTTTGGTGACCCATCACGAAGTCACCGCAACGGTGGTAGCCAAAACGTTGGCCGCCTTCCGGGCGGTGCTTGCGGGAGGCGACAACAGTGCATAGGCTCGGCGTTGATATCGGCGGGACGTTTACGGACTTCGCCCTCGTGGATGACGCCACCGGCGCCTTAACCGTGCATAAGCAGTTGACCACACCCAGTGATCCCTCGGAATGCGTGATCGACGGACTGGCTGGTCTGTTGCGCCAGACCGGTGTGGCAGTCAGCGATATCGCTACGCTTGCGCATGGCACGACGCTGGTGACCAACGCGGTGATCGAACGTCGCGGCGCGATCACCGGCATGCTGGTCAGCAAGGGCTTCCGCGATGTCCTCGATATCGCCATGGAGCGCCGCTACGATTTGTTCGACCTACGCCTGCAGTTTGCCGAGCCGGTGGTGCCCCGCAACCAACGGGCAGAAATTGCCGAACGGGTGATGTTCGACGGCCAGGTTGAAGTGCCGCTCGACGAGGCGGAAGTCGAGCGGGCAGCGGTGCACCTGGTTGAGCGGTACGGGATCGAGGCACTGGCCATCTGTTTCCTGCACTCCTACGCCAATCCCACGCATGAGGATTGCGCCCGCGATATTGTTGCACGGCGGTTCCCTGAATTGCGGATCACTACGTCGTCCGAGATGCTGCCGTTCATGCGCGAATACGAGCGTTGGTCGACCACAACGGTGAATGCCTATGTGCGACCGCTAACCGACCGATATCTTGACCAGCTGGAAACCGGTCTAGCCGACATGGGCTTTACCGGCCACCTGTTGGTGATGACGGCATCGGGGGGCGTGGTCACGCCTGGCATTGCGCGGCGCCTACCGGCGCGACTGATCGAATCCGGCCCCGCCGCCGGAGCCTTGATGGCGGCGTTTCTCGGCGAGCGTATTGGCGAGGCTAATCTGTTGTCCTTCGACATGGGTGGGACTACGGCCAAGGGCGCACTGATCCGCGACGGCAGGCCATTGCGGCGCTACGAGTTCGAGGTGGCCCGCGAGCACGAGTTCAAGCCGGGCAGCGGCTTACCGCTGCGCATCCCGGTGATCGACATGATCGAGATTGGTGCCGGCGGCGGCTCGATTGCCGAGATCGACGCACATGGCCTTTTGGCAGTGGGGCCGCGTAGCGCCGGGGCCGACCCGGGACCGGCCTGCTATGGTCAAGGCGGTGGGCGGGCGACGCTGACCGACGCCAACTTGGCGCTGGGCTATCTAGTGCCGGATGCCTTCCTGGGCGGCCGGATGGCACTGGATGCCGGTGCCGCCCTGCAGGTCATTGATGGCGGTGTGGCCAAGCCCTTGGATGTGGAGACCGGCCGAGCCGCCTGGGGCATTCACGAGGTGATCAACGAAGATGTGGCGCGTGCATTCCGGGTGCATGCCTCCGAAATCGGGTTCGACTATCGTCGCTGCGCGATGATCGCCTTTGGCGGCTCCGGCCCGGCGCATGCAATCCGGGTGGCGCGCAAGCTACGCATCCCCAAGGTCATCTTTCCGGTCGGTGCCGGCGTGATGTCGGCGATCGGCTTGCTGACGACGCCAATTTCCTACGCCACCTTACTTTCAGGCCGGATTCGGTTGGACGCGCTGGATCAGGCGGGGCTGGAAAACGGTTTCGCGCCGGTGGAAAGCCAGGCCCGCGATTTGTTGTGTGAAGCCGGCGTCGCAGCCGAAGAGATCGTCACTGAACGGCGGCTGGATATGCGCTTCTGCGGCCAGGGCCACGAGGTTGAAGTACGGCTACCGGCGGCGTGCTCCGTCGGCGACCTCACCTCCCTGTTTCTGCAAACCTACGCCGAGGTGTTTGCCGCGACGCCAATAGATGCGGCGGTCGAGATCGTTAATTGGAAAATCGAGGCGAGCGGACCCAGGCCGGATTTTGCGGAGCGATACCGGCCGTTTTCCGGTGCTAGGGAGGGTGCGGAAACGCTTCGGACGGTGCGAGCCTATCGCGACGATACCAAGGCATTCGGACCATGCCCAGTGATCGATCGCTATGCCCTGGCAGCCGGTCGCCGGATCGTTGGCCCGGCATTGATCCAGGAAGACGAGGCGACCACCGTGCTAGGTCCGAACGATTGGATAGAGGTTGACGCATATGGCAATCTGGTGGCTACGCTTGCGCAGGGGGATGAGGCGTCATGACCCACTACGACCCGATAAGCCTGAAAATCCTCTGGGACCGTCTGGTTGCAATCGCCGACGAACTCGTGCTGTCGCTGGTGCGCACTTCGTTCTCGATGAACGTGCGCGAGGGCTACGACCTATCGTGCATGATCTTCGACGCCAACGCCCGGCTGCTGACCCAGGGCAGCTATTCCGTGCCTTCATTCACCGGCACGGCGCCACAGACTATTGCGCATATGCTGCGGGTCTACCCGGCTGAAACGCTCAAGCCCGGCGATGTGATCATCACTAACGATCCATGGATGGGCACTGGGCACCTGTTCGACATCAACGTGATGCGGCCAGTGTTCCGCGACCAGCGACTGGTCGGTTTCACCATGAGCGTTACCCACCTGCCGGACATCGGCGGCAAGGGCATCGCCTCGGACTGTACCGAGGTCTACCACGAAGGTCTGCGCCTGCCGGTCTGCAAGCTGCGCGACGGTGGCGTCGACAACGACCTGCTGTTAGAGGTGATCGCCATGAACGTGCGCGTGCCCGAACAGACGGTGGGCGATCTGATGGCCAACGTCGCTTGCAACGAAGTCGGCGGCCGTGCCTTGCTGGAATTTATGCAGGAATATGGCCTGGCCGAACTTGAAAGTCTGTCCGACGGTATCAATGCACAGTCCGAGGCGGCCATGCGGGCGCATATCGCCGAGATTCCGGACGGCATTTACTGCAACGCCATCCCGGTCGAGGGATCGGGTCGGCCAATCAAGCTGGCCGGTTCAGTCGAGGTCTCAGGCTCGGATGTGGCCATCGACTTTACCGGCACCGATGGCCCGGTACGCGCATCGATCAATGTGCCGTTCTGTTACACCCGGGCCCAATCGAATTATGTCATCAAGTGCCTAACCATCCCCGACCTGCCGAACAACGAGGGCGCCATGCGACCCATTGCTGTCGGCGCACCCGAAGATTGTATCCTCAACGTCCAACCGCCTTGGCCAACCGGCGCGCGGCACTCGGTCGGGCATTTTATCGTGCCGTTGCTGATGGGCGCCCTGGCGCCGGCGCTACCCGACAAAGTGCAGGCCGATGCGGCAATGATGAACGTGTTCAGTGTGCAGGGCCGGCATCGCGATGGCGAAGAGGTGACCTCGCTGTTCTTCCTAGCCGGTGGACTTGGCGCGATGCAGGGGCTAGACGGGCGCGCCGTGACGCCGGCGCCCTCGAACATGACGGTGATGCCGACCGAGATTTGGGAGAACCGCACCTCGATGACCATAGAGAGGCGCGAAATTCTTGCTAATACCGGCGGCGCCGGGCAGTGGCGTGGCGGCCCCGGCCAGGAAGTGGTGTTTCGCAACGATACCGGCCATCTCCTGGAATTGGCCCTGATGGGCCAGCGGACGGAATTCCCCGCCAAGGGCTTAGCCGGCGGCGGCGACGGCGGCTTGCGTCGCTATGAAGTGAATGGTGAACCGGTTGATCCCAAAGCGCGTATCGAACTTTCTCCCGGTGACCGCATTACCATGCGCGAGGCTGGCGGTGGCGGCTACGGCGACCCGACGGCCCGGGATGAACATGCCGTCCGGCTAGACCAAGCGCGCGGCTTCGTGATTGGCGAATAAAGCAAAAGCTGATAAGCGTCGCGGTGATCTTCGTGTCTGACATCAGCGCCCTTGCTATGGCTCCTCGCCCGGCGGCAGTAGTTCTCGGCGCACGATTCCATCGCTGACCAAGCCCTCGATCGCCGCCGCATCGAATCCGAGGTCCTGTAGAATACGGTCGGTCTCACTACCGAACGTCGGCGTCGGCTGACTGGGCTGAAAACCATCTCGGTTCATTGCCACGGGCGGGCCTAATACCCGCACGGTGCCGGCAGCCGGGTGGGCCATGTCGTGAAACATGTTATTGGCATGGGCGTGCGGATCGTCGAACAGTTCGAGCGGAAAATGTACGGCCGAAACAGGCACGCCAGCATCATTCAAGCGGGCGATCCAGGTTTCCGCTGAATCGCGCCGCACGATGGCCTCAACCTGCTGTTTCAAGGCAGCGTAATAGCCCTCCCAATGGGGCTCCTGCAGCGATGTCCGGGACAGGCCCTTGTCCTCGATGCCTAGCGCTGCTGCGAATTTCACGCGCAGGGATTGGCTGCCACAGGCTACCGCTATGGCCCGATCGGCGGTCTCAAAGGTACGGAAATAGATCGCCAACATCGACGGATAGCGCGGATTGGGGATCGCCGCAGCCTGTTCCTGATAGGATGCATGGGCCGCCCGCTGTTCCGCCAGCTTCTGAAGCGCCGCCTCGTGGTCCGGGCGGTCCTGATGTTCGGAGCGCACCAGTTGATTGTTGGCCAGGGTCATCGCCGCCTGCATCAGCGAGACATCGACGATGGCGCCCTTGCCCGTGCGTTCGCGTCGCAATAGCGCCGAGGCGACACCGAAGGATAGGCACATCGCACACATGTAATCGGCGCTGACCGGATCGCCCGAGGCCGGGCGGCCATCGATCGTCCGGCCGTTGGCAGCCATCAGGCCGCTGCGCGCTTGCAGCACGATGTCCATCCCGGCCAGGCCGGCGTCCGGCCCCTGCTTGCCGAAGGCGGTGACCGAGGCGATTACTAACCGCGGGTGTGCTGCCAGAAGCTCATGCGGTTCCAGGCCCAGCTCCTTCTCCAGGCCGGGACGGAAATTGATCAACACCACGTCGGCCCAGCTCAGTAGGCGATCGATCACCGGGCGCGCGCCGGGATTGCTAATCCGCAGGGGCAGCGAATGTTTGCCGCGATTGCGCGATAGGAAAATGCGCGATTCCCCCGGCGCCAGTGGATTGAAGCGGCGCGTCGGATCGCCACCAGGTGCCTCGATCTTGATCACCTCCGCGCCACCGTCGGCCATCAATTGACCGCAAAAAGGCACGGCAATGAATTGACCAAACTCGGCCACACGAATGCCGTCGAAGGGTCTGGCGTCGTTCATCTGTCGTTGCCCAAGACTGACAATTTCGGCTCCCTGCCGCCAAGAAAAAGCCGGCCGCAGCGCCAGCCGACGATGGAGAAACTTTGCCGATCCCTTTCGCAATTAGCAAAATCGTACGGGACGCTAGATGACCTGTCAAATTCATGTGATTTCCTGATCGCACGTTCTAGGAGAATGCTATGGTCTTGTTCAGGCGGGGCAAAACAAGTTCTTAATTCCAACAGAGGGGAAGGTTATGGACATAACATTGTACGAGGCCGGCACCTCACGTTCCGCGCGTTGCCGCTGGATATTATTGGAAGCAGGCATCGCCTTCACGTCGGTGGCCAGGCCCAAGCTGGTTGGGAGCGACGAGGTCAGGGCGCTGCAGCCGCTGGGCAAACTGCCGGTGGCGGTGATCGACGGTCAATCGTTGTTCGAGTCAACGGCGATCTGTACATATCTGGCGGATCATGCAACGGGTGTCGACCTGATTGCCACACCCGGCAGTTGGGGGCGTGCACAGCATGACCAGTGGACCTCCTTTGTTCTGACCGAGATGGAGGCATGGTTGTGGAATACCGCAGTTAACACCTTTGTTCTGCCGCCCGAACAGCGCATCGAAGCGGGCTTCGAGCAAAATTCGATGATGGCCAGACGGGCGGCCTTGGTCTTGAATGATGTGCTGATGCACCGAGATTATCTGGTTGAAAACCGTTTTACCGCTACCGATATCATCGCTGGTTGGACCATAAACTGGGGTCGCCGCCAGAACCTGCTGGATGGCATGGACGGCTTGCGGGAATATCTCCTGCGACTGTTCGACCGTCCTCATTGCCCGCTGGCCAGAGACTAGCGGTCGTGGCGGTGGCATAGCGTGAAGATGCCATTCTATGGCTGGATCGTCGTCGGCTGCGCCTTCTTTGTACTATTTCTGGCCTATGGCGTGCAGTATTCCTTCGGCGTCTTCGTGCCACCGATGGTGGATGAATTGGGCTGGCAGCGGGCCAGCCTGGGCGGCGCGTTCTCGGTATACAGCATGGTCTACACCGGCTTCAGCCTGATCAGTGGGCGGCTGACCGACAACCTGGGGCCGCGGAGGGTGATCGGCTTGGGTGGGTTACTGCTGGGCCTAGGCATCATAGCGACCAGCCAGATGTCGGCGCAGTGGCAGCTCTATATCTTTTATGGCATTATCGCCGCCCTGGGTATGAGCACCGCCTATATTCCCTGCAACATGACAGTGGTGCGTTGGTTTCATCAGCGGCGCGGCCTGGCCCTGGGCGTGGCGTCATGTGGCGCCAGTTGCGGCATTCTAGCGGTACCCGTGTTGGCTTCGTACATCATCGTACAGACGGATTGGCGGGTTGGCCTGCTCACCCTGGGCATCGGCCTGTTCGTACTGATCACAATCACCGCACGCTTCATGGTGCGAAACCCGGAATTGATGGGCTTGCTGCCCGATGGCGCGGCGACGACGACCTCGGGCCAGACCCTAAGCGGTGCGGAGGTGGCTGATGAAGGCGGCGGCTGGACCTTGCCTGAGGCGCGGCGCACGCTTTCGCTGTGGCTGCTCTTGCTTGCCTTCGCAGTGACCCTACTGACGGTGACGGTGCCATTCGTGCACGTGCCGGTGTTTGCCCGCGATCTGGGCCTATCCGCCATGGGCGGTGGCCTGGCGATCGGTGTCATGGGTTTGTTCGCCCTGTTGGGCAGCATCACCCTGGGTGCCCTATCCGATCGGATAGGCCGCAAGCAGACGATGTTGCTGGCGCTGAGCGTACAGCTGCTGGCGCTCATGATCTTTGCCACTGCAACGGGCAAGGTCTCGCTCTATTTCGGTGCGGCAGCCTTCGGCTTCTTCTACGGCGGCGTGGCATCGCTGTTCCCGGCCCTGGTGGGGGATCTGTTCGGCCGGGCCCATGCCGGAGCCATCGGTGGATTCATCTTCGGTGGCGCGGGCATCCTCGGCGCCTGGGGCCCGGCGGTGGTAGGTTACCTGCGCGACACCGATGGTGATTACCGCCGCGCCTTCCTTCTATGTGTGCTGACCGCCCTTTTTGGGCTGGCGCTGTTCCTGTTGTTGCCCCGGCCGCAGCCTTGATTGTTAATGCCGCCCTTTTTCATTTGAGGCATTGAAACGCTTTGTGCCAAGACCGGCATGCCAACCTGCCAGTTCAGTTCTTCATCGAGAATATCAGCTTCAACGAATTCAATAGCCAAACTGTCTATATTATTGAAATTATAGATAAAACGTATAATGGCCTCACCGTCCCTGGCGAGGGTCTCAACAAACAACCGCTGGGCATCGACCCAAGAAAGGCGACCGTCAACAGTGCAGTTGCCACGCTGCCCCCAGGCCTTCCAAGCGTTCTCGACAATCTTGTTGCCGGGGGCATCGAGACTGCCGTCAGCGTTGCGCGCTTTAGCCTGAACATTGACCCCGTAGGGGCCGACCACATTGGTCTTCAGAAGCCCTAAATAGCGGCGGACATATTCGTCATTTCTGGCCAGTTCGCGGCAGCGATTTCGTAGCACCCGCAAGGCCGGTTTTAACTCGGCGTCCGACGACCTCGTCATAGTAGAAAAGTCGGCAAACAGGCGGCTGGTATTTACTCCGGCATAACCGCGCCGTTTAGGCGGCGATGTCTTGCGGCGAAACCTGTCAAGTATACCCATCAGAACCTCGCAAGCACCGTTGAGCCGGTAGCAGTCCCATTCAGCGCCCGTTCACGATGCAACTCACGCAGACCCTCGGCGCGGTATCTATCTCGCCACATCATCAAATCGGGAATGGCCAATTTGGTTAGTGAGCGCCCGTTGATCGAATAGGCAGCGACGTCGCCGTCGGTGCGTCCCTCTAGGATGCTCTCGATCTTAAGGCGGTCGACGGCGCAAAAGGGATCTGACATCGCAAACCAAG
>PCBT01000016.1 GCA_002731375.1 Rhodospirillaceae bacterium | reverse complement strand
GGCATGCCGGATGTCTAAGCGGAGGTTGTCGGTAGAATCATATAGACGGCCACCGCCAGCATTGCGACGCCGCCGAATTTGCCAAATAGATCCCCATGCGGCAGAACCTTTTCCCCCAGGACTAAAATGGCGATCAACGCGACCCATAACAGGTTCATAACACCGCCCACAAACAGCAGACCCATTAACAGCCAACAACAGCCCAGACAATAGGCGCCATGAGATAGCCCCATCTTCAAGGCACCGAGATCACCCGGCAGCCAACCGGTCATAAGGAAGCCCAAGGGAGAGCGGCATTTGCCCAGGCAGGCCTGTTTCAATGGAGTCAGTTGATAGATACCGCAGGCCCCTAATAAAACAATGGTTAGCCACTTCGAGGTGCCTATCATCATGGGAGACACCAGGGCCGCCTCGGTCAGCGCCCATTGGGCTAATGTGGCGGCAATGCTGAACAACGCCCAGACGAATAGATAGGCGCCGGCGAAGATAGCGATGCGCAGGCTGGGGTTTTTATCCTGTGCCTGTTTGCGGGTGACGGTGGCGAACAGCAGTATCATGGGGGCTGCGGAGGGCACCATCATACCCACCATCATGACGAACCACATTACCGCCATCAGGGCAAAGGTGGTTGTGGTCCATGCGCCCATCGTCGCTTGCATGGACCCTGTTGCCATCACAGCCATGCCCATTAGGCTCATGTCGCCTTGGGACATGTTTTTGGCCAAGACAGCCAAATAGATCCACGAAAGGATGCTTAAGCCAGCCAGGGCGATGAAGACCAGGGCCCGGTCCCGTATCAATATGCGTTCCATGATGGCTATCTTTTGTTTGCAAAGCCGGTAACGCCCCAATTATGAGAGCGCTGCCATATTCTTTGCGATTTAGCGCATGGCGTCCAAACCGTACAATTCCTTGGCCTCTTCGTAGGAATGGGCCATGCCATTATTGTTGAAGGCAAAGGTCGCGAGCGAGCTATGTCGCTGGCTATAGTCGAACTTGATATCGCCCGTGCCTTTGGCTGTACCCGAGGCGACCTGTGCCTCGTAAAAGACCCAGCCATTGGGCAGAACCGTGCGTACTTCCACCTCTTCATCCGTCACCGGATTGCGGATGGGTGCCGTGGTTGCCGTAACAATATCGGGAACATGGATCCGGCCCAGTCGCTTGTTGATGTTCCACTCAAACTCAATGGGTGCGAATTGTGGCTCATGGATGGTTTCGACTATAACTGAAAAGATCTGAAACATGGAACCCACGGGCTGTCCTTCACCGCCCATGATGGCGAATACCGCAGCTATCTGTTCTTCAGTCGTTTCCGGTCGAAGAATGGGCTGCATGTGGCCGCCACCGTGATGAATAGCGCGTGGAAAGAAGTATGTCGCGGCGACCATGACGCCATCCATGTTGACATCGCCGTAATGGCCCTCGTCAATTTGAAAGCCGATGACACCATCACAATGCCCTTGTGTCGGGGGGGCCATATTTTCGCAGGGGCAGCCCACATCGCAGCTGCAATATTCGAGATAACGTCCCTTCCAGTACCATTCCGTATCGGCCATTTTTCTTGATCCCCTGTTTCTATGTTCATTTGTTTGTTTTGGGCATAACACAGGATATTTTAGGGCGAATCGGCAAGCGCGCAATCTATTTTAGAACAAGGCATGCTCAATGTTCTCCAATTAGAGTGATAATAATTAGTTACTACAAGTCAGCCCTGGTGGCGTTCGGTCATCAGGTTGGTGTAGTTGCCCAGGAGGAAAAGGACCGCGATAAGGCCAGGAGAGATCGATCATTTTCTTAGATCGTGTTCGTCTGTGATACTCGCGATAGGTCAAAATCCGACTCTTAGCATTGCCTAATATAGCGCCCGCTACTGGGGCATAAGCGGACATGGCGTAATTGCGGTAGCCGTTCCCCAAGGGCTGATCGCAGAAAGAGGTTTCGAGGACACCTATCGCCGTTTTTTGGCTAAAAACACGGTCTTCATACTTGGCCCTAATATTGTGTTTCCAGCGATCCAGAACCTTGAAAGACCTTTCCGGCCTCGAATAATTGGACCTATCACTAACCGGATTCCAAAAAAACCTTGAAATCGATGCTGTCGAGACTGCGTGGGTCGGCATAGACAGTCCGGTCATCGAACTCATGGATATAGGATCTGATGTTCCCGTCTAATGCTATGACGAACCCCAAGCCGGACAGACGATCCTCCGCCCAGTACAGTTGATTGGGGTTTCGGGATCGCGCAAACCCACGAGGCCAATCAAATAGTACCGGTAGGCCCTTCGGCGTTAATCGATAATGGATTTCGTTCTTTTCATGGATCAGCAACCCGGTCTGTGCCGAAGCTTTCTCACTTGTCTAATGCCTCTTTCCAGCACATTCTGGCTCTCGCGAAAAGGATTTTGATAACCGGACAAGCATCGCCACCGCTAAGCCCCGAGAGGTGCCGGCGAAGACCTTTCGGATGTTTGTAGCCGGCTCCCACCCGCCGGCGTCCAGGTGCCATGCATTAGGAAAATCTAACAGTCGGATTATGGCACTCTTCGAGGGTTACGGCCCAAAACCGCGACTTCTGCTGTTCACCCAGCCTCGAGCATTGCCCGAAAATTTTACGACGGTCGAAAATGACCCAGAGCCGACCCGAGAGGTCATTGGATAACCAGAACTGCAAAGTGGTTTCAGCATGCGTCAGAGTCTTGGAGCACTAGAAATCTTCGCAGAAAAACAAGAACTCATGCATTTCGAGATGTATCTATATCCAAGGGATATATTGGCCGGCGCAGATTCTTGAAGCCGAACGCCTCATAGTTGGAACTGCAGACACCAGGTCCGGCAACTAAAACCACGTGCTTGGCAATGGGGTCAAAGCCGGCCCGGAAATGCTGCCGCGATTTGATCAATACATAGCGTTTGGCTGCTGGATCAATACCGGCATGGGTGAAACAGCCCGTATCGAACGGTTCATGGCGGCGTTCGGAAATCACGATGTCAATAGAGCCGACGCGCAGCACGGCCGTTCGGCCCATATTCATGCGGCTGCCCGTAGCCATGGGCCCGGTTACAACAAAGCGGCCATCGGTGATGCAGCGCACCGTGCCCGAGACCGAAATGGGCCGTCCGAGCAAATCCATGGCCGGGCTGTCGGTTTTGCCGCCCAATAGCAACGTGACCTGGGCGCCCACGCCGGCGTCGAGCATTTGGGCCACGCTGCCCGGGTCCCAGATCGGTCCCGCCGCAACATCTTCCAGGCCCAGGTTCAATACCTGTTCAAGAACATTCATGTTGTCCTGCGGTCCGCCGGCCCCACAATTGTCTCCATGATCGACCAGGATCACCAGTCCATCGTCTAGTTCCCGTGCACGAGCCAGCGAAGTTTCGATAGGTTCAATTTCAAATACAAAATCCGCACGCCGATCCCATGCTTGTTCCATCAACTCATCCAACAGGCCGCCAGCTTTCGCGGCGTCGCCATCGCCCACGACTACCGCGCTCAATCCCACATGAGGAATATCCGCCAAGGGGAAGCCGCCAAAGACCGAAGCGTTCAGCACTGCCTCGGCCGCCTCTGCCGCCATGGCCCGATCCATGATGTCCTTCATAGGCTGGTCATGGGGCGTTTGGCACAACATATGGGTCAGCATGAGCAGGGAATGCCACAACATCATGGGCTGTACCTCGCCCCGCATTGCACCGATCAATGTTTCGCCGGCGCGCCGGCCCGTCTCTCCCATGTCGATGTGGGGATAGGTGCGATAACCGGTGATAACGGTCGCATTGCCGACCATGCTGGCAGTTAGGTTGGTGTGGAAATCCAAGGCCACGGCAATTGGCATCTCGTCCGCGATGGCACGGATGCGGCGCAGCAACTCGTCTTCGCCGTCATCAAATTCCTGCGTCACCATGGCGCCATGCAAATCCAGCATGACGCCGTCACATCCAGCCCGCACGGCATCACAGATGCGGTCCGCCATCTCCTCGAACGCCGCGCTGTCCACAGCGCCCGATGGATTGGCGTTGGCGATCATGGGAACGGCGTATTCCGCACCTTCCCGTTCGGCAATATCGAGAAATGCCGCAAGGGGATTATTGGTACCGCGATAAACCTCAACGGCCGATTGACCGGATTTTGGTCCGAATGAACGCAAGGGTGTCGGCAGCGGTGAAAAAGTATTGGTCTCGTGCCGCATCATGGCCAGGACAAGTCGCATCGTCTACTCCTTGAGAGCAAGAGTGTTCTATATTTGCCGCTGCGGTGGGGCTCCGTTATCACTGACCAAATGGCAGGCCACCGAATGACTGGTCCTTATGGACCGGAGCGGCGGCGCTTCCTTCGTGCAAAGTGCCTGAGCGAATGGACAACGGGAGGCGAAGCCGCAACCAGGCGGCGGATCGATCGGGCTGGGCGGATCACCTTGCAGACGGATTTGATCCGTTCGGTCCCTCAACGCCGGGTCAGCCGAGGGCACCGCCGATAAAAGCGCCCAGGTATAAGGATGCAAAGGCCCCTTGAACAAAGAGATGCGGTCGCCCATTTCCACGACTTTGCCCAGATACATCACGGCGATATCGTCGCAGATATATTGCACCACCCCCAAATCATGGGAAATAAAGAGGTAGGTAAGTCCCAATTCAGCCTGAAGTTTGCGCAATAGATTGATGATTTGTGCCTGAATTGCCACATCCAGAGCCGAGACTGGTTCGTCGCAAACTACCAGATCCGGTTGTGAGGCCAAGGCCCGTGCCACGCCGATGCGCTGGCGCTGCCCGCCGGAAAATTGGTGAGGAAACAGCCCCTGTTGTTCGGGATGCAAGCCAACCTGTCGGAACAATTCAGCTACACGGTCTTCACGCTCGGATTTTCTTCCCACATCCATCAAGTCCATGGGCTCGCGCACGATCGCGCCGGCACGGACACGGGGGTTGAGAGAGGAGTATGGATCTTGGAAGATGATCTGCATATGCCGTCTGGCCCGGCGTAATTCCTCGCCTATCAACCCATCCAGGCGTTGATCACCTAATGTTATAGCCCCAGAGGTGATGGGCACCAGACGCATGACGGCAAGTGCCGTAGTGGTTTTCCCCGATCCGCTTTCACCAACAATACCGAACGTCTTGCCTTTGGCTATTTTCAGATCGATACCGTCAACGGCATGAACGAAGGACTTGGGCGCCGAAAAGCTGCGTGTCTTGATCGGAAAATGGACTTTCAAGTTCTCAATAGACAGCATTATCTCTTCGGTCATGTCAGGGTCCGCCGTTTTCGATTAGCCAGCAGGAAACCCTGTGGTTTTCGCCGACAACGGACTGTGCTGGAATTTCCGATCTGCATTTGTCTAGAGCCTCCGAGCAGCGTGGCGCGAAGGGGCAGCCCTGTCCCAGCCTTGTCATCGGCGGCACAACGCCAGGAATATCCATAAGCGGCAATCTCTCCTCGCTGGGGTCGGGGCTTAGATGCGGCACGCAGCCGATCAAACCGGAGGTATAGGGGTGCTTTGGATTGGTAAGAATTTCATCGACCGGGCCGTCTTCCACTTTGCGGCCCGCGTACATCACCACCACCCGATGGGCCATCTCCGCGATGGCGCCCATGTCATGGGTGATCAGCACTACCACGGCGCCGGTCTTTTTCTGTAGGTCCTTTAATAGATCAAAGATCTGCGCCTGTACGGTCACGTCCAGAGCGGTGGTCGGCTCATCCGCGATCAACACTCTGGGCTGGCAGGCCAGGGCCATGGCGATCATTACTCGCTGCCTCATGCCGCCGGACATCTGATGGGGATACTCCCGGGCCCGGACTTTCGGTGCAGGGATGCCAACTGCGTCAAGCATTTCAACTGCTCTCTGCCAGGCCGCGCGTTTGCTGCCGCCTTCATGCAGCAGAATGGTTTCGGCAATCTGATCGCCAACCGAAAATACCGGGTTCAGGCTGGTCATCGGCTCCTGGAAAATCATTGAAATTGCATTGCCCCGCACGTTGCGCATGCGCTTCTCGCTGACCTGCAATAGATCCTCGCCATCTAGCAGGATCGTACCCTTGGCGATCCGTCCAGGCGGCATTGGAACAAGGCGCATAATAGACAAAGCGGTCATGCTTTTGCCGCAACCGCTTTCACCGACAATGCCTAAAATTTCACCGGGGTAGAGAGAGATGTCGAGGCCGTCGATCACTGTCGCGACACCGTCGCGCGTGTCGAATTCAACCCGGAGATCTTCGATTCTAAGCAGGGGCTCGGTCATTGACTATCGCTCCCTCAGCTTCGGATTAGTGGCGTCGTTCAAACCATCGCCGATCAGGCTGACGGCTAGAACAGTCAGGAATATGAAAATTCCAGGAATTGTGACAGTCCACCAAGCATCCATCAGATAATCACGGCTTGACCCGATCATAAAACCCCAGCTCATGACGTTGGGATCGGACAGGCCAAGGAAGCTCAACCCCGCCTCGAATAGGATCGCACCGCCAACTGCAAGTGTTGCCTGCACCACCAGGGGCGGCATGGCGTTGGGCAGGATCACCAGCCAGATAATGCGCCGGTTGGAAGAACTTATAGACCGCGCTGCCTTGATGTAGTCAAGCGAGCGGATGCGCAGGAATTCTGAACGCGCCAGCCGGGCCACCGCCGTCCAACTGACCACGCCGATGGCAAAAGCGACGGTCGCGATCGATGGCCTGAACAATGCCACGATAACCATGGCGAACAGCAGCGTAGGCAGGACTTGAAAAAACTCTGTGATGCGCATCAACACTTCGTCGACCCAGCCGCCATAATAACCGGCCAGGGACCCGATCGACAATCCGATGATCACTGCCAACAATGCCGCCGAAGCCCCAACCGCCAACGTCGCGCTGCCGCCATGCACGATACCGGCCAGGATGTCTCGACCCAGATAATCTGTGCCAAACGGGGCGTTTTCGGTTCCGGGCGGGGACAACGGCGCCCAAACTAGATCAAAAGGATCGACCGTGTAGAAGAATGGCGCCACCAGGGTCAGAATGAGAATTCCGAGCAACAGGAACAAACCACCGACCGCCGCTTTGTTGCGTGCGAACATGCGGGCCGCCTCGCGCAAGGGGTGCTTGATTTCGGGGATTTTGAACTCCGCTTCGAACGATTCCGAGGCGTCCTGGATTTGGCTATTGACTTGTTCGCTCATGGCATCCCGCCCTACCCATTATTCCTTGCTGCCGATGCGAATGCGCGGGTCGATCAAATTGTAAGTCAGGTCGGTCAGAAGATTGAAAATCACCACTACTATCGACGAGAAGAACAGAATGCCAAGAATGGTCGGTCCGTCGCGGCGCAAAATTGCCTCCAGAGCCAGTGTGCCGAGGCCGGGCCAGGTGAACACTGCCTCTACTAACACCGCGCCGGACAAAATGTGTGCAAATTGCAGGCCGGCGATGGTGACGATGGGAATCAAGGCGTTACGCAAGGCGTGCTTATAAACCACGACACGGTCGCTCAAACCCTTGGCCCGTGCCGTGCGAATATAGTCCGAACCCAGGACATCCAGCATGCTGGCCCGCGAAAGCCGGCTGTAAAACGCCAGATAGATCAAAGCCAGGGTGACCACCGGCAGGACCATGTGATGGAGTACGTTGAGATAATAATCGAGGCTGCCCGGTTCTAGACCTGGGTCGACCATGCCGGCGGGTGGAAACAGGGGGATGAAGGAGGCGAAGGCGATCAGAAACATGATCCCCGTCCAGAAAACTGGAGCGGAAAAGCCGACCAACGCAAGTACGGTGATGAAATGGCTAAAGGCGCCATTTGGCCGGCGCGCCGCGATGACGCCACAAATTGTCCCGATCACGAGCGCGAGTGATAATGCGGTGATGACCAGCAATAGGGTCTGGGGCAGCGCATTCCATATCAAATCGACGACCGGTTCATCATAAAAAAAGGAATAGCCCAAATCGCCTTGCAAGATCTTCAATACATAAAGTGCCAACTGCTCGTAGAGAGGCTTATCCAGGCCATAGTCTGCTCGGATCTTGGCGATCAGTTCCGGGCTGATGCCGCCCATTTCGCCGGCGATGGTGTCGACAATGTCACCGGGCGCAATGTGGATCAGAAGGAAGTTCAGAATGACAACGGCCAATATCAACGCCGCGGCATTGGTCAACCGTTTGACGACGATAATGGAAAAATTGGCCATGTTGCAGCCTGTGATGCGCTGACCGGGCCGGGAGCATGAGCGATCGCTCAGCCCCCGGCCCGCCGGGAAAGCGTTTTATCCGTTGCCCCTACTTCAGCTTGTAGATCCGGTCCAGGGGATGGGCCGTGCCCCATACGGTATCCGGAACGCCGCTGACGGTCTTGTTGTTGAAGACCGAGTGATAGGCGATCACGTTGACCGGATAGACCGGCAGATCCCGAGCCAGAATCTTCTGGAACTTGACATAGTGGTTCTTGCGCTTGGCCTGGTCCAATTCCACGCCGGCCTTGGCCAGAATGGCGTCCACTTCCGAGTTGGCATAGTTCTGGGTATTCGACCAGATCACGCCCTTCTTGATGTTATTGCTCAGATAGGTCCGATGCACGCCGATCACGGGATCGCCCCAGTTGAAGGGTACATCCATGGTCATATCGAAGTCCCAGTTCCGTACATAGTTGGCCCAGGTGGGGAAGTCCGGTGAAACCCTGACGATCACGTTGATGCCGATCTTCTTCAATGCGGGCTTCAGGTATTCGGCAACTGCTTTTTGGTTCTCGTCGATAGCCGCCGCTGGCAGATAATCCACCTTGAGGGTGAAACGCATACCATCGCCACCCTTTTTGTAGCCGGCGTCGTCGAGGATCTTATTGGCCTTGGCGAGATCAAGATCATAATGCTCAACGTCCGCCGTGTAATAAGGCGTGCCGGGCACAATGGGGCCGGTGGAGGGCTTGGAGAAGCCGCCGTGCAGCGCCTTGGTGACAAAATTACGGTCGACTGCATAGGCGATGGCTTGGCGCACCCGCACGTCAGAAAGCTGCTTCTGTTTCAGATTGAAGGCAATCCAGTTGTTTGGGCCGATGGCCACATAATGGTCCGAGGTCACGGTCAGGTTATTGGATTTTCTCAACCTCGCCAAGGTTCTGCTCGAACTGCTCCAATGCATCATGTCGGCCTTGCCCTGCTCCATGGCGATGATCTGGCTGGCCACCTGACCGAAGTTCTGCAGGACGATCTTGTCCAGGAAAGGCCCTTCCATGAAATAGTTGTCATTGCGCTCCATGATGATGTGTTCGCGCCGTTTGAACGCCGTAAGTCTGAAGGGGCCGGAACCAACCACATCCTTGGTGTTGCGAGGATGCTTCTTGATGTTCTGGCCATCGCCATAAACATGCTTGGGAATGATAGCTGACAATGGTGCAGTCAAGGCCAGAGATAGCGCCGGGTGTGCTTGACTTAGACGCAAGATTACCTGATGGGGGGTCGGGGTTTCCACATCCTTCAATGGCGCGAACATCGCCTTGAATGGGTGATTGTCGCGGTTCGCCTTCAATGAAAAAGCCACGTCGGCTGATGTAATGTCATGACCATCGTGGAATTTCGCGCCTTTTCTCAAGTTCAGCGTGACCGATAAGCCGTCGTCGGAAACTTTCCAATCCGTCGCCAGATAAGGATGGGTTTTGAATTGCCCATCGAGCCGCAGCAGCGTCGCGAACAGTTGCGCACCCGGCACCATGGTGGCGACGCCAGATTGAACGGCGGCGTTGAAGTGGCGGGGATTGGCCGTGTCCACGATCGTTAGTGTTCCACCCCGTTTCGGATCTGCCGCGTTGGCAGTACTTGCTACGGCGCCGACGACGGTCAGCGCAGCAATAATCTTCGCACCAGACAAAATGTATTGTTTCGTTTCCATGATTATCTCCCCATTGGTTTCTTACATTGGTTCAAGACCTACAATTTGGCAACCGCATCCCTGGAAATCAGCACTCCACCCCTCTCCCGCACTTCCCAGAAGCACGGCGAGGGTCAGCAGAAGGATGGGTACCCAGTGTCGCATATGTGAATTATGGCAAGAAAGGTGGGAGTCTGGAAGTAAGAGTTTGTTTTTTTTTATAAATAGTTAGGTGCATATTCCACTCACTTCACCCGCCCGATTTAGGTGGTCCAGCCGTTACGAGAAAGTTTGGCCGGTTTGTTCGTAATATTGATTGCTGTTGATCGTAAGGCGGTTGTGTCGGATAGCGGCGGACAGGGTTGGGCCTATATATGTACTGTCCGAGGCAGCGGTTAATTTCTCTCCGCCGTACCGCCGTCTGGCGCATCATTTACGGAGATGCCGCATCATCCGCATTCAATCAATCATACGGAATTGTTCCATAGCGAAACTCTAGATATGATCGAGCCGGTCGATCTCATGGCACTACGACGAGGTCTGGAGGCGCTCCCCCACAGCATCCTACGGGTAAAGGGTTTCATTCCTATTCCAGGGCGCAGCGAACCTTTCTTTCTGGTGCAAATGAGTGGACATGAGATTGAAATATCGCCTTGGCGCGGGAGCGCACCCGCACGAGCCGGCCTCATCGTCATCGGCACACGGGACATGCCGGATAAACAGCAACTCGACCGGATATTTCTCTCTGCGCGATAATTGTTGCCCGGACTAGCGGCCAGGTCCTAAGGTTGATGATGGCAAAGTCATGATACCGACTGTCGCTGCATACCTCGCCACGCCGTAACTTGTCGCAGCCTTACACTTTTCTGTTCGATCAAACCTCCGCCCACGACTAACGCAAGAACCGAAGCTATTTTCGATTGGGGCACATTCAAGGAACTCTCATGCCGTCGATTACCGTCTTCACCGCAAAGCAGATTAGGACGATGAACCCAAGCGCGCCGTTGGCGACTGCGGTCGCAATCCGCGATGGACAGATACTAGAGGTGGGCACGCTGGAGACGATGCGGCCTTGGCTTGATACGTTTCCGCATCAGATCGATACCCGTTTTGCCGATCAGGTAATTACACCAGGATTTATCGACCCTCATTTACACCCGTCCCTAGGTGCTTTGTTGTTGCAGTGCCATTTCATCACCGCCGTCGATTGGCGTCTTCCTGGCGGCGAGGTGGCTGAACGTGTACACGGCCACGAGAACTATCTACGGCGCCTGCAAACGATCCACCAATCGCAAGAAAGCGGCGAACCGTTGTTGACCTGGGGTTATCACAAGATCTGGCACGGCGAAATGAACCGCGCCATCCTGGATCAGATTTCAAGCGAGCGGCCGATAATTATCTGGCAACGCTCCTATCATGAAATGTTTGTAAATACCGCGGCATTGCGTTGGCTCGCCATTGATGAGGACGAGGCCGATCGTCATTCACAAGTCGACATTTCGCAAGGCCGCTTTTTTGAGGTCGGCAAGGCCGTGCTCATGAACAAATTGAACTCTTTCATGCAGGAACCGGCGCGCTACAAGAGCGGACTGTCAAAAGTGAAAGCTGCCATACATCAAGGTGGGCATACGACGGTCGGCGATATGGGGTTTGACCCTGAGCAACAGTTGGAACATTACCGCGACGTGCTTGAAACAGACGATACACCGTTCCGAGTTTGCCTACTGGGTCGCGTGCTGGTTTCAAATAGCAGCGTCGACGATGAAATCGAACGAATAATGAAATTCCCCGAGATGAGTACCCGCCATCTGCATTTCACAGATCGGATCAAGCTATTTTGCGATGGTGGTTATTTCGCCGAACTGATGCAGGTCTTGCCCCCGGGTTTCATCGACGGACACGAGGGAGAATGGATGACATCGCCAGAGCAATTGCAAGCGCTGAGCCGGGCGGCATGGCATCGCGGATTGAATATACATGTCCATTGCACAGGTGATCTAGGCGTTGAGTTGGCGCTTGATATTCTTGAAAAGTTACAATGGGAGCGGCCCCGTTTCGATCATCGCTTCACCATTGAACATTTTGGCATGTCCACGCCGGAGCAATGCGAGCGGATCGCCGCGCTGGGCGCGCAAGTGTCGGCGAACGCCTATTATGTCCATGAACTTGGCGATGCCTATTGGCACCACAGTGTTGGTTTTGAGCGCGCTTCGCAAATGTCCCGGCTGGGCACATTGGCTAAGTTGGGCGTCCGTACCGCGCTGCATTCCGATTTCACCATGGCCCCTGCGGAGCCGTTGAATTCCGCCTGGGTGGCGGTCAATCGTCTGAGCCTTTCAGGAGCGGTAATGTCACCTGAGGAATGTCTCAACATCGATCAGGCAATGCGTGCGGTCACCATAGATGCCGCATACATGCTGGGCCTCGAAAACGAAATCGGCAGCATTCGTGCGGGCAAGAGAGCGGATTTCACGGTTCTTGCAAGTGATCCTTATGAAACCCCGACTATGGAATTGAAGGATATCCCGGTTGTAGCCACGGTGTTTGAAGGTGAAGTTCACTGGATTGAGCGATGAACGCGCACATCCCTACAACGTTGCTCAGCGGCTATCTGGGTGCAGGCAAAACAACACTGATTAACCGTATCCTGGAGGCCGAGCATGGCTTGCAGGTTGCTGTCTTAGTCAATGACTTTGGTGCGATTAATATTGATGCCCGTTTCATCAAGAACGCTTCTGATCAAACCATCAGCCTTACAAATGGTTGCGTATGCTGTTCAATCGCTGATGACCTCGGCGCCGCGCTTGACCAGCAGACTGCCCGCGATAATCCGCCTGATCACATAGTCATAGAGGCAAGCGGGGTGGCGGAGCCAGCTCGAATCGCAAATTACGCATCCGGTTGGCCGGGGCTGCAACTGAATAGTCTGATCACTTTGATTGATGCGGAAACAGTACAAGAGCGGGCACGCGACAAATTCGTCGGTCGGGTTGTTACCAGGCAGATAGAGGCAGCAGACTTATTGATTGTTAATAAATTGGATCTGATCAATTGCGCGCAGTTACGGCGACTGGAAGAATGGCTCCACCCACTGGCAAGCGAGATTACGGTGCTAAAGACCATACATGCCGCCGTTGAGCCAAGACTGCTTCTTGGCGTGGCACCGGTTCATGCTAGCGCCCACCAACTGAACGGCACAGAGGAGGCGCATGGTCTGAAAGCGATTTCCTGGGAACCCAACGGGCCGATTAACCTCGGTAGACTCAAATCAGCTATCCAATTCATGCCGCCGTCAATTCATCGGCTAAAAGGAATGGTCATCGATGATGTCACGGGAATTGCCTATTCTGTTCAGGTCGTGGCACGCCGCCGTGAATTCAGTAAAGTAGAGATGGGCGAACCAGATCTCGTAGGAGCGACGGCGGGAAACGGTCAGATCGTCGCAATCGGCGTCGATAACGCGGATCTGGCCGAGCTACGGCATACTCTAAATGCCAGCATCGCCGCAAATCTGTCGGTGCCGTAACGACGGCTACAATCATCGGCTCAACTGGGTTTCCGCAAAACTATTGGCTGATATATTTTTATACACTCATGTTGCGCTTCGAGGTGCGCCTAGCCCTCGTCCACCACGTCCATGTAGACCGCTACGGATTTGCCGTAGCCGCCATCCAGTAGCGCCCGTGCTGCCGCGCCGCAGGCCGCGTCGGAGTGCTCGAGAGCCAGCTCGCGGACGTTGTCGACCTCGCTGGGGCAGCCGCCGGGATTGCCGCTAATGCCGGGTAGGAAACGGCCGTTCTTGTCGCGCATTGTCTCACCTATTGTTGGCCTGGTGTCAGGCCATATTGTACAATAAATTATTGTGGTTAAGAAGCTGCGAACCAATCCAATAGCCAGCGCNCTATGGACGCCGGCGTCCAGGCAGAGGAAGGTCAGGCCGAAGAAAGGGCGCGGGAGTTATGAAGTTTCCGCTTATCACCCAGCTTCAAGCATGCCGGCGAATTCAGTGACTGTCGTCAATGACCCAAACCGGGATTTTCAGATCAGCGACTTTGACTGTCGATCGAGAGGTGTTTCTCTAAACTTTGGCAAAGCGCATTGCCAGCTGTCGAGTCGACATCTAGATGAGTGACAATGCGGATGCGCCGTTCTCCGAATGCACCAATAAGAATGCCATCAGCTTTCAAAGCAGCCGCGAGGCTTGCAGCGTCTGGTGCGTCTTCAGACAAATCGAAGATGACGATGTTCGTGTCCACAGGCAGAACGTTGACGACATGGTCTAATGCGGAAACGCGCGCCGCAATCAACGCTGCGAGATCATGATCATCGGCAAGCCGGTCGACATTGTGATCAAGGGCATAAAGGCACATCGCGGCGATAATGCCGGACTGCCTCATGGAGCCACCGATTTGCTGCTTGATGCGCCAAGCCTGCCCGATGAATTCGGCCGAGCCGGCTAGGACGGCCCCTATTGGGGCGCCTAAACCCTTGGTGAAATCAATCCAGCATGAATCGTAACCCTCGGTCCAGAACGCAGCTTGAATTCCCGATTTGACGGCTGCGTTCATAAGGCGCGCGCCATCCATGTGTGTGGCGAGGCCGGCATCTTTCGCGGCCTGGGCCACGCCTCGAATTTTTATCTGAGGCCAAATAGCTCCACCGCCGAGATTAGCCGTTTGCTCTACGCAAACCAGTCGACTTTTTGGCATATAGCGGGAGTTTGGACGAATGGCGTCAGAAACCTGCGCCGGTTCAAAAATGCCGTTCTCACCGTTGATCGCATGAATCATGATGCCACTGATTGCCGCCGGACCGCCGGTCTCATAATTGACGAGATGGCAGGTGCGCTCACAGATGACTTCGTCGCCGGGGTTCGTATGCACGCGGATGGCAATTTCGTTGCACATCGTTCCAGATGGCAGGAAAACAGCGGATTCCTTATCGAGCAACGCGGCAACACGCTCACACAGTTCCAGCGTTGTCGGGTCCTCATCTTTTTGTTCATCTCCTACGACGGCGGAAAGCGTGGCCGCGCGCATCGCCATGGTCGGTTTGGTCTTGGTGTCGGAATAGAAATCAAACATACACTTCGTTCCCTATCGAAGAGCAAAATTAGCTCCAATGGTAAATACCGCTTCTCTCGACCATTCTAAAATTCAGCGGATGTGGATATCACAAAATATCCAATTCGGTATCATGTGTCGCTGA
>PCBT01000015.1 GCA_002731375.1 Rhodospirillaceae bacterium | reverse complement strand
ATGTCGCGTAGTGCGCCGCCGCCCAATCGGGCCGGCCAAGGTTGACAAGGTTCTCCAACAGCGCGCGCAGGAAACTTTCGCGGCAGGGATCATTGGCCAACGCCGTCCGGCAAACCCGCGTGGCCTCCATGAAAAGACCCTCCTCAGCATAGCATTTCGCCATGCCGGCTAACAGTTCCAGGTGGATCTCGCGCAACCGTGCTCGCTCTTCGGCGCACCATTCGGCATAGGGCTCGTCCTCGAGATAGTCGCCGCGATAGAGGCTTTCCGCTTCCTCGAATCGAGCCTGCGCCTGTCCAAGCTCACCTTCCTTCAGCAGACCCCACCCCGCCGTTACCAGGGAAGCGAAGGTATCGGAATCGACCCAAACCGCATCGCGCCGAAGCAGATAGGATTGACCCACCGTTTCTATGGTATCGGCCACCGCACCGCCATCCCGCAGTTTGGCCCGCAAGAACGACATTGTTACCTTCAACCGCTGCCAGCCGCGTGTTTCGTCCGCCTCGGGCCATAGCCATTCTATAAGGCGTTCCCGGTGTACCGGCCGGCCCAACTGGCTGACCAGGCACTTCAGGACCACGGCGGCCTGTTTACGTTTCCAGCCCTCCACATCCAGCCCCTCGCCGCCGATAGCCAGGCCAAACTGCCCCAGAGCGAAGATGCGCAGCGGCGAGATGGGCGTGACAACATTGGCCGCACCGTTGGCTTCGCGCAGAAAAATCACCGCCACCGCGTCACCATCACCTGTTTCCCTGGCCTCGAGGGGCATGACCAGGGTGGAGATTCCGGCGCTGATCATCTCGCCACTCTTGTGACGGATCCGACAGGCGGACATATTCCATTTTGCACCCACCGCCATGCATGACCGGCCTTCGCATAGCATGGAGCACAGGGGCTCGCCCGTGGGATAAAATGCCTGCAGCACCTGACCGCAGCGCTGACCCGTGGCCTCGGCGCTCGAATACCCCAGTAACTTGGCCGCGCCATCATTCCAGCCGACCACCCGCATATCGTCATTGACGGCAAATGCAGGGTCGGAAGCAAAGCGCACTAGATCGGTGGTCTTAATAACCAATCCCCTTCCCAATGAGAGCCCATGTTCAAAAAGGCCCGTGCTATCGAGGGCCCGGCGCGCCATGGCGGACTGTTACCAGCGGCGCGCGATTCATTCCGTTGGTAAAATGCGCCGCAAAATCACTCTTGCGTATGATCTAGATCAATTCCGAGGCGCAGTACGGTAAACATCGGCCAAATGACGCGATCCCCGGCGACAAAGGCGCATTGCCTTTTTTGCCCCGACGGGTAGGATCAGCCCAGTACATTACTGAGGAGACGATTGTGGCGGATATTAAAGTTCAGTCAGAAATTACCGGCAAGGTTTGGGCGATCGAAGCCAGCATTGGGGATACCCTGGAAGAAGAAGACACGATTATTGTATTGGAATCCATGAAGATGGAAATCCCCGTCGTGGCTCCCTCTGATGGCACCTTGAAGGAAATTCTGGTCAAGGAAGGCGATGCAGTAACCGAGGGCCAGGATGTCGCAATAATGGACGGCTAGGCGTTAGAACTCACTCCGGAGGGGTCCGGTGGGGGAAGTGGGGAATACATAGATGTATATCGCGATGAACCGTTTTCGCGTCACGAAGGGCGAGGAAGCGGCGTTCGAACGCATTTGGGCCGAGCGGGACACGCATTTGGGCGAAGTTCCGGGCTTCATCGAATTTCATCTGCTGCGGGGGCCGGAGGCGGAGGACCATACCCTCTACGCCTCACACACGTTGTGGAAAAGCCAGGAGAATTTCGAGGCCTGGACCACGTCCGAGGCCTTCCGCAAGGCCCATGCCAATGCCGGCAACAAGGCGGGGCAAGGCAAGAGCATCTACCTGGGCCCACCGCAATTCGAAGGCTTCGAAGCGGTCCAGGTACTCAAACGGAGCTAGAAGAAATCCGGCACATTCCGAGCCATTTGCCCCGCCCGCCCTATATTCCAAACACCACGCTTGGTAGCCATAGCGCCAAGCCGGGGAAGAACGCCACCGCCCCCAGGACCACGAACTCCAGCATAATGAACGGCACCACGCCCTAGTACATATGGCGGAGGGTCAATTCCGGCGGCGAGATGCCGCGCAGGTAGAAGATCGCCGGGGCCCAAGACCGGCTGTTCACCGACCACGCCAGGGCCCTGCACTTCCTCCACATGGCCAACAGCATTGGTGATGACCCAGTGCCGGTTCAACGACTGAACCGTTTCGGCACCGCCGTTTTCAATTTAAATGGTATAGAGCCAGAAATACCGATCAGCGCCCGGGTCCGATTGTTCGGCAAGAAATTGAGGTTGCACCTGCACCGTGATATCCCGCGTTATCGCTGTATACATAGCCGCGCTGTCCCCATATTGCCCCACTATAACAACAGGTAGTACGCGTTAGGCATCCTGACAAGGTCGCAAATGCGCCCTGAACGCTGCCACGGCGGCCATCGCATCATCTGGCCAGAAAGCCGCCGCCACATAGCGGTCCGGCCGGATCAAAAGGATTTGATCCCGATGGGCCCGGACCGCCGCCAATGCCAAACCTGAACGCGGGATCAGCCGCGTCACGCCGCCCGGCACCATCGCGTCACCCAATAGCACCGGCACTGGCCTCAACTCCGGCCAGAGGGCTTCTTGATTCTGGGCCATGAAGTGCACCGTATCCGGCGCCTGGGCCAGCAAGACGAAACCGTCACCCAGCGCATCGTCCATGCGCGCGGCGTCGCTGGCGGCCGCGTCCAACTCCACCTGTGGCAGCATGGCGCCAACCAGGGAGCCAGCGAAACTTTGCGTGTGCAGATCCACGAAAGGCCCCCCGCTATAATGGGGGCGCGGCTTGAATTTCATATTGATGATAAAATCTCGGGCCTGGGGAAAGCGCTCAAACTGCCGTAGAATACCGTTGCGAAAATCAATATCCTCTCGCGCTTGGGGCATGATGATCTCGCCCATGGCGACGGCCAGTTGCACCATAGCCCAGGCGGGCCCACGCCGCTCCAGGTCATAGCTATCCAGCAAAGTGGGATCAGCCTGTCCCGCCAGAACCGCCGCCAGTTTCCAGCTAATATTATGCGCGTCGCGCAAACCGGAGTTCATGCCCTGGCCGGCGAAGGGCGGTGTCAGATGGGCCGCATCACCGGCCAGAAAAACCCGGCCAACGGAGAACCGCGCCGCAATGCGGGCCTGAAAGGTATAGACCGTGATCCGGATCAAATCCTCGTCCGCCAGGCTTCGCAAGGGTGCCAAAAATTCCCGCACCCGTGCGGGCGCCACCATATCCTCAGCCCGCTCCCCGGTTTGCAGTTGGAACTCGTAACGCCGCCCACCCCGTGGCGCGGGTATCGAGACAAACGGGCGGTCGGAACGGCAAAAGAATTTTGAGACGGGCTCGGGGTCCGGATCGTTCTCCGTATCCACCACCAGCCAATCCTGAGGATAGGTGTCCCCCTCCATGGCCAGGCCCAGAGTTTCGCGGATGGAACTGTTTGCACCATCGGCGGCGATCAGATAGTCGGCCCGAACTCTGACGCTACCGTCGATTTCAAGAGTTACACCATCCTCATCGCTGCTGAACCGCCAGAGGTTGGCATTAAAAGCCAAGGTCACATGTTCAAAGCGCGCCAATCCCTCGGCCAAAACGCGTTCCATCTCCGGTTGAAAAAAATAGTTGCGCCGGGGAAAGCCGAATTCGGGGGGCGGCGCGCCCACCTCGGCGAACGGCACGCCATCATGGTCGTAATAACGCGCCCCGCCCGCCGGCACTGTATGGGGCATGAAGTCCCGGTCCAGCCCCGTTGCCTGCAAGGTACGGGCGCCCTCGTCATCAATGGCAATAGCCCGGGGTATATCCATGGTGGTCGGGTTGCGGTCGATAATCAGCGTGCAGATCCCATAGGTGCCCAGCAAATTCGCCGCCATCAAGCCTACTGGCCCGGCGCCCACGATGGCCACGCTGACCTTTTCGGGCAGATCCCGTTGCTCTATCTTCATAGCCACCCACCTTCTTATTTTCGGTGATCGTAACCTGATCCCTTGCCCTGGGACCAGCACGTAGGCACCATGGCGGTACCGAACCTATTGTAAGCGTGGTGCGAGGAGCCCTAATGGACGATCTAATCGCGGAATTGCAGCAACGCCGGACCGCCTCACTTGAGCTTGGTGGCGCCAAGCGCGTTGAACGGCAACACAATCAGGGCAAACTGACGGCGCGGGAGCGGGTCGACCTTCTGTTCGATAGCAATAGCTTTGAAGAACTTGGGCAACTGACCAACCATGTCCACACACCCGTTACCACGATCCCCAACAAACAGACCCCAGCGGACGGCGTCGTAACCGGCTTCGGCAAGATCGAGGGGCGACAAGCCGCCGTGGTGGCCGAGGACTTCACCATTCTGGGCGGTTCCCTAGGCATCAATAATTTTCTCAAAAAGACCCGCATGATCGAACTGGCACAGCGGGATAAGCTGCCCATCGTCTGGCTGTTCGACGGCGCCGGGGCGCGCACGGACGAATTCATCGGCGAAGGCCTGGCGCCCATGCACCATTTCATGGACGTCGCCAAACTGTCAGGCGTGACGCCGCAGATCGCTGGTGTCCTGGGTCCCTGTGCCGGCGACAGCTCCCTCCTACCGGCGATGATGGAATTCATTGTCATGGTCGAAGGCACAGCCATGCTGGCCGCCGGCGGCCCACCTCTAGTCAAGATGGGCACGGGCGAGGATGTCACCAAGGAAGAACTTGGCGGCACCGACCTGCATTGCCGCGTCTCGGGCGTGGGCGACAACCGCGCGGTGGACGACGCCGACGCCATTTGCCAGATCCGCCGCTATCTTTCCTACATGCCCACCAACACCTACGAGTATCCGCCATATGTAGAACCCGATGACAGCCCTGACCGCCGGGATGAGGGCCTGGCCGGAATTTTACCGGAGAACAAGCGCCGCCCCTATGACATGAAGAAGATCATCGACCGAGTGGTGGACCGCGACAGTTTTTTTGAGATCAAGTCCGATTTCGCCAAGATGATGATCACCGGCCTGGCGCGCATGAACGGTCACGCCGTGGGCATCATCGCCAACCAGCCCAAGGTCATGGCCGGCGCCATCACCGCCACCGCTGGCGCCAAGCACCGCCATTTCATGGATTTGTGCAATGCCTTTCATCTGCCGATTATTTTTCTAATGGACACGCCGGGCGTGATGACCGGGCCGCAATCGGAAAAAGAAGGCGCCTTGCGCGCCGGCATGACCATTGCGCACTCGTTTGCCTTTGCCCGGGTGCCATTGCTAACCCTGACCATTCACAAGGGCTTTGGCTATGGCGCCGCCGCCATGGGCGGTTTGGGTGCGGGACAATCGACGACGCTTGCCTGGCCCAGTGCTGATTTCAACGCCATTCCTTTGGATAGCGGCATCCAGGCGGCCTACCGCGCCCTTTTGGAAGCAGCCGATGACCCGGCGGCGGAACAGGCTCGGCTGGAGGCCGAACTGGGTGAACTCTGCGGCGCCTTCCCAGCGGCCGAGCAGATGAAGATCGATGATATCATCGAGCCGGCGGCAACCCGGCCCCGCCTGATCCAGGCCCTGGAACGCGCCCTGACCCGCCGCACCCAGGCCCCCACCCCCGCCACCCGTTGGGGCATCCTGCCATAAGCTGGATTGGAGAACCCATGTCATTCTCGCTCACAGATGAACAACGCCAGGTTCAGGACACCATCCGCCGGGTGGCGCTGGAAAAGGTCGCACCCCGCGCCGCCGCCATCGATGCGGACGGCGCCTATCCCCAGGACATGTTCGATCTGTTGTGCGACCTGGGTCTGTTCACTCTGCCCTTCCCCACCGAATACGGCGGCTCCAACAGCATGCTGGCGGCCTGCCTAGCGGTCGAGGAATTTTGCCGGGTTTGCTACAACACGGCCTATCTTCTGGTCGTACAGTGGACGCCCTTCAGCGCCATTCTGGCGGGCGGCAACGACGAGCAGAAAAAGCGCCTGCTGCCCGGTCTGGCCGACGGTACGTTGCGCATGGCTTTTTCCACCACCGAGGCGCAAGGCGGATCCGACGTGGCCGGCATCAATAACAGGGCCACGCGGGTGGACGGCGGCTACCGCCTGAACGGCGCCAAGATCTGGTGTACCAATTCCTCGGTCTCCGACTTCGTATTGGTCGCAGCGAAGATCGTGGAAGACGGCGAGAGCGAGCCGAAACGCGGCGCCATAAACCTGTTCATCGTCGCCCATGACGCGCCGGGCTTCACCATTGGGCCGCCGGAAAACAAAATGGGCGCGCGCGGCGTGCCGTCCTGCCCGCTGTTCCTGGACAATGTTTTTGTGTCCGAAGGCGACCGTCTCGGTCCCGAGGGCCTGGGTTTCAAGGTGGTCATGGAAGCCTTCAACAAGACCCGTCCGATCATTGGTGCCCGTGGTGTCGGCCTTGCCCAGGGCGCCATGGAACTGGCGATCGATTTCGTCCGCGAACGCCGCACTTTTGGTCAACAGGTCAGCAACTATCAAGGCGTGCGCTGGATGATTGCGGACATGGCTATTCAGATCGAGGCGGCGCGCAACCTAGTCTATCGCGCCGCGGCAATGGTGGATGACGGCATTACCGGGCAGGAGCTCAGCCAAGCCTCCGCCATCGCCAAGACCCAGGCCACGGACACGGCCATGACGGTCGCGACGGATGCGGTGCAGCTTTTCGGCGCGGCGGGAATATCCAACGATTACCCCATCAACCGTTATTTCCGCGACGCCAAGGTGCTGCAGATCGTCGAGGGAACGAATCAAATTCAACGCAATATCATCGCCAACAATCTCATCGGCAGAAGTTAGGACCTAATTATGGACAACATGGAGACGGTTGGGCTGGGTTTCTTCTACGAGGATTTGCCCCTGGGCCGCCAGTTTAAGACAATCGGGCGTACGGTCACCGAACCCGACATCGTCAATTTCATCAACACCACGGGCATGACCGAGGTGATTTTCATGGATCTGGAATTCGTCGAGCATGAAAGCGACATCAAGGGCCGGGTCGCGCCTGGCGCGCTGGGCTATACCTTCGCCGAGGGCCTGTTGGTACAAGCGACCATGCAACACACGGGCTTCGCCTTCCTGAACATGGAGTTGAGTATCGAAGCGCCGGTTTTCGCCGGCGATACCCTGCATGTGGAATGCGAGGTGATTGAGGCGCGGCTGTCGAAATCTCGCCCCGGCCGCGGCCTTGTGCGGACGCGTAATAAGGTGGTGAAGCAGGACGACACGGTGGCGCTGATTTACACACCGCTACGGATGATCAAGTGCCGCGACGAGAGCTTGCGGGGCTAGAACATGCCGCGGCTCATCGGAACCATTTGACAGGCTCTCCAGTAGTTTCGGCAGGCGGACCAGGTAAAGGCCGCCAGTGCCGAGGTGAACTGGGCGTTGTGCCTGGCGCGGCCCCTGAACTTGCGCCGTTTTCCAGTTTTGCTGAGGTGATCCTAGGCCGCTATATGCGGCGTAACATGACGCGCCCGCAGCAGCTTCTCGGGCGCAATCGAAGGTTGCCCCATGTCCGAATAAACCGACGAGAAATCCATCGAAAAATCGATCAGAACATCATTCACAATGGCTCGGATCAAACGCAATGGAAGCTTCTTGGGAATGCTATCGTCAAGACCGATATAGCTGAAAAGATTGCCACTTTTACCAATGTTACCACGCATTAAAAAAACCTCCGGTCCAACGCAATCAGAGAACCGTGATGCAAACCAAATTACGTGTGCTTTTTCAGGAGCCTGCTAGGGACGTTTCAACAGCAGCTTGATCAAGGCCTTGGCCTTGGCGCCATAGGGCGGATTGAGTACCCACATGCCGTTAAGGCGGCTTTGATACATCACTGGTTTCAACTTGGAAAATGTCTCGAAGCCTTCCTGACCATGGTACTGCCCCATGCCCGAGGTGCCGACACCACCAAAGGGCAAAGCTTCGACCCCGGCATGGATCAAGCAATCGTTGACCACGGCGCCGCCCGATATGGTTGATCGCAACACCCGGTCGATGTTGGCCCGGTCCCGGCCATAGGCATACAATGCCAGGGGACGCTCACCGCCATTCACATGGCCGATGGCCGCATCCAGATCGCCGTAGGGAATAACGGGCAGTACGGGACCAAAAATTTCCTCGCGCCGCACCGCCATGGCGTCCGTGCTATCCAATACCAATGTCAGCGGCAACTTGCGTCCGACCCCCACGCTAGCCGTCAGCACTCGGGCACCCTGCGTCTCGGCGTCCCTAATCATGCCTTGCAGGCGATCAAACTGCGCCTGATTTACAATCGAGCTATAGTCTGGATTATCGGCCAGATCGGGGTAGAACCTGACCGCCACGGCCAAGGCCTTTTCAACAAAAGCATCCAATTGAGCTTGGGGCAGCAGCACATAGTCTGGCGCGACACAAGTTTGCCCGGCATTGAACAGCTTGCCCCGGACAATCGAAGTCACGGCCACGTCCAAGTTCGCATCCGGCGCGATGATCGCCGGCGACTTGCCGCCAAGTTCCAGGGTCACCGGCGTTAGATTCGCCGCCGCCGCCGCCATCACCTTGCGGCCAACATTGGTCGAGCCAGTAAAGAATAGGTGATCAAACGGCAGCGCGGCGAACGCCGCGCCCACCTCGATGCCACCCTGAACCACGGCAACTTCGTCGGCGGTAAATTTCTTCGCGATCATTTCAGCCAGCAATTCCGAGGTGCGCGGCGTGAACTCGGACGGCTTCACCATCGCCCGGTTGCCGGCCGCCAACGCGCCAACCAGGGGCGACAGCGCCATCAGCAGGGGATAATTCCAGGGCGAGATGATCCCGGCCACGCCCAACGGCTGGGGCAACAGTGTGGCGCGCGCCGGTTTGAACGCCAAATCCATGGCGCGGCGGCGCGGGCGCATCCATTTTGCCACACCACCCTTGGCATGGCGCACGCTGGAGAGGGTGGTGAAAACCTCGGCCAGCAGGGTTTCCTCGCGCGAACGGCCACCGAAATCCGCATCGATGGCGGCGATAATGGTGTTTTGATTTTCCCGCACCATGGCCCCGATCCGGCCCAGCCGGTCACAGCGCAATGCCAGATCGGCGAAACCGTCGCGCAGATGGGCAGTCTGCATGGCACGCAACAGCTCATTCAATGTTTCATCAAGCGGCTGACTTTGGCCGTCCGCCATATGTGCCATGCTCATGGTTTTTCCCCCGATGTTGCCGGGCCGTTATAGCATGTTTAGATTTAGGTCAAATGCACAGGTGAACGATGCCGACAGCTAACAGCAACAATGCTGCCACCCCCGGGGACGATTCAGACCTCATGCCGCGTCCCCTGGCGGGCCGGCATGCCTTCGTCACGGGCGGCAATCGCGGCATCGGCGCAGCGATCGCGTGGGAGTTGGCGGACTTGGGCGCCAACATCACCCTGGCGGCGCGTGATGAGGCGGCACTGCGACACCAGAGCCAAGCGTTGTCCCAACGCGGTGATATCGCCGTCACCTGCCAGGCAATGGATTTAAGGGAACCAGGTTCCATTAGCGAAGGCATGGCGGCGGCGCGCGAGGAACTGGGGCCGATCAGCATCCTGATCAATAATGCCGGCATCGCCCCCGCCGCGCCACTAGCCAAGCTGGAGCTCGATAGCTGGCGCGAGACTTTCGAGATCAATGTTCAGGCCTCGTTTCTGCTATCCCAGGCGGTGCTGGATGATATGCAGAGGCAAGGTTTTGGCCGCATGATCAACATCTCTTCGACCGCCGGCCTGCGCGGTTATCCTTTCGTGGCGGCCTATGTGGCCTCGAAACACGCGTTGATCGGGTTGACCCGCGCCCTGGCCCTGGAATTGGCTAAGGAGCCCATCACCGTCAATGCGGTTTGCCCCGGCTATGCGGAGACGGAGATGGCGGACAATGCCATTCGCAATATTCAACAATCCGGTAAGACCGAGGCCGAGGCCCGCGCTATCCTGACCCGCGGCAACCCGCAGGGCCGTTTGATCCAACCGGATGAAGTCGCGGCAACGGTAGGGTGGCTGTGCCTGCCTTCATCAGCCTCTATTACTGGCCAGGCCATCGCCATCGCCGGTGGTGAAGTGATGTAGGACCGCACCGGAAACAATTGCCATGACAATGATAATGGCAGAACATAAGGGCGCAAAATGAGGGACCCCATGTCAGCGTCGCAGGCTCAGTCTAAGGCACGGTTGAAAGCTCCGGGCGGCTCCAGTGCCCACGTGGATCATTTCGCGGCGGATAATCTGCCGCCGCGCGCGGCCTGGCCCGACCTTG
Organism: Rhodospirillaceae bacterium; assembly: GCA_002731375.1. Taxonomy (GTDB): domain Bacteria; phylum Pseudomonadota; class Alphaproteobacteria. Next base: position 9,970 of record PCBT01000015.1, on the reverse strand, counting down.
ATTTTACCCGGCTCCCCGAACTGGCCGCCCTGCCCGACCGGATCAATTGCGCCACGGAAATCCTGGACCGTAGCGCCGCGAAACATGGCGCCAACGCGGCCGTGCTCAACGACGTGGTATCCTGGAATTATGGCGAGCTTTTGGCCCAGGCCAACCGTATCGCCCATGTCTTGGTGGATGATCTTGACGTGCAACCCGGCAACCGGGTGCTGTTGCATTCCGGCAATAATCCCATGTATGCGGCCTGTTGGTTCGCGGTGATGAAGGTAGGCGCCATCGCCGTTGCCTCCATGCCTCTGCTGCGCGCGCGTGAGCTGCTGTATATGGCTGATTTCGCGCAAATAAGCGTGGCCCTGTGTGACGCCGCCCTGGCGGGCGAACTTCACCAGGCCGCCGGCGATGCCACACATCTGTCCGACATCGTCCTGTTCCACGATCAAACGGCGGAAGGCTTGGAAGCGCGCATGGCGGACAAACCGGCGACTTTCGACAATGTGGACACCGCCGCCGACGATGTCTGCATCATCGCCTTCACGTCCGGCACAACGGGCCAGCCCAAGGCCTGCATGCATTTCCACCGCGACGTCATGGCGNTATGCCTGACGTCATCGGCACAAATCATTCAGCCGAGGCCTGGCGATGTTTTCACCGGCACCCCGCCCCTGGCCTTTAGCTATGGCCTGGGGGGATTGCTATTCTTTCCCTTGCATGCGGGCGCATCGACGCTGCTGGTGGACGGCTATACGGCCGAAAGCCTGATTGCCGCGATCAAAAAACACCGCGTTACCGTATTGTACACCGCCCCCACCATGTACCGCACGCTGATGCCCCTGGTGGACAATCNNGTGGACAGGAACAGCCTGTCCAGTTTGCGGCATTGTAATTCGGCTGGAGAAACTCTGCCCAAGCCGACCTGGAATGATTGGCATGCCAAGACCGGACTGCGCATTCACGACGGAATCGGCGCCACGGAAATGCTGAATACCTTTATTTCCGGACGCGACGACGAAATCCGCCCCGGTGCTACTGGTCTGACCATCCCCGGTTTCGAGGCCGCGGTGCTGGATGAAAACGGTGGCCCGGTGGCGCCTGGCGAGATCGGCCGTCTGGCCGTGCGCGGACCCACCGGTTGCCGCTATATGGCCAATCCGGAACGCCAAGCCAGCTACGTGCAAAACGGCTGGAACATGACCGGGGACAGCTATTTGCGGGACCAGGATGGTTATTTCTGGTATCAGGCGCGGACCGACGATCTGATCGTCTCGTCCGGCTATAACATTTCCGGGCCAGAGATCGAGGCCGTTTTGCTGGAACATGGCGCGGTCGCCGACTGCGCGGTGATTGCCAGTCCCGATGACCGGCGCGGCCAGATCGTCAAGGCCTATGTGGTATTGCGGGATCCCAGCCGGGCTGAGCCGGGTCTGGTCAGCCTATTGCAAGATCATGTGAAAGCGATGATCGCGCCCTATAAATATCCCCGCGCCATCGAATTCATCGACGAACTGCCGAAAACCGCCACCGGTAAGATACAACGTTTTGCCTTACGCGCCCACGATGCGGCGCAGGCATAGTGAAGGTAGCATCAACCGACCACGGATCTCACTAGATCGTCGTTTTTGCTGCTAACGCCGGCAACGGCGTCGGATATCTCGGCGGCGGTGACGGTACTATCGCCACCAAGCTGAGATGCAACACGAAGGGCGAGAGAGGTCTGCTCCAACATAGCCAACCCCTCGACGTCTAAATTCGTGGGCGTTTCAGCCAATTGCATGGTCACCCGTTCCACCGAATCGCAGTAGGAACTCAGATGGGACAGTTCGGTAATTTCCAAAGCCCTTCTAATCACCGCCAATGAACTCCGAATAGCCTTCAATTCCTCTCCCGCTCTGGCCTTCAGAAAACGGCTATCGTCGCCGTGTTGACGCAAAATCTTGGCGATTTTCCCGATGCCCGGGCTTCATTGCCGATCTTGATCCGTCCCAGGCTGACCCTGGCCGCCAGCATGGAATCCTGGCTGGGAGCCAGGTCGGGGCGCTTCTCGATTAGCGCGAAGGGCATCGGGTACTTCCACGGTATCGGACCCCAGTCCACGGGATTTCACGATCCGGCGGTCCGGGCCCAGGTAATCCTCCGTCTCGACAAATGGTTTTCGCGCCGAGATCAAGGCATCCACGCGGGCGCCTGTTGCTCGGTTGAAAACAGCCACATCAACAATTGGTCGGTGTCCGAATTCGGAGCCTGCCGCACCATCTCCGCTGCGCCGTTCCAGAAGACCAGGATCATTGGAGTATAAGGATCAGAGGACTTCTCATATTGACGCGCCTATCCGACCAGGTCCGGCGCACCGACATCCAGGCCGTCAACAGCGAAGACGACCATTTCAAACTGCCGCGCGCGCACCAGGTCGGCCAGGTCGCGGGGATTGCCCACACCGGCGTCATGCATTGGCAAGGGTTTTACATGGGGACTCTCGACGAGAGCTCTATAAGGGTTCCACGTCCGCTTCGGAAAACGACCACTCGGCAGCATTTTCCATTTGCCGGGCGAATAGAGCCTCGGCTTCGGTCATCGCGGCGTCTTCCGTCGCGGCGTCAACGTCGGCGACCCAATACAACGCCCCATCGGACAGGCTTGCCTTGAGTGTCACATGATATTTAGCCATCGCAAGGGACCGCCGTTGCTTGGGAACTATTGAATGCCGGGAACCAAGGGCAATAGCATTTTTCGCCACGCACCGAAAGCCGGTGATCAACCGTGATTAGAGCAGGTCGCGGAGGGAGGCGCGTCCCCATGAACGCGCCTCCTAAACTGGCCGTAACGTAACTAGAAAATGCGCCAAAAATGAGCTAGGCGAGACCACCCAAAGTCGCATCGCGGCCATCGGCCGAGTCTGCATCATCGGCTGTATCCACGGCATCGGCCGAAGGGATCGGCTCGCCAATGATGGCTTCGGCGATCAGGCCGGCGTTGGCCCGGACCTTACGCTCGATTTCATCCGCCATATCAATATTCTCGGCCAGGAATTGCTTGGCATTTTCCCGGCCCTGGCCGATCCGCTGGTCGCCATATGAGAACCAGGAGCCGGACTTGTCCACCACCCCAGCCTTGACGCCCAGGTCCAGCAACTCACCCATCTTGGAAATGCCCTGGCCGTACATAATATCGAACTCGACCACCTTGAAAGGCGGCGCCACTTTGTTTTTCACCACCTTCACACGGGTCTGGTTGCCAACAATCTCGTCCCGGTCCTTCAAGGCGCCGATACGGCGGATATCCAAACGCACGGAGGAATAAAACTTCAGGGCATTGCCCCCCGACGTCGTCTCGGGCGAACCGAACATAACACCGATCTTCATACGGATCTGGTTGATGAAGATGACCATGCAGCCGGATTTGGAGATCGAACCGGTCAACTTACGCAGCGCCTGGCTCATCAGGCGGGCCTGCAGGCCCACGTGGGTGTCCCCCATCTCGCCCTCCAATTCCGCCCGCGGGGTCAGCGCTGCAACGGAATCGATGACCAAAACGTCGATGGCACCGGAACGGACCAGGGTATCGGCGATTTCCAGGGCCTGCTCCCCAGTATCGGGCTGTGAAATCAGCAATTCATCCACATCCACGCCCAGCTTGCGGGCATAAGCGGGGTCGAGCGCATGTTCCGCGTCGACGAAAGCGCAGATCCCGCCCTTTTTCTGCGCCTCGGCCACGACATGCAGGGTCAGGGTTGTCTTGCCGGAACTTTCCGGACCATAAACCTCGATCACCCGGCCTTTCGGCAGACCGCCAATGCCCAGCGCGATATCCAGCCCTAGGGAGCCGGTCGAAACCGCTTCGATCTGCACGGCGTTGGTATTCTGGCCCAGCTTCATCACCGAGCCCTTGCCGAAGGCTCGGTCAATATGTGCCAGGGCCTGCTCCAGCGCTTTTTCCTTATCCATCCGGTCCTGCTCCACCAAGCGTAAATTTCCAGTCGACATATTCCGCTCCCTTATCCCATAACCGCCCCCCTAATTCAATTCGGGTGCAAAGGTTAAACTGCATCAATAGTCACATCGTACCGTCTTTGTTCTCATTTAGCAATAGAGATTTAATAAATTGTTTTTATTAGGTATTTCTATTTATGTTCCAAATTTGTTCGCACACAAAACAAAATTCTTTAACGACACTATTCGACCATCGCCGCCTTGTGCCCATATGAGTAGGCATGGAGAATCGGTGCTTGTGAGAAATAGCAAACACAACAGCCACGACCTGATAGGGCAGCACGGCAACCTCGATGGCGCGCATTGCCCGAGCAGCCTTTATTTTGCGCCCATCGTGGCGCGCGGTATTCATGGTCCTTGCACCTGACGAATGTATCGATCGAGGGATCGGGCGCATGGTAACGGCTATAAACCGCCGTGCCAGACAGTGATGTTGTCCAAGGACCGGTCACCAGTAAATTTATCGAAATATTTTGGCACGCCATGGCTGACGATAGCGCAAGCAATTTTTCAGCATTTTTCTTAGTGATTTGTTAGGGTTTTCTGAAATTTAGCAGGGACTGGCGAGTTGACGGCAGCGGAAACGTCAAGAGGCGCAATCGACCAGATTGCGTGGTGACCCATAGGCGAAATTGACGTTTACGTCAACGTAAAGTACTGTGACCACCATTCAGATAGTTCAGACAGTCACCACGAGAGGCGGGCGACAATGCCGGGCTCAAACAATGCGGAACCCACCGCTGAAGCAACCTATACAATCAGCCAACTCGCCGCCGAATTCGGCATCACGGCGCGCGCCATCCGCTTTTATGAAGACAAGAAATTGCTGCAGCCCGGACGCAACGGCCAGAACCGTGTTTACGGCCGCCGCGACCGGGGCCGTTTGCAATTGATTTTGCGCGGCAAGCGCGTCGGCTTCTCGCTCTCGGACATCAGCGAAATGCTGGATCTTTACGATCCCAATGACGAGGGCCGTGAGCAACTGAAACTGACCTTGGAAAAGAGCCGTGAACGCCTTGCGGTGCTGGANCAGCAACGCCGGGATATCGACGAGGTGATCGACGAGTTGCGCGGCAATTGCCACCAGATCAGCGCTTTCCTGGATCAGCAAAACAACACCTAAAGTCCGGCAAGATCCAAAACCCACGGCATCAACAAATCCGTCCTAGCAGTCGCAGCACTGGAGCAAACAACCATGACAGCCCCTTACCCCCGCCTTTTCGCACCGCTCGACCTTGGCTTCACCACCTTGTGGAACCGGGTGATGATGGGCTCCATGCACACAGGCCTGGAAGAACACCCCGATGGCTTTCGCCGCATGGCGCGTTTCTTTGGCGACCGCGCCGCCGGACAGGCCGGCTTGATCGTGACGGGCGGCATCGCCCCCAACGCCGCCGGTGGCCTTGGCCTGGGTGGCGCCACCCTGGAAGAAAGCAGCGCCGGACACTGCCTGATCACGGATGCGGTACATCAGGCCGACGGCAAGATCCTGATGCAGGTGTTGCACGCCGGCCGCTATTCCCGTCAGCCCGGCGCCGTGGCGCCCTCACCCATCGCCTCGCGCATCAACCCCCAGGTGCCGCGCGCCTTGGAGCATGACGAGGTCCTGCAAACCATCGAAGACTATGCCAACTGCGCCCTGCAAGCGCGGGATGCCGGCTATGACGGAGTCGAGATCATGGGCTCGGAAGGCTATTTGATCACACAATTTATCTCCACCCGGACCAATCAGCGCGAGGATGATTGGGGCGGTAGCTTTGAAAACCGCATCCGCTTCCCCATCGAAGTGATGAGCCGGACCCGCGAAGTCTGCGGCAATGATTTCATTTTGCTCTATCGCCTCTCCGTGCTTGATCTGGTTGAAGGCGGCCTCTCGTGGGAAGAAACAGTGACCCTGGCCCAGGCCCTGGAANCGGCCGGGGCGACCATGTTCAATTCCGGCATCGGCTGGCACGAGGCCTTGGTACCGACGATCATGCATTCCGTGCCGCGCGGCGCCTTTACCTGGGCCACGGCCCGGCTGATGGGCCGGGTCGGCATTCCAATCATCGCCTCGAACCGGATCAACAACCCGGACCAGGCCGAGGCCCTGATCGCGGCCGGCGATGCCGACATGGTCTCTATGGCGCGGCCATTCTTGGCCGATGCCGATCTGGTGGCCAAGGCCCAGGCCGGCAAGGCGCACGAAATCAATTGCTGCATCGGCTGCAACCAGGGCTGTCTGGATTATATTTTCAAGGGCAAGGTTTGCACCTGCCTGGTCAANCCANGGGCCTGCNANGANACCGANNTGNNGATCGANNCGGCCCNAGGCGNNANGNNAGATCGCNGTNNTNGGNGCNGGNCCNGGCGGNCTNTCCTATGCCATCACCGCCGCCNANCGNGGCCANNACGTNACCNTNNANGANGCCGCCGNCCGNATCGGCGGCCAGTTCAACATGGCCATGGCNATNCCNGGNAAGGAAGANTACGGCGAGANCATCCGCTATTGGGGNNNCCAGNTCGANCGNCTGGGCNTNNCCNTGAAANTGAACCATACNGNCANNAGCCGCCGAATTGGCNGGCGNNGGNCTATGACGANGTNATNCTGGCCACCGGCGTNNNCCCNCGNNNCCTGGATNTGCCNGGNATCGATNANNCNAAGGTGCTGTCCTATGTGGATGTNCTGCANNATGGNNNGNCGGTCGGNGANNGNGTNGCGATCATCGGTGCNGGCGGNATNGGNTTNGATGTCGCCGAACTGCTCAGCCACGCGACCGGCGCAGGCGATCCGGCCAAGCCCGATATCGACGCCTGGCTCAAGGAATGGGGCGTGGACCGCGATCCCAGCCACGATGGCGGCTTGTCCCTTGACGGCCCGTCCATGCATTCGCCGCGCAAGATCACCTTGCTACAGCGCAAGGCGCAGGCCCTGGGCCGTGGCCTTGGCATGACCACGGGCTGGGCCATTCGGGCCGGCCTGCAAAACAAAGGCGTCGAAATGATCGGCGGCGTCACTTACCGCAAGATCGACGACGAGGGCCTGCACATAACGGTCGACGAGGAAGACCGAGTTATCGCGGCAGACAACATCGTCATCTGCGCCGGGCAGGAAGAGCGGCGAGAACTGTATGACGAGTTGAAGGTCGCCGGCATGACCGTGCATCTGATTGGCGGCGCGGACAAGGCGGGCGAGTTGGACGCCCTGCGTGCAATTGACCAAGGCATGCGTCTGGCTGCCGCCTAGCGCGAATAGACCAAATAGGAAGAGTAATATGACCGCTATCGAAAGAACTCTGTTTGATTCCGATCATGAAATCTTTCGTGATACGGTGCGTCGTTTCGTCGAGGAGGAGATCGCGCCCTTCCATGCGCAATGGGAAAAGGACGGCAAGATCAGCCGCGACGCCTGGCTCAAGGCCGGTGAGTTGGGCCTGCTGTGTGCTTCCATGCCCGAGGAATATGGTGGAGGCGGCGTCGAACGAACCCATAGCGTTATTCTGCTCGAGGAACTGGCCCGCGCCGGCGCCACGGGCCCCGGTTTCGGCCTACATTCGGAAATCGTCGCGCCTTACATAAACCGCTATGGCTCGGAAGAGCAGAAGCGGAAGTTTCTGCCCAAGATGGCCAAGGGCGAAATGATCGGCGCCATCGCCATGACCGAGCCGGGCACCGGCAGCGACCTGCAAGGCGTGCGCACGACGGCGCTGAAAGACGGCAACGAGTTGGTCATCAACGGCTCGAAAACCTTCATCACAAATGGCGAGATGTCAGACGTGGTCATCGTGGTTGCCAAGACGGATCCGGAGGCAGGAGCCAAGGGCATCTCCCTGGTCCTGGTCGAGGCCGAGCAGGAAGGTTTCCGCAAGGGCCGCAACCTGGAAAAAATAGGCCTGAAGGCGCAGGATACCTCGGAATTGTTTTTCGACGATGTCCGCGTGCCCATGACCAATCTGCTGGGCGAGGAGGGCAAGGGCTTTGTCTATCTGATGCAGGAACTAGCCTGGGAGCGCCTGCAGCTTTCCATCTCCGCCGTGGCCAACACCGAAGCAGCCGTGGAATGGACCATCGATTACACCAAGCAGCGGGAAGCCTTCGGCCAGCCGATCCATGATTTTCAAAACACCCGCTTTAAATTGGCCGAGGCCAAGACCCAGGCCACCGTGGCGCGGACCTTCGTAGACAAGCTGATCGCCCTGATGCTGGAAGACAAGCTGGACGCTGAAACTGCGGCGATGGCGAAATGGTGGACCTCTGATACCCAGTGCAGGGTGATTGATGAATGCCTGCAATTGCATGGCGGGTATGGCTATATGTGGGAATTCCCCATTGCCCGGGCCTGGGCCGATGCCCGCATCCAGCGTATTTACGCGGGCACCAACGAAATCATGAAGGAAATCATTGGCCGGAGTTTATAGGGGCTGTATGTTTCGCCTCCGAAATTTAGCAAACGGTATGTAAGCAGCGATGACAGCGAAATCCAAGACCACGACAGACAGCAAGAAATCCGATAAGACATCCTCGAAATCGGAAGCGCCGAAGGCAGAGGCAGCTAAATTAGATGCCCCAGCAGCGGCGGCGGATACGGGCGGCGATAGCAACGGCAGTACAAAGAAATCATCGACGCCAAGCCGCCCGATCAGCTATTTCTCGTCCGTCTCGACCGATGATTACCGCACGGGCTGGGATGGCGTTTTTGGCAGGGCCGGGGAAAAGCCGGCGCGAAAACCGGCCAAACCGGTGGCGAAGCGCAAAAAGGTGCTGCCTGCGACCATCGTCCTGGATTCCGACGATCTGGATCAGGCAACCCGGGAACAGATCGATGGCCTGTTGCGCCGGCATGCCAAGAAAAAGCGCCTAAACTACGACAAGCTGTCTGAAAAGGGTCAGGTCAGCTGGCATCTGACGTGCAACATTTCCGACATCTGAACCACACGCCTTGATGACAGCCCCGCCGGGACGCCCCGATATTGACGCCGTCATCTTCGACATGGACGGCATCCTGATCGACAGCGAACGGCTTTACCTACAAGCCTGGCACATCGTGGCGGAAAAACTGGATTGCCCGGAAATCGTGCCACTGTTTCCCGAAATCGTCGGCCTGCCCTACGACGAATTGCAAAGAGTGCTGCAACGAGAACTCAAACCGCCCCTCACCATGGAATTCCTTGGCACGGCCATCCGCGAGGCGCTGCGTCCGATCCTGGTGGATGGCTATCCCCTGAAGCCGGGGACGGTTGAGATATTGACCTATCTGGAAAACCGGGATCTGCCTTGCGCCGTCGCCACGTCCTCAACGACCTCCGTACCGGAAAAACTGGGCGCCAACGGCATCGACCATTTCTTTCGCTATGTGGTCAGTCGCGATCAGGTGGCGCGGGGAAAACCGCACCCGGACATCTTTCTCGAAGCCGCCGAACAATTGGGAGCCGCACCTGCCCGCTGCCTGGCCGTGGAAGATTCCAAACATGGTCTGCGCGCAGCCATTGCCGCCGGCATGCATGTGGTGCACATCCCCGATATCGCCATCATTGACCGAGAACTAACAGCCCAATGCATTGCCGTCCTGCCCAATTTACTGGCGCTGCGGGATTACCTGACGGAAGACGCCTAAATGTGAGAATGATCACCCATGCATGCCTGCGTACAGAAGGCAGCAGCTGGAAAGACATTAATATCCGATCCATCAGGACGGCTCGTCGAATTCCGCGATCCTGTGTATGTAGTGGATATTGATGATCCGCTCCAAAAACAGCCAGGTACCGCCAACCATGACGAGCTTGTCGTCATAGCGATCGCAGTTGATATTTATGACATTGGATTCCGTGAGAATGATGGAAGGGTCCAGATAACAGACGGACGTGGCCGTCTCACCATCAACGGTGATGAACGGCACCGTGATCGAATGGCGGCGGTGGCGGCGCCCGCCCCTGATCTCGCTATCATAGGTTTCATACCAGGCGCGGATCGCTACCCGGCCCTCATAGCGGCCATTGCCCAGATACGGT
>PCBT01000014.1 GCA_002731375.1 Rhodospirillaceae bacterium | reverse complement strand
CAATCATTCAGCCGGCCGATAACAAACTGGTGCATCGGGCTACTATGATCAATGTGGCGTTCAGCGCTCACACCGCTCTCCCTTATCTTTCTCTACCGTACTCGTCATACCTGTCGTATCCGTCAGCGATCCAGTCCGCTTTTGGGCTTCCAGGGCCTCCATGGCTCTGGCGTCCATCCGCATCGCGGTTCGCACTGCGTTATTTATGCCCGCCGTGCCGCCAAGAAACAAGAACAGCAGCATCAACCACGGTTTGGTCCCGAACCAATAGTCCAGGGCCCAGCCGATGGCGGTACAAACCACAAGTGCGACGACAATTTCAATAGAAATTCGCCACGCCGCACCAAGATCCGCCCCCGCACCCTGTTCCAAGGCATTCAGTTCCGCCACCGTTTTCTCCAACCCCGCATCACGGCGGGCCTCAAAGATTCGGCCACCCAATTCATCCAGGGAGGGCTTTTCCAAGGGGGGAGGGTGTTTCGGATTAGTCATGTCGCTCGAAAGCTGCGCCGTGGATGGGTACTCGATCAGCCAGGTACCGGTCGCTGGTCCGGCGGCCATTTATCATGACGAAACCTGATGATTCTGGTGCAGAATCCAGCCCCGGCAAGACATTAGCAAGCACCCGGCCACGACTGGCCGGAAGCGGGCGCACGATACGAATTGACCCGTAGCCTGTCAAGGGCCAATGCCGGCACCTTAACTATCTGATTTTCCTATACAATCTACCGATGTGACAATTTAGCTCACCGCCGTCCCATCCGGCTACCCGGTCGCCCGAATACGCTCGGCCCGCGCAAGGTCAACCGAGACCAGTTGCGAGACGCCGCGTTCCGACATGGTAACGCCGAACAGGCGGTCCATCCGGGCCATGGTATAGGGGTGATGGGTGACAATTAAAAACCGAGTACCGGTAATGCGGGCAATTTCACTCACCAAATTGGTAAACCGCTCTACATTGGCGTCATCCAGTGGGGCATCGACCTCGTCTAGCACACAAACAGGGGCGGGATTGGTCAGAAAGACCGCGAACAACAGGGCCAGCGCGGTCAAGGTCTGCTCACCACCTGACAGCAGGGACAGGTTTTGCAGCCGCTTGCCGGGCGGTGAGGCCATGATTTCCAGGCCCGCCTCCAACGGATCATCCGATTCCGTCAGGCTCAAATGAGCCTTACCGCCGCCGAACAGACGCGCGAACAGATCTTGGAAATGACCATCGACGGTTTTGAAGGCGCCCAACAGGCGCTCCCGCGCCTCCTTGTTCAGGCTGTAGATACCTTGACGCAGGCGCGCGATGGCAGCTTCCAGATCGGCCCGTTCCGTGACCATGCCTTCAAGCTGTTCTTCCAGCTCTACCGCTTCCTGTTCGGCGCGCAGATTGACGGCGCCCATGTTGTCGCGTTCGCGCTTCAAACGCTCCAACTTACGCTCCGCCTCATCCAAGGGGGGAAGCTCCGCATCGGCCTCGATCTCCGCTTTGGCCAGAATGGCGCTGGGTCGGCAATCTAGGGTCTCCATGATCCGCCGGGTTATCTCGGCGCGGCGCTCCTCGCAGTGTTCAACGCCGGCCTGGCCGCGCACCCGCTCTTCCCGGGCAGCCGCCAGGGCGCTCTCGGCCCGGCGTTGGCCAACCGCCAGTTCACCCACCGTGGCCTCGGCCTGGGCCAGGTCGTCGGCGGCTTTGTTGCGGGTCGCCTCCGCACCTTCAATTTGCTCCAGTAAGGCTTTGCGTTGCTCGGCGATCTCAGTTGGCTTGCCCTGCAAGACCTTCAACTCTTCCCGGCCCGCCGTGGCCCGTTCCACCAAGGCCGCCAATTGTTCTTCCGCACCCGCAGCCCTGCGGCGCCAACCCTCTTGCTCGCCCGCAATGGCCGCGACCCGGTCGGCCCGTAGCTTGGCCTCGCGCTGCAAACGGTCGCGTAGGCCCCGTGCCTCGACCAGATCCGTCCGTTGTCCCGAAACCTGCGCACGCAAAGCCTCAAGGCGCTGGCGCAGATCGTCCAGGGGCGGCAGAGCGGCCAATTGTTCCTGGGTCACGCCCACCGCCATCTTGCTTTCTTCCAAATCGGCTTCGATCTGGGCCAAGCTTTCCTGTACCGTTGTCATGCGGGCGGAACGCGCGGCGGCGGCCTTTTCCGCCCTGGCCTGGGCATTGCGCCCCCGGTCCAGGGCCTCGCGGCCCAGACGGGCGGTTTCCCGCGCCGTCGCCCGCGCCCGGGCGGCAGCTTCCAAATTGTCCCGCGCCGCCACCAAGCCATCGCGGGATTTCTCCAATCCAGGCGCCAATTCGGCGCGAAAGCGGCCCAGCTCGGCCAGGCGGTTGCCTTGGGCCAGGCGTACGGCAGCGGCTGTTTCGGCTCCAGCGGTCACAGTAAAGCCATCCCAACGCCACAAGGCTCCGGAGATGGAAACCAGGCGTTGGCCGTAGGCTAATTCGCCCATCAAACGCGCCGCGTCCTCCTCATCGACCACGCCTACTTGTGATATGCGTCGTGCCAACGCCGCCGGCGCCTTGACGTAATTGGACAACGGCGTGGCGCCCGCTGGCAGGGCAGGCGCATCGTCCCTGGGTGCCAGGGTGCGCCAGTGTACGGGTGCGGCCTCGTCAGTGGGAACATCAAGATCATCGCCCAGGGCCGCGCCCAGGGCGGCCTCATAGCCGGGCTCCACCGATACCGCATCGATCACCGCGGGCCACAGGTCCGCATCCGTCTGCCGCAGCAATTCCGCCAGGGCCTTTTCCTCCGCCGCCAGTTGGGCATCCTGGCCTTCCAACTGCTGGCCAGCCTCGCGGGCCTGGGCAAGGGTTTCCTCTGCGGCGCCATGGGCGGCTTCGCTTTGCTCCAACCCGGCAGCTGCCTCTTCCGCTGACTGTGTCGCCTCGACCAAGGCCTGATTTGCTTCCGCCAGACGTTCATCGCCTTGGGTTTCCGCTGTTAAGCGCTCATGGATGGCCTTTGCCTCGGCCTGGCGCTGGGACAGGCGCTGCAAGCGCTGTTCAGCCGTCGCCAGAGCGCGGCTCAGGGCTTCCGATTGGGCCGCGCCTTCGGCGACCTGATCGGTCAGGGCCTGCAGCTCACTTTCGCCGTCCCCCAAGACCGACGCCGCCGCTGCGACCCGGCTCTCGGCCTCGGCTCCCGCCGCGGCTTCGCCGGCCTGTTGGCCGCGCAGCTGTTCCGCCTCGGCGCCAAGGCGGGAGATGGTGGCGGCGGCCTCTTCGCCCAAGCCGCTTTCACGTTCCTGATCAATCTCGATCTGGCGCAGGCGGGCCTGCAATTGCGACGACGCCTCCGTGATGCGCTGTTCTTCCTGGTCCAGGCCATCGCGGGCCACGGCAAGGCGGTGCAGCACCGCCGCCGCCACGGCCTCCGCCTGACGCATGTCCGGCAGACCGTTGGCGCCTTCGGTGTGCGCGGTGGTGGCTTGCGCTGCCTCCTGGGTCAATTTGGCAACCTGGCCGTTGGCCTTGGCCAACTCTTCGCCAGCGCTCTGCAATTGCTGTTCGGCGTGCTGAAACAACAGATGCAATTGGATAGATTCGAAATGGCGGACTTGTTCGCCGATCTTGCGAAAGCGCCTGGCCTGCCGGGCCTGACGCCTCATGTTCTGAAGCTGCGCCTCCAGCGACTGCATAACGTCATCCAGGCGTTCCATATTGTTTTCCGCCGCCCGTAGACGCAACTCAGCCTCATGCCGGCGCGAGTGCAGGCCGGTAATGCCGGCGGCTTCCTCCAGCAAGGCCCGGCGGTCAGCCGGCTTGGAACTGGTGATCTCGGCAATACGGCCCTGAGAGACCAGCGACGGGGAATGAGCACCGGAAGCGGCATCGGCGAACAGTAGTTGCACATCGCGGGCCCGCATTTCATTGCCATTGACTCGATAGGCCGAGCCGCGCTCCCGCTCAATGGCGCGGGTTACTTCCAGATCATTAGAATGGTTCAGGGTGGCGGGCGCGGTACGGTCCTTGTTATCGATGACCAGGGAAACTTCCGCCAGATTGCGGCTACCGCGGTTTTGCGAGCCGTTGAAGATTACATCGTCCATGGCGCCGCCGCGCATGCGCTTGGCCGAGTTTTCCCCCATTACCCAACGCAGCGCTTCCACCAGATTGGATTTGCCGCAGCCATTCGGCCCGACCACGCCAGTCAGACCGGCTTCGATCGCCATTTCCATAGGATCGACGAAGGATTTAAAGCCNCTAAGCCGTAGTTTTGTAAAATGCACCTAGTTGCGTCCTCATTTCGGTACGAATTGTCATTGTCTTGGCCATTATCTTGCCTGTTTCAACAGGCACTATTTCAACAGTCCGGCCAATAGTTCATCCCATTTGTCGATGGTCATATGGCCGGAAGTCTTCTCGCCGTTGACGATAAAGCTTGGCGTCGAGTCGACTTCAAACTTCTTGTTGCCATCCAGACGAGTCTGCAAAATCATGTCGGCCAACCGTTGGTCCTTCATACAGGTCTGAAAACGCGCCTCGGTAAAGCCGCCCAAACGGGCAATCGAGAACAGGGCCTTTTGCGGGTTGGCCGCCTTGGCCCATTTCATCTGGCTTTTGAATAATACGTTCAGCATGCCGAAATAGCGTTTCTCGCCGGCGCAACGCGCCAGCATGGAAGCCTGCAAGGCTAACGGATCAAACGGGAATTCCCGAAAAATCAAGCGCACCTTGCCGGTATCGATATACTTGGCCTTTAGCTCCTTGAATGTGCCCATATGGAAGTTGGCACAGTGTGNACAGGTCATGGAGGCGTATTCGATCACCGTCACCGGTGCATNCCCGGCGCCNANAATCATATCACCCACCGCGTAGGGCGGTGCTNCGGCCCGGGAGGGCNTGGCAAAAAGCACAAGCGCACAAAGCAANGCCATGACAGGCACAAACACTCTAACTTGGGTCATTCCATCTCCTACCCACAATATGTGGTAATAATTATAGGCTTGCCGGTTCAGACTCACAAGCCCCTCAATGCTAATTTGACAACACATTGGGGCGAAGAGGTGACTATCAAGACCCCGCCTAATTAAGTTCTATTCGCTCTTTGCCGGCGGCGCCCGCCGGCCCATGACCGAGGTGCCCAAACGCTCCAGAGCCCGGCGCAGATCGGAGCTTTTTGTCGCTTCCGTTCGCGCCGTTAGTTTAGCCGATTCGGCCCCCGTCAGCGGCCTGGATGCCACTTCGCGTGGCTTTTCCGGCTCCGGCAAGGGGCCCTGCAGTAATTTTATCCGGTCCACGGCGCGGTAGCCGTAAAAGCCGTTTATCCGTTCGATCACCATGGGCGCCTTATGCTGCAATTCCACCGCCGCCGCGCCGGCGACGCGGATATGCAACACCGCGCCCGCCACATCGCCGCGCCGCTGTTGCAGTTTTTCCGGCGCCGTCAGCGCGGCCAACTCGGGACCGACTATATCCGGCCAGCGGGCGATCACATCACCCTCGGCAAAACCGCGCCGGCGCAGCGCCGCCGCCGTGGCCCGGCGCAGGATAGAGCCGGCGGTCACGGGGTTCTTCTTATGGCGGCGTTCGTTGCGTTCATTCATGGCCCCCATCTTGTGGGAGAATGCCTACAGAGTCATCCTGCAAGCGCATGGGGCACAATAAAATTTTGGTGAATTCAGATTAGGTTCGTCAGCACTAACCTGCTCTCCTGGTACGATAGCCAGCACCGCAAGCTGCCTTGGCGCGCGCCGCCGGGCGAGCTGGCCGCGCCCTATCACGTCTGGCTGTCCGAGATCATGCTGCAGCAGACCGTGGTCAAAACGGTGATCCCCTACTTCCAACACTTCCTGCAACGCTGGCCAGCGGTAGAGAGCCTGGCTGCGGCCGAGTTGGACGAGGTACTGCACGCCTGGCAGGGCCTGGGCTATTACGCGCGCGCGCGCAACCTGCATAAATGCGCCCAGGTAGTGGCAAACGAGCTTGACGGTGTTTTTCCCGATACGGAAGACGGCCTGCGCACACTACCGGGCATCGGTCCGTACACGGCGGCAGCGGTCGCGGCCATCGCCTTTGGCCGCAAAGCGTCTCCCGTGGACGGCAACATCGAACGGGCGGTCGCGCGCCTGTACGCGGTGACAAAACCCCTACCCGGCATTAAGCCGGAACTGCGCCGTCTGGCAGCCGGCCTGACGCCGGAGCGGCGGGCCGGTGATTACGCCCAGGCCCTGATGGATCTGGGCGCGACGATCTGTCTACCCCGCGCGCCCTTATGCGGGTGCTGCCCCCTATCCGAAGCTTGCGAAGGTCGGAAGCAGGACATAGCCGCCAGCCTGCCCCGCCGCCAATCCAAGGCGGCGCGCCCGACCCGTTACGGCATCGCCTTTTGTCTATTCGATGACGGAGGCCGGTTGCTGCTGCAGCGGCGGCCCGAAAAAGGCCTTTTGGGCGGCATGATGGAGGTTCCCTCAACGCCCTGGCGGGAGGAGGCATGGCAAGCGGAGGACGTGGCCCAATACGCGCCAGTGACCACCGATTGGCAAGCCGTACCCGGAACCGTGGTTCACGTCTTCACACATTTCCGTCTGGAGCTGACGGTGCATACTGGGGCGGGAGATAGGAAAACCAAAGGTGGTGAAATCTGGCAAGCGCCAGAGGATCTAGGCGAGCTTGCACTACCGACCGTGATGAAAAAGGTACTAAGGCACGGGCTGAAACTTTAATGCAACTCGGACCGTAGTTTCTGCCGCAACAGATCGATGGGAACCAGTTGGCCCCTTTCCTCGAAGCACCAGAAGGTCCAGCCATTGCAGGCCGGCGCGCCTTGTACGGCGGCGCCCACCTGATGGATCGAGCCGCGGGAGCGGTTCGCCACCACGGAGCCATCGGCTCGCACACGGGCCGCATAACGCCGCCGGGAATCATACAGCGTCGCGCCGGGACGCAACATGCCGCGTTCTACCAGCCAGCCGAACGGAATACGCGGCAGGGACCGTTTCGAAGGCGTTACGTCCAGATCCTGTTCCCCAAGCGGGACCACGGCATCGATGCGCTGGCGGGCCAAGTCCACATAGCTGGGATCGGCGTCGATGCCGACATAGTCCCGGCCCAGGTGTTTCGCCACCGCGCCCGTGGTGCCGGTACCAAAGAATGGATCGAGCACCAAATCGCCGGGATTTGAAGAGGCTAGGAGCACCCGGTGCAACAAAGCCTCGGGCTTTTGCGTCGGATGGGCCTTTTGCCCATTCGTTTTCAAACGTTCCCCGCCCGAGCAGATCGGCAGCAGCCAGTCGCTGCGCATCTGCAAATCCTCGTTCAGCGCCTTCATGGCCTCGTAGTTGAAGGTATAGCCTTTGCCGTTCGGCGAGGGGGTGCACCAGATCAAGGTTTCATGGGCGTTGGTGAAGCGCTTGCCGCGAAAATTCGGCATAGGATTGGTCTTGCGCCAGACCACGTCATTGAGGATCCAAAAGCCCAGATCCTGCAAAATCGCGCCAACGCGGAAAATATTGTGATAGCTGCCGATGACCCACAAACCTCCCTTTGGCTTGAGGATACGGCGGGCCTCGTTCAACCAGGCACGGGTAAATTCATCATAGCTGTCAAAGGTATCGAAACGGTCCCATTCGTCTTCAACACCGGCGACCCTGCTGTTATTCGGACGATGCAACTCTCCACACAGTTGCAAATTATAGGGCGGATCGGCAAAAACCAGATCAACGGAAGCATCTGGCAAGCCGGACATCACCTCGACGGTATCGCCCAAGTGAATGCTGTTGCGCTGTATTTTTTGTTTCTTGCTCATAACGGCGGCGCATACTGGTCGAGAGCGAATCGCCAGTCAACTGATTTTTTCATTGGAGTCAGGCGCTTAGACCAGAGTCTAAAAGTTTCCGAATAGGTGCGAAGCTACGCCGGTGCATCTCGTTGGGCCCCAAACGTGCCAGGCCCACTTGGTGTTCAGCGGTGCCATAACCAGCATTACGCTCCCAACCAAAGCCGGGAAAGCGCTCGGCCAGGGCCGCCATCTCCCGATCACGGGTCACCTTGGCGACGATGGAGGCGGCGGCAATGGAAAGACAGCGGCCATCGCCCTTGACCAAGGTCTCAAGGCCGCAGGGCAGTTCCGGGGCGCGGTTGCCGTCCACCAGCGCGTGACCCGGCGCCAGCGCCAAATCGGCGACCGCACGGGCCATGGCCAACATGGTGGCGGCCAGAATGTTGAGGCGGTCGATCTCCTCCACCTCGGCCCGGCCCACGCCGATCACCGCAACCTCGTTCAGCCGGGCCAACAACGCTTCTCGGCGGGCCTTGCTCAAGGTTTTGGAATCGGCCAAGCCAGGCGGGATATCGTCAGACCGCAGGATCACCGCCGCCGCGATCACCGGTCCGGCCCAAGGCCCCCGTCCCGCCTCATCAATACCGCAGACGGGGCCCAGGCCGCGCGCGCCGGCGGCGGCCTCAAAAGTATAATCTGCTTCAAGCTTCGTTTTTGCCATTGCTGTCATCATCGGCATCAAGGCGGGTATCATCTTCATCGGTCTCGCCGGCGTTCATATCCTCCACCGCGCGACGCCCGCCCGCGCCCAGGTGCATGGAAAAACCAATGGGACGATGGGCCATGGTGGCCACGGCCTTTGTTTCCGGTGCGAACAGGTCATGCAGATACTCGCGCAAGGTCTGTACATTGCTGCCCACGAGGCGTTCCAGCCGCCGGCTGAAAATCAGCCACAGTGGAGAGAGCATCAAACTCAAAGCGATGACGGAAACGGCGATCCGGCCATTGTCATCCAGGATCAAGCCGGAGCCGACGGCAGCTGCCACCAGCACGAACGAGAATTCGCCGATCTGACCAATAGAAACGCCCACGATCCAGGCCCGTGGCCAAGGCTCCCGCAACAGGCGCAACACAGTCACGTTCATGATGGTTTTCAGTACCGTCACTACCAACAGGATGCTTGAGACCTCGGCCAGATGATCCCAAATGAAATCCAGATCCAGCAGCAACCCGATGGAAACGAAAAAGACCATCAGCAAGACGCTCTGAATGGGCCGGGCCGCTGCCAGCAGCGGCGCGCGGGCGGTAGAGTT
>PCBT01000013.1 GCA_002731375.1 Rhodospirillaceae bacterium | reverse complement strand
CCTACAGCATCGTCGACGGCGTATTCCCGATCGCGAACTACACCGCGACCATCGCGGTGAGTGAGTCCGGCACTGGCTCGACCATAACCTGGTCGTCGTCCTTTGACGCTGCGGGCATGGCGGACGAGGAAGTTGTGAAGCTCGTCATCGACGCCTATCAGACCGGCTTCAAGGGCATCGCCACAATCACCGGCGAATAGCGCCAGGAACCACAGGTGACTAGCCTGATTCAGGTGGTCCAGCCTTTATGAGAGAGTTAGACCGGCAAAGAGAGGACGGCGGGGACGGGCGTACGGAATGCTAGGTATCGATCCCCCCAACGTTTTGCCCAAGCTCTGTAAAGGTCGCATAGAGCCCCCGCAACTACCCCAATATTGCGCTAGCGATTTAGTGCTGTGGCTATAAATTACGAATCTGGTTCAGACAGAAAGTAGTTTGCTACAAAAGCAAGACCAGACGACTTGGTTTAGAATCATCGGCTCCACCCCCAGGTTCGAACTTGAATCTGGTCACCGCTAGATGCCCGTGATGCTGTGTGTCAGTTTGTCGAGGCGGCACCACGTCGGCAGTTGTTCGCAGGCATCATTGCGCTGATTAACGGACTGTGTGGGTCGCCCTTTGAGGACGCTTCCGCATGGCTCGGCAGTGTCGGCCTCAAGCCGTCCAACTATGGCATTCTCGATGGCAGAACATGGATCAAATACATTGGGGTGAGCCATATTCAAGGGCCATTAGCCGAATGGGGCGGTCTGGATCCAATCGATCGTTTCGCGCAACAAGGTTGGGATATCACGCACCTTTACGCCTAGGCTATCGCGCCGGGTGAAATCGAACCCAGTGGAAGTGACCGGTTTCTCGGTCAGCGGCGCGGGCATATTCATGTCGGGGAGAATTATTTGAATTTCGGCATAGATATCTTGCCAATGCCAACTGTCATACACGCCGAAATAGCGCCCTGATGCACCTGGATTTTCGTAGGCCGCCATAAACAGCGCCGCCAGATCATGCAAGTGGATCATTGAGGTCGAAGTGTTGGGCACTGTCTCATGACGGCCCTCCCGCCCTTCGATCAGAGCCTTAAGCCAGACATGAGGATTGCCATTCATCTGCGCTGGCAAAATCACGGGCCCGAACATGCCGGTCGGCAAGAGAATCGATAGTCGAATATTGTTCTCTTCCGCAAATTTGATTGCAGCCTTCTCCATCACGGTTTTGGTGGCTGAGGTATACTTCTTGGATCGACATTGCACCTTTTCATCGGACCAATGGTCGACCTCGTTCTTAACCGGGATCGGGGGCAAGGGATTGGTGCTGCTGGTGCTGCTGCAGATCACCACGTTTTTGATGCCTTGGCGCGCACCGGCGCGCATAATATTCATACAGCCATTGACCGTAGGCATGATGATTTCGGCACAACCCTGTTCGTCATCCATTTCCCGCGCCGGTATGCCCGAGGGACCGGCATATGTCGGAATAAGACAGGCTATGAACACACAGTCGACGCCATCGAGTGCGTCATCGAAATCCCCGGTATTAGCCATGTCTGCACTCGCTAAGGTCAAACGCTCTGATGCGCCGGGCAGCGCCATTAAATAGGGCGCTTTGCTTGGCGCGTCCTTGTCGCGCATGGTACCGCGAATCCGATAGCCTCGATCGAGCGCGGCTTTGACGATATTTGAGCCCACTAGGCCACTGGCCCCTACGACACAGAGGGTTGATTCTGATGGAGTCATCACCGACAGCCTGTTGAATCGTTAAAATGAATCGTGACCAGCCCCTAACGACCGGGCCAGTTTGATTGTTAGTTCATGACCAGCCTCTGGTCCATCGGGACGATAGTTACCTTATCCAGGGTCGAATTCGGTAGCTGCCTGATTTTCTCCTGCCTTCTTGGCCAATCAGGCCGGCAAAGAGAGGAATGCCGAGACCGGCGTACGGAATGGTAGGTATCGAGTCACCAGCCCTACATGGAAGATCTATAAACAGTCCCGTCTTGCTTTCGAGAGTTAGCCCTATCTTAACCGAAGGAGATGTGTGGTTTGAGTGCCTTATGCTACCATCAGTGAGTACCGGGAAAGACTAATCAGGGGAATGCCGTCATGGTCGGCGTGGAATATCTGAAGCCTACCCTCAACATCACCGCCGAGCGTTTGACCTGCCGGGCATCATCGAATCTGGATTTACTACAGAGGTGCCAGGCGTATTGGCCACAGAGGTGGCGGTATTGCGGCTGATTTCTCCGATTGGCGTCGAAAGTCCACGCGAGATTGTAGGCATCCTCGGCACGGCCGTGACAATGGGAATCCTCATTCTAGTAACGCTTATCGCCCCGGCCGGGTTGGGCATAGTAATCGAGCGCGGGCTGAAAGTCTTCTGGGCTGCGGCTGTCTGCACGGCACCGAAGGTCAGACTGAGGGCAGCGGCAATGGCAAAACTGCTCGTGGTGGTGATACGCATGGTATTCTCCTCTCTACGTCCTGGCACCGCCCCGTGCGCTGCCGTGTTGTCTTGAACAACCAGAAGCTATGCTGGAAAGCGTGATGGAGAAGTGACGCCTGTCACAAAGCAGTTTTATTAGGGTTCTGAGACGCTAATTTTCCCGAGAGCCATGGCCACGGTCGCGATAGCGGTGCCGGACCGTGGTGCCAGGGCCGTGGGACGGTGAACTTTCCCAAGACCGACCATTCTATGTCGCGACGAGCGAGTTGGGGCGGTAAAGAGAGGAAGGCGAGGGCGTCCCGGAGAACGCCGCCGGGGCGGTCAAGTAGTATACCAAGGCCGCCTCGAATGTCGCCGTCAACCCGGCCAATACCGCTCGCCTCCAGTCAATTGGCGCGCCACCTCAAATAATGCAGGCTGAATCGTTTGGCATGTACCTTGGGGTAGAGTTATCATTCTCTCATGCGATTGTTGGGTGCATACTTGTTCTTCAGTGTTGCGCTTCTTGTTGATCCGCTAGTCCACGCGTTCGCGACGGTCTTGAAGAGCGAGAACGTTGCACCAATGCCGACGATCAACTGACGCGCTTACCTCCGTTTGGTGTTTCCCACTGGCAGGGTGCACCTGAATGAGACCAAATAGAGAGGAATATATGACTAGCCAATTGTTTTCAGCCTTGAAGATAAAAGATGTCGAACTGGTAAACCGAATTGTCATTGCACCCATGTGCCAATATAGCGCCAAGAAAGGCGTGCCCAACGATTGGCACCTGATGCACTTGGGCCAGTTTTCCGTATCCGGAGCTGGGTTAGTAATTGCCGAGGCAACGGCGGTTGAGGCCATCGGCCGTATATCCCCAGGCTGCCCGATCCTCGAAACCGATGAGCAGGAAGAGGCCTTCGCTCGCATCGTGAAGTTTTTTGATGATTTTGGTGTTGCCCAAGCGGGTATCCAGCTTGCTCACGCCGGGCGCAAGGCTTCGACCGATATGCCGTGGAACGGTGGCAAGCCGTTGAGCCCAGATCAAGGCGGCTGGAATACAGTTGGCCCGTCTGCCGAGCCGTTTGAAGACGGTTGGCATACGCCGGCAAAAATGACTCGCGAGGACATGGACCGCATTCGCGATTGTTTCGTCGCATCTGCCAAACGTGCCGACCGGATCGGTTTTAAGGTAGTCGAACTGCATGGTGCGCACGGCTATTTGATGAGCCAGTTCCTTTCGCCAATCGCCAATCACCGCACAGACGAGTACGGTGGCAGCCTCGAAAACCGCATGCGCTATCCTCTTGAGATATTTAATGCAGTCCGCGCCGTGTGGCCGGAAGGCAAGGTCTTGGGAGTGCGCTTGTCCGCTACCGATTACGACGAGCCGGGCATCACCATAGAAGAGTCCGTCGAGGTCTCGAAGGCGCTGAAGGAGCTTGGATGTGATTTCATTGATTGTTCGTCCGGCGGCAACTTGGCGACCCGTCCGCCGGTAGGAACTACCGGACCGGGTTACCAGGTGCCCTTCGCCGAAGCCATCAAGAAGGGCAGCGGTATCATGACCATGGCGGTCGGCATGATCCGTGACCCCCATTTGGCTGAGGATGTGGTGGCATCGGGTAAGGCCGATCTGGTGGCGTTGGCGCGCGGCATGCTCTACGACCCACACTGGCCAATGCATGCGGCTGACGTACTTGGTGTCGAGGCGTCCTATCCGCCACAATACATGCGTTCGCGCCCAAGCCTGTGGCCAAAAGCATTTCCTGAGTTTCAGCAAGCAGCGGCTGACTAATCCAGACTATTGGGAGGTCGGCTCGGTAAGGTCATCAATGGGGTTCATGGTATCAACCGGGTAATTTACAGAGCATGAACTCTATTTTTTAGCAACGAAACTTGTTGTTATACAAAACAAAGTGCATGTACCAAATATAGGAAAACACAAATCATGAAGAAACTCACAGTAATCTTTATAATAACATGTTTGGTCACGGTGGTTTGTGGAGTAAATATAACTGTGGCGGACGAGGCCAAGCCAGAATGGCAATTCATGCAGACGGCAGAGAAGGCAGAAGTCACTTCCGAAACAACTTTGGTGATGCTGTCAGGCCGCGACATCTTTGCCTTCACCGACCGTCCTTATCGTAAGCACGCATACATCACGACTGAAACGTTTGCTTCACTGTGGGGCGAAGGTGGGACGTTTAGGGAAAACCCACCTAATGCAGTGCTGACATGGGTCTCAGGAGAGAATATGAAGGAAAGCGAGATTATAATAAATGGTGGGGAGTGGCATGGCGACGGTAGAGTGACGTATTCTTATACTTTAGAGGCCGGGGACGTGCCGGAGCTCAGCATCACCACGCCATCTCTTTTTATTGATGGGTATGAGTGCNTGTGCACGTTTTTATACATAGTATGCTTACGTGGAATCACAGGGATTAACATGTGTTCGTGATTCAATGAAAGCGCAACAGGGCCTATCGGCAACCCCGTCACGAGCTTCGATCATCGACCGGATCCTGGGCTGAGATTGCAAGCCTCAGCGGTTAACCATTCGTTGCCAGAGTGTTGCCAAACGCTCGATCCAGAAAGGATCAAGGNGTTATGATCTCTCGCAACCCCTTGATTTATCTGGTGGAGCCAGGCGGAATCGAACCGCCGACCTCTTGAATGCCATTCAAGCGCTCTCCCAACTGAGCTATGGCCCCGTATGNTTGGTGGGCGTTCGGGCGCCGCTACAGCCGCGAAACTAGAGCATTTGTCGCGCCTTTGGAACTGGTTTGATGGTGTGCCGGATCAGTCCTTGCGGTCCTTATCGCCGACCAACACGTTGGCGTCGTCCTTGTCGTCCTTGTCGTCGTTGGTGGTCAGGGGGCGTCATCCACGTCGTTCTCGGTGTCGTCCTCAGCGTCGTCATCCACCACTTTCTTCGGTTTCTTCGAGGGCGCGGGTTCGGCGGGCTTTGGCGCTGCGCGCGTCGGCTTTGGCTTGACTACGGCCTCGACCACGGTCTCACACTTCGGACATGTTGGTGGTAAATTTCCCATGTCATAAAACTTGGCGCCACAGCTTGTGCAGAGATGCTTGTTACCCAAGTCTTTCGTAGCCATCGTGCTATCCTTTCTCAACGCGTCTCACCACAGCGCGGTTGGAGGTCGCCTTTGCCATGATCGCCAGCCGCCTGTCAAAGCAAAATTGCACCGCCGCCAGCTCTCGCATATGCGCGCCATCCATGCTAGGGCTCGCGCAAAGAAGCAATTCAATCGAGCGACGGTAGAAACAGCGTGCAACCCCTGCAATCAACAGCAACCGCCACACTTGGGGGCGACATTGTCGCGCCGGGCGATAAATCCATTTCCCACCGCGCGCTCCTGCTTAGCGCCCTGACAGTGGGGCAAACCGAGATCGACGGCCTGCTCACGGCCGAGGATACGCTAGCTACGGCGGCGGCGATCTCTGCGCTGGGTGCGCCGGCCAGTTACGATGAGGCTGGACGTTGGCACGTCACCGGTGTCGGTGTCGGCGGCCTCAGTGCGCCCGAAGGGGTGCTTGATCTTGGCAATAGTGGTACCGGCGCGCGCCTCCTGCTCGGCGTCTTGGTTGGGCATCCGCTGAGCGCGGTGTTGACGGGCGACGACTCCTTACGCTCGCGCCCCATGGCCCGCGTTACGGAGCCGCTCTCGCGCATGGGCGCGCGTTTCGTCTGCGCTGACGGAGGGCGGCTGCCCATCACCGTGACCGGTACGGCCGATCCGCTGGCGCTCGACTATCGCCTACCCGTGCCCTCAGCGCAGGTCAAATCCGCGCTGTTGTTGGCGGGCCTTTCGGCCGCAGGCCAGACCACCATCATCGAATCCAAGCCAACGCGCGACCACTCAGAGCGCATGCTGCGGCTGTTCGGTGCCAACGTGAGCAGCGAGACGGAGGCGGATGGCGGTAAGCGAATTACGCTGGAGGGCCAGCCTGAGCTTGTCTCGCCTGGGTCTCTGACGGTGCCGGGGGACCCCTCGTCGGCGGCTTTTCCCCTGGTCGCGGCGTTGCTGGTGCCAGGCTCGCGCGTGACAGTCGGCGGTGTCTGCATCAACGCGTTGCGCACCGGCCTTTACGAAAGCCTGAGCGAGATGGGGGCCACATTGGAGTTCGCCTTGACCGGCGAAGCCTGCGGCGACAGCGTGGCGGACCTCCACGCCAGTGCTAGCGCGCTTCGCAGTGTGACGGTTCCCGCCGAGCGGGCTCCGCGCATGATCGACGAGTACCCCATCCTGGCTGTCGCCGCCGCCTGCGCTAGTGGCACTAGCCGCTTCGAGGGTCTGGATGAACTCAGGGTCAAGGAAAGCGACCGCCTGGCGGCGATCACCGACGGCCTGGCCGCCAACGGCGTCACGGTTGAAGGCGATGCGGACAGCCTGACCATAATGGGCGCCGGCGGCCCGCCACCTGGTGGCGGTACGGTCGTAACCCATGGCGATCACCGCATTGCCATGGCCTTCCTAGTCTTGGGCCTGGTCACACGGCGGCCGGTGATCGTCGACGACGGCAGTACGATCGCCACCAGCTTTCCCGGCTTTGCCGAGCTGATGGGCGGTCTAGGCGCCTGCATCGCCCGGCCATGATTATTGCCATTGACGGCCCGGCGGCATCCGGCAAAGGCT
>PCBT01000012.1 GCA_002731375.1 Rhodospirillaceae bacterium | reverse complement strand
GGGCTCCGATCCAGGCCGCGATGTCCGCTGCGCTCTCTGTGCTGGAGCTCAACACCAGTCGCGGTATCATCTGTGCGGCCCCGACGGCGGGCAGTGCCGGAATCGTCCCGGGCTGTCTCTACAGCCTCCGCGAACAGGGCGTCGAGGAGGACCGCTTGGCGAACGCGCTCGAGGTAATGGCCGTCATCGGCGCCGTAATCCAGCTCCACCTGGGCACCGTCGGGCAGTTTGCGGACAATGTCATGCAAGATATGCGCCGGTGCCGTGGTGCCACCAGCGGTTTGCACTTCCGCCGGCACGGTTTCGACGATGGCCAGGTCCAGATCCGTCGCGGTCAGGTTCAACCCCGCCTCGTCCGCGACCAGTTGCACATTTGAAAGAATAGGAATGGTATTACGCCGTTCGACAACATTTTGGACATGACCGAGGGCGCGCAAAAGGGCAGAACGTTCAATGGTCAGCTTCATGATTTCTTCGTTTCAAAGTAATTATCGCGCGGAAAAAAATACAGCCCCGCCATGGCAAAGACGCAAGAGAATCACGGCCCACCCTGTCGGGGTATAAACATAGCAGAAAGCGCAGAGAATCGCACCCTATTTGGCCCTAAAATCGAGCTAATCGAGGCCGAGCAACGGCATCCTGCGGTAGCTACTACGCGAGCTTCTACACCAATTTTTTCAAAGCCCTGGCAATGGCTTTTTGTTGCCGGGCGGAGGCGGCGGGCATGGGGGCCCTGGGCAGGCCACCCGGCACCCCTTGCTCGGACAGGGCGAACTTCACCGCAGCCGGCAGATTGTCGTCAATCATGGCGTTCCAAAGCACCAGCAGCATTTCGTGCAGGCGCCGGGCGGCATCATGCTCGCCGGCCCGCACCAGATCCCAAAGCTTCACCTGAGCCGCCGGCGCCGCCGTCAGGATCGCCGCTATGGCGCCGTGGGCACCGAGGGCAAAGGAAGGATACATCAGGGCATCCACCGCCGTCATGATGCGGGAGCCATTCGGAGCGCCCAGCAGCAAATCCGCCAACAGTTTCATATCACCGGCGCTCTGCTTGACGCCGACAACCTGGGGCACCTCCTTCAAGATGCGGATTAACAGAGCCGGTGACAGATAGCTCCACGGAATAACGTTGTAGATCAGAATAGGGATTTTCGTAGCTTTGCCCACCGTGCGGAAATGCTCCAGCATATGGGCATCATCGGGACGGAACAGATAATGTACTGGAGTAATCTGCAGGGCGGCGGGGCCAAGATCCGACACCGCTTCGGCCCGCTCGATCGCCTGCCGGGTGGAATCAACAATAATCCCTGCGACCACCGGAACCCGGCCCTTGGCCTCGGCCAGGGCGATGCGGACCAGGCGTGTGACCTCCTTGGTCGACAGGGCATGCCCTTCCCCGGTACTTCCCCCCACAGCCAGGCCGTGCACGCCGGCGCCGATCAGGAAATTCACTTGTTTTCGGAAAGCCGCCTCGTCGACCTCACCCTTACGGGTAAAGGGCGTGGTCATGGGTGCGATGATGCCGGTTATTTTCTGAACACCAAAGCGGGTGGGTTTCTTGGCTGCCATGTCGTGCTCTCCACGGTAAGAATTTAGGTTATGGGGAAACGAGGAAATGAGTTGTCGCTGCGGCGAACAGTTTGTTGCGGTCTTTCTGCCAGGCATGGGCCCGCACACTGGCGACGCGTCGCCCCTGCTTGGTCACGATGCCCGTGGCGAAGCTGTCCGCCGCGCCGCCGGGACGCAGATATTCGACGGCGATGTTGACGATCTTCGGCAGGCGCGGCGTATCCATGGCACCGATCAGGGAAATCATCGCCGCGCTTTCCAGCAAGGCGCCGGTAACGCCGCCATGCAGGGCGGGCAGCAGCGGGTTGCCGATCAACATATCCTGGAACGGCAGCGCCGTTATCAATTCATCACCCTGGCGGTCCACACGTAGACCCATCCAGCGAAAGTAGGGCACGGCCTTGATCAATGGCTGCAAGTCGCCGTTCCGGCGCGCCGCGCTTATGCCGTCGGAAATGCTCATGCCGGCTTCATCGTGCTCTTGCTGGTTGACGACATCATGAAAGATCCGGAGGCATGCGCGATGGGGTCATCGACGTCCCCCTGATAGGCAATGGCGCGGGTAAAAGCGATATTGCGTGTGGTCTTGTAACAATGAGCATAAGCGTGAAGGTCCTGTCCCGAGACTGCCGGTTTGAGATAATCGATGCGCAGGTCCAGGGTCGCCACCATTGTCCCATCGGGCAGCTTTGGCACGACACACATACCGCTCAGGCTGTCTAGCAATACGGTCACGATACCGCCATGCACCACGCCGGTATCCGGGTCGCCGACGAATTCCGGACGATGGGGTATCTTGGCGACGACGCCACTGTCATCCATAGAAATTAAATCCAGACCCACCGCCGACATATGCGGGATGGTGCTGATCATCAAATGGCGGACGTTCTCAAAATCGATTTCCATGCTTGCCCGACAATGCGTGTTGGCTATGAAGCTGTCAAACATTCACTGGTTCAGGACACTAGCGGTGGCCGAAAAACGGTCGTATAAGATGCGCCATGTGGAACAGCACGGTTGGTATTCGGGTCGGTTGGCCAGATTTCGGCGGGGCCCCGATAATTGCACGGCAAACATGGGCCGTACGGGGGCTGCTGCGGGCGCGGTGGGCTGGGTGGCGCGGCATGCTGGGCGTGCTGATCTGCGGCTGTATCCTGCTGCTTGGCATATCCGCCGCCAAGGCCGGGGACTCCGCGTATTTCCGTATTGCCACCGGCGCCGCGGACAGCACCTATTTTCCCATCGGCTCCCTCATCGCCTCGGCCATTTCCAATCCGCCGGGCTCCCGCGATTGCGCCGACNGTGGCTCTTGCGGCGTACCGGGGCTGATCGCCGTGGNCCGGGCCAGCAAGGGCTCGGTCCAGAACGTAGGCCTGATCGCCGGCGGAAAGGCGGAATCCGGGCTTAGCCAGGCCGACGTCGCCTATATGGCCTATTTCGGCCTGGGACCATTCAAGGGTGCGGCGCAATTCGATGGCCTGCGGGTCGTCGCCACGCTCTATCCTGAACTGGTGCAGCTGGCAGTGCGCAAACATAGCGGTATCTTCGCGGTCGAGGATCTGCGCGACAGACGTGTTTCGCTGGGGGTAGAAGGCTCGGGCACGGCGGTGGATGCCCACGCCATCATGGCGGCGCATGGTTTAGCAGCGGGCAGCTACAAGGCGCTGAATTATGATCTTGGCGAGGCCACCGACCGTCTGCGTCTGGGCAAGCTGGATGCCTTATTCATTATCGGCGGCGCACCGGTGCCGGCCATGGCTGATTTGGCGGAACAGAGCAATATTACCCTCCTGCCAATCCACGGCGCAGCCGCGTCGCGCCTGCGCCGGGACTATCCATTCTTCGCCCCGGCGAGACTGCCGGCCGGCGTCTACCGCAACGTGGCCGAGACCCAAACCCTGAGCGTCGGCGCCCAATGGCTGGTATCGGACCGCCTGGATGCAAAACTGGTGTATAAAATTACCCGTGCCCTGTGGCATCCCTCAACCCGGCGGATACTTGACAATGGCCACCCCGATGGCCGCCTGATCCGGTTGAGCAGCGCCCTGGACGCCCTCGGTATCCCGCTGCACGAAGGCGCCAGGCGTTACTATAAAGAAGTCGGCGCCTTGCCCTAACACCACGCCGTGCCACAGCCTTGCCGCACCACCTCAATCCAGGCCACCTGAATATGTAATGGAGCTCACCGTGAACGCTAATATTGCAGCCGACCCTGATCCCACCGCAATTCCCATCCGGCCCATCGCTAGCACCGGGCTGGTGGCATGGCAAGAAACTCAGTCGGAAGCCACCAAGGCCTGGTGCAATAGCAACGGATTTTTGGCGGATGCCGGCAAGTTCCTTTTGCTGCCGGGGGAAGACGGTGGGCTGGCCGGCGTTATGCTGGGTTTGGGCGATAACGTGGAANGCGCCAGCGGCTATTGGGCCTTTGGCACCTTGGCCACAGCACTGCCAGCGGGAAATTACCGGATAGAGGGCGATTTGACGCCAGCCCAGGCCGATCAGGCCGCCCTGGCCTGGGCCCAGGCGGCCTACCGCTTCACCCGTTACCTAGGCAAGGATGATGAAGCCGGCAAGGAGAGCGCCCAGCTATGTTTGCCTGAAAACGCCGACGGCAAGGCCTTAAAGGGCGCGATCAAAGGCTCGTTTCTGGCCCGCGACCTGATCAACACGCCAGCCTCGGACATGGGGCCGGAGGAGCTGGCCGCCGCCGCCATGGCTTTGGTGGAAGAATTCGGCGGCATCGGCATGATCATCGTGGGCGATGATCTGCTGGGCGCCAATTACCCGGCGATCCATGCCGTGGGCCGTGCCTCGGTCCGGGCGCCGAGGCTGATCGATCTGCGCTGGGGACCGGCCGACGCACCGCGCTTGACCCTGGTGGGCAAGGGCGTTTGTTTCGATACCGGCGGCCTGGATCTAAAACCCCCTGCCAGCATGCTGAAGATGAAAAAGGACATGGGCGGCGCAGCCACCGTGCTGGGCCTGGCGGCCATGATCATGACGGCGGAATTGCCACTCTCGCTGCGAGTGCTGATCCCGGCGGTGGAAAATGCCGTGGCTGGCAACGCCTATCGCCCCGGCGATGTGCTGGCCACCCGCAAGGGTCTGACGGTGGAGGTCGGTAACACCGATGCCGAAGGCCGCATCGTGCTCTGCGACGCCTTGGCCGAGGCTGCAGCGGATGACCCCGAGTTGATTATTGATATCGCTACCTTGACCGGCGCGGCGCGGGTTGCGCTGGGTCCGGATCTGCCGGCGGTTTTTACCGGCAGCGATGAGCTGGCGGCAGAGTTGCAAGAGAGAGGCGAGACGCTGGATGACCCCGTCTGGCGTATGCCTCTATACGCGCCATATACCGAGCGCCTGAAAAGCAAGGTCGCCGATTTCAACAATGTCTCGGAAGGCGCCTTTGGCGGCGCCATAACGGCGGCGCTGTTCATGCAGAACTTCGTCTCCGACCCTAGCCGTTGGCTGCACATGGACACCTATGGCTGGAACGACAAGGACCGCCCGGGCCGTCCAGCAGGCGGAGAGGGCCTAGCCATGCGCACATTGTTCGCGGTCATCTCGGAGCGTTTTGGCTAGGACTTAATATTAGTCAGGCCAGACTGGNGGATGGCTGCCCAGGGGCATGGACGGCCGGGTCCAATGGGCCGGGGTCTCCGACAATTGTGCTGCATGCCGAACCGCCATTATCATACCATAGCTCGATTGGCTTTCTTCCAGAAAGTCATCCATATCGCTTTCGTCTGGCGCAGCAAAATCGAAACCATTGCCAACTCGCCCCAGGCCCTGCAACCAGCGGCCCGTTCTGGCCAGGGCGACGCGGATATGCCAGCTGCCGCCCTCGTTCGCCCGCCGGGCCAACGTGGCCATGGCGGAGGCGGCCATGAAATAGCCCGAGGCGTGATCCAATGCCTGGCACGGCAAGGCCTTGGGACCGTCCACGCCGGCGGCCTCGGCCTCGGCGAAGTTAATGCCGCTAGCAGTCTGCACCAGGGAATCAAAGCCCCTGCGTGAGGACCAGGGCCCCACATGGCCATAGGCGGACAGCGAGACGTGGATGATGCCAGGACGCATCTTGGCGACATTCTCGGGCCCAAAGCCCCAGCGTTCAAGGCCACCGGGACGATAGCCTTGCACCAGGATATCTGCCTCGGCGATCAACCGGCGCAAGTTCTCTCGGCNTGCTTCTTGCCGCAGATCAATATGGGTCGACAGCTTGCCGCGCCCGGCATCGGTGACCAGAGCGGCAACCGATGGCAGATGCGGCGCCGTTACCCGCATAACATCGGCGCCGTGCGCCGCCAAGGTCCGCCCGCAAACCGGGCCGGCGATGATCCGGGTCAGGTCCAGCACCCGGACGCCGTCCAAGGGACGCACGCCGGGGGAAAGCGGCCGCGCCGGTGCATCGCCAATCCGCTCGACGGAAATCAGCGGCTGCTGATCCAACGCCTGGGCCTGGGGGTGCGCCTGCCATTCCTCGGGTGAGCGCATCATTGTGGCGACCAGGCCTTTCCCGGCGGCTGCGTCCTCGAAATCCTGACCCCGCCATTGGCCAAGGGCAGCGGCAACGGCCTCGCGGTCATAGGCGCAGTCCAATANTTCCAACACCCCATCCCGGTGATGGGGAAAATTCGTATGCAGACGGACCCAGCAGCTATCGCCGGTTTGATAAGTACCAGCAATCTTGTCCCACAACGCCGGAGACGGCCCACCGTTGATCTGCAAAAACTGCTCGCTGCGAAATTCGATCAAGGCATGACGCATGTCCACGGCGATGGCTTGGCGTTTGCCGCCGCGCTGATGCCAGACTCGTGATGCCGCCAGGGCGGAGGCGGAAATCGCCGCCTGGGCCGCCGCACCAACCTTGAATGACGACGGCAGAATTGGCCCCTGGCCCGTCAACGTCAAATCGTCCAGACCATCCAGCGGTAGGCCTATCAGACCGCAGATATCCTGCAAAATCTCTCGCGTTTCCATTGTTCAGCCCCCCAGGGTGAAAATGAGTTGATATAGACCGGTCTCGGGCGCGCCGACGGCGATGCCGTCGCGCTGCAATTCTGCCCCATCAAAATGTTTTCCGCTTGCCGCCTTGACCTGATCGGGCAAATTGGCGGTCAGCATTATGGTCCNGTCCGCCGCTCCATCCATCGTATCCTCGGACTCGGCCCTGATTTCTTTTTCCTGGCTGGGCAGATGGGTGCGTCTTGGATCCAGCTGCCAGATCTGGGCGCTGACCATGCCTGGTTCCGCAAGGGCAGCCTGGGCGCGTTTCAAGGCGGCGCCACCGCCAGCATCGCCGGCGGCAAAGCGCAATGTCATGACGGCGGCGCCGTGACCCAGCCCCAGATAGGCCGTGCGGCTGCAGACCAGGCGGTTGGTGTTGCGGTAGTGGGGCATGCAACGCTGGGTCCAGGATGAAGGGTTGTTGACGCAGTCGAGATAAGCCGGCGTCTCCAGCACCGAGGGGTCGGTGGTTTCGTAGAAAACAAAAAACTTCGGCGTGGCTTCAAGAGCGATATGGCGGCGGGCGCTGAAAAAACCCTCTAAGGCGACCCGCTCGGCGTGGTGTTCCTTATTATACCAATTGTTCAGCGCCTGTTCCTGTTCGAGCACCATGTCGTGCCAGATCGCCAGAATTCCCGAAGACTGCTTTACGCTCATTGCTGTACACTCTTGCTTTGAAAGGTTCGATTTCCTGAATGGAACAAGGAACCGGCATTATTTGAGACGGAGTAAGGATTATGAAGGGTGGAGAGCTGATAGCACAGTTTTTGGTGCAGGAGAAAATCCCCTATGTGTTCGGCATCTGCGGCCATGGCACCGTGGGATTGCTGGATGCCCTCTATGATGTACGCGATGAAGTCAAGCTGATTTCGCCCCGCCACGAACAGGTGGCCGCGCATATGGCGGATGCCTATTTCAGGATCAAGCATGAACCGGTTGCGACCTTGACCTCGTGTGGACCCGGTTCGGCCAATATCGTCATGCCTATCGCCAATGCCCTAGCCGACAGCTCCGCCATCCTGGCGCTGACGGCAAATATCCCCACCCAGCAGTTCAACCGAGGGCCGTTCCAAGAAATCAACCGCCATTTCGCCGCCGACTTTCCGTCCGTCTTAAAGCCGGTGGTCAAGCGCAGCTTTCAGCCGACCCGTGTCGACATGCTGCCCTTGAGCCTGCGCCAGGCGCTCGAGCTTTCCGTTTCCGGGCGACCTGGTCCGGTGCAGGTGGATGTGCCCTTCAATGTCTTTCAGGAGGAGGCGGACGTACGACTGGAAGCCACCGCGCGTTTCAAGACCCGAAAGCGACCCGGCACCGATCCGGCGGATATCGATCAGGCCCTGGCCATGCTGGGCGACGCCGAGCGCCCAGCGCTGTTCATCGGCCATGGTGTTTCCCTGGCCGAAGCCGCGCCAGAACTGGTGGAGTTGGCCGAGCGTCTCAATATCCCGGTGATATCTTCGCCCAACGGCATGGGCTGTATCCCCATGTCCCATTCGCTGTCATTGGGCTTTATTGGCCGCAACGGCACTTTTCCGGCCAACCAGGCCGGGCGCCACGCCGATCTGGTAATCGCCGTCGGCGCCCGCTTTGATGACCGTTCCTCATCTTCGTGGATACCCGGCTATTCCTGGAATTTCCCAAGTACCAAGTTGATCCATGTGGATATCGACGTCAATGAAATCGGTCGCAACTATCTGCCTGACCTGGGCATCACCTCTGATGCCGGCAGTTTTCTGCGCCAGATGCTTGGCGCGGCGGCGGAGACCGAGATACCGGTGCGCAAGGCCTGGCTGGCCGAAATCGAAGGTTGGCGCGATGAATGGCAACGTTTCACCGCCCCAAATTTCGAGCTGCGCACCTCGCCCCTGCGCCCGGAACAGATCGTTGCCGACATTCGCGCGGTACT
The DNA here is from genome assembly GCA_002731375.1 of Rhodospirillaceae bacterium. Lineage (GTDB taxonomy): Bacteria > Pseudomonadota > Alphaproteobacteria. The sequence goes on along the minus strand of PCBT01000012.1, from coordinate 151,507 downwards.
GCCCGATGACGGCATCATCTCGTTGGATTCAGGTGTCCATCACAACTGGTTCATGCAGTTCTGGGACGCGCCCATGCCGCAAACAATGTTAAACGCCTGGGGCTTTTCCGGCATGGGTTTCGGCGTTTCGGGCATCCTGGGGGCGAAGCTGGCGGCACCGGACAGGCCCTGCNTCTCCATCTGTGGCGACGGCGGCTTCACCATGACGCCCCACGTTTTGTGCACGGCGGTGGAATTCGATATTCCCTGCATCTGGGTGGTCTGGAACAATTTTGCCTGGGGCGCGATCCGCGATATTCAGTACGGCATGTTCGGGGGCCGGGAGCATGGCACCGGTTTCTATCGCGGCGACAACCAGCAGCCCTACAATCCCGATTTCGCCGCAATGGCGCGGTCCTGCGGCGTCCATGGCGTCACGGTCACCGAGCCCGATGATTTCAAGGGCGCGCTGGAAGCCGCCATCGCCTTCGGAAAGCCGGCGCTGCTTGATGTGCATGTGGACCCGGAAGTCCGTCCGCCGGCGACCGGCACCTGGCAATTGCCGCCCACGCCCTTTGGCGAACCAGCTTTTGGCGGACCATTATTGCAAGGCTAAACTGGCAATGGCCACGTTCGGAGACTAAGGCGCGCGCATAAAGTTTGCATAATGTGGCCTTCGCCGCTTACCATCGGGTTGGGCAACCAATTTCAGTCATTCCCAGCGTTAGGCGTTTGGTGAATTTCAAGGTCAAACCGATTGGTTGGGGGATATAGTCATGCTCGAATTCCATTCCAGCAGCTCCAGTGCTGTCAATTCAAAAACCGCGATCCTGGAATGTGTCGATCACGCCTTCAACGGCCTAAATGGCGGCAATTCCACTAAAATGGGCGCGCGGGTCGCAGCTGAAATAAGGGCCAAGAACCCAAGCATCAATATGGTCTTCGCCCCCTCCACCGGCTTGGATTTGGCGGGTGGTCAGGTGATCGCGGGAATAGAATCGATCCTTAGCGCTTTACCGCGAAGGTGATTTTGCCGCCGCCTGCAAGGTTTTCGAGGCTTGCGCAGTTGCCGCCCCTGATGACAATGTTACGCAGTTCTATATTGAATGCCGTGGCATGCTGATCGAGACGCCTCCGGCGTAGCCTTAGCGCAGGGTTTGGGTGCTGGTCGAAAAATAGCCCAGGCCGCAACCATGGCCGTGGCACTAGTTGGAGTTTGATGATGACTGATGATCTGCACTACCAAACCATCCTGGGCCTTTCCAGCCAAATCAAATCAGGTGATCTTTCACCAGTAACATTGACCGAAACATTATTGGCGCGCATTGAGGCGCTGGACGGAAAGCTGAAATCCTATGCCACGGTGACGGCCGAGAGCGCCTTGGCCGAGGCCCGGACGGCGGAGGCGGAAATTGCCGCCGGACGTCATCGGGGTCCACTCCATGGCATTCCCATCGCCGTGAAAGACCTTTGTTATACCAAGGGTGTCCGCACCATGGGCGGCTGTGCCGTGCTGGCGGATCATGTGCCTGATTTCGATGCCACGGTGGTGCGGCGGTTTCGCGAGGCGGGCGCGGTGCTGCTGGGCAAGCTTAACCTGACCGAGGGCGCCATGGCCGGCTATAACCCGGCCTTTGATGTGCCGGAAAATCCGTGGAAAGAGAGCCATTGGTCCGGCGCATCGTCCTCTGGTTCGGGTGCGGCGACGGCGGCCGGCCTGGCCTTTGCCACCCTGGGCAGTGACACCGGCGGTTCGATCCGCCATCCCGCTGCCGCCTGTGGCACAGTGGGTTTGAAGCCGACCTGGGGCCGGGTCAGCCGCCATGGGGTGCTGGATCTGGCGCAATCGCTTGATCACGTGGGCCCTCTGACGCGCAGCAGCGCGGATGCCGGCATCGTCATGCAGGCTATTTCCGGACTGGACCCTGACGATCCCACCACCCTGGTTGCCCCGGTGCCCGATATGCTGGTCGGACTTGAGGTGGGCGCGAAGGGTCTGCGCATCGGCTGGGACGAACGCTATGCCAGCAAGGACATAGCGCCGGATTTTGCCGCCGCAATCGCGGCCTCGGTGGAGGTCATGGCCAAGCTTGGGGCCGAGATCATTGAAGTCACGATGCCGGAAAAACTAAGAGAATTCTTGGCGGGATGGCCCGTCATATGCACGGCGGAGGCGGCCGACGCACACCGCGCGACCTATCCCGACCGGGCCGCCGAATATGGACCCTGGTTCAGGGAATGGCTGGCACGGGGCAACTCATTTTCCGCCGCTGATTATGCCCATGCCAACAATCTGCGCGCCGCCTGCGAAGGTGCTATGCGCCGGACGATGCAGGATATTGATCTGCTGGCTTGCCCTTCCACGGCGCAAGAGGCCTTTCCGGTCACGCCCGAGATCTCGTACGGTCCCATTCCCGAGCGCGACCCCTGGCAAACTCGCTTTACCGTGCCCATGGACTATGCCGGCCTACCGACCATTTCACTGCCCTGTGGTTTGTCCGAACTAGGCCTGCCCCTATCGCTGCAATTCGTTGGCCATCCCTTGGCCGAGCCAATGCTGGTGCAGGCCGGCGCCGCCTTTGAAAGCGCCACGGATTGGCACCGCATGCATCCTCCAGGTTGGTAAGAAAATCCTATTCGATCAAGGCCTGATAGGTCAGAACGCGCAATTCACGGCGCAGGGGATAGGTGGACGAGGGCATCAACTGGGTCAGAAAGATCACGCTCATGTCTTCCATCGGGTCGATCCAGAAGGCGGTACTCGCCGCCCCACCCCAGGCGTGTTCGCCGGGCGACCCAATAACCTGTGCCTTGGCCGGGTCCAGCATGACGGAGAAACCCAGGCCGAAACCGATGCCGTCATAGGATGTTTCCGAATGCACCGGCTGACCCATGGAGGTCAGATCGCCATTGTTGGGCAGATGATTCTCGGACATGTACTCCACGGTCTTGCGGCCCAACAGGCGCACGCCGTCGAGCGCACCCTTGCCTCTTAGCATCTGGGTAAAACGGTGATAGTCGCCCGCCGTCGACGTAAGACCGCCGCCGCCCGAAAACAGCGTGACTTTACGGTAGACGCTGTCGTTGGGCGCATCGGCCAGCGCCAACCCGTCGTCTGCCGTGTGCTCGTAATTGGCGGCAAAGCGGTCTTCTTTTTCGAGTGCGATGGCGAAAGAGGTATCCACCATGCCCAGAGGCCTCAGAATATGCTGCTGGAAAAATTCATCCAGCGGCTGGCCGGAAATCACCTCCGTCAGGCGGCCCAGAAGATCCGTACTGACGGAATAATTCCATTCCTCGCCCGGATGACAGAGAAGCGGTTGATCGGCCAGTTTGCTGGCGGTTTCCGCCAGGTTGCTCTGACGGTCGGCGAAATTGACGCCGTTGGCGCGGTAGGCCGCCTCGACCGGCGTTTGCCCCCTGTTGCCATAGGTCAGACCGGCGGTATGGGTCAGCAGATGGCGAAAGGTAATTTGTTGCCGCGCTGGCTCCAGCACCGTGTCCGCACCCTGACCCGAGACATAGACCTGCATCTCGGCGAATTCCGGCAGATAACGCGCTATGGGGTCATCGAGCTGAAACAGCCCTTGTTCGTACAGCATCATGATGCCGACAGAGGTTATGGGCTTGGTCATGGAGTAGAAGCGAAAAATCGTATCTTCCTCCACCGCCAAGCCAGTTTCGCGGTCGCGTAGACCCCTCGTCAGGCAATAGGCCACCCGGCCATGGCGGGCCACCAGCACCAGGGCACCGGGCAGCTTGCCGGCATCAATGTAGCCGTCGATCCACGGGCGGATGCGGTCCAGCCGCTCGCTGGACAGGCCGACATCTTCGGGTTTTGCGCTGACGAGCATGCTTGAACTCCTTCTACAGGGTGCAGTAACCACCATCGACGGGGATGGTGACCCCGGTGATGAAACCGGCGGCGTTGGCGGAGGCCAGGAACAGCGCGGTGCCGATCATCTCGCCGGGTTCGCCCCAGCGGCCCATCGGCGTGCGTTGCAGGATCGGATCGGCAATTTCCGACATATCCTGGATCGGCGCCGTCAGCTTGGTGGAAATCCAGCCCGGCGCGATGGCATTGACGCGAACACCGTCCTTAGCCCAGAGCGCGGCCAGGCTCATGGTCATTTGCAGGATTGCCGATTTCGAGGCGCCATAGCCCGGGCCCCGCGGCGAGCCGAAATACGAGGTCATCGAGGCGATGTTGATGATCGAGCCGCCCGAGGCCTTGAGTAGCGGTTGCAAATGGTGCGAGAGGCGGTAGACCGAATTCAGGTTGATTTCGATGGTCGCCTCGAAATTCTCCGGCTCCAGGGCAGCCTGGCCACGAAACGTGGTGCCGGCGTTGTTGACCAGCACATCCAGTTGTTCGACGCCATCCGCCAGGGCCTCGACCGCCGGAACATCCAGCATGTTGACCTGATGATAGGTGAAGCTAGAGAGATCATCGGGATAATCGCCGATCCCGTCCCTGGTGCCGGTGATGGTCACCTGGGCGCCCGCGTCGCGAAAACCCTGAGCGATAGACAGGCCGATACCGCTGGAGCCGCCCGTGACCAGAACAGTCTTGCCGGAAAAATCAAAACTTGCACTCATGCTTCTTACTCCCAGGGTTTTCAATTAGGCTCCGAACCGCCAGATGCAGGTTTCAGCCAATTACTTTTTCATGCCTTCGATATCACCGGCGGGCAAGATCATCAATTGTTCGCGGCCGCGCTAGCCGCACTTGGAATAGCCGCAGAAGACGCAGGTTTCGCAGCCTTCCTGTCGGATCAGGCCCGGTGTGCCGCATTTAGGACAACCACGCAGACGGGAGGTATCGCCAGTTGCATCATCGGCCTGGGTGCCGCCTCCCGCCGGCAGCGCGATTATGGCCTCGTCCGTCTCAGGGTCCGCATTGGGATTGGCCATGAAGCCAATGGCGACCATATGGCGCTCAATGATTTCACCAATAGCGGCCAGCAAGGAGGGAATATAGCGACCCTCGACCCAGTATCCACCGCGCGGATCGAACACCGCCTTTAGCTCTTCGACCACGAAGGAGACATCTCCGCCCCGGCGGAAGACGGCGGAGATCATCCGAGTCAGGGCCACGGTCCAGGCAAAATGGTCAACGTTCTTGGAGTTGATGAAAACCTCGAACGGGCGGCGGCGGCCGTCTTGAATCACGTCATTGATGGTGATATAGATGCTGTGATCGCTTTCCGGCCACTTGATCTTGTAAGTCTGGCCGGGCAGCGCGCCAGGACGGTCCAGGGGCTGGGTCATATAGACCACGCCGCCCGCATCCAGTTCGTCGCGCGGCTTGGCCTCGGGCTGGACCAGGGGCAATTCCGGTTCCGCCGGCAAACTGGGTTTGGCCGCTTCATCGCTCTCCAGCACCGCGCCGGTGATTTCGTTGGGACGGTACGTGGTGCAGCCCTTGCAGCCCTGGTCATAGGCCTGCATGTAAACGTTCTTGAAGGCCTCGAACGAAATATCCTCGGGCAAATTGATGGTCTTCGAGATCGAGGCATCAACGTATTTCTGCACCGCTGCCTGCATGGCCACGTGGTCGGACGGTGCCAGGGCGGTGGCGGTGACAAAATAATCGGGCAGTTGCGCCGTCTCGCCGAATTGGGCCCGGAATTGACGATAGGCATAGTCGGAGACCGTTTCCTCCCGCCGGCCGCCATCGGGCATGGTGACGTGGCGGCGGTAGGTAAAGGCGAACACCGGTTCCAGACCGGAGGAGATATTGTCGGCGAAGATCGAAATGGTTCCAGTCGGCGCGATGGAGGTCAAAAGCGCGTTGCGGATACCATGTTCGGCGATGGCCGCGCGCACCTCTTCATCCAGTTCCAGGACGCTATCGCCGGCCAGATATGCCTCCGCCTCGAACAGGGGGAAGGCGCCTTTTTCACTAGCCAGTTCCACACTGGCTAAATAGGCCGACCGGCGCACCTCCGCCAGCCAGGTTTCGGTCAGCGTCACCGCCTGAGCCGAGCCGTAACGCAGCTTGCAAAAGATCAAGGCATCCGCCAGCCCAGTAACGCCAAGACCAATGCGCCGCTTGGCCCGTGCCTCGTTAGCCTGCTCTGGCAAGGGGAAGTTGGAGATGTCGACGGCATTGTCCAGCATGCGGACCGAGGTTCGGACCAGACGGCGCAGAGCGTCCATATCAAGTGCTGCATCCGAACCAAACGGATCCCGCACCAGCCGGGCCAGATTGACTGAGCCCAGCAAACAGGCCCCATAGGGAGGTAGTGGTTGTTCGCCGCATGGGTTAGTTGAATTAATTTGCTCACAATACGCTAAATTATTGCGCTTGTTGATGCGGTCGATGAAGATCACACCGGGTTCGGCATAGGCATAGGTAGCCCGCATGATGCAGTCCCACAATTCCCTCGCCCGCACACTGCGGTAGGTGCGGCCCGCGAAGCGCAGTTCCCACGGCGTATCATCCTTCACCGCCTCCAGGAAATCGTCGGTAACCAGAACCGATAGATTGAACATACGCAGACGGCCGGGATCTTGCTTGGCCTCGATAAAGGCCTCAATATCGGGATGATCGCAGCGCAGGGTCGCCATCATGGCGCCCCGGCGATGGCCCGCTGACATAATAGTGCGGCACATGGCGTCCCAGACATCCATGAACGTCAACGGCCCGGAGGCGTCCGCGCCAACGCCCCGGACCGGCGCGCCTCTGGGCCGCAGGGTAGAGAAATCATAGCCAATGCCGCCGCCCTGTTGCATGGTCAGGGCTGCTTCGCGCAGATTTTCAAAGATTCCGGACATATCATCCGGGATCGTTCCCATAACGAAACAATTGAACAAGGTAACATTGCGCCCGGCACCGGCACCCGCCAGGATGCGCCCGGCGGGCAGAAACTTGAAATCCTCCAAGGCTTCAAAAAATGGGACATTCCAGTGCTCGGGCTGCGTTTCCGCTGCCGCCAGGGCGCCCGCGACCCTGGCCCAGCTATCCTCGATGGTATCGTCCACCCACTGTCCGCCGCCGCCTTTGAGACGGTATTTCATGTCCCAGATTTGCTGGGATATTGGTGCGACGGTTGGCATTCGAACCTCTTGGTCAGGGCCTTGATCAGCGAAGAATGTTCCTGTTATGTACTATATGCGATTTTGCCTCGTAACGGGAGTTATATTTCCGTTGTTTTGGCCTCGGCTTCAAGAGCCAAATTGGCTGATTCCACGCGCTCCTGCAATAGATCATCGAATTCCTTGCGTGGCAGGCCCGGCAGGATTGGTTCGAGAAACTCCAGCACGATGGTGCCGGACTGGCGCAGCAGTTGCCGCCGGGGCCAGAATAGTCCGGAATTCAGCGCCACCGGCACCACGGGTACATCCAATCCCCGATAAAGCGCCGAGACGCCGGGCTGATAGGGCATATCGGCGGTGGAGACACCGGGCGCCGTGCGCGTGCCCTGGGGGAAAATTACGATGGCCCGGCCCAGCTCGACCGCTTCTTTCGCATCCGTCAACATCACCCGCAGGGCTTTCGCGCCCGCCTTGCGGTCAACGGCGATCATCCGGGTCTTGCGGCACATCCAGCCATAGATGGGAATGGACAGCAGCTCCTTCTTCATGACCATGGCCGGGTCATCCAGGATGACATGCCAGATCAGAGTATCCCAGGCGGACTGGTGCTTGGAGGCTATAATGGCGCCGCCTTGGGGACGGTTTTGCAAACCGCGGATCTCCACCTTGATACCAACGCTCCAGCGCAGCAGGAGATTAACGCCCCTGGCCCAGCGCCGTTGGCCCCAAACCGTCACTTGATAAGGCAGCAGCAGACCGGGCGCGAAGACCAGCACCATCGCCGTGGTCCAGGCATAGAACATTATGTTGAATAGATTGGATCGAACCGCCCGCATTATTTTTTCCTATCCCGCCGAACCGGTCAAGCGGACCCTGAGCAGAGAGATCAGATATTTGCTGTATTCCATGGCCAACAGTTTCATGGTGCCGGGAAACAGCCACCAATCCGCCAGTTTTACATGCTTCGGAAACACGGAATTGGCATGCAAGGTGATCTTCGGCATGGCCTGTTGGAACAGCAACAGACTGCGCGGCATATGATAGGAGGCGGTGACAAGATGCAGGCTTTGATAACCGTTCCGCTCCATCCACAACGCCGTCTCGATCGCATTACCCCGGGTATCACGCGCCTGATAACCCAGATCAACGCAACAGCTAAACAGGGGCTCGGCGCCGCTCTGATTGGCCTGTAGTTCCGCCGCCGATATGCCGGTCTGAACGCCCGAAAACAACAGTTTTGCCCCCTTGCCGGCGGCCAGCAGTTGCAGGCCTAGCCGCAGCCGCCCGCGTCCACCGGTCAGCACCACGATGGCATCATTAACGCCAGGCTGAGCCGTGGTGGAGGCTTGCCGGGGCAGCTCCGCCGCGAACAGCAGGAACCCGCCAAGCCACAGCAGCGCCATGGCGCTCAAGCACAACAGCACGCTCCGCGGCAACCACTTCATGGCAGCCGCGACAATTCATACAGCACGGTGCGCCGCGCCGTCAGCGCCGTCAGGCCCGCCGCCAGCAGGGGCAATGTGGCCAGGGCCAACAGGGCAAGCGGCGAGAGCGCCAGATCGCCAAACAACGGCCCCTCAAGATCAGCAGCCAAGCGGGACAGGGCGAACAAGGCAGCGACGGTAACCGCCAGTCCGATCAGGCCGCCCTTTAGGCCCATGTTCAGGGCGCGCCATTGGAACAACCGCGCGATATAGCTGTCCCGCGCACCCATGACATGGAGCAATTTGACCACTTCCAGATGCGCCGCGAAGGCGGCCCGGGTACCAAAGATCACCACCGAACAGGTGGCAAAGCAGATCATAGCCAGACAGGCCGCCATCATCCATTGTAATGACTGGCTCAACCGGATCAGCTTGCCCAGCCAGATCTGATGATCATCAATGCGGATGCCAGGGTCAATCTTAGCCAGCCGTTTTGCCAGCAGCGCCAGGCCAGCCGGTCCGGCCTCCGACAACCGAACATCGATCAATTGCGGCAGGGGCAAATTTCCAAGCAAACTGCCAAGCAGACCCCCGGGACCGCTATTGCCCAACCAGGGCTGCAGCAATTTGGCGATCTCCGCCGCCGCCAAGGGGCGCACTTCAGTGACCCCGGCGGTCGCGCGCAGGGCGTCCACCACGGCATCCATCACGGCTGCGGGGCGTGTCTGATCCGGCCCCGACCGCGCCCCGTGGCGAGCTTTGTCATCCGCGTTTGGGTTTTGCGGCGGAATTTCCACCGTCACCGTGTTGGCCAAATCGTTGTGCCAGCTACCAGTTGCCTGATGCAGGGCGAGTGCGGCGGCGCCGGCGAGGGCTGCGAAGAACACCATGACGGCCACGACCCAGGGCAAAAAGCGCCCCGCACCTTCCGAATCGGGTATCAAATCAGGCATCGCCATCCCGGCTTAACCCAACTTGCGCCGCACAACGGGGCCGCCGGCAGCCTCGGCCTTAATCTGACCAGGGCGGTTGGTAGCGCCGATATCAACGCCCAAGCAACCGCCATTATCGACCGGAGCGATGGAGGGATACAGAATACCATCGGTTAAGGTCAGCACCGGATGAGAAAACCGCCGAACCAGGGCGTCGTTATGGGTGGCGACGACGACGGCGGTGCCGGAGCGATGCAGCTCCTCGAACAATCGCACCAAGCGATAGGCAATGCGGTCATCAACATTGCCCGTGGGTTCATCCGCCAGCAGCAAATTGGGTTTCGAGATCACGGCACGGGCGATGGCCACCCGCTGCTGCTCGCCGCCCGACAAGGTATCGGGGCTGTCATCCAGACGGGTGCCAAGCCCGACCCAATTAAGCAACTCGGATACATTGTTGCGGGTACGCTTCTCGTCCTCGCCGGCCAGGCGCAGGGGTAGGGCGACATTGTCGAAAACACTCAGGTTCTGCAACAAACGGAAATCCTGGAACACAACGCCAATGCGCCGGCGCAGGGCGGGCAGGTCGCGGCGGTGGGTGGTGGCTACATCCTGGCCAAAAACTTCCATCCTGCCCCGTGAGGGAAATAGAGCCAGACACATCAATTTCAGCAGCGAGGATTTCCCGGCCCCCGAGGCGCCGGTCAGAAAATGGAAGCTGCCGGGCGCTATATGCAGGTTGATATCACGCAGCACCTCCGGCCCAACGCCGTAGCGGACACCAACATTTTCGAAGCGAACCATCCGATACGCACCATCCGAAGCGTGTTTTGGAAACCATGGCCCCTCATCACAGGCCTGCGCCAAGATGCCACGTGCCCGGGCCAGGGTCCAGCGTCGCAAGTCATTTCCATTACGGCCCAAAGGGCACCAGCGAAAAAGAAACAGCAGACTTGGCAGCCGATGTATTGCGCCGCCCGGCGATCACGGCTAACTTTTGCCCAGTGCGCTGTATAAATTTGCTTCGCCGGTTTTGAGTTCCTATATCAATTTTACTTCGTTCATCGGTAGATTGCATGATCCTTTCCTGCCCAGCGTGCCAAACGCGCTTCAATGTCCCCGACAACGCCCTTGGCGAGGCGGGCCGCAAGGTGCGTTGTTCCAAGTGCGGCTACAGCTGGCATCAAATGCCGGTGGTGGAGGAAGAGGACCCACCCACCTTTGATCCTCCGACTGAGATGATGCAGGGTGATTCGGCTGATAATGCCGATGAAGAAAGCGTTGAAGATATCGGCGCCAACGAGGCGGACGAAGACGTCGATGACGCCGAAACCACGGATGCCACCGTGGCCGCGGAGGAGCAAGATTCGGCGGCCGAAGAAGAATTCGCCCATAAGAATTCGCGCCAGACCCATGCCAGAGGCAGCCTGCAGGCGCAGGAGGGCAAGGGTAAACGCGGCCTGGTCGGCTGGCTTGTTCTGTTTCTGGTTCTGGCCGGCGTGGGCAGCGGCGGGGGTTTCTTGCAGGAAAAAATCATTGCACTCTGGCCTCCCGCCAAACAGCTTTACCATATGCTTGGCGTGGGTCCCGTGCCTGAAAAATTCAGCTTGGCGATCCAGAACGTCAAATGGGAACACAAGCGGGAAAAGGGTAAACCGGTCCTGGTTGTGCTGGGTGAGATTATCAATAATTCGGACAAGGCAAAGTCCGTGCCGCGGCTACGCGTGATTATACGTGACGAAAAAGACCGTCGTTTGTTCCGCTGGACCGTAACCACAGCCAAGAACCAGTTGGAACCTGGCCAAACCACCACATTCTCCACCCGCCTGGACGATCCCCCGGACGGCGCCCGCAGCCTGGCCGTCACATTCCTGATGCAACCGTGAGCCATTCGGAGGCAGCGTCCTTGGATAAAGACAGGCAACAACCGAATAAACAGGCACTGGCGCGGCCGCACGGACGGCCACTGGACGCGGTGGAAATGATGTATTCGGCGACCGAGATCGGCGACCGCGTCAGCGCCCTGGCGGCTGATATCGCCGATGCCATGGGTCCGGATATCATGGTTGTGGCGGTATTGAAGGGCAGTTTTGTTTTCACCGCGGATCTGCTGCGTGCCCTGCATCACCATGGCGTGCATCCGCGAATCGACTTCATGACTCTGTCCAGCTACGGAACCGGCACGGAGAGCAGCGGCGAGGTGGTCATTACCCGGGACATCACGGATGATGTCCGTGGGGCGAGGATCTTGCTGATCGACGATATTTTGGAATCGGGCCGCACCCTGGCGTTCGCCCGTGTCTTATTACAGGAGCGCGGAGCTGAGATGGTACGCTTGTGCGTCCTGTTGGATAAGCCCGAGAAACGCAAAGCAGACCTTGAAGCCGACTATGTCGGGTTCTCTATTGGCGATGCATTCGTGGTTGGGTATGGTCTTGACTACGCTCATTATTATCGTGAATTGCCTTTTATTGGGACAATCACGACCGACTGAGAGAATGCAGTGGCGAAAATCCTGTTGGCAGAGGACGAAGATTCCGTCCGTGACCTAGTGGCGTGGGTTCTGAAGCTACACGGCCACGAGATCAAGGCCGTGATCGACGGCTCCGCCAGGTTGGAAACGCTGAGTCAGGATGACTATGACCTGCTGTTGACCTATATCGTGATACCCTATGTTGACGGCATCGCCTTGGCGCTAAAGGCTTCGGCGGTCTGAAGGCGAACAGGCATGGTCAGGTCCTGGACACCGACGGCGATCCCATTCAGGGCCTTTATCCGGCGGGAGACCATGGGGCTCTATCTTCGCGTTTACACAGGCTCCACGTCGGTATTGCGAGGCACCTTGTTCGGCAGGTTGGCCGCCCGGCACGCGTCGGCAAACGGTTGCTGATACCCACACCATGCGCCACGAGCACGTGAAAATATTTGGAACCCTGCCCGCGAAACCCACCAGGGCCGGCGCTCATTAAACCTTATAAACAAGCCGGACACATGGCCTAAAACCGGGAACGGCGGTCTTCCACGTTGGCGTCCACGTCGATCAACACGGTCTGGCCGGCGGTGTTCAGACGTTGGGCCTCCTTAAGCGCCGATGCCATTTCGCTGGCCTTGCGCACCCTGATGCCAACCGCCCCCATGCCTTCGGCAATCTTGGCGTAGTCGCCCTGCATGTGGGAAACGCCGTACTTTTCCCGCGCCTCAGGTCCGATTGCGCCCTGGGTCGGGCCGGAATAGGTCGCCATAGCGCTGTTGTTCAGCAGCACCGTGGTAATGGCGGCGCCCGAGCGGGCCGCGGTTTCAATGTCGGTGCCGGACATCCCAAAAGCGCCGTCGCCCATCAGGTTGAGGCAGAATTTGTCCGGCGCGGCCATTTTCGCGCCGATCATCAGGGGAATGCCAAAACCAAGATGGGTGGTCTTGCCCCAGCCAATGAAACTGTGCGGCGTGGTGGCATTGTGGAACGGCACGATGGAATCGCGAGGCGCGCCGGCATCATGGGTAACGATGGAGTTTTCCAGGTCCAGGTTCTGGTTGATCTCGTGAATGACCCGGTAGTAGGTCAGTGGTTCGTCATCGGAAGTCAGCGCGTCTGTCCATTCCGCCATCCATTCGGCCTTGACGGCGGCAACCTCGGCCTCGACTTGTGCTCTATCGCAGCCCTCCCCCATCTGGGCCTTGACCATCTCGATCAGGGCCTGAATGGTCAGTTGGGCATCGCCAGTGAGGCCGATGTCGGCGGCCTCGTCCTTGTTAATATCATCAGGGTTGATGGAGTTGTGGATCAGCACTTTGCCTGCGGGGACCCGCTGGCCATAAGGCGTGCGGGTCAGGCTGGTGCCCAATGCCAGCAACACATCGCTGTCGCTCAGCCAACGGTGCGCCGCTAGCGTGGTGGCGCCACTTCCCGCGCCCAGGGCGAGGGGGTGGCGCTCGTCAATGGCGGATTTGCCAGGCATGGTGGTAAACACAGGCGTAGCGGTTAGTTCCGCCAATTCACGCAGAACCTCGGTGGCGCCCGAGAACAACACCCCGGCACCGGCCCAGATCATTGGTTTCTTGGCCGCCAGTAAAGCCTTCACCGCCGCCACGATGGCGTCGGCTTCAGGTGCCTGGCGGGTCGGTTTCGGCGATTTGTAGGTGTGCGCGGCCTCGGGCACCTCCTGGGCACAGACATCACCGGTCAGTTCCACCACCACCGGGCCCGGGGTGCCGTTGCGCAGGGCATGAAAGGCGCGGCGCATGACATCGCCAACCTGATCGGGAGTATAAATCGCCTCGATCTGTTTAGCCCAGCCCTGGTATTTCTGCACGGCCGAGAAATTCGGCCGCACCGAGATCTGATTGAGGTTATTGCCGCCCAGCATGACCAGAATGGGAATGTTGTCCGCATAGGCCTGGGACAGCCCGCCCATGACGTTTTCCGCGCCGGCCTGGGCCTGCACCGCGACCACGCCGAAGCGCTGGCGGTCACTGATACGGCTGTAGCCGTCGGCGGCCATCACCGCGCCACGTTCGTGGCGAAAAGCGATGGGACGGATCCCTTCCCTTGCGGCCGCCGAAATCAGCGGATTGGACGGGAAACAGGACAGCCATTCGACGCCTTCTTGTTTCAGAATTTGGGTTATGTAGTCGATCCCGTTCATGCTCTACTCCCGTCAACCGGCCCAATCCTGGCGATGGGCCTCTCTATATGGGTCATAGCACATAGTAGCGCTAGGATCATCGCTGGCTGGAAGGTTTCCTGGGAATGCCGTTGTTTAACCCGAGCTATCGCCACGGCGTATTTCTTGTCCTGTTCGCTGGTGTGTGCTGGTCGTCAATGGGCCTGGGCATACGCTTTATCGAGACCGCCAATGTCTGGCAGATCCTGTTCTACCGCTCACTGTTCCTGGTGCCGTTTCTTTTTCTGGTCATCGCGCTGCGCTCGGGCGGCAAACCGCTGCAGGTCATCCGCAAGGTTGGCCTGGCCGGGCTTATTGGCGGCATGGCGCTGGTCTTTGCCTTTACGGGTGGGATCCTGGCGATCCAGGCAACGACCGTAGCCAATGCGATGTTTCTGTTTGCCGCCGCACCGTTCATGGCCGCGCTACTGGGGTTGTTCATATTGCGAGAGCGGGTACGCACCGCGACCTGGTGGGCGATGTCCGCCGCCATTATCGGCATTGCCATCATGGTCTGGGAAGGAGCCTCGCTAGGCCACATGGCCGGAAATATAGCAGCCCTAGTCTCGGCATTGGGCTTCGCCGTCTTCACCGTTTCGCTGCGCTGGCGCAAGGTCGAGGATATGATGCCGTCGGTTTTTCTGGCCGGCGTCCTGGCCGTCATCATCGCGGCGGCGGTATGCCTATCCGCCGGATATTCGCTTGTCCTGCCAGCACGGGATATCCTGGTCGCCGCATCCCTCGGCATCTTTCAGGTTGGCGCGGGCATGGTTATCTACACCATTGGTTCGCGTGTCGTGCCAGCCGCCGAATTAGCCCTTCTGTCCATGACCGAGGTCGTGCTGGGCCCATTCTGGGTCTGGCTGTTCCTAGGCGAAACGGCGGGGGTATTCACACTACTGGGTGGGGCCGTACTACTGGCCGCGATTGCCGGCAATGCGCTGTCGGGGTTGCGCCACAAACCGCCGCTAATCCTCTAAATTCTGGCCTTAGGCGATCCCCACCATTTCGGTGCCGCTGTAGAACACCTCCCAGGTATTGATCCGATGCTGCATACCGTCTGGTTTGATCTGTTCGCGGTAGTGGGCCCAGCCGGATGCGTCGGGAAAGTATAATTCCGCCATGCCGGCATAGCTGTCCCTTTCCGGGTCGATGCCGTGGCTAACCACATAGCGGAAACCGCCCACGGCCTGCATCGTCTGGCGCACATTGGGCACATGAACATCGAGCCAATGATCATACAGCTCGCCATGATCGCCGCCCTGCTTGATGCTGACTAGAAACGTGACCTTGAAAAAGCCGCTTCGGGTGCAGGGAAAGGGCAGGTTCAGGGTCGGTGGATTCAAGGGCAAGGCGCCATCCATGACAATATACTCGCGGGTCGCCCAAGGCATATAGGGCTCCACCTTTTCCTGAAAGGTGTCTGTGGGTTCCACGCCGTGGGCTGAATAGGGCCGCAGCAACGCCTTGCCATACCACAGCTGCGCCATGCCATCCCAGTTGTGCCGCCTATCGTGTTTGGGGTTGAACAACGTCGCCACATAATGCTCCGCGTGCAGCTTGCCGTCTGCGGCGGCCTGTTCGGCGCGCGCGATGACATCGGGCATGTGATTGGCGAACCAGTGCGCGATCAGCTCTTCACGGGTGGTTGTTTCCCTGCGTTTGATCAGATACATCATCTTCGCGCCGGGCGTCGCTATAGGTCTTGCTGCCGTCATGATGCCGCCTCCTCGGTGATTGTTTTTTATGGAATACATGCTGCCGGATTTGGGCGAACCCGGCAATGTGCTATTGCTACCATCCACTGGCGCAGCAAAGCCCAAGGGGAGAGTTTATTTGAAACCCGAGAAAGTGGTCGTGACCGGCGGCAGCGGGCGCCTCGGCGGCCACGTGATGGCCGCGCTGGAAACAAATCACCAGGCGATCGCGCTGGATATCAATCCGCCCCACCAGAAGACGCCATACATCGCCGCCGACATCCTCGATCTGCCGGCACTGACCGGGGCCTTCAAGGGCCAGGACGCGGTAATCCATCTGGCCGGATATGACGACGGCCAGGCGCCCGATGAACAGGCCTATATGGCGACCAACGTGCAAGGCGCCTGGAATGTCTTTCAGGCCGCCGAGGATGCCGGGGTGCGTCACCTGGTGGTGGCATCCAGCACCGCCGCGCTTGGTCTATACCATGACCGGGCGCCTGACTACCTACCCATCGACGAGGCTCATCCTCTGCGTCCGATGGGGGCCTATGCCTTGAGCAAACAGGTCATCGAGACCATGGCACGGCACTACGTGGCACGGGGATCGCTGCACATTGTCTGCCTTCGGCCGACCCTGATCGTCCGGCCCGAAAAGGAAGCGCAAATTCTAGCTCAACTCGCCCTGCCCGATCCCGATAGCGAACCACCGGCCCAATTGGACGCCGATGGCGTAAGGCCCTACGGCGCGCTGTCCGCCATACGAACCTATGTCCGTTCCCATGATGCGGCGCGGGGTTTTGTCGCCGCCCTGGATTACCAGGCGCGTCCGTTTGATATTTTCACCCTGGCCGCCAACGACGGCATTGGCCGCCCCAAGACCCTGCCGCGGATGGCCGCCGTCTTTGGCGCCTGCCCCGAGGTGCGCGACCCGGCGCGCTATCAGGCCGATCCCCATGCCTCGGTCCTTGATACCCGCCATGCCCGCGATGATCTGTGCTGGCAGCCGCAAGGCGATTGGCGCGACGTCGTGGCCAGCGCAGAATCTGAATAAGACCTGAAAGGAACCACCCGTGAGTAAATCCGCCGCACATGTCCTGGCCGCTTCATTGCGGGCCCATGGTGTCGACACCGCCTATTGCGTGCCCGGTGAAAGCTATTTGCCGCTGACCGACGCCTTGATCGATTTTCCTGATATAAAGCTGGTGGTCTGCCGTCATGAAGGCGGCGCCGGTTTCATGGCGGTGGCGCATGCGCGTCTGCGTAACGAGCCCGGCGTCTGCATCATCAGCCGCGGCCCCGGCGCCATGAACGCCGCCATTGCCCTGCATGTGTCCTATCACGATGCCGAGCCATTGATTTTTCTGGTTGGCCAGGCGGAGCGGGACGAGCTGGGCCGCATGGCCTTGCAGGAAATGAACTATTCCAGGGCCTTTTCCGAATCCGCCAAAATGGTCATTGAGGTGATCGAGCCGGGCCGGATCAGCGAGGCCATCGCCCGCGCCTTCCATGTCGCCCAGGCCGGCACGCCGGGGCCCGTCGTTGTCGTCCTGCCGGAGGATCTGCTTTACGGTCCTTGCGAGGCCGAAGTGCTGGGCCCGCGCAAACGAGCGGTCACCGCACCGACGCCGGAGGATGCGGCGACGGCTGTCGATATGTTGCGCGCGGCCAAGCAGCCCCTGGTGATAGCCGGTGGGCGGCTGCATGGCCCGGCGGCACTTTCCGATCTGACCACTTTCGCCGAGCGTTTCGCGCTGCCGGTGGCGACGCCGCAGCGGCGCTTTCATCTCTTTGACAGCCGGCATCCGAATAGTGCCGGGCGTTTGATCAACCGGGCGCCCGGCGAGTTGCTGGATGTGATGCGGGAATGCGATCTATTGCTGGTGCTGGGTGAACGGATCGGCCCCTCCATGAGCCAGGGCTTCACTTTCCCCCGTGCCCCGAAACCCGACCAGCCGATGATCCATGTCTGGCCCGATGCCGAGGAAGTTGGCAGGGTCTTTGAACCCGCCCTTGGCCTTGGCTGCGACCCCCTTGAATTCATCAAGGCCATGCTGGCCATGGGCCCCGAAGACAGCGCCGCGGCGCGCGCGGCTTGGGTGGAACGGTTGAATGGCGTGCATCGATCGGTAATGACCTGGTCGCCGGTTTCGGCCAACGACGGCGTGGTTTTCGGCCATGTGGTTGCCGCCATCAACGATCATTTGGACAAGGACGCGGTTGTCACGACCGATGCTGGCAATTTTTCCAGTTGGCCGGCGCGCTATCTTCATCTGGGGCAGGACAACATGTTCATCGGCGCCACGGTCGGCGCCATGGGACCGGGCGTGCCATCAGGCGTGGCGGCGGGACTTTCAACGCCAGGCCGGCAGATCGTGGTTTTCGTCGGCGATGGCGGCGCCATGATGACCGGCAACGAACTGGCGACGGCGGTGCAGTACGGTGTACCGATTAAGATTTTCGTCGCCAATAACAGCGCCTACGGCACCATTCGCATGCATCAGGCGAAGAGCTTCCCGGGCCGGGTCACGGCCACGGCACTGCAAAATCCCGATTTTGCCGCCTGGGGCGAATCCTTCGGCGCCAAAGGTTTCCGCATCACGGCGGAAAGCGAGGTTGAAGCGGTGGTCGCCGAGGCCATGGCCCATGACGGCCCAGCCGTGATCGAGACCCGGATTAGTCTCAATCACATCTCGCCCAGCGCCCGTATCGACGAGATCGAAGCGCGGTAACGATCGCGTTAAGACAGCAGCCAGCCGCCGTCCACATCTACCGTGGTGCCGGTGACGAAATCGTTCTGAATGACGAACAGAATGCCCTGCGCCACTTCGTCCGCCGTGCCGCCGCGCGGGATCAGATTCTTTGCCGTGTTGGCCAGGACCATTTCGTCCCGCTTTTCACTGGCCGGCCCAAACATGTTGGTATTGATGAGACCGGGCGAGACAACGTTCAGGCGTTTCGGCACGATTTCAGGCGCCACGGCGCGGACCAGGGCTTCGACCGCGCCGCCGACCGAGGCCAGGGCGACCTGCCCCGGTTTGGCCTTGCGCGCGGGTGAGCCGCTGACCAGGACGATGGCGCCATCGTCGCTCAACCGGCCCGCGCCAAAGCGGACGACGTTGGCATAGCCCCACAGCTTGTCGAAAGATCCCTGGTAGCCGTCCATGTCCATCTCCATGAACGGGCCGGCGGCGCGGTCCCCACCCGTCGCCGCCGTGACCAGAATGTCATAAGGGGCGCAATCCGCAAACAGGGCCTCCAAGGCATCGCGGTCGCGCACATCGCACTGCCTGAACTCGACGCCCGCCGGCAGATTGCCAGCCTTGTCCGGACTGCGACCCATGGCGATAACCGACGCGCCCAGGGCGACAAGTTGTTCCACCGTGGCCAGGCCAATTCCCGAGGTTCCCCCAAATACCAATGCTTTCTTTCCGGCGACATCCATGTTGCTGTTCTTTCCTATGAGAATAATTGCCCGATGGTAGCACGGACGGCGCATCGGCAACGATCAAGATAATCCAACGTTCGCTACTTCAATTTTGCCCTATTTAAGCTTTGAATGCTGTGCGGGCAGCATCAAGGTGGAGTGCATTTCCTCGATCATGCCGCCGGCCTTGGCCAGAAAGTCCTGCCAGGCCGGCTCCTCGGCCACCTGGCCCCGTACATTCGTGCGGGCCTCGAAACTGGGATAGGCCCAGATGTGGCAGACTTCGTTGGGCTGTCCGGCCTCGGTCGACCACAGGCCGGTGATGCGGGAGTATTTTTCCCGCGTCGGCAGAACATCCAGGTACAGGCCCAGCCATTCCTTCATCGCACCTGGGCGCAGGCGGTAATTTCTGAATTCATAAAGGTTGCCCTCGCTCTCGGGCGGGTTCGGGCCGACGACGCAGTTCAGCAGACGGATATCCTGTCGCAGCAGGTTGGGCCGCATCGCCGGCAAGTATTCTTTGTTCCAACGCTCGTTGCTGGACAGCGCGGCGCGCAGGCGGGCCCGTTCGTTGAGATCGGCATAACTCCATAGATGCATGACCTGGTTCAGCGGCCCGATCTCGGTCATCCAATAGCCTTCCAGCTTGCCGTATTCATCGCCGCGAACGTCCCGGCCCACGGTGGCGGAATGGGCGGCGGCCTTGGCCGCCGTACCGGGCTTCATGGTGTAGGTGCGCAGTTCGTAAATCATGGTATCAAGCTCCTTCTCGCAACTATTTATTTGAACTATGTCCAGCCCAATTTCGACAGGGCGGCGGCGGAGGCGGGGATTTCCCGGTCGGGATCGTCGCAGATAATCTCCATCATGGTCGGGCCGTCATAGCCCACCGCCCGGCAGGCCTCGGCGCCATGGGCGAACGGCACCGTACCTTGTCCTACCGGCGCATGCAGGTAGACATCCGTGGGCGTGTCGGAAACGTGCACCAAGGCCAAACGCGGCGCCACGGCACAAAAACCATCGGCTAGATCCTCGCCACAAAAATGGCCGTTGGCGATATCATAGACCACGCCCACATCCTCGACCGCATAGGGTTCCAGCGCCGCCATCATCTCCCCGGCGCCGGGCAAAAATGCAAAAGGCATGTTCTCCGCCAGCAGCCGGGTGCCGGCGGCGCGGGCGGCGGGTACCAGGGTTTCCATCGCCTTGTGAAAATGGCCCAGCAGCACATCCCTCGGTGCCGGCATCAGAGGATTTTGTTTACCTGGCCCAACGACCACGCCGGGCACCTCCAGGTCCCCCGCCAAGGCAATGATGCGGCACAGGGTATCGATACTGTAGGCACGCATGTCCGGTGTCGCGGCAGCGATGTTGATGTCGATGTTCGGCATATTCAGGCTGATAATGGGCAGGCCGGCATCCCGGCTTTTTTTCGCCAGGGCGCGGCGGGCGCCATGGTCCAGATCGTCGGGCCAGGCGTGCCCCGGATACATCATGACCTCGAGGCCCTGCGCACCGGTACCGGCATAGGTTTCAATACAGTCACCGACGCCGTGGGAAAATGTATAGGCGTAAGTGTTGACGGCAAAGCCGTTCATATCAATCACGGTCATACTCCTGCTAGTTTGGCGACCCACCAAGGCGCTTCCTGGCATCCAGGTTGCCTGATAGCGATTGCTCGTGCAAGCTGGCCGGCATGCGCGCGATTGCCAAGACACAACCCGCCCCCGGCCAGATCATGGAGATCGAGGTGCCCCCGCCCACGTTGGGCCCAAGCCAGGTCCTGCTACGCGTCGGCGGCGGCGGCCTTTGTGGCACCGACCTGTCGATCCGGCGCTGGGACGCGGATATCGCGGCGGAATACGCACCGGCGTTTCCCCATGTCCTGGGCCACGAATTCGCCGGCCGTATCGAAGCCGTGGGCTCTGACGTGGAAGGCATTGCCATCGGCGCCATGAGCACCGTCACGCCGCACATCAATTGTGGCCGCTGCTTCTATTGCAACAACGGCCGCCATTCGCTTTGCACCCAGCGCCGCATCATGGGTTGCCATGCCCCTGGCGGTCTGGCGGAACAGGTCGCCGTACCCGCCGACAATGTTTTTGTTCTGCCCGACGGCACCGATCCACTTGTCGCCGCCGTGATAGAGCCATTGACCGTCGCCTGCCATGCCGTGCTTGAACGAGTGCCTATTACAGCCAGCGACGTGGCGCTGGTCATGGGGGCCGGGCCGGTGGCTCTACTGCATCTGCTGGTCGCCCAGGCCGCCGGCGCGGCGGCGGTGATCGTGGCCGGCGTGGCCGCCGATGCCACCCGGCTGGCCATTGCCCGCCAACTTGGCGCCGTCACGGTCGATCAGGACAGCGAGGATCTTGCCGCCGCCGTCCGTCGCGTCGCACCAAGGGGCGCCGACGTCGCCTACGATGCCAGCGGCCATCACGATGCCTTGGCAGCGGCCCTGCCCGCGTTGCGACGCGGCGGCAGGCTGGGCATTGTCGGCTATTGCCACGCGGCGGCGCCTTTCCACTCGCTACCCCTGGCCCTGGACGAAAAAGAACTGATTGGCTGCCGCGCCTATAACCGGGGCACCTGGGTCCGCAGCACCGCCTTGGCCGCCGCGCTGACAGGCCAATTGCGCCAGTTGATAACCCATGTTCTGCCCTTCGCCGAGATCGACCGGGCCTTCACGCTTCTGGAACGGCGCGAGTGCATGAAAGTGGTGGTCCTGCCAGACGGCTAGTCCATTTCCGGGTTGAGCATAAGATATGCATATCGGATGGCCTATCTCGCTTCCCGCTCGATCCGGGCGAATAGTTCGCCCAGGCCGCGTTCAGCCGCGACCGTTCGGGCAATAGCCATTTCCTCATCACTGATACCGCCTTGCCCCAAGCCAACACGGTTCTGGCTAATAGGATGCGCGATCTGTTCCAGGGTGGTGGAGGAATGGCCGGTCAGGTCCAGCACCCGGTCATGCTCATCGGCCTTGCCTTCAAAGCCGCCCACGGCATCTTCCCAGTCCTCGCCCAAGAAACTGATCACCGCTTGCATCTCGCCGACCGGGTCGCGGACCAGGGCTTCATAGCGCAGCTCCATATAATTGTCCCCGTCAAGCGGCAGCGCGTCCTTGAAACGCGCCACATCGCCCAGGTAGTCGCACCATAGGTTGGCGAAATCGGTGATGCCGCCGTATTTCTTGCTACGCCGGAACGAGGCAAAGATGTCCCGGGGATCGCGAACCACGTGAATGATCACCGCCCGGGGCCAATGGGCCAGAATGGTATCCAGATGGCGGATATTGCCGGTGGTCTTTTCGGCCCAGCGCCGCTTGCCCGCCGCCTGCGTGACCGTGCCCATGAACAGATCCAGAAAAGCCGCCGCGCTGTCCGCCGCCGCCATCTGGGCATCGACCGTTTCAGCCCCGATATCGAAGAACTCACCAATGCGATGGAGATAGTCCCGCAACGGCTCCCCACCCCTGGCCTGCTGAGCCGGCCAGTCAATATCGAACCAGTGGGTTTCCAGGCCCGAGGCGATGGCCGAATGTTGCGCCAGCATGGCACGCACCAGCGTGGTGCCCGAGCGCATCAGGCCGCCGATAAAAATTGGCGTGGTATTATTCAAGGCCATTTTCCTCTTTTCGCGTATCTTCTTGATGCGTTGCGGGAACGTTTCGGACTATATAAAGCCATGTCCTGGATCAAGCAAAAACTCGCCATCATTTACCGCAAGATCGGTGTCGCCATCCTGAATTTCCAAGCTTGGCGGCAACTGAAAAAATGCGGCTATCTCTCGCTGTTCGATGCCCGCCCGGCAACGGCCAAACCGCCGGTCTGGTCGGATCTGTGGGCTATTTACAGCCAGGTCCGGGCGCGCCGGCCCAAGGTGCTATTGGAATTCGGCAGCGGCTGTTCCACGATCATTTTCGCCCAGGCCCTGGCCGACAATGCGGCCGAGGGCGCACCCGGTTTTCTACATTCCCTGGATGCGGACGCCCATTGGGGCCAAGTGACCATCGACAGCATGCCCGAACATCTGCGCCGTTACTGCACGGTGACATTGACCGAGCGGGTGGAGGGCGACCTGGACGGCACCCCGGTCTGGCGCTTTGCCGACGTACCGGACGTGGTAGCCGACATGATCTATCTGGACGGCCCGGCCCTGACGCCGGAACGGCGCGCGGCGATCGATGTTCTGGACATGGAAGCAGATTTTCCCCCCGGCTTTCGCCTGCTGGTGGACGGGCGCAGCTATAACCGCGCCTTGTTGGAGAAGTACTTCAAGCGCCGCTATGACCGGAAACATCGGCCCATCCTGAAAAGTACCACTTACGACCTGCTGCCGGATTGATCATTCACGTTCGTCCACGTTAAGCTTCGCTGACGGATTAACAATCTGGTGCCGTTGGATGAGTTATTACGAGACGTACACAGCCTGCATCTTTCAGCCGATTCTCAAATGGGCCTATAAACGCGGGGATATAGCCGAGAACCTGGAAAAATACCTGGGTATCATGGATGGCTGCATGCACCGTTTCGGAGAGGTGGCCGCGCCGCTTAAACTGTTCGCGTTTCCGGAATTCTTCCTGCAGGGCTTCACCACCCGGCACGATGTCGATATGGACTATTACCGCCGGGAAATTCTGATCACCTTGCCGGGACCGGAAAGCGATGCGTTGGCGCGAAAGGCGCGGGAGCTTGACGTCTACATCGCCGGCTGCGCCCTGGAACACGATCCCGAATTGCCCGAGTACTACTTCAATTGCGCCTTCGTCATTAGTCCAAGCGGCGAGATCGTCCATAAGTACCGCAAGGCTATCCCGGCCATCCATGCGGAAATGGCCATGAGCCCGCACGACTTGATGGACCGCTATATGGCGCTCTATGGCAAGGGCAAGCTGGAGACCTTCTTTCCGGTCACCGAGACCAAGATTGGGCGCCTGGGCACTTTCATTTGCATGGACGGCCATTTTCCCGAAGTCACCCGGGCACTAACCTTTCAAGGCGCCGAAATCCTGCTGCGCCCGACAGCCTATCCCGAGCCATTGGTCTCGCCACCGATGAATACCTGGGAAATACAGAACCGGGTCCGGGCCCATGAAAACATCGCCTATGTCATCGCGCCAAACACAGGTGGTTTGATCACCGACGAACTTCCCGCCGACTTCACCCCAGGCGACAGCATGATCGTCGACTATAAGGGCATTATTCAGGGCCGCGCGCCGTATCCTGGGGAAACCGTCGTGGCATCGGAGATCAACCTGAAGGCGCTGCGGGCGCGGCGGCAGGAACCGCGGCGAAATTTTCTGGCGCAGATCCGCTCGGAAATGTTCGATGGCCTTTACGACGACGAGATTTATCCCGCCAACATGTTCCTGCAATCGCCAATCAAGAACCGCAAGGAGATGTCCCGGCGCAGTCCTCAGCCGGTCATCGACGGCTTTTTCTCCTCCGGCCGCTTTCTGCCGCCATAGAGATTTAAAGCGCCGCTTCCCGCGCCAGCAGCCATTCCGCCAGTTCCAGCTCGAACGGTTCGTCGATATTGACGATGGGACGCTCGATGACGACGCCAATACAGTCGTCTTCCATGATATGGCCTTCATCAACCAGGGTGGCCCGGCGCAGGGCATAGCAGATGCCGTTGCAATGATAGTAATCGGGAATGCCTTGGCGCAGCGCCTTGCGTCCCTCGGCCAGATAGGGCTCCAGGTTGCCGCTGTCATCCAGCTTCAAGGTCTTGTGAGGCGTGAAATGCGCTGGCGTCGGGCTTAGGGTCGCCGCCGCCTTGTGGCCGCTGTCCAACAAGATCTCGACACAACGGGTCAGATCCTCGGCCCGGCGCATGGGCGAGGTGGGTTCCAAAAGAATGGAGACGTCGAAACGCATGCCGTAATGTTCCTCCGCCGCCAGCCAGGCATGGCGCCACATATCGGTGGAGGTGGATTTGTCGCCGGCGAGTTCCTCGGGCCGCTGAAACGGCGCCTCCAGGCCATGACGCGTGGCCTCCGCCGCGATTTCCACATCGTCGGTGGAGATGATGGCGTGGTCGATCCAGGGCATGGACGCGGCCAATTCGCCAGCCCGGCCAACCAGCGAGATGCTGCCCACCTTGGCCAGGTTCTTGCGCGGAATGGATTTGGAACCGCCCCGCGCCGGCACCACCGCCAAAATTGTTTGTCCCGCCATGGTCATGCCAACGGTTCCGGCTCCACAAGGCGGCCCTCGGCATGGCTCCGCCGGGCCGCTTCCAACAGGGTCATGACGCCCAGGCCGTCGCCAATATCACACGTGTTGACTGGCGCCCCGGCCAGAATGTCCAGATATTCCCTGGCCACGCCCATGAACATATCGTTGCGCTCGCAGTCAAAGCGCTCCTCGTTCCAATTCTCTCCGGCCTCGACACAGACAGCGATCTGGTTCGGGGCTTCCGACCACAGAATTGTGCCGCCCTCGCCAATGAAACGTATTGATTTGCGGTGTGGCCGGCCATACAGGTCCAGATGCAGATTGGCGCGCAAGCCATTGGCGAAGTTGATCATCATGTCCACGTTATCGTCCGACGTGATGTCGAGATCCGAGATCTTTTCCACCCGCGCCGAAAGGTTTTCCGGCATGCCGAAAAACCACAGCATCAGATCGACCCAGTGGCTTTCGTCCAGCAGGGCGCCGCCGCCCAGCTCAGCCGAGGACATGAAGAATTCCTCCAATGGCTCGCCGGGATGCCAGTCGGCCAAATGCGCCGACATGGTGAAATCCACGTAACGAATGGCGCCGATGGCATTTTCCGCCAGCAAAGCGCGGACCTTGGCCAGCGGCGGCCACCAGCGCCAGGTATAGCCCAGCAACAACGGCGTACCGGTACGCGTGATCGCGTCGGCGAGAACTTGAGCCTCGGCCAAGGTCTTGGCCACCGGTTTTTCCAATAGGACCGGCAGGCCGGCCTTGAGCGCGGGCAGGCATTGCTCCACATGGAATCGTGTCGGTGAGCAGACCGCGACACCGTCGAGACCGCCGGCGGCTAGTGCGGTTTCCAAATCCTCGAACGCAAAGCAGCTGAATTCATCCGCGAAAGCCTCTCGCCGGTCCTGGCGCGGGTCCATGCCCGATACGCGGCAACCTAGTTCAGAAAGATTACGGCCATGGCGCAGGCCGATACTGCCGGTACCAAGGATCAATATGAGTGGCTGGGTCATCGTACGCCTCGGATCATCTCTTGATAGGGCTCACTCTGCATCGGCAATAGGGCGTACATCGGGCCATCGTTCGGCTGCCAATCCGACAAAAGCTTGGCCAGGGCATCACCATCGCTTGCTTCCGCGCTCGTGAAGCCAAAACCATCGAAGGCGCCCCGCCAGGATGCGGCGGGCTCCAGCATGGGCGCTTGCGTCAGGCCATCGGCTACGGCCCGGGTGCGGACGGAACCATAACCGCCGTCGGACATTTGCAGCACCGCCAACGGCAGCTTCAGACGTTGGGCCAGACGCGCCTCGGCCAGAAACGGCGCGACGCCGCCATCACCCACCGCCAGGACGGTCGGCACCGATGGGTCATGGACCGCGGCGGCAATGGCTTGCGGCAGGCCCATACCCATGTACCGGCCCGAGCCCGAGGACAGACACCAGTTCCCCTTGGGTGCCTGCCAGATATGTTCGCCAATGGTGCAGAAATAACCCGTGTCAATGACCATGCGGACGCCGTTGGGAAAGGCGGCGGCGATTGCGGCAAACGCGTGCGCCGGCAGGAAACCGCCCGGCCGCAACAGATGCTGGCGCAGCTTGCCCACGGCGCCGGCGCATTCCTCCACCCCCCAGGCTTTTAGCGCCAATAGCTCCATGGCCGGTCCAGCGTCCCGCGACACGCCGGCGAAGGCAAAGCCGTCATGGCCCGGTGCATCGCCCAAAACGTCAATGGGATCAAGATTAACCGCATCGCACGGGAACGGCCCGGCGCCCAAGCCCTCGCCGGGACGCAGGCCGATGCCGACGATCAGGTCGGCCCGGTTAATCAGATCGGCCTCGGGCGAAAGTTCCTGGCCAACGCCGGTGTAGACACCGGCGGCATGGGGCAGGGCTTCATGCACCGCGCCCTTGGCTGCGGCGGTGGAAAACACCGGGATTTGCATGCGGTTCAAATCCGGCGACAGGCCCAAACGAAGCGCCAGGGTGCCGGCAATAATGATGGGCCTCGCCGCCCCTTCGACCAGGCCCAGAACATCACCCCAGTCGGGCAGGGTCTCGGCTTTGGGCACGGCCTCCGCCTGATCGATCTGTCCCGCCAGTTCCAGAAACACCGGGCCTGGCGCCTCCCCCTCGGCCCAGCCCGACAGCGCGTCATAGCCGGGGCCGTTCGCGGCCAGATAGCGCCGGCCCTTTGATACGGCGGCGGCCAAGGCGCCTTGGTCCAGGCGCTTGTGCGCCTTGGCCAGGGGCACTTCGGGGCCATAAGCCTCGGTGACCGCCAGCATCGGCAAATTTTCGTAAGTGCAGGCCGCCATGCCGCCAACCATGTTGGACAAGCCCGGTCCCTTGATGGCGATGGCCATGCCGGCCTTGCCGCTCAACCGCCCCACGGTGCCGGCCATGATGGCGGCGGCGGCTTCGTGGTGGACGGAATGAAAGGCGGCGCCGTCGCCCTCCAGTGCGTGAATCAGATCAAGGCTCTGTCCTGATCCGGGCACCCCGAAGGCGTGACCAGGGCCGTTCGCCGCCATTGCCTTGGCCAATGCTTGGATCGCCATGGCCTATAACCCCAGCTTCGCCATGATCTTCTCCGCCGCACGGCGGCAAACCACGCGCACCGCATCGGGACTGAAGCCGCCGATATGCGGCGTCACGATCAAGTTATCGTGGTTGCGGGAATACACAATCAGGGGGTGCTGATCGACCTCCGGCTCGCCATCCAGAACATCCAGCCCGGCGGCACCGATGCGCCCACTTTCCAAGCCGGCCAGCAAGGCCGCCTCGTCGATGATGGCGCCGCGCGAGGTGTTGATGACAATGGCGCCGGGTTTGATATTCGCCAGCAGTTCAGGCGACAGCAGACCGGTGGTCTCCTCGCTCAGATGCACATGCACTGAAACCACATCCGCCTGTGCCATCATATCGGCCAGTTCCATTTTCTCGATGCCATCGGGCCAGGGATCCATGTAGGGGTCGTGACCCAGCACCCGCATGCCGAACGCGGCGCCATAGCGGGACATCCATTGCCCCAAACGGCCACAGCCCACGAGGCCCAAGGCGCGGCCATTCAACATGGTGCCGGGAAATTCCTCCCGCACCCATTGGCCTGACTTGGTATGGGCGGCGGCGGCGGGCAGGCGGCGGGCACAGGCCAGCACCAGGGCCCAACTCAATTCCGCCGCCGGCGTGATACCAGCCAGCAAATCTCCGTCTTCGCGCAAGGTGTGGACATTGATGCCCCGCGATCCGATCTCGCCGCGCGCGATATGGTCCGAGCCGGTGGTGGCGCAGGAGATCACTTGCAAATTGGGCGCGGCGGCAATCATGGCGTCGTCAATGCGCACCTTCATGGAAGCATCCAACAGGCCATCGGCGCCTTTTAAGGCTTCCGATAAGGTATCGTGTTCCGCCGCCACATGAACACAATCGGCATTGGAGGCGGTTTCGACCAAGGCTTCAAAGCCTTCGGGGGCGCCGACATAGATAATGCTTGGTCTAGACACTTTGGGATAATTTCCTGATCTTGAATTCCATTTGGCCGCACCATATACCACATTGCCATGATAGACAGGGCCGATAGCCAATGATAATGGTCTGCCCGCCCCACTTCCAACATAAGTGATCTGATTTCTTGAGCTCTTCACCCCCCCTTTGGCGCAATCTGGCCTGGATAATGGCCCGCCCTCTATTGGGGCTGGCCCGTACCATGGCGAATGCACATGGCAAGAGGCGTCTGCGCCGCCTGGGCTATCTGGACTTTATCGATGCGCGCCCGGCGGGCGCCCTGGCTCCCCAGGGCGGCGATCTGTGGTACCTCTATTCCTTGATACGGCAACTCAAGCCACGCCTGATCATGGAGTTGGGCAGTGGCTGCTCCACGGTGATCTTCGCCCAGGCCCTGCATGACAACGCCCGGGCGGCCGGGGATGATCTGGAAAAAGCCGGGCGCATTATCAGTTTCGACGGCATGGCGGAATGGGCCGATGTCACCCGCGCCTCGGTCCCGGCCCATCTGGCGCCTTATTGCGAAATTCGTTACGTACCAGCAGTGGAAGAAGACCGGGGCCAGGATTTAGGTTATCGCTACGAAGAGCTGCCCGAGGGCACGCCGGATTTCCTCTATGTGGACGGACCGGCGTTGCAGCCAAAACGAAAGATCTGCTTCGACGCCATGTATTTACAGGATCGTTTCGGACCCGGTTTTACCATGGTGGTCGATGGCCGTCACAACACCGTGCGCTATCTGCGCAAGCATTTATCGGGAAACTACCTGGTTAGGCGAAACCTGGTGCTGCACAACACCCGCTTCGATCTTCTATAATAGGGTCTTTCCGACTTGTGTCGGATCCCTGGACCGCCCGCCCCCCTCCCGTCCACCCATTGATAATAATTCCGTGGGTGGACGGGAGGGGGGCGGGCGGATTGGCGTTTCCGTTTCAAACGGAAAGAGTCTAGATCTGCGGCGGCACGGGGGTAAGAACCGGCTTGCCATCAAAGTGCGCGCGGATGTTGTCATAGACCAGATCGGCCATGGCGCGGCGCGTCTCGTGGGTCGAGCTGGCGATATGCGGCGTTAGAACCACATTCTCCATGGCCATCAACTCCGCCGGGACTTCCGGCTCACCATCGAACACGTCCATTGCCGCACCAGCGATGCCGCCATCGCGCAAAGCCGAGATCAAGGCCGGCTGATCAATGATTGGTCCCCGGGCGGCATTGACCAGAAAACCTTCCGGCCCCAGGGCCGCCAGCGCTTTCCCGTCGACCAAGCCCCGGTTGGCCTCGCCGCCTTCACAAGCCACCAGAAGGATGTCGGAGGCATTGGCAAGGTCAAGCAGGCTGGGATAGGAGCGATAGAGCAAATCACCCATGGGTTTGATGTCGTGATAGGCGATATGCAGGCCAAACACCTCGGCCCGCCGCGCCACAGCCTTGCCGATGCGGCCCAGGCCCAGAATGCCCAGGCGCTTGCCCCGCACCGTGGTGCCAAGGTCCATGCGGCCGCCCAGCCATTTGCCGCTGCGCAGATAGCGCTCCGCCTCGCCGATGCGCCGTGGCGCCATCAGGATGAATGTCATCGCCAGATCGGCGACATCACCGGTGAGTACCTCCGGCGTATGGGTCACGATCACGTCACGGGCCTGGGCCGCCGCCACGTCGGTGGCGTCATAGCCGACGCTGAATGACGAGATGATCTCCAGATTTTCCAGGCAGTTGATCAGATTGGCGTTCGGGCCCTTCATGCCGCCCGCGAGAATGCCGCGAATGCGCGGTCCGATTTCATCAAGCAGCTTGTCTGGATCCGCCGGATCGACGAAGTCATGCAAGGTAAATTCTTTCTCCAGGCGCTCCACCAGAAAAGGCGGCAATTGGGAAACCTGCAACAGATCGATCATGGACGTGCCCTCCGCATGCCGCATCCGGCGCTGAAAATATCACCAGAAGAAAGATGTGGTGCCGCCTGGGTGACTCGAACACCCGACCTCCGCATTACGAATGCGATGCTCTACCAACTGAGCTAAGGCGGCGTGAGGCTGTATTATAGCCCGAAAGGCGGCGGGACAATAGGCCGGGCCGCGACGATTTGCAATATGATTTGGGCCTGGAACCAGGACCGGAATTTGGGCCTCGGTTTCGCCTATCGCCAAGGTATGCGATGATCGTGGCGAATCCTCCGCCCCGCAATTGTCGAGAGCAGCCCGCATATGTCCGTAGTTCAACGCCTGACCGGCCTGCATTGGCGCGAACAGGGCCCGATCGTGCTGGTCGGCATGGGCCATGGCGCCACGCACTGGCTGTTGGGCACCTTCTATATCCTGTTACCTTTTATCGCCCGGCAATTGGAACTCAGCTACACCGAGGCGGGGCTGTTGGTCTCCGCCGTGCACATGAGCTCGTTCGGCACGAATTTATTCTCCGGCCTGGTGGTGGATGTCACGGGGCGGCGGGTCCCGATCCTGGTCGCTTCATTGAGCATCGGCGCCCTGGCCATGGGCGGCTTTAGCACCGCACATGGGGTTTGGGGCCTGTTGCCCCTGGTGGTTCTAATTGGCTGTACCAATAATCTGTGGCACCCGGCCGCTATCTCGTATCTGTCCCGCCGCTTTCCCGAAACCCGCGGCTATGCCCTGTCGATCCACGCCCTGGGCGCCAATGGCGGCGACGCCCTGGCACCGCTTGCCATCGGCGCCGCCCTGTTGTGGTTGAGCTGGCCCCAGGCCGCCATGGCCGCCTGCGTGCCCACCCTGGCCGTGGCCCTGATACTGTTCATCGCCTTGCCGCGCAGCACGGCGCAACGCCAGGACGGCGGAGGCGGCGCCAGTTCTAGCGAGGGCATGAGCCTGGCGGCCTATTGGCGCGGCCTGACGGCCCTGGTCCGGGACCGCTCCGTGTTGAGCCTGTGCCTGGTGGCCGCCCTGCGCACCATGACCCAGGCCGGCCTGCTGGCTTTCCTGCCCTTGTATCTGAGCAACGACCTGGGCGCCGGTCCGCTGTATCTGGGCGCGGCCCTGGCGGCGATGCAGGCCTCGGGCGTGGTCGCCGCGCCCATCGCGGGGGCCTGGTCGGACCGGATCGGGCGCCGGCCCATCGTCCTGGCGGGCCTGTCCGCCTCCACCGTCGTCGTCGCCTCGTTGGTGTTGATCGGCAACACGGAGGTTTTTGTTGCCGGCATTTCGGTGCTGGGCTTTGTCCTATTCGCGGTGCGTCCGGTAATCCACTCCTGGATGATGGACCTGACACCGCCAAACCTGGGCGGTTCCGCCACCTCGTTGATGTTCGGCAGCCAGGCGATCCTGGCCACCACGGCGCCGATCGTGGGCGGCATGATCGCCGATACCTGGGGCCTGGTATCAGTGTTTTATTTCCTGGCCGGTGGCCTGTTGACGGCCAACCTGGCCCTGGTGCTGCTGCCCCTGTCGGCCAAGACGGAGACGGCGGAACCCTAAGGCGTTTCCTATTCAGCCGGCAGCTTGGTGAAATTCGCCGGCCGTTTCTCCTTGAACGCGGCAATGGCCTCCCGGTTGGCCGGGGCGCCGACCAGGCGGCCAAAGGCCTCGTTCTCCCGCCCACGGGCCTGGCGGGTCGCATCCAGGCGAGCGGCCAACAACAGCTGCTTGGTCGCGACCAGGGAGGGGATGGGTTTTTGCGCGATGAATTCGGCCATCTCCATGGTTTCCTCCATCAGCTGCTCGTCCGGTACCTGTCGCCAGGCCAGGCCGATTTCCACCGCATAATCCGCATCGATCCAGGGCGCGGTATATAGAATATGCGCCGTCGCGGCCCAGCCGATCATGGCCGGCAAGAGGAAGCTGCTGCCCGCCTCGGTGGTGACGCCAAGATCTACAAAAGGCGCTTTCAGGCGGGCGTCCTCGGCCATCAGAACCAGATCGCAATGGGGCAGCAAGGTCAGGCCGATACCCACGCCAATACCATTGACGGCGGCGATCAAGGGTTTGGGAAATGCCTCCACCACCTCGATGAACGGCTGGAAGCCATGACGCCGGCCATCGTCATGAACCCGCGGATTGCCCAGTTCACCCAGATCCTGGCCCGAGGAAAAGGCCCTGTCCTGGCCGGTGATCACAACAACGGCCAGATCGGGATCCGCCGCCGCTTCCTGCAGCGCCGCCGTCACGGCATCATAGACATCGTCGTTGAAGGAATTTAGCGCTTCCGGCCGGTTCAGGGTCAACAGGCGGACGCGGTTTCTATCCTTGATTTTGACAAATTCACTCATGACATCGCCTCCACGCGTTCAGGGGCGCCGGACCAGCGCCAGGCCAGGCTTGGCCGTGATAGTCCCAACATCATGCCGCCCAAGGCCGGTGGATGCAGAAAGATTGTTTCCGCCGCACCGTTGTCTTTGGCGTTGGGCGAAGGCACCGGCGTGAAGCTGTCGCCACGTTCGCGGGCCCGTTCCGCGACCAGGTCCAATTGTCCACATTCGGCGAACGACATGTAATAACTCGGCCCCGTTCTGGCAAAAAAGCGGCCCAGGGTCTTGGCGGCATCCGTCGGGGTGATGATTTCGAAGCGAAACAGCTGGTTCGGCTGAAACAGGGTCAGGCTGCCGTCATAGCCGAATTCCTCCGAGCCGATGGGCACGAAGATATCCGCATCAAGGGCAAATATATCGGCACAGCGTGCAACGGCAGCCGCCGGGTCATCAATCAGCAAGGTTGCCTCATAAAGAAAAGCGATGGCGCCAACAGACGGAAGCTTTTCCTCCGTGCTCAACACGGCGCGCAGACCAGGGACACCTGTGCTGCCGGGATCAACGTAGGCTTGGCCGTTCTCGCTTGTGACGGCAACGCCCCTACTGTCCAGATGCGCGGCCAAGGCGGTGACATCGCCGGTCGACAGACCGGCGGCGAACAGATGGCCGCCGCCGCGCTGGGCAATGGCATCGGCCACAGCGCCCGTGCCGTCGGGCTGCAATATTTCGATATAGCCCGTGCCCAGGCGCAGACGGCTGCGCCTTGCACCCAGGACGTCGACGCGGTCCTCGCCCTCCATCTCGGCGCCCAGCAGGGCGGCCCAGCGTTCAACGGCGGCGGTGCGGTCAGGTACGGCGATTTGCACCCGGTCAACTCTTTTCAACATCACGGCAATCCTGTTCCAACAAATGCACTCCGGTACGGGTTAAACTATAATATCGAGCGCAAGTGGCGGATAGCGGCATTTTGCCGGGCTTTCTAAAAGGGAGGATGTTGATGACAGAGAAAAGGAACAGCACCATGACCGATCAAAGCCGCTGGCAAGCCGTACAGGGGCGCGATGGCACCGCCGATGGCCGCTTCGTCTACGCCGTGACCTCCACCGGCATCTACTGCCGCCCGACCTGCGCCTCGCGCCGGCCCCTACGCCGCAATGTACGTTTTTTCGATCTGCCCGAGGCCGCCGAACAGGAAGGCTTCCGCCCCTGCAAACGCTGCAAACCGACGGAGAGCGTCAGTTCAGATGCGGCCGTGCAAAAGGTACGGGAGATCTGCGGCTTCATAGAGCAGGAGTTGGAGTTGGGCGCCGACGGCAGCCCCTCGTTGGCGGCCATCGCCGAGCGGGTCGGCGGCAGCCCGCATCATCTGCAACGCACCTTCAAGCGTCTGCTGGGCGTGACGCCAGCACAATATGGCGATGCCCGCCGCCTCTCGCGCCTGAAAGCCGGTCTGAAACAGGGCGAAAGCGTAACCAACGCCATGTATGACGCAGGCTATGGCGCCGCCTCGCGCCTGTATGAACGCTCCAACAGCCAGTTGGGCATGACACCGGCCAGCTATGCCAAGGGCGGTAAGGGCGCGCGCATGGGCTATACCATTACCCCATCACCCCTGGGCCGTCTGATGGTGGCGGCGACCGAACGGGGCGTCTGTTTCCTGTCCCTGGGCGAGGATGCGCATCTGATCGCCGAATTGCACCGGGAATATCCCCTGGCTGAAATCGTCGCGGACGAGATCGTGCTGGGGGATTGGGTGCGCACGGTGGTGGCCTATCTGGAAGGTGCGATACCCCATCCCAATCTGCCCCTCGATGTGCAAGGCACCGCCTTTCAACGCCGGGTTTGGCAGGAATTGATGCAAATTCCGGCAGGCGTAACGCGCACCTACAGTGAATTGGCCGAACAGATCAGCGGCAAGGCCACGGCCCGGCGCGCCGTGGCCCGGGGCTGCGCCACCAACCCGGTATCCTTGATTATTCCCTGCCACCGGGTTGTGCGCGGCGACGGCGGCCTAGGCGGCTATCGCTGGGGACTGAAGCGCAAGGCGGCGCTGATCGCGGCGGAGCGGGAGGAGCGCCAACGGCGCGAACAGGCTGGATGAATTATTTCGGCACCGTGCGGGTGCGATACGGCGACCATTCGCCGCATGTGCTTCGCCTTGACGGCGGCAGGCTGGGCTGTCCTAATCAAGGGGCCTGACTGGCGGGGACCAGTATCAAGGCCGGCGACGGTCCAGTGACGAGGCAGCAACGGGGCAGCGAAATGTTTATTCAAACCGAATCTACACCAAATCCTGAAACCTTGAGATTTCTGCCCGGAATAACCGTGCTGCCCTCAGGCACCTTTGACTATCGCGGCGAGGCGGAGGCGCAGGCCTCCCCCCTGGCACAGAGCCTGTTCGCAATTGATGGGGTGGACGGGGTATTCCTGGGCCAGGATTTTGTTTCGGTAACCAAGGGGGAGGCCGAATGGTTTCAACTAAAGCCATTGATCCTTGGCGCATTGATGGCCCATTTCAGCCAGGGATTACCAGTTATAATCAATGTTTTATTGGAAGATAAGGAGGCGCCTGCCAGTACCGGCGGAGACCAGGGAGAGCCTGGGGCCGATGGTGAGGTGGTGGCGCAAATCAATGAGCTGCTGGAAACCCGCGTGCGGCCCGTGGTGGCCCAGGATGGCGGCGATATTGTCTTTCATTCCTTTGAAGAGGGCGTGGTTTATCTTCATATGCGCGGCGCCTGCGCCGGCTGCCCCAGCGCGACCATTACCCTAAAAAACGGCATCGAAAGAATGCTGTTGCACTTCATCCCAGAGGTAACGGAAGTTCGCGCGGTTTGATGAAATGCGCTGGCGAACCATGGACACAACTAGCGGAGGTTAATTCTGATGATGTATGGTTTGCATTAGACGCATTTGCTTTGAGCGCCAATGAATCCGTTAACAACGCCGCACGAGTTAGCTTGATTATTTAGTGATTTTAGCGTAATCAAGGGTCCGAAGAAGCAAAAAAGCTGGCTAGAATGGCTAGTCAGGCCGCCGGAAACCGGCGTGGCGTTTGATCCTATTTAATTGGGTTTATGCGTCAAAAACCCAGAAGAACCGACGAAAAAATTTAAAATTTCCCTAACTGGCTCCGCTAAATCGTGATTAAGGACTGTTAAACAGCCCGGAATTTGGAAACACTTCGGCACTCAACTGGGACGATAGCAAACAGTGTATAAACAAACTGTTAAAAAAGGTTAGATTTGAGAAAAAGTACGAGCGTAACGACCAGGACAAAGTGTACTGGTAGGGCTGGATCAAAAAACGAATAGTCGACGAACGATTGTTTGAACGGCTGGGTGTGCAAGGTCTGCAAGGGGATTGGTGGCTAGTCGCCAATCAGGAATGGCGTTGATAATGAAGATTGGAAATCAGGCTGTCATGGCCGCCGCGCTTGCTGTTGCCTGTGCGGGCCAAGTCTTCATGGGCCCAACTCTTTCCGGGCCGCCTTCAGCCGTGGCGAAGATGGCGCACGGTGCGGCCTTCGGCGTGAGCGAAATAAATCTGTTCGCGGCGCCCGCTTTTCATCCGGCGATCAGCGCCATCGCGTCGATGCCTGCATTGAAAATGCCGCATCTGGATCAGGGCAAGGATCTACCCTTGCAACTGGCCAGCTTAACGATCCTGCCCAGGCAACGTCTTGATTGGCGCCGTGGCCGGCAATTTAACAGCCAGGAACTGCTGGATTTGTCCTTGGCGGCGTTGCGCGGGGGCAAGACGGCGGTACCGCCGGTATATTTGAGCCGCTTCCCCGCCAAGCTGGCGAAATTGCGCTCGCCCAAGCTGCGCAAGGATATTTTCATCAAGACCGTGCTGCCCCTCGTCCTGCGCGCCAACAAAGAGGTGCGGGCGGAACGCCAGCGGATGCTGGCCCTTCTGACGCGGCGAGACAAGCAACACGATCTGTCGCCAAACGAACAGGCCTTCCTTGTTCATCTGGCGGCGCAATACGAGGTGCCCAAAGGCGACCTGGACGAGTTGCGGCGGCGGGTTGATGTGATCCCCGCCTCACTGGCCCTGGCGCAAGGGGCGGAAGAATCCGGTTGGGGCACCTCGCGCTTTGCCCGCCAGGGTAACGCGGTGTTTGGTCAACGGACCTTCCGCAAGGGCGCGGGTTTGGTGCCTCTACGCCGCGCACAGGGGCAGCGCTATGAGGTAAAGGCGTTCAACAGCCTGTACACCTCGGTGCGGTCCTACGTTTGGAACTTGAACACTCATTTCGCATACCAGACATTGCGCAGCAAACGAGCGGCCTTACGTGATGGTGGCAAACCATTGAGTGGCTATGCGTTGACGGGAGCCTTGGAACGCTATTCCGAACGGGGCCAGAAATACATCAAGACCATCCGCGTGATTATGCGGGCCAACCGCTTGCATGACTTCGATGATGTGCGGTTGCTGCCCGCCGATACGGATGCAAGCGCTGGCCGTCAGCCATCTTGAATTTTTCACGGCTGATTTTACAGCAGCGGCGCGCTGTCATGCACGGTGGCTGCTTGTGTAGGAAGTTCTACTTCTTGGGAATATAGAACGGTGTCCCGAACCAGCGCCAGCGGTTGTCTTTTGCCTTCAGGGTGCAATTGATCCTGCCCTGGCCGGGGGCAAAGGGTTTCTCCAGGCGGACTTCGAAACGCCGGCGGCCCAGACGTTCCAGTTGCGCAACGCTACCTTGATTGGAGGCGAAACAGGCCAGAGTTTTTAGACTACCAATGCTTTCCGCCACGGTAAAGCCAAAAGCCGGCGGATTGTTGCCGCGCAATACCGTATCGGCGGGCAGTACGTCACTAACCGGCAGCGGCAAGCCATTGCCCGCGAGGCGAAACCGCTCGACCGCAGCAAAACGCTCGTTCAGGGCAAAACGGGGCAGGCCATAAAGATCCTCGCCGCTGTGGGCGACACCTGAATGCTGGCCGAAGGCCGCGATGAAACCCGCCGCCCGGGCCGCCTTTTTCTCTCGCAGGCCAAACTCGCCATAAGGATAGGCCAGCATTTTCGGCGCAAATCCCAATTCCGCGCGAAAACGCGCATTAGAACGGGTCAACTCCTCCTCCAGACTATCCTGGCTGGTGGCCGGTAGGTGGGCATGACTGCCGGTATGGTTGCCGATGCTGACGCCCGCCGCTGCCAGAGCCCGCAGCTGCGCCCAGGTCATATGACCCTGCCGCTTGGCGTCAACGGCATTGGTGGCCACGAACAAGGTAAAGGGTAGGNCCGCCTTGGCCAGCATGGGCCAGGCCCGGTCATGAACGGAGAGAAAGGCATCGTCGATGGTCAATGCGATGGTACGCTCGGGCAACGTTTCCTGGCGGCGAAAAGTAGTGATGATGTCAGGCAGGGGCATGACGTTGTAACCGCCCGCCTCGATCTCAGCCAGATGAGCCGCGAATTGCGCCATCGTGACATTGGTCGATGGATAGTCTTCCTCGCCAAAGCGGTGATACATGAAGATAACCGCCGACGAGACCGTTTCAGCCGCCTGGGCGCGCCGTCCCGTCAGGGCCAGATCAAAACTACCCAACAATAAAAAAAGCGCTGACAGGCCCAGATAAAAGGATTTTTTGCCAATCCAGGTCCAGGCCGTCGCTCGTCTATATTTGCC
Organism: Rhodospirillaceae bacterium; assembly: GCA_002731375.1. Taxonomy (GTDB): domain Bacteria; phylum Pseudomonadota; class Alphaproteobacteria. The sequence goes on along the minus strand of PCBT01000012.1, from coordinate 112,813 downwards.
ATGGATAAATTGCATGATAGATGTTTTTTAATACACTTGCCCAATAAGACCAATGTATTTTAATTCCAATTTATTCTTATCACTGTAAAAAAAAGGCTATTGACACAGCAGCGGATTGGGACAGCGAGGAAGGCATGATGAACGGAATCGTAAACGATAAGAGCTTTGACATCATTTTCCGTGATGGGCGCACCCATGGGGTTTGGCTGGACCGGCCAGTTTCGGAAATTACCTTGCAGGCACTCTCTGAATTGTTGAGCCTGGGGCCAACCGCAGCCAATGGTTCGCCGGGACGCTTTCTGTTCCTGCGCTCGAACGAGGCGAAGGAACGCTTGCGCTCTCATTTGAGCGCCGGCAACCTAACCCAGACCATGACTGCTCCCGTTGTCGCCTTCGTCTGCTATGACCTCGCCTTTCACGACAAGTTCGAAACCCTGTGGCCGGACAACGAAGAAGTCCGCGCCTGGTTCGAGGGCAACGAAGAAAAACTGCTGGAAGCGGCATTTCGCAACAGTACCTTGCAGGGCGCCTATATGATCATTGCCGTCCGCGCCCTGGGCCTGGATTGCGGCCCGATGTCCGGCATTGATGCGGATGGCGTCAACAGGGAATTCTTTGCTAACAGCACCATACGGGTTAATTTCCTATGCAACCTGGGCCATGGTGATCCCGCCGCCTTACCGCCACGCAAACCACGGCTGGCCTTCGACGACACCGCCGAAGTGATCTAGATCAGCGATCCTATCCGGCAAAAGGACGCGAGGCATTCGGGCCATGCCCATTCTGGCATTTGACACCACGCAACAGGCCTGCTCCGCCGCGATTTCCCATGATGGTGCGCTGCTGGCCCACCGCCATGTCTTGATGCAGCGTGGCCACGCCGAACAGTTGCTGCCCATGATAGAGGCCGTGCGGCAACAGGCCGGCATCGATTTCGCGGAATTGAGTTTGCTCGCCGTGACCATTGGCCCAGGTACCTTTACCGGCGTGCGCGTCGGCCTGGCGGCGGCCCGCGCCCTAGCCCTGGTGCACGAGCTGCCAATCCTCGGCGCCGGAACCTTGGAGCTATTGGCACAAACCGTGGCCCAGAGCGTAACCTGGGGCGCAACGCGGGACGAGATACAGACACCACCGGCATCTAGAGGCGGCATTATCGCCGCGATCGATGCCCGCCGTGGCGAACTCTATACCCAGGCCTTTGATATTATCGGTCAAGCCCTGACCGAGGCCTCGGCAATGAAGCTCGGTTCTGATATCACGCCACCCAACGCCATGACCGATCTGGCCCCTGGCCTAATCGTCGGCACCGGCGCGGCCCAATTGCAGGCCAAATTACCTGAATGGCGGGCCGTTGCGGATGGTGAACAGCCTGATGCGGCCGTCCTGGCCCTGACGGCGGAGGCATGGCGCCATCGGGCCAGCCGCCAGCCGCCGGCGCCCCTATATCTACGGGCGCCCGATGCCCGCCTGCCAAATCAGACACCAAACCCGCCGCCGCCGAAATGAGCCTTGAAATTTCTCCCGCCGGAACGGGCAGTTGCGCCTTGCTGGCCAGATTACACGGCCTGTGCTTTTCCGAAGCTTGGACGCAGGATGCCTTTGCCTCGCTTCTGGCCAAGCCCGGCGCCTTTTCCTTCCTTGCCAGCACGGAAGAAAGCGGGCAGCCAATGCCCGCCGGCTTTGCCCTGGGGCGGGCGGGTGGCGGTGAATGCGAAATCGTCACCCTGGGTGTCGTGCCAGCCCGACGCAACGTGGGCACCGCAACGGCCCTGCTGGGCGCCATCGTGGCACGGGCCCGATCACTGTGCATCGAGGATTTATTGCTTGAGGTTGCCGCCGACAATACGGCGGCGCTGGCGCTTTACCGATCCGCCGCCTTTATCGCCGTGGGACGTCGAAAAGGCTATTATCGGGCCGCTCATCACCCGGTTCACGAAGATGGAGCTCACGAAGACCGGGTTGATGCCATCATCATGCGCCGGTCTCTACTGCCGTAGTGCCGCCATGATACCGCCGCCGGAATGGGAATATCGGCTGATTTCAGACCTTTTCAAGGACCAATAGATGCGGTCCTTCCGGGTTGGCGGCGTCTTCGGGCTCCAGNGAAATGACCTTGTGGCCATGTTCGNGCACGGAACGCGGCACGTTCTGCAATGGCTCCATGCCCTGTAGCCGCACGGTCGCGCGCTCACCAAACGCCATGGATTCGATCAATAGTTTCGTGCGCACAAAGGTCATCGGACAAATTTGGGCGGTTATGTCCAAAATATGAGTCACGGTATCAAATTCCATTCAAATTTTTCAAATACTATAACAAATATTACCGAATTAATGTTTTTCCATTGCATCAAAGGCAATAAAATTTTAGGATTATCGTCTAATTATAAAGTTTGTGCATTTAAATTTATCTGATTTTCTTAGAGGAACTGGCAACATGGCCNAACAAGGTACTGATCTTAGTGAATTATTGACGCTAACCACGGACATTGTTGCATCTCATGTTTCAAACAACGGTGTTCCCGTCAGTGAATTACCGCAATTGATACAACAGGTGTACGCGACTTTAGCAGAACTTGGCAAGGAAGCAGCGCCAGCGGCGGAAAAACCACAACCTGCGGTGCCAATCAGGAAGTCGATCACACCAGATTTTATTATCTGCCTTGAAGACGGCAAAAAACTGAAAATGTTGAAACGGCATTTAAAAACCGCCTATGACATGACACCCGATCAATACAGGGAACGCTGGGGCTTGGCATCGCACTATCCCATGGTTGCGCCGAATTACGCCGAGCAACGCCGCGATCTGGCAAAGAAAATCGGCCTGGGGACATCACGTAGCCGCCGCGGTACTGCTTGAGGGCGCCTTTCCTCATCACGCTCTAGGTGGCAGGGCGGCTGGAGGCTAGAATTGAATGCAGGGGCATATCGAGCGGCTTTGCGTGGAACGCGGGTTGCGGATGACCGGTCAGCGCCGTGTTGTCGCCCGCGTGCTGTCGGAAGCTGACGATCATCCCGACGCCGAGAATGTCTATCGCCGGGCCAGTAAGCTGGATGCGAAAATATCGATTGCAACCGTCTATCGCACCCTGCGCATTTTTGAGGACGCGGGCATACTGCAGCGTCTGGAATTCGGCGATGGTCGGGCCCGCTTTGAACGCGCCGAAAGCGATCACCATGATCATTTGATCGATAGCGAAAGCGGCAAGGTGATCGAATTTCAAAACGAGCAATTGGAACAATTGCAGGAGAAAATAGCCGCCGATCTGGGCTTTCGACTGGTTGGCCATAGGATGGAGCTATATGGCGTGCCCTTGCATGGCGCGCGGCCTTCGAGCGACAAAGACGATAGCGGCAACGACGGCAGGGATTAGAGCATGTCGCGGCTAATCAGAACCATTTGACCGACCCTCCCCCACGAACCTGGAAACCATGGCGGCTGTGGCATTTCATGGCCAGCCGGCCAGCTCTTTGAATGCGGACAATTTGGGATAGCAAAGCCGATGGGTTGACGGCGACCTGACTTCTTGACTATTTGCTCCCTATTGATACTGTTTTCCCTAATAACATAGTGTGGAGCGCGATAAGGGAATGAACCAACGTCGCCAGCGTCTGGCTTTGCGCCAGGCGCGCGAGAGCGAAGACAATAGCAGGCGCCGGGCAGCCGGAGGTGGCTATTGCGGATGCGGTTGGGCTCCCTTGCCCCGAATATTCCTTGGCTAAAAAACTTTTTATCCGCACCTACGGGTGCCAGATGAACGTCTATGATTCGGCCCGCATGGCGGATGTCCTGGCGCCCCTGGGTTACGCCCAGGCCGACGGCCCGGAAGACGCGGACATGGTCATCCTCAATACCTGCCACATCCGCGAAAAAGCCGCCGAGAAGGTCTATTCCGAACTGGGTCGCCTACGCCAGATAAAGGAGCAGCGGACAGAGGATAATCCGGAAGACAGCGGCCCGTTGCTTGCCGTCGCCGGCTGTGTGGCCCAGGCGGAGGCGGCCGAGATGCTGGCCAGGGCACCATTCCTGGACATTGTACTTGGCCCGCAAACCTATCACCGCCTGCCCGAAATGATCGCCCGGGCCGAACGCGCCGCTAAAAAGGGCGCGGGAACGAAAGGCCGCAAGGGTGCGGGGGTGCTGGATACGGAATTCCCGGACGAGGCAAAGTTCGACCATCTACCAAGGGCCCGCGCAGATGCCGCGGTCGCGGGCTGTACTGCATTTCTAACCATCCAGGAAGGTTGCGATAAATTCTGCACCTTCTGCGTCGTGCCTTACACAAGGGGCGTTGAATTCTCGCGGCCCGGTCAGGCGGTCCTGGAGGAGTGCCGGGCCCTGGTCGAGGCCGGCGTGCGTGAAATCACCCTGCTGGGGCAAAACGTCAACGCCTATCACGGTGCGGCACCGAACGAAGGCGCAACCGGTGTGGCGGGTACTACATGGGATTTAGCCGAACTGATTGCACAATTGGCCGAGATCGATGGCTTGGAGCGGGTCCGCTACACCACCTCTCATCCCAGGGACATGGACCTCGGTTTATATGCCGCCCATGGCAATTGCGAAAAGTTGATGCCCTATCTGCATCTGCCGGCGCAATCGGGATCAGACCGCATATTAGCCGCCATGAACCGGGGCTATACGGCGGCGGAATATCAAGCCAGCGTCGCACAACTGCGTCAGGTGCGGCCCGACATCGCCCTCTCGGGAGATTTCATTGTCGGCTTCCCCGGCGAGAGCGAGGCGGATTTCGAGGCCACCATGGAGTTGGTGGCCAGCGTCAACTACGCACAGGCCTATTCCTTTAAATACAGTCCCCGTCCCGGCACGCCCGCTGCCATGCTGGAAGATCAAGTACCCGATGATGTACGCGGCGAAAGACTGCAACGGCTACAGGCCTTGCTGGACAGCCAGCAACAGGCATTCAATCAGCAGATGTTGGGCCGACGGTTGCGCCTATTGTTGGACCAGCCCGGCCGGCGGCCTGGCCAATTGGTGGGCCGCAGCCCTTATATGCAGGCGGTTCACCTGGATGGACCCGCCTCGATGCTGGGACAGATGGTCGAGGTTGAGATCACCGATGCTCATGCCAACAGCCTGGCGGGACAATTGATTTTCGGCGCTCAAGGACCGGATTTACAGCCAACGGCGGCGATGGCGCCCCCAGAAAATACGATCGGCATGGAGCGGATAATTTGAACATGGCAACGAATGGCGGTGAACCGGCCCTGGTGATCGATTTCGATGATACCCAGCTGCTGGCCCCGCTTTTTGGCGAGCATGACCGCCATTTGGCCCGGATCGAACAGCGTCTGGGCCTATCACTGGTGCCGAGGGGCAACAGGGTTGCCATCCTGGGCGAGGCGCATTCGGCGGCGGTGGCCCGCACGGCGCTGGAAGACCTGTATCAACGCTTGAAAGGCGGCCTGGAAGTCACGGTGGCGGACGTGGATGGCGCCATCCGCATGGCCGAGGCGCAACCGCTTGAGCAGACGGGGATGCAATCGCGGCCCGACGGCCCAGGCGACGGAGACAAGACGGCAAAGTCCCAACGCGAGCTTAAGCGAGCATCGCGGCGCACCACCGGATCCGAAGACACCCTTATCAGGACACAAAAAAAGCTGATCACCCCACGCTCGCCGAAACAGGCGGCCTATGTGAATGCCATGCGGCACAATGATCTGGTCTTTGGCTTGGGTCCGGCGGGTACCGGCAAGACCTATCTGGCGATCGCAATCGCGGTTTCGATGTTGCTGGAAGAGGCCGTGGAACGCATCATCCTGACCCGCCCGGCGGTCGAGGCCGGAGAGCGCCTTGGCTTTCTGCCCGGCGCGCTGGAGGAAAAGGTCGATCCATATATGCGGCCCATGTACGACGCCCTGTATGACATGATGCCGGGCGACCGGGTTTTGCGACGCCGCGACGCCGGAGATATAGAGGTTGCGCCGCTGGCTTATATGCGTGGCCGCACCTTGTCCAACGCCTGNATTATCCTGGACGAGGCGCAGAATACCACGCCGGTGCAGATGAAGATGTTCCTGACCCGTATGGGCGAAAACAGCCGCATGGTGGTGACGGGCGATCCATCCCAGGTCGATCTGCCTGCCGGCACGCCATCCGGACTTTGGGATGCGCTGGAAATTCTGGGCCGCATCGAGAGCATCAAAATGATTGAATTCGGCGCCGACGACGTCGTCCGCCATCCTTTAGTTGGNACAATCGTACGGGCCTACGAACAGGCCGACAAGACATCCGTCGGCAAGGATTAGAGATGCAGGGTAGCGGCGACGGTCCCAATACGCCCAGCGGTCCGGCGGCGGGCTCGCCGCCCGGCGCGCCGCCTATTTCGGGCCCCATGGGCCCCGGCGGCTTGGCGGAGACACGGGAGGCACTGCGCAAGGCAGCCAGCGTGGCTCTGGCGGATGACCGTTGGCAACGCTGGCGGCCGGTGCGGGACATCACCGCCGTACTGGGGTTTATCGTGCTCATGACCATCTTGTTGATCCAGCCCGGTGGCGGCAGGGTGGCGCAGCCCGCCGTTGACACCGTGGCCCAGGCGACGATCCGCGCCAGCCGTGATGTCTTGGTAGAGGACCGCGCGGCCACTCAGGCCCGCCGCAAAGCGGCCCAGGCCGGGGTCGCAGAGATCTTCGACTATGATTCCGATCTTTACTTTGGCCTTGGTGACCGGGTGTTCGAGGCGCTGGCCAACCTGAAGAAGCGTAAAGCGGAGAGTGCCAAGCCGGTGGCGGAACGAAGGGCGGCCTTCCAGGAAGAGCTGGGCGCCGCCGTGGGTAGCGGCGTCTTCGCCTTGATCGAAGGCTTGGCAGACCCCAGTGATGCCGCGCTGGCGATCAATTTCTTCTTGAACATGGGTCTGGACCGCCAGGTGATCGCCGACCGTGGCGCCTTGCCATCCGGAACGGGCGCCAGGAGTAGCACTGGTGTTGGTGCTGGCAGCAGTCTGGAAATCTGGGACCTAAGCCTGAAAATGGGTTCGCGCCGGGAAAACGCCGTCGGCATCATCGACCTGCGTCAATTGCGTCGCCTGATGACCGCGCGGGCAGGCGATGCCCCCTATGGCGAAGCCCGCATCGTACGCAGCTGGATCCTGCAAGCGGCCCAGGAAATCGCGCGGCCAAATCTACAGCCCAACCAGGTCGCNAGCCAGAAGCGGCGCNACGAAGCGGTGGCGGGNATCGAGCCTGTATTTCTNCGNATCAAGGCGGGAGAGGTCATCGTNCGGCGNGGNGACCGGGTTACNGNCATGGCCTGGNGGCGNATNGGAATCTTGAANCAGAATGCCGACGGACGCCAGGTTTGGCGTGAAATGGTTGCCGTCGCGGGGCTGTTGGTCNGCTTNTTGTTGTTGGGTGCGATCTTTTTCTCCCGCGCCCGGGTACCGCTCAGCTTTGGCCGAAAGTCGGCTTATCTGACCCTGAGCATTGTCGCCGCCACCTCCCTAATCGGCGTCGCCATGTTTTATGCCGGCCTGGGTTTTGCCGACGGTATGGGATTTGACCCCGATGCCGCCGCCTATTTTATACCACTGGCGCTGGCCACAGTGTTGGTATCGTTATTGGTCGATGCGCGGACATCGTTGCTGGTCGGGGTGGTTTTGACTCTATTTCTGGCCTATCGCGTGAACGGCGATTTATGGCTGGCNACAAATTACATCGTCGGCGCGTTGGTCGCCGGCATCGCCGCCCGGCGCAGCCGCCGGCGGATCGATCTGCTGCGTATCGGCCTGATGGTGGCTTTGGCCCAGGCGGCCATGGTGCCGGTAACCGTGACCCTTGCCGGCCATGCCGTGGGCAGCGAACATCTACCCCTAATGCTAGGCGGTGTGGTCTCTGGCCTATTGGTCGGGGTGGCGACCCTGGGCCTGTTGCCGGCCTTCGAATGGTTATTCGACGAGACCACGGATACCCGCCTGCTGGAACTGGCCTCGGCTGACAATCCGCTGTTGAAGGAACTGGCGCTGAAGGCACCGGGCACCTATTACCATTCCACCATGGTTGCAAATCTGGCGGAAACCGGCGCCGAAGCCATTGGCGCCAATGGCCTGATGTGCCGTGTGATGGCGCTATACCACGATATTGGCAAGTTGCAACGCCCAGCCTATTTTATGGAAAATCAGCGCGGCAGCGACAATATACACGAACGCCTGGCACCCGATGTTTCAGCGCGGGTGATCCTGCATCACATCCTTGATGGCCTGGAAATGGCGCGACAGGCCAAGCTGGGCCGGTTGATCCTGGAGGGCATCGCCCAGCATCAGGGAACGACATTGTTGCGGGTGTTCCATGAAAAGGCCCAGGCCCAGGGCTTTAATGGGCCCGAAGAAGACTACCGCTATCCCGGCCCTCGGCCGCAACGGCGGGAGGCCGGCATCTTGTTGCTGGCCGATTCCATTGAGGCCGCGACGCGGGCCCTGAAGGACCCGACTGCGGAAAGTGTTGGCGCGCGGGTCCGTCATATGATCGAGACACGTGTCGGCGAGGGCGAGTTGGATGACTGCAATCTGACACTGCGCGATCTGGACATTATTGAAACCACGTTTACCCGCACCTTGACGTTGGGTGTGTTTCACAACCGTGTTGATTATCCACCCATGGCGAACCCAAATGGGTCCACGCCGGAAGGCGAAACGAGAGGCGATGCAGATAGAGATCATCGTGTCCACCCCCTGCCGGGCGTGGCTGACCGACCTGCCTGATGCGGTGGACTTGGGGCAAGATACCGTGGCCGCAGTCTTGAAAGAAGCCGGTCTGACCGGTCGGGAGATCGAGGTTGGTGTGAGGCTGACCGACGATAAACAAATGAGACAACTTAACAACGACTATCGCCAAAGCGACAAGGCCACCAATGTACTGTCCTTTGCCGGCGACAGCGGTGATGGCACGGCGGCAAGCGATCCGCGCATACCGCTTTTACTGGGTGATATCGTGCTGGCCCATGGCGTGGTCAGCACCGAAGCGCGGGATCAGGGCAAGAGTTTGCATGATCATTTTTGCCACTTGCTGGTTCANGGTACGCTGCATCTACTTGGNCTGGATCANATGGACGAGGAAGAGGCGCGGAGAATGGAANCGCGGGAAGTGGCGATCNTNGCCCGCATGGGTATTGCCGACCCCTATCTGTTGGCCGGCCAGCGTGTATCATTGGACCTGACATGAGCGATTCGTCCGACCTTCCTTCATCCNGCAAACCCCGTAACGGCGGCGCCAAGACCCAGGGTACTATCATGCCCGAAGCCGGTAACGGCAATGGCGGCGGTGTCGGTGGCGGGGGCGGTTTCCTTCATTGGCTGAGCCATCTGATGCGTGGGGGCGGCGATACGGACCTGAAGGAGAGCATCGAGGAGGTCATTGACGAGCACGAGGCCCTGACCCCAATGATGAACCCGGAGCAGCGCGAGATGCTGATGAACATCATCAGCTTTGGCGAATTGGAAGTGGATGACGTGATGGTCCCCCGCACCGATATCGTAGCGCTGGAGGCCGGCGCCTCGACGGCAGATGTGGTCAGCACCTTCCGCCAGGCCCATCATTCCCGTTTGCCGGTCTATCGCGAGACCTTGGATGATATCGCCGGCTTTGTTCACATCAAGGATATCGTCGATCATTGGGGCCGGGACGAGGAACTGTCCCTGGCCCGCATTTTACGAGAACTGCTGGTCGTACCGCCATCCATGCCGATCCTCGATCTATTGGCGCGCATGCGGTCAACCCGCATTCACATGGCCGTGGTAGTTGATGAATACGGCGGTACGGATGGCCTGGTGACCATTGAAGATATTGTAGAGGAGATCGTCGGCGAGATCGAGGACGAACACGACGCCCATGAAGGTCCCTCTTTGCAGGAACGGCCCGATGGTAGTATCGAAGCCGACGGGAGGGCCGAAATCGAGGATTTGGAGAAGATCCTGGCCGTCGATCTGTTGCCCGACGAAGTCGACGAGGATATTGAAACCCTGGGCGGCCTGGTCTTTGCCATACTGGGGAGGGTGCCGCAGATCGGAGAGCTTATCAGCCATCCAAGCGGCGTTGAATTCGAGGTCGTCGATGCTGATTTACGCCGGGTCAAACGGCTGATGATCCGCCATGGCACGGCAGCGAACGCCGACGACGATGAGGGCGAGCCAGGCGACGAGCCCGATTCAGAATCCGACGGCTAGCCAAAGAGTCGGGGGACGACGTGGCCTCTCTGCCCATGCCAAACAAACCTGTCTGGAATTCCATCTGGTTCCGCCTTCTGGCCGCCGTGTCGTTTGGCGCCGCTGCCGCCTTGGCGCTGGCGCCCTGGTATGTTTGGCCCCTGATGGTATTGGGCTATGGCGGCCTGCTATGGCTTTTGCAAGGGGCGAGGCATACGAAAGCGGCATTTTTCCTGGGTTGGGCCTTTGGCATTGGCTATTTCCTAGTTGGCCTGCATTGGGTTGGCCACGCCTTCATGGTCGATGCGGCCCGCTTTGGCTGGCTGATGCCGTTCGCGCTGCTTACGCTGGGCGCCGGGCTTGGACTGTTTCCCGCACTGGCTGCGGCCTGTACCCAACGCCTGTCAGCTCCTGGGATAAGCCGCCTACTGGCCTTTACCCTATTCTGGGGCTTGAGCGAATGGCTGCGCGGCACCATTTTGACCGGATTTCCCTGGTTGCTGTCCGGGCATGTTTGGGCTGCCAGCGATTTCAGCTTGCAAGCCGCTGCCTATCTGGGATCATCCGGCCTGGGCCTGCTGGCTGTACTGGCAGCCGCTGCGCCGGCATTGATTTTGAGCACACGGTCGGGCGCGCGAAAACCGGGTTTTATGGCCAGCGCCGCTGCCCTTGCACTTATCGCCCTGGTGCTGACGCTGTCCCAGATGCGTTTGCAAGCGGCGGAGGACAGCCATCATCCGGGGATACAGCTGCGCCTGGTTCAGGCCGGCATTCCCCAGGCGGACAAATGGCGCCCGGAATTGCGCGACCAACATCTGGCGCTATACCTTGACCTAAGCCTGAGCACCGATGGCGCGGGGCAGCCAGCCGACTTTAGCCATCTGATCTGGCCGGAAACGGCAACACCGTTTTTTTTGGCGGCGGCCCAGCGCCGCCGCGAGGCCATCGCCAGAGCCTTACCACAAGGCAGCCTGTTGATAACCGGGTCTCCTCGGCGGGAAGACAGCAACGGGGGGCCCTTAAGACTATATAATAGTATCTTTTCCCTAGAGATTAGTGGCGTTGCCACGGCTATTTACGATAAGGTCCATCTGGTACCCTTTGGTGAATATCTGCCCNTCCGCGCGGTGATGGCGCGCCTTGGCCTGGACAAACTGGCCCACGGCGCCGAGGATTTTTCACCAGGGCCGGGAGCACACCTGGTTAGCCTTCCCGGTCTACCGTCTTTTCGTCCCTTGATCTGCTATGAAATCATCTTTCCCCGTGAAATAGAGGCGAAAGACCAAGCGCATAATTTAATTGCGAGACCGGAATGGTTGCTGAATTTGACCAATGATGCCTGGTTCGGCGGCAATTTTGGGCCACGCCAGCACCTTGCCGTTGCCCGCGTTCGGGCGGTTGAACTGGGCCTGCCCGTAATCCGCGTGGCGAACACCGGAATTTCCGCCGTGATCGACCCGCACGGTCGCATCAAAAGCCAGTTGCCCCTCGGCGTGGCGGGCGTGATTGACAGCCGCCTGCCTTCCGCCCTACTGGAAACACCGTATGCACGTTTTGGTGACGGGATTTTTGCTTTATTGTCTCTATTGCTTGCTGCTTTGAGTATTCTTGCTCACTTTTACTATATTATTGCAGTCCGGCAAAACAACTAAGCGATGCTTGACAGGCAAACCCGCCTGCCACATACATGTATATGCAACTAATTGGATGCATATAGTATTTTTCAGCAACCTATAGAGCGGTTTGCCAGCAAAGATTACAGATGAGNAGTAGTACCNGTGACAGCGAATCCTAATCCGGTCGATATTCATGTCGGCTCACGTGTTCGGCTTCGTCGTNCTCTGTTAGGCATGAGCCAGAAAAAACTTGGCAATGCCTTGGGATTAACATTTCAGCAGATACAAAAATACGAACGCGGCGCCAACCGCATCGGCTCCTCCCGGCTGTTTTTATTAAGCCGTATCTTGGATGTGCCCGTGTCTTTCTTCTTTGATGACATGGCACCGGAAGTAGCGTCGGGGCAGCCCGACTTTGCCGAGGCGGCCCAAGCCAATTTCGATCAGGACGACCTTGCGAAACGGGAAACCCTGGAATTAGTCCGCGCCTATTACAAAATCACCGATGCCGACGTGCGCAAGCGGCTGTTTGATCTGGTCAAGGCGGTTGGTGACCAAGTCCTCGAAGACGTGGACGACGCTTAATACTACTGAATTTTTTGCTAAATTCAGCCTGCGCCAAATAGGCGCGGAACGCATGCTATCGGCGGTGCTTGACCGATCGCAAAAAGCCTGCAACAACCCCCCCTGCATTTGGCGAAATAGTCGCCAAAACGAAATCGTATCATGGCTTTTAACTGGCAGGAGGCGCCCCGTGTCGAGCGGCAATTATCTTTTCACCTCTGAATCCGTGTCCGAAGGGCATCCGGACAAAGTTTGCGATCAAATTTCCGACGCAATCGTTGATATGTTTCTGGCTGCTGATCCGGATAATGCCCGGGTCGCCTGTGAAACGCTGACCACCACCAATCTGATCGTTTTGGCCGGCGAAGTGCGTGGCCCCGCCGAAGTCGCCAACAACAAGACGGCCATGGAACAGGCGGCCCGCGATACCGTGCGCCGTATCGGCTATGAGCAGGATGGTTTTCATTGGGAAAAGGCCGAGGTGCAGGTTCATCTGCATCCCCAATCCGTTGATATTGCCCAGGGTGTCGATGCCTCCGGCAACAAGGACATTGGGGCAGGCGACCAAGGCATCATGTTCGGCTATGCCTGCAATGAAACCGACGCCCTGATGCCGGCGCCGATCCATTATTCCCACGCCATTCTGCGCCGCATGGCCGAGGACCGCCATGCTGGCATGACGCCACAATTCGGCCCCGATTCAAAAAGCCAGGTAACCCTGCGTTATGTCGATGGCGAACCGGTTGGTGCCACCTCCGTCGTGGTCTCGACCCAGCATTCCGCCGACGCAAGCAGCGACGAAGTGCGCGATCTGGTGCGCAAATATGTCATGGAGGTTCTGCCAGACGGCTGGATGTGCCCGGAAAACGAATTCTACGTCAACCCCACGGGCAGGTTCGTCATTGGCGGCCCGGACGGCGATGCCGGTTTGACCGGCCGCAAGATCATTGTCGATACCTACGGCGGTGCCGCCCCTCATGGCGGCGGCGCGTTTTCCGGCAAGGACCCAACGAAAGTTGACCGTTCGGCGGCCTATGCGGCACGCTATTTAGCCAAGAATATCGTTGGCGCCAACCTGGCCGACCGTTGCTGCATCCAGTTGGCCTACGCCATCGGCGTGGCCAAGCCATTGTCCATCTATGTGGACACCTATGGCACGGGCCGCTGTGATGAAGACCGCCTGATTAGCTTCCTCTCGGACAATGTGGATTTGAGCCCCCGCGGCATCCACAACATGCTGTCTCTGAACCGGCCGATCTATACCAAGACGGCCGCCTACGGCCATTTTGGTCCAGACGCGGAAGCTGATGGCCACTTCAGTTGGGAAGGACTGGGCCTGGTGCCGGAGTTGAAGCCGCTTCTTGGCTGACAAGCACCCACGTACTCTTTATGGCCGGCGGCGGGGCAAGCCGCTTCGGATAGGCCGGCGGGATATGCTGGAGCGGCTGTTGCCGCGCCTGTCAATTGATCCCGCCGACCATCAGGCTGGCGCATTGGATCCACTTACACTGTTCGATAGCAATATCCGGGCGGTCTGGCTGGAAATCGGCTTTGGCGCCGGCGAGCATTTGTCGGCCATGGCCCGGGCCAATCCGGATATTGGCTTCATCGGCTGCGAGCCGTTCATCAACGGCGTGGCCCGGTTGCTCAGGGATGTGGATCAACACGGCTTGGACAACGTCCGCATCGTCATGGATGATGCACGCTTGTTGCTTGATTGTCTGGCGGCGGCCAGCATCGGGCGTGCTTTTCTACTATTCCCTGACCCCTGGCCAAAACGCCGGCACAACAAGCGCCGCTTTGTCGGGCCGGAAAACATCGCTGCCATGACGCATGTCCTGGTCGAGGGCGGGCAATGGCGCATCGCCACGGACCATATGGATTACTGCCGCTGGATCCTGGCCCAAATGTGCCCGGCGCCGCAATTTCAATGGCTGGCCCGGCGACCCGGCGATTGGCGCATTGGGCCGGCCGGCTGGCCGGGCACCAGATATGAGGAAAAGGGGGTTCGAGCTGGCCGTCCATCTGTATTCCTGAACTTTGAACGCCTGCCACGAAAACAGCCAACGGATTAGCCTTAACGCTTGCGTTACGCAATTTGAGACCATATACAAGCAGTTAACAAATAGCCTGGCGACCAGCGAGGCGAAAACAATAGGTGGGCCAGCGGCCTGCCTTTTGCGTTTTTAGATGGTTTTCTTTGTGCGGATTTTTGGAATCAGGACGAACAGTGGCGACAGCAAATCATCAGCTGGGCGAAGTAGAACGCCTGATTGCGCCTTCGGTCGAGGCCATGGGCTTTCGTCTGGTGCAATTGAGCATGTCGGGTGGCGAGCAATCTCAACCAACCCTGCAGGTAATGGCGGAACCCCTGGATGATGGCGACATGAACGTCAATCAATGCGCCGAATTAAGCCGCGCCATATCAGCCATTCTGGACGTTGAAGACCCGGTCTCCACGGCTTATTTGCTGGAAGTCAGTTCCCCCGGCGTTGACCGACCCTTGATCCGCCCGGAAGACTTTCAACGTTACACAGGTTTTCAAGCCCGCATCGAGGCGGAGACCCCCATTGATGGCAGGCGCCGTTTTATCGGCCGTCTGCAAGGCCTGAACGATGACTTGGTCAACATTGCTGTGACCGATAGTGATGATAGCGTAAAAGAATTCGCCATTCCCCTTGATACCATCCTCCGCGCCAAACTGGTGCTGACCGATGAATTGATCAGAGACACCTTGAAGAAGAGAAAAAACTAATGGCCGATGCACAAACAGTCGTAGGCGCCAACCGGTTGGAGCTGTTGCAGATCGCCGATGCGGTTGCACGGGAAAAGTCAATTGATGCGGAAATCGTCGTCGTCGCGATGGAAGAAGCTATCCAAAAGGCAGCGCGGTCGAAATATGGCATGGAAAATGAAATCCGCGCTGAAATTGACCGCAAAACTGGCAATATCGGTCTGTCCCGGCTGCTGGATGTGGTTGAGGAGGTGGAAAACCCGGCCACGGAAATCCGCCTGACAGAGGCCCTGGGCCGCAACCCGGACGCCAGGGTCGGCGATTTGATCTCAGAAGCGCTGCCGCCCATCGATTTTGGCCGTATCGCCACCCAGACCGCCAAGCAGGTTATCGTACAAAAAGTGCGCGAAGCAGAGCGCGAGCGGCAATACGAGGAGTACAAGGACCGCATCGGCGAGGTCGTCAATGGCGTGGTCAAGCGCGTCGAATACGGCAATGTTCTGGTCGATCTGGGCCGAGCCGAGGCCATCGTGCGCCGGGACGAGGCCTTGCCGCGGGAAAGCCTGCGCCAAGGCGACCGCATCCGGGCCTATATTTACGATGTGCGTCCAGAACAGCGCGGACCACAGATTTTCCTCTCCCGCACCCATCCGCAATTCATGGCGAAATTGTTCACCCAGGAAGTACCGGAAATCTACGACGGCATTATCGAGATCAAGGCCGTCGCCCGCGATCCAGGCAGCCGGGCCAAGATCGCCGTGGTCTCCAACGACACCTCCATCGACCCGGTCGGCGCCTGTGTCGGCATGCGTGGCAGCCGGGTACAGGCGGTTGTCAACGAATTGCAGGGCGAAAAGATCGACATTATCCAGTGGATCCCCGACCCGGCGGCCTTTTTGGTCAACGGCCTAGCCCCCGCCGACGTAGTCAAGGTGGTGATGCACGAGGACGCGCAAAAATTCGAAGTCGTGGTGCCGGACGAGATGTTGAGCCTGGCGATCGGCCGGCGAGGCCAGAACGTGCGCCTGGCCTCGCAATTGACCGGCTGGGAAATCGACATCCTGACCGAGGAAGAAGAATCCGACCGGCGCCAGGAAGAACTGCGTCAGCGCAGCGAACTGTTCATGGATGCGCTAGTCATTGACGAAATGATGGCGCAGCTGTTGGCGACCGAAGGCTTTAATTCGGTCGAGGAAGTCGCTTTCGTGGAACAAGGAGAATTGGCCACGCTGGAAGGTTTTGATGAAGATTTGGCGGCGGCATTGCAACAGCGTGCCGCCGACTATTTGGAGGCCCGCGACGCGGAGTTCGATGAGCAACGCTCCGAGCTTGGCGTCACGGAGGAACTGGCCGCGCTTGAGGGCCTGACACCGGGCATGTTGGTTACCTTGGGCGAAAATGGCATCAAGGAATTGGATGACTTTGCCGAACTGGCGACCGACGAACTGGTTGATCCGGGCGATGGCCTGTTGCAAGAATTCAACCTTGATGAAGAGACGGCTTCGGCCATGATCATGGCGGCGCGGGCCCATTGGTTCGAGGATGAAGATCAACCCGAAGAGGCGGCGTCCGATGATGACGCGGGCGCGGCGGCGGCAGACGCAGAAGAATCCGAGGACTGAAAGCAGCCGAAATGGGCGATATAGCAGCAAACGACATGGCCATGGGCGGGGCGCCCAGCGCGCCGGAGCGGCGCTGTATTGCCACCGGCGCCTCTATCCCGATGGACAGTTTGCTGCGTTTCGTGGTCGGACCGGATGGCGGTATTTGCGCCGATCTTGCCCGCGAGCTGCCTGGCCGGGGCATCTGGGTTGGCGGACGCCGGGAATTGCTGGACCGGGCGGTGAAAAAGCGTTTGTTCGCCCGCGCGGCCAAACGGGCGGTCGTGGTGGCGGACGACCTACCAGATCAGGTGGAGGTTCTGATGCGGCAGCGTGCCTTGGCCCTTCTGGGCCTGACGAAACGGGCCGGCCAATTAACCTTGGGCTATGAAAAAGCGCGGGCGTTGCTGGCCACGGACAATGCGGCGATTGCCATTTCAGCCCATGACGCCTCCCTCAGAGGCCGGGAAAAATTGCTAGGTGGAAACGCTGTTTCCTTTACCGGTGACACCTCCCAGACGGCATCGGGTGGGCGTATCGTGGTCGATCTGTTTGGCCTGGAAGAATTGAGTTTGGCATTGGGCCGCGAAAATGTGGTACATGCTGCTTTGAGGGTTGGTGGTTTAGCGGACCGTTTCATGGCCGAATGCCGCCGACTAAAGGATTACCGCGGCTGAACGTTCGGCTGGCATAAGGCTAGCCGGGGCGATTTGTTGTGCCGGTATGGTGTAATTGACGGTGGTTTTGGGCCGGGGTCGATGGCCATTTGATAAAGAGATGGGACAATAAGACGTGAGTGATACGGGTAAGAAGAAAACCCTGAGCCTTGGGGGTGGAGATCCTCTTAGCCTTCGCAAACCGGGCCTGAGCGACGCGGTCCTATCACGTGGGGGCATGGGTGGTGGACGCAAGACCGTTAAGGTCGAGGTGCGCCGCCGGCGCGCGGCGGCGCGCGGCGGCCAAAGCAGCGCGCCCAGCACAGCTGAATCCGCTGCCACGGGCAGCCCGGCTCCAGCAGCCGAGCCGACAGTCGAAGTCGAACCGGCTAAAAGCACCACCACCGCGGAAGCGCCGGCGTCGAAGACCGGCGAACAGGCCAAGGCCGGTGCGGGACGTACCCGGCATGTTCTGAAGACCCTGTCGACCGAAGAAAAGTCTGCCCGCGCAAAGGCCTTGGAAAACGCCCAAGCCGCCGATCAGGCGGCCCGCGCCCGGGCCGAGGAAAATGCCCGGCGTCAGGCCGAGGAAGCCGCCAGACTGGCGACTGAGCGGGAAGCTGCTGAGACCCGGCGCCTCGACGAGGAAGCTCGGAAGAAAACAGAGGAAGGTGCTCGCCGCAAGGCCGAGGAAGAGGCCGTCCGCAAGCTGCAGGAAAAAGAGGCAAAAGCAAATGCCCAGGCCGATGCCAGTAGTGCCACCGCCGCGCCCCGGCGTGGACAGCAAGGGGATGATGCAAAAGAAGGCTCAACCCGGCGGCTCGAGCGCCGGCCGGTGGAACGGCCCAAGCAACAACCTCGTGCCCGCACGGAGCCAAGACGCCGGTCGGGTCGCATCACGGTCACGGAGGCTTTGGCCGACCGCGAGGAACGGGTCCGAAGCCTAGCTTCCATCCGGCGGGAGCGGGAGCGACGGAAACAACTGGCCGCCGATAGTGGCGAAAGCCAAGGCAAGATCCTGCGCGAAGTGGTGGTGCCTGAAACCATTACGGTACAGGAACTAGCCAACCGCATGGCCGAGCGGGGCGTCGATGTGGTGCGTTCGCTGATGGGCCTTGGCGTCATGGCCACAGTCAATCAGACAATCGATGCGGACACCGCAGAATTGGTAGTGGCTGAATTCGGACACAAATTGCGCAGGGTTTCCGAGGCAGATGTCGAAATCGGCCTTAAGGGCAAGACGGACGACGAAGGCGATCTGGTCATGCGCCCCCCCGTGGTTACGGTGATGGGCCATGTGGACCACGGCAAGACTTCGTTGTTGGATGCGATCCGGGCCTCTGATGTGGCCGCCGGCGAGACGGGCGGCATTACCCAGCATATTGGCGCCTATCAGGTGACAACGCCGGCTGGGGCCAAGATCACCTTTATTGATACTCCGGGTCATGCGGCCTTCACCGCCATGCGCGCCCGTGGCGCCGACGTCACGGATCTGGTCATTTTGGTCGTGGCCGCGGATGACGGCGTCATGCCGCAGACGATTGAGGCAATCAACCATGCCAAGGCGGCGAATGTGCCGCTGATCGTGGCGGTCAACAAGATGGACTTGCCCGACGCCAATCCCAACAAGGTCAAGCAGGAACTGCTGCAATATGAAGTGATCCCGGAGGAAATGGGCGGTGATGTCCAGATCGTCGAGGTTTCCGCGATGAAAAAGCAGAACCTGGACGGCTTGGAGGAAATCATCCAATTGCGGGCCGAATTCCTGGAATTACAGGCTAATCCGAACCGCGATGCCGAAGGCGTGGTGGTCGAGGCGCAATTGGACCGTGGCCGTGGCGCCGTAGCAACCGTGCTGGTGCAGCGCGGCACGCTTAGGGCCGGCGATATCTTCGTGGCCGGCCCGCAATGGGGCCGTGTGCGGGCGATGCTGGACAGTCATGGCAACATTGTCGAAGAAGCAGGCCCGTCCATGCCGGTTGAGGTTCTAGGCCTGAACGGGGCACCGGGTGCCGGTGATGAGTTCAATGTGGTAGAGAACGAGGCACGGGCCCGCGAGGTTGCCGACTATCGCCAGCGGATGGAGCGGGAACGCCGCGCCGCCGCCGGTGCCCGTGGCAGCCTGGAGCAGATGTTCTCCAACATGCAGGACAGCGAGAAAAAGGAATTCCCTCTGCTGTTCAAGGCGGATGTGCGTGGTTCTCTCGAGGCCATCACATCGGCGGTGGAGAACCTGGGCAACGACGAAGTCGCGGCCAGGGTGCTGCATGGCGGTGTCGGCGGCATTACCGAGTCCGATATCGATCTGGCGCGGGCCTCGAACGCGGTGGTCATCAGTTTCAACGTACGGGCCAATCCTCAGGCACAGGAAATGGCGCGGCAGGAAAATGTCGAAATCCGCTATTATTCGATTATTTACGAATTGGTCGATGACCTGCGCAAGGCCATGAGTGGCCTGCTGGCGCCGGAGATCCGCGAGACCATTATTGGCGGCGCCCTGGTTCAGGAAGTCTTTAATGTCTCCAAGATCGGCAAGATCGCCGGTTGCCGGGTCAGTACCGGCATGGCCCGGCGGCAGGCCAAAATACGCTTGTTGCGGGACGATGTGGTCATCCACACTGGCGGCTTGAAATCCCTGAAGCGTTTCAAGGATGATGCCAACGAAGTGCGCGAGGGCAACGAATGCGGCGTCGCGTTGGAGAACTATCAGGATATCCAGGTCGGCGACCAAATCGAATTCTTTGAGATCGAGGAAGTCGAACGCTCACTTTAAGTGATGTATTTGTTCGACGGCCGATTTTGACATAGGGCGGAATTATGGCGAAGCATCGCGACATGGGGCACCGCGACCCTCGTCAAAGGGCGCGTGGGCCATCCCAACGTCAATTACGCGCCGGCGAGCTGGTTCGGCACGCGTTGGCGGAAGTTCTTACTCGGGAAGAAATACATCACGAAGATCTGGCCGGCGTTGCCATCACCGTGACTGAGGTCGCCCTGAGCACGGATCTACGTCAGGCGACGTGTTACATCATGCCGTTGGGCGGCAAAGATACGGACAAAATTCTGAAGGCACTGCACCGGGTCGGACCATGGCTGGGCGGACAGGTAGCCAAGCGGATCAGCCTGAAGTTCGCGCCACGCCTACATTTTAGGATCGATGGTAGTTTCGACAACGCCTCCCATATTGATGATCTGTTGCGCCGCGAAGATGTGGCGTCAGGCCTGGTGGTACACGATTTGGAAAATTCGGAAGATGGCGCGTAAACATGGCACGTAAACGGCGCGGCCGACCGGTGCATGGCTGGTTCATCCTCGACAAACCCCTCGGCATGACCTCGACCCAGGCGGTTGGCAAGGTACGGCGCGGATTCGATGCCGCCAAGGCCGGCCATGCGGGCACCCTGGATCCCTTGGCCAGCGGTATTTTACCCATTGCCATGGGGGAAGCGACAAAGGTCGTGGCCATGGCAATGGATGGAGCCAAGGCCTATCGCTTCGCCATCCATTGGGGCGAGGAGCGCGATACCGACGACGCTGAGGGCCAGATAGTGGCAGAAAGCGGTGAGCGCCCAACGCAGGCGCAAATCGAAGCCGCATTGCCGCAATTCACCGGCGAGATCGAACAGGTGCCCCCCGCCTATTCCGCAATCAAGGTGAATGGGGCGCGGGCCTATGATCTGGCCCGCGGCGGCGAGTCCTCGGAACTGGCCGCGCGTTTGATCCGGATCGATGAATTACGTCTTCTTGAATGCCCCGAACCCGATCATGCGGTGCTGGAAATGATCTGTGGCAAGGGCGCCTATGTGCGCGGCGTGGCCCGTGATCTGGGCCGCCTTCTGGGCTGCTATGGCCATGTCAGCGAACTGCGCCGAACCAGGGTCGGAGACTTTGACGAAAGCATGGCGATTTCGCTGGATAAACTTGAGGACATGGGGCATAAGAAGGCGCTCGACGACCTGCTTTTGCCGGTCGAGGCTGCGCTGGCCGACATCCCGGCGCTGGCCGTGACCGGTCCGGAGGCTGAACGTCTACGTTTTGGACAAGCCATCCGGGTTCCGCATGGCGTCGAGGGAACCGTATACGCGACGACAGACGGCAGGCCGGTAGCACTGGCCGAAATTCATGCCGGTGAAGTCCGTCCGGTTCGTGTTTTTAATCTGTAAGACTTTTTATACGAATAGGAGATTTCGATGTCGATTACGGCTGAACGCAAAACCGAATTGATCGGCGAATTTAAGCAATCCGACAGCGATACCGGTTCACCGGAAGTGCAAGTGGCAATTCTGACTTCGCGGATCATCGCCTTGACCGATCATTTCAAGGAACACAAAAAGGATAACCATTCCCGTCGCGGCCTGCTGAAAATGGTCAGCCGGCGGCGCCGTCTGTTGGATTATCTGAAACGCAAGGATCAGACGCGTTACGAAGCTCTGATCAAACGGCTGGGCCTGCGCCGTTAGTATTGTCAGCGGGCATACCTAGTTTGAACAAGACCGAACCTCGCGTCGCCGCAATTGGCAACGTGGACCCTGGGGCGTTGCGTGCCGGGAACGAGGAATGCCATGGTCCATTCGGGATTATGGAAAAACTACATTGAACGCAAGCGAAGCCATGTTTTAACCGGCGATGGCGCCGGATGAATAGGTAAGAAAGCATGGCTGATAAGAAAGAGAGAACGAAGATGTTTGATATTCATCGCAAGGAATTGATGTGGGGCGGGCGCAAGCTGGTCCTGGAAACCGGACATATCGCGCGCCAGTCCGATGGTGCCGTGATGGTGACCTATGACGAAACCAGCGTGCTGTGCACCGCCGTCGCCGCGCGCGAAGCGCGCCAAGGCATCGATTTCTTCCCCCTCACCGTCCACTATGTGGAAAAAACATACGCCGCCGGCAAGATTCCAGGCGGCTTTTTCAAGCGTGAAGGCCGCCCCTCGGAAAAAGAGACGCTTACATCGCGCCTGATTGACCGGCCGATCCGGCCCTTGTTCGTGGATGGTTTCCGCAACGAAACCCAGATCATCTGCACCACCATGAGCCATGATCTGGAGAATGATCCCGACATTGCCGCCCTGGTGGGTACATCCGCCGCCCTGACCATTTCCGGTATCCCCTTCATGGGCCCAATCAGCGCGGCCCGGGTTGGTTACGTCAATGGCGAATATATCCTGAACCCGCGCATTGACGAGTTGGAAGAGAGCGACTTGGACATGGTCGTGGCCGGCACGGCGGATGCCGTGATGATGGTGGAATCGGAAGCCAATCAGCTTTCCGAGGAAGTCATGTTGGGCGCCGTGATGTTTGCTCATGCTGAGATGCAGCCGGTCATCCAGGCCATTGTCGAGCTGGCCGAAGTGGCCGCGAAAGAGCCTTGGGATCTGGCCCCGCCAGAAGATCACTCTGCGATCCAGGCCAAGGTAGCCAAAACCATCGAGGCCGACCTGCGCACGGCCTATGCAGAACCCATCAAGCAGACCCGCACCAACATGCTGTCTGATGCCAAGGGTAAAGCCTACGACGCCTTGGCCGAAGACCCGGATGCGGGCGCCATTGGCGATGCCGTCAAGAAACTGGAAAAGAACATTGTTCGCGGCCAAATTCTCGACACCGGCAACCGCATCGATGGCCGCGATACTCGCACCGTGCGCAAGATCGAAAGCCAAGTTGGTGTACTGCCCCGGACCCACGGCGCAGCCCTGTTCACCCGTGGCGAGACCCAGGCCCTGGTGGTAACCACCCTAGGTACCGGCGATGACGAGCAGATCATGGACGCCTTGGCCGGTTCATACCGCCAGCACTTCCTGCTGCACTACAACTTCCCGCCCTATTCCGTGGGCGAAGCGGGCCGCTTCGGCTTTACCGGCCGGCGCGAGATCGGCCATGGCAAGCTAGCCTGGCGGGCCATGCGCGCTGTGATGCCGTCCAAGGAAGAGTTCCCTTACACAATCCGTATCGTTTCCGAGATCACGGAATCCAATGGTTCTTCCTCCATGGCCTCCGTTTGCGGCTCCTCCCTGTCCCTGATGGACGCGGGCGTGCCCTTGAAGGCAGCGGTGGCGGGTATCGCCATGGGCCTGATCCTGGAAGGTGAGAAGTACGCCATCCTGTCGGACATTCTAGGTGATGAGGATCACCTGGGCGACATGGACTTCAAGGTCGCCGGCACGGAGAACGGTGTCACCTCGTTGCAGATGGACATCAAGGTCGCGGGCATCACGGAAGCAATCATGCGTGACGCCCTGGCCCAGGCCAACGAAGGCCGCAACCACATTTTGAGCGAGATGAGCAAGGCCATTGGCGAGCATCGCGGCGAGTTGCGCGATACCGCGCCGAAGGTCCATCTACTCAAGGTACCGGTCGACAAGATCCGGGAAATTATCGGTACGGGCGGCAAGGTTATCCGTCAGATCACCGAGGAAACCGGTGCCAAGATCGACATTTCCGACGATGGCTCGGTCAAGGTATCTTCACCTGACCAATCCAGTATTGATGCCGCCACCACCTGGATCACCGGCATCATCGCCGAGCCAGAGATTGGCGAGATCTACAAGGGCAAGGTGGTCAAAGTTGTCGACTTCGGCGCCTTCGTGAACTTCATCGGCAACCGGGACGGCCTCTGCCATATCTCGGAGCTGGCCCAACACCGGGTCAAGACGGTGAATGACATTGTCAACGAAGGCGATGAAATTTTCGTCAAATGCCTGGCCATTGATGACCGGGGCAAGGTTCGCCTGTCCATGAAAATGGTCGATCAGGAAACTGGTAAGGAAATGGTCGCCGAAGAAGCCGCGAGCGACTAACCGAACCGGACCTTATGGCCGAAAATTTAGGCCCCGCTCTCCGAACTGGAAGCGGGGCCTTTGTTTTACCAAATGGGCTGTGTCAGACCACACGTTTTTCCCGCAGTTCAGCGATCGTTGCATCATCATAACCCAGTTCGTGCATGACCTCATCCGTGTGCTCACCCAAGGTCGGGGCACGCATGCGGATGGTGTCGGCCGGGGTTTTTGAAAAACGCACATGCAGTTTGGACATGGGCGCCGGCGACGGCGTGCCGGGATAATCCACCTCTTGCAGGAAATCACCTTGCAGGACTTGTGGATCCTTCAGGGTGTCAGCCGGCTTATAAACATGGCCGCAAGGAATGCGGGCCTCGGCAAGAGCCGCTATCGCTTCCTCGCGGGTTCTTTCCGAACACCACTTTTGCATGCGGGCCGAGATCTCGACGCCGTTGTCGCCACGCAACAGATCATCCTTGAACTTGGGATCCTTCAGCCAGTAATCCCCGTCGCCCATAAGATCAATCCAGCGGTTAAAAAGCGTTTGGCCGACGACCTGGACGATAATCCATTTATCATCACTGCATTTGAAGGCGTCACTGGGTGCGGAGGTCTGTCCCCGGTTGCCGGAGCCGACCCGGTCTGCGCCAATCATGGCCTGCTCGATCAAACCGGCGTTGTTGAACAGCAATGCGGTGCCCAGCAAGCTGCCTTCCACCCGCTGCCCCTCACCCGTGGCGCGTTTGTGCAGCAAGGCCGCCAAGGTGCCGATTGTGGCTGCCGAGGCGGTGCCAAAATCGACCCACGGCGTGTGCGCCTTCATGGGCTCGTCCTCATAGCCGGACAGATGCATCATCCCCGACATGGCGGCGGCCACGCCGTCGAAACCGACCCGGTCCTTGTAGGGGCCGACGGAGGTAAAGGCCGAGACCGTGGTCAGAATAATATCCTCTTTCACCGCCCGCAGACTTTCATAGTCCAGGCCCATGGCGGTCAGGGTTTCGGTCGGCAGATTGGCGATCACCACATCCGCCGTCGCCACCAGTTTCTTGACGATCTCCCGGCCCTCGGGCTTCATGGGGTTCAAGGTCAGACCGCGCTTGTTGCGGTTGAGATGCAGATAGCCCGAGCCAACGCATTCCTCACCCTCGGCGCCTTCACCGATCGGCGTGGTATAACGATCCTCACTACCATCGATCTTTTCGATCCGGATTACATCGGCGCCCAAATCGCCTAGCATCATGCCGCAACATGGGCCGGCAATATAGCGCCCGAAATCCAAAACCCGCACTCCGTCCAAAACCTGGCTCACCGCAGTCTCTCCCTACAAAAATAGCCACCCACAAGAGTGGCGCCATCTTAGTCCCATCATACCGCTGGCTCGCCCCGTTCCGCAATGCGGTCGGTGCCCAGGCGAACAATGGCAAAAATCTAGGAAAGTGCGCCGCGCAGGATCGCCAGGCTGATCGGCTTTTGATAGGTTTCCACCTTTAGACCCCAGACTTCACCCAGACCGAGCGCTATTTTGCCGTAATATGGATTATAGCCGGCAACGGCCAGGATCTGGGCCGTGCAATTCTGTTCCGCCAACCATTGCACCAGTTCAATGCCCTCGATATCCAGCACGATCATATCCGGTTTAAATTCGGCATAAGCGCCCTTGAACAGGTTGGGATCGGAGAGAGTAGAAACCTCATAGCCAAGACCTTCCGCCTTTCGTTTCACGTAATCGGCAAAATCAGGATCGTCATCGATTACTAATAGCCGTTTAACGTCTTCAGTTATAATCCCTCATGACACCATACTTATTAGAATTAATACTACGGTCAAAAATTTACTCTACGGTAAATTCGACAGATATATTGTCAATAAACTGTTTGCCGCACGAATATATTAGCCTCTATACACAAACTAGACGCTAAATTCTTTTTTATTTCACCGCCGCCGCGGATGTGAATGCCTGGGGCCAAGCCGAGGGCCGGCTGCGGGCATATTGCGGCGGATAGGGAATTTCCACGCCCAGTTCCTCTGCCGCCCGCCAGGTCCAGTGCGGATCGAACAGCATGCCCCGCGCCAAGGCAACCATGTCCGCCCGGCCTTGGGCGACAATGTCCTCGGCCTGGCGGCCAGTCGTGATCATGCCCACCGCCATTGTCGGCATCCGCACCTCTTTTCCAACCTGCTCCGCCAGGTGAACCTGATATCCAGGGCCAAGGGGAATGTCCTGGCGTGGGTCCATGCCGCCGGAGGAGACGTCAATGAAATCACAATCCATGGCATCCAGTTCCCTGGCAAAGGCAATTGTTTCCTCCACGGTCCAGCCGCCATCCACCCAATCGGTGGCGGAAACGCGAATGCCCAAAGGCCGGTCGCCGGGCCAGACGGCACGTACGGCGGCGAATACCTCAAGGGGGAAGCGCATCCTCCCGTCCAGATCTCCGCCATAGCCGTCATTGCGTTGATTGGCGATGGGCGAGAGAAATTGATGCAACAGATAGCCGTGCGCGGCATGCACCTCGGCCACGGCGTAACCAGCCCGCGCCGCCCGTTGCGCCGCCGCCACGAATTGTCCCTTAACCTCCGCCAGCCCGGCATCATTGAGGGCCAGAGGTACATTCCAATCCACGTCATAAGGCACGGCCGAGGGCGCCACGGTCTGCCAGCCATCAGCCTCATCCGGACCAATTGCCTGGCGGCCGCTGCTGGGCGCGCCGGTCGAGGCCTTGCGCCCGGCATGGGCCAGTTGCACGCCGATCTGGCCGGTGCCGAGTTGCCGGCAAAAATCTATCACCCGTGTGATCGCGGCCTCATTAGCATCGGAATAGAGGCCCAGACATTGCGGCGTGATACGGGCGGCCGGCGATACGCCCGTGGCCTCGGCGATCACCAGACCCGGTCCGCCGGTACATAGCTGGCCCAGATGCATCAAATGCCAATCCTGGGCATTGCCGTCCTGGGCGCTGTATTGACACATGGGCGCGACCACAACGCGGTTGCTCAAGATCAGGTCCCGCATGGAAATGGAAGAAAACAATTTCGATGGCATTGGCTGTACTCGCAAATTTTTCTGTTCAGAATTCTTCATGCAACATATCAGCGCTCCAGGAAGACGCCAACGCCCACGTCCGCGGCTGCCTGGCAGGCGAGCGAGGCGAGCGCCAGGTCGGCCAGCGCCAGACCACAAAAGATACGCGGCCGACGCCAAGCCTTGAACGTCTATCGCTTTTGAACGCCCTTCGCAGGACTCAGGTTTGCTTTCTTGGTTTCAGGCGGGGGGTGGAGGTGGGGCGACGGCTTTTTCATACGCACCATCATGATCAGGGGCAACGCGGCCAACGCCGTAAGCATATAGAAATAGAAGGCGTTGACATAGCCAATCATCAGGCCCTGGCGCTGCACCTCGCCGCTAATATGAGCTAGGCTCTGTATTGACCCCATGCTCCAGGCGCCTGCGGCCGAGGGGATCTGCCATGACTTGGCATAGGGCGTCACCGCTTCGGCCAGATGGCCATAATTGATCTTGGCGCTATGGAGGACCAGGGCGACACTGATCGAGATATGTACCGAGGAACCAATATTGCGCAGCAAATGAAAGATTGAGGACCCTTCTGGGAACAGCCGTTGGGGTAGGGTATTAAAGGTCACCAGGGTCAGCGGCACCCACAAAAAGCCGGTGCCCAGACCCTGGATAAAACTGGCCCAGGCCACGTCCGACGTAGTCACGTTGATGTCAAACTGCGCCATCATCCAGCCGGAAAAGCCTTGTAAAGCAAAACCGCTGATCAGCCATATGCGCGGATCATAGCGGTTGCCAAAGAACAGAATGCTAAAGCCTAACAAGGTGCCCACCCCCCGTGCACCCAGCAGCAGGCCGATGACACTATCAGGATAGCCGCGCAAATTCTGCAACAGGCCCGGCAGCAGAGTCATAGGCGTGAAATTCAACAAGCCGAATACCAGGGTCAGCGCCATACCGAGCACGAAATTGCGGTCCAGAAACAGATGCGGATTAAGGAATGGTTTCTCAGAGGTGAAGGTATGGACGATAAAAATATAAAAACACAAAGCTGCAAGGCAGATTTCCAGAACGATTTCCGTGGATTCCAGCCAGCTGTTGCGCTCGCCCCGGTCCAGCATCAATTGGAAGCAAGCGATAGCCACCGACAGGGCGATGAAGCCGGTCCAGTCTAGGCGGATACGCGCCGCCCGCGCACCCTCCGCGACAAAGGCCCAACAACCCAGGAAAGAGGCCGTGCCAATGGGCACGATCATAAAAAATACCCAGCGCCAGCTATATTCCTCGCTCAAATAGCCGCCGATCGTGGGTGCTATTAGTGGACCTAGCACAACGCCCATGCCGAAAATGGAAGTCGCCGTGCCGTGCTTGGTCTGCGGGTAGGATGCCAGAACGATTGACTGCGACAACGGTGCCAGGGGGGCGCCGCACAGGCCCTGGAGTACCCGAAAAAAAACCAGTGTCTCCAACGAGTTGGACAGGCCGCACATCAGGGTCGCCAGAGTAAAAAAGGCGACGCAGCTTAGCAGCACCCGGCGCTGGCCAAACCGCGCTGTCAGCCAGCCGGTCATAGGTGTGGCCACGGCGGTGGCTACAATATTGAAGGTCACGACCAAGGCGATCTGGTCCTGTGTCGCCGAAAGAGCACCCTGCATTTGCGGTAGGGAGACATTGGCGATGGTGATCGTCAGCGCATAAAGCGCCACGGTCGATGTCAGGGTGAAGAGAATGATGCCTCGCCGCAGCGGCGAAATCGCGCCATCCTCCAGCGAGGAATTATTCAGCGTATGTGCCTAACGGATTAGCAGCCAAGCTGGCTGGCAAGATCAAGGAAGTCGTCGGCAACATAGTCGTAATCGTTTTCTGGCTCCATATCGAAATCCTGAGTGGGGCCATATTCCATGGGCCGGCGAACAAAGGCCGTTCCCAGGCCGCAGCCGCCAGCGGCCACCAGATCGTTATTATGGGCCGCGATCATCAGGCACTCGCCGGGCAAAAGGCTTAGAAAAGCGGCGGTCTTCAAATAGGCTTCCGGTTGCGGCTTGTAGTGGCCGGCGACCTCCGCTCCCAGAACCGCGTCCCAGGGCAGCCGGGCATACTTCGCCATATTGACGATCAGCGCGACATTGCCGTTCGATAGTGTCGCCAGGATATGTTTCCGTTTCAGGCGGGTCAGCCCGACGACCGTATCGGGCCAAGGGTTCAAGCGGTGCCAGACCTTGTTCCAGTGATCGATGTCTTCCGCCGACAGACCCGAAATGACTAATTCATCCAGCAATTCCATTAAATTCGCATGATGCAGATCATCAAGCTTGACCCAGCCGGTCCGCCCCTCGCGCACCCGTTCCATGGCCGGTTGATACTTCGCTCGCCAGCCATCCGCGAAAGCGGCCCAATCCATATCGATGCCGCGCTCTCGGCCAAAGGCCTCGCCTTCCGCGATGATGCTGCCGCGCCAATCGACCACGGTGCCGAAAACATCAAATAATAACGCCTTGAATGCCATATGCCTGTTAATCCCTCGCGCCCGAACCTCCGGACGGCCCCACGATACCACATTGGGCCGGGCCGGGGGTATGGCTATAATGGCGCGCGGTGTTGCTAGATTAAGGTTTAAGAATAATGCCGAAAATATATGTGGACGCCGATGCCTGCCCGGTCAGAAAAGAAGTCATCCGGGTTGCCGAACGCCACGGCCTAGTCACACACATGGTCAGCGACGGCGGCCTACGCCCCGATCCCAGTCCCCTGGTCCGTAACGTAGTGGTTGCCCAGGGCCCTGACGCGGCGGACGACTGGATCGCCGAGAATATTTCTCCCGGTGATATCGCTATTACCAACGATATTCCCTTGGCCGACCGCTGCCTGAAACAGGGAGCCGGCGCCATCCGTCCCAACGGCAAGGCCTTTACCCAAGATTCCAACGGCATGGCGGTGGCGACCCGTAACCTGATGACTGATTTAAGGGAAATGGGCGAGATTACCGGCGGCCCGGCGCCATTCTCCAAGCGGGACCGCTCGCAATTTCTGCAAACCCTTGAAGTTGCCGTACAAATATCCTTGCGGCGAACCTGAGGCAGCAAAATAGCGGGCTTCCCAAATTTAGCCGGAACTTGTCCTAGGTCATTGCATTCCGCCCGTACAACGGGCTATCTCGTAGTTGTCATGAGGAACAGGCAGTCCAGAATAGGTTTTCAGGCCCGTGGCCGGCGCGTTGTCGTCTGGCTGGCGGTACTGTTGCTGTGTCTGAACACGCTGCTACCCGCCGTGGCCATGGCCATGGCTGTTCATGGCAGGCAGCCGGTGGTTATCTGCACGCCCGAGGGCGCCAAGACCATCCGCCTGGATCAGCATGGCGCACCCCTGCCAAAACCGTTGGCGCACGAGGGGCATGATTGCACCTTGTGTTATAGCCTGGGCGATTGGGCCGCTCCCGAGCCTGCCTTGAAGGTAGCGCTGGGGAGCAACGCACAGGACGCTATACAACCCAAAGATATGCCACCCCACGCATCGGCGGATGTACAGGGTGGTGAAGCACGCGGTCCTCCCCACTACGCATGATCCAACCGACCGCGCGGTGTGCACAAGCATGCCGTCGGTAGCCATTTGGAATCATACGAGGTAATAGACCATGAAGAATCTGATCACGGCTGGCGCGTTGGCGCTGGCTCTCTCCACTATCGCAACCCTAATCCCGAACACAGTCGCGATGGCGGCTGACATGGGGGCGATGCACAAAGCCGGCGGCATCACCATTCACAATCCCTGGGCCCGAGCCACGCCGGGCAGGCCACGCAACGGCGGCGCCTATCTGACCATCAAGGGCGGAGCCAGCGGCGATGAACTGACCAGCGTCGAAAGCACTGTCGCCAAGAAAACCCAGCTGCATGACCACACCAACGAGAATGGCGTCATGAAGATGCGCCAAGTCAAAAGCATCATGGTACCGGCCGGCGGCATCGCCATGCTAAAGCCCGGTGGCCATCACGTCATGCTTATGAAATTGAAGCATGCCTTGAAGAAAGGCGAAAGCTTTCCCCTGACCCTACATTTCGCCAAGGCGGGAAAGGTCACGGTTGAGGTCAAGGTCATGTCCGTTGGCGCCATGGACGCAGGCAAGGGCGCAGCCCATGGCGACCATGGCGGTCACGTAAGCCATGGCGCCGATGGCAAAATGAAGATGAAGCAATAAGGCCGGCAACACCTGCCCGCTCCATCCGGCATCCTTGACGTAAAATCAAGGCGTTCGGTGAAGCGGCATGGCGGGTCCATACTATTCCTCCAGATACGCTATGGTTTCGGCCTCCGCAAGCGCTTCGGACGAACCATTCTGAAAACAAATTTCGTCTTGCAGCAAGGCCCGGTGCAAGGCGCAATCCTTTTCCGCGATGGCGGAGTTGACGTGATCGGACGTACCCTTGCCCGTGGCCATATAGGAAATAACCGTGGCACCGGCGCCAAGATAGGTGACAGCGGGAGGCACGGCAGCAACGCCCACGCAATTGTTCAACGCAAATGCGCAAAAAACCTAAATAATCGCCCTCATTTACATACTCCGTTTACGGGGTTTCAGATCCCATTTTTTGACCGATAAAACCAAAACAGGATTATGCCATTAACACTAGCAGGCATGGTTACCCGTTATTAAAACGGTTTCGCGCACAGCTGTCTGGCTTACCCCATCGGCGTCCCATGGAGTATCGGCCTAGGGGCATATGATACCCCCTGCATGATATTGCGAGGCTAAACCGCTCTGATTATGAGGCTCGTCACAGCCCAAAAAATGGCTGCTTATTCGGCTGCCTCCGCCGACTGGCCGCACAGGTAGCCGCTGAGTTGACGGTCGTGACGGCCCATGGCGGAGCGGGAGGTCCGTTCGGTCCAGGGTTGCCAACGGGCGCCGACACCTTCCACATGGTCGCCCATGACGGTGACCCGCTGGATAATCCGCTCTTCATCGAAATCGTTGAGAACGTAATGCTGGGTACAGCGGTTGTCCCACATCCCGATGCAGCCTTCGCGCCAGCTATAGCGCACGGTAAAGCGAGGGCTTTGCACCCAGCGGGTCAGGAAGGACAGCAGATTGTTGCTCTCTTCCATGCTCATCTCGACAATACGGCGGGTGAAATGCTCGTTCACATACAGCGCCTTGCGGCCTGGGCCCGCTTCAGTATCAGGCAGAACACGGACCACCGGGTGGATCGTCATCTTATCGGCCCGGCCGTGGGGGTGGGCATCGTGCAAGGCTGTCAGGCCATCGCACATTTCCTGCATAGGCGCCGACAGGGCGTCATAGGCTGCGCACAGATTGCTCCACATGGTATCGCCGCCGGTTTCGGGGCACTTCCGCATGTTCAGGATGGACATCAAGGCGGGTTGTTCCATGAACGTCAGGTCTGTGTGCCATTCATCCGCAATGCCGCCTTGGCTGGCCGCCAGTTGGAAAATCTCCGGGTGTTGCTCGGAATTCCTTTCCGCCAAATTGGGGTGGCCTTCCAATGGTCCGAACGGACGGCCCAAGGCCACATGGTCTTCCATGCTCAAGTTCTGATCAGGGAAGAAAAGCACCATATGCTCTCCCAACAGGCGTTTGATTTCGGCAATATCGCCGTCATCTGCCTGGGCCAGATTGATGCCATGCACCTCCGCCCCCAGCGCACCCGCCAAGCGCTTTACCTGCCAACTGTTCCCCATTGTATCCGTAGTCATGGCGTCCCCATCCCCTGGAAAATTGTTCCCTGATCTTCTTATAGCACATTCAATGAGCTTCCATATTGCGCAACAAGTGCGCCGCGCCGTCTCCACCGTTGATTGATGGGCCTTCACCAAAGATACGTTCCTTGGATTGGGCAAAAAGCTCTCTGTTGGCGCCCAGCGGCGCCAATTGCCGCGCCTTGTCCACCGCAGCGGCAAGCAGGGCGCCTTCCGCCGCCACTTCGTGCACGAAACCGGCGGTCTTGGCTGCTGGTCCCGTCCAGCGATGGGCCAACTGCACGGTATCGAAAAACGCACTGGCGGACATTTTGTGCCTGAAGAGTGCCAGTTCCGGATCCGGGATCGCTAGACCGATTTGAATTTCGTTGGCGCAAAGATAGCCCCGGTCGGCCCGCATGATGCGCACGTCATGGCACAACGCCGTCATGAAGCCGGCGCCAAAGCCATGGCCGTTAACGGCGCAAACCGTGGGCACCGCAAACGTGATCAAGCGCCCCATCAAGCCCATGAACTCCTTGCCAAAGACCGCCTTGTCACCGCCTGTCCCATCCCCCTCGCCCCGGCGCCAATCGAGATCCAGGCCGTTGGAAAAGAATTTCGGATTGCTGGATGTGGTGACCAAGGCAGCTGGCCCTTCCGAGGCCAAAATTTCATCCAGGCGGGCATCGAAAGCGCGGACAAAATTGGTGTTCCAGCGGTTCTCGCCAGCATTCATGGTCAGGACAAAGATATCACCCTCTCGATTTAGCTCGATCATTGCTTCCTCACGATTGGTTGGCGCGGGACTTTAACGAATAAGGAATATCATCAACGACTGGTCAGCAAAATACAAAGTGTGAATTGGATACTTCTGGGCTACCGGGCCGTCCCTCAACCACCTTGTAAGCGGCAACGTTGTCGCGCCTAGTTCAATCTGCCGGGTGTGGAGTCCTCGTCAGCACAACGCGCCACACTTCAGAATCCACCCCCAGCTTGGATACGCGCCATCTGAAACTACCACCAATATGCTTCGCCCGGCCAGCCCCGTGGAATAAGGGAAAATTCCAGGTCATTCATCCTCATCGAATGTGAAACCATCGGCCAGAAAATCCAGTTTTTCGGATCTGTGGAAGCCATCATAATAAGGAAAGCGGTCGTCGGGTCCTGGCGTGTTCTCGGGCGCCATGGCGTATTCGGCGGTCATGGTAGCAACCGCGCCGTTGACGCCAATGCTTTCGCCGGAAATGAAGCTGGCAGCCGGCGACAGCAGGAACACCACCGCCGCCGAGACCTCTGCCTCCGTCGATAGGCGGCGGGCAGGCACGAAATTCTTGCGCCGCAGGATACGTTTCTTGTGCGCTAGGGGATATTGTTTCAGGCCGGAGGTGGCGATATAGCCAGGGGCGACCACGTTGACACGGACACCATAGTGTGCCCATTCCAGGGCCGCCGTCTTGGTGAAATTCTCCATCCCCGCCCGCGCCGCGCCGGAATGGCCCAGTCCCGGCATCGAGCGTTCATGATCAGCGGTAATGTTGACGATGGCGCCGCCGGTATCCTTCATGCTTTGGTTCAGCACTTCCCGGCTGACCAAAAAGCCCCCTGTCAGATTGGTTCGGACAACGGTCTCCCAGCCTTTTTGCGAAATCTCCTCCAGCTTGGCCAGAAACTGCCCGCCAGCGTTATTGACCAAGCCACTGATGGCGCCGTGCCTGGACAGGATTTGCGCGATGCTCGCGGCGACGGCATCTTCGTCCCGGATATCGAAGGCCACATAATCCGCGTGACCGCCGTCCTCGACAATCTCGGCGGCAACTGTTTTCAGCTTTTCCACCGTGCGACCGATGATTACCACATTGGCGCCCAGTTGGGCCAACTCATGGGCGATGCAACGGCCAATACCGCTGCCGCCGCCCGTGACGATCATGGTCTGGCCAGCGAACAGATCTGCGCTAAAAACGGAATTATAGGACACCTGTTTGCTCCAATATTGATCTGAACTCAGTCTTGTTCGTCATCCCAGCGCGGAAACAATGCATGAGTGATGCCGAGCTGATCCAGGGCGCGGCCGACGCCTTGGTCGACGACATCCTGGATGGTTTTGGGCTTGTGGTAAAAGGCCGGCATGGGCGGCATGATAATGGCGCCGTAATCCGTTGCCCGCGCCATCAGATCCAGATGGCCTTTATGCAAGGGCGTCTCCCGCACCATCAGTAC
This sequence comes from Rhodospirillaceae bacterium, assembly GCA_002731375.1. Lineage (GTDB taxonomy): Bacteria > Pseudomonadota > Alphaproteobacteria. Next base: position 77,780 of record PCBT01000012.1, on the reverse strand, counting down.
CAGGGGGCGGCGTTCCTTCAGGGTCACGTCCGCTGCCCGTGCCACCAAATCCGCATCATAGGAATTGGCAATGGCCGATAAGGTCTTGATGGAGCAAGGCGCGACAATCATACCGCGCGTGAGGAACGAGCCCGACGAGATTGAGGCCGCGATATCCTTGTTGGAATGGACCACGTCGGCCAGGGCGCGCAGGTCGGCCAGGGAAAGCTCGCTCTCGTATTTCAGGGTCTGTATTGCGGCCTCGCTGACCACCAGATGTGTCGACACCGACAGCTTGCGCAGGGCGCGCAGGATATCGATTCCGTAGACGATGCCGCTAGCACCAGTGATAGCCACCACCAGGGGTAGGCTCATGTGCGCTCTCCCTCAAATTTTTCAAGCACCGCCGCGCGGCGCTCCCGCCCGGCGATATAGGCCGTGGCGCCGATAATAATCGCCGCGCCCAGGCCTGACCAGATGTCGGGCCATTCATCATAGGCGAAATAGCCGATGGCGACGGCCCAGATCAGGGTGAAATAAAAGCCGGGCTGGGTAAACGACAATTCGGCAATCTGGAATGATTTACTCCAGCAAAAATGGGCCGCCGTCGCCATCACCCCGGCGGCAAAGGTCAGACCGACGGTATGCAGGGATGGATTGTTCCAGACAAATAGCGTGGGGATCAAACTGATCATAGTAACGAAAAGGGAAAGATAGAAGACCATGGCGTAGATTGATGTATACCGCGCCAGATGCTTGGCGACCAGAGTGGAGACGGCTTGAAATGGCGATGAGATAAGGATCGCGAAGGCACCAATGGAAATGACCTCGATACCAGGCCGCAGGATCACCACGGCACCCAGAAAGGCGATGACAATGCCGGCAAGACGGCGATAGCTGAAACTCTCGCCCAGGAACAGAAATGCCCCAATGGTGACGAACACGGGCGAGGTGAAGCTCAACGCGGTCAAATCAGTCAGGTTTATCTTGGTCACCGCATAGAACCACAGCAGCACGCTGATGGCATGCACGACGCCGCGCAGAAAATGTCCGCCCAGCAATTTCAGCTCAAAATCCGTCCTCTCGAACTTCAAGACCAGGGGCAGCAGTAACAAGGTGCCAAAGCCATAACGCATGAATGCGGCCTGCAGAGGATGGACATCATCGGCAACGCTGCGCACGATCCAGGTCAGCGAGGTAATGAACAAACCACCCAACAGGACCAACAACAAACCAACAAAATTTTCACGCCATGTTGGTGAGATGATCACCCGGCTCATCTAAATGGCACTCATCTAGAAATAATTCTCAGGCGGCACGCCTAGCAAAACCCGTCCGGCGGCCTCATAGTGGGAACCACGCGATTGGATCTGTTGCGACAGGGTATGCATATCGCGGAAGCGGCGCTCGAACGGCGTTCCGGGAAAAATTGCACTGACGCCCGCCGCCTTGTATACCCAGTCGGAGACTTCGATGGCGCCATGGATAAGGTGAGTCGCGGCCAGGCGCACGCGGATCCGGTCCGACGTATCAATTGGCTCGATCTCGCCCGCGCTGGCATGGACCTCGCGCAAAGTTTCCAACAAATAGGCCCGCGCCGCACTCAACTTGGCCTCGGCCTTGGCGTAGTCTGATTGCACCGTTGCCGTATCCGCCAGGCGGGCAAGGCCGCGCGGGGTTTTCTCGGCCGCCAATTCAGCGAAGGCGGACAGCATGGCCCGCGCCAGGCCCAGGGCTGCACCAGCCACCCCAACCGCATAGAGCTGCTGCTGGGGAAAGGCATAAAGCGGGCCACTTTTGCGGCGCAAGGCTTGATCATCCCGTGTGCCTGAATAGGCCTCCGGCACGAAAACACCCTTGATGGTATAACTGTCAGAGCCCGTGCCGCGCAGGCCGATGGTGTCCCAGACATCGTGCAATTCGGCTTGTTCGACGGGAAACAGCAAGGTCCGCAACGTGGGTTTCCCCAAATGGTTCAGACGCAGGCTACCGTCCGGTTCCTTGATACGGCAATGTACGCCCATCCAGTTGGCTTGATGGCAGCCAGAGGCGAAGTCCCACCTGCCGCTGACCCGATAGCCGCCGTCCACCGCGTCCGCCATGCCGCCGTGGGGCGGCCCCCAGGCCACGACCGCGCGGGGATCGGCATAGATCTCCCGCGCGGCGCCCGCATCGATAAAGGGTGTGATCAGCGCAGTGGAGTTGCCGACAAAAATGTTCCAGGCTACAGAAGCGTCATGGCGGGCAAGCTCCTCCATGGTGAGGAGAAAGTCACAGGGATGAACCTCGCCGCCGCCAAGCTCCCGTTGCAAAAACATGCGGAACAGCCGCGCCTCGTGCAACTGGCTTAACAGCGGTTCCGGTATGCGCCGGGTCCGTTCGATCTCGTCGGACGCGACCGTCAACGCATCCGCCAACTGCCGGGCACGGTCGAGCGGTTTTGATGATGATGCCTGATCCATGCCCTATTGCGGCCCAGAACAGGCAGCCTGTCAATGAATCACGGGCTCAGGCACCGCTTCGCCGTCACGCAGAATAACGAAATCGCAGTCCTGATCGGCCTGAATGACATGCTGGCATAGATTGCGCCGAAGCCACGATCGCAGCGTGGCGGGGGCGCGGTCCAGGCGGCCTCACGCACGGCCTTGCGGGAGGCGCTGAAGGTGCTTTCCTCCAAAGGCTTGATCGAATCGCGGCAACGGGCCGGCACCCGGGTGCGACCTCGCAATGACTGGGATCTATTGGATGTGGACATGCTGCCCTGGCATACGCCCGAAAGCATCTCCAAATCGTTTACCGCCGATCTGGTGGAGCTGCGGGAACTGATCGAACCGGTTGTCGCCAAGCTGGCCGCCGACCGCGCCACGTCCGATGATCTGACCCGGATCGAGGCGGCTTTTCTGCGCATGGAAAAAGCGGTTGATGATTACGACAGCTCTTATTTTGCTGACGTGGATTTTCATCTCGCCGTACTCAACGCCTCGCACAATCGGCCGTTTCAGCGCCTGGTAGGCATCATCGACACGGTCCTGGGCCTAAGCTTTGGTCCGCAAAAGCAGGCCCGCATTACCCTGCAGGAAAGTTTGGGATCCCATTACGACGTGTTTGACGGCAACCGTCGCGCCGCCGAACGGGCCATGCGCGTCACCATCCGCCGCGGCCGCGACACTCTATCGCAACAGCGCACGATTATACGCGGCCAAACCCGGTGACAGCTATCCGTAGGTAACCTCAAAACCAAGATAGACGGCCAGGAAGACCACGGCGACGGCCAGGATCAAGCCGATCGTTACCCGCATCATGAAACCGAATTCGCGCCGAGCATCGCCCTTGATTTCGAACTGCTTGCGCCGCACGCCTTTATCGTGCTCCTGCAATTTATCCCAATCCGCGATACGTTGGCGCACGCCCTTCAGACCCAGTATATCCCGGTCTGACCGCGCCTCCCCCATCAGACGGCCCCTGACATGGGCCAGGCCAACGAAGACTGGAAAAGCGCCACAACCCACCGATAGCACCAGATAAAAGACAAATTCCGACCATGACGCCCACAACAACAGAGGCGTGATGGCGGCGATGATGCCGGCCACGCTCAGGCCGACCTCTGTCATGGTCAGAGCTATTCTGGTCTGTGGCTGTGAGGGCGCGATCATGATGCCTCCTTGATGGCTTGGTTGAATTCCCGCACGGCGGCAGCCGGTCCGTCGGGATAGTTCCATACGCCAGCCACCACGGACAGAAAATCAGCCCCAGCCGCAACCAAGGCTGGGCAATTTTCTACCGTGATACCGCCAATAGCAACACAGGGGATTTCGAACAGATCCGACCACCAGTCCAAGATCTCGATATCAGCTGCCGCCTTGGCCTGCTTGGTATCAGTGGGGAAGAAAGCGCCAAAGGCGACATAGTCGGCGCCGGCTTCCGCCGCCTCCATGGCCAGATGGCGCGAATCGTGGCAAGTGACACCGACGATGTGATCCGCGCCCAGAATGCTCCGTGCCTGAGCATAAGAGGTGTCTTCCTGACCCACATGAGTGCCGTCAGCGCCCAATTCAGCCGCCAGGTCCGGACGGTCGTTGATCAGAAAGGCAATATCGTGTTCCTGGGCCAATGGCATCAACGCCTCCGCCGCCCGGCGTACCACGTCATCGTCCAGGTCCTTCAGACGCAATTGCAGGCAGGCGACATCGCCACCATCCAGGGCCGCGCGCAGATCCTCGGCAAAGACCGCCGGTTCGAAAACCGGTGGCGTAATCAGATACAGGCGGCAGGGATCATCGCCACCATCAACATTAGCACTCATTCAAGCCACGTCCTTTTCCATTTCCACCTGGTAGTTACCGCTACGCGCCAGACTGTTCATTTTTGCCCGATGGGCCAGCGCGGCCTGGGCAGCGGGCACATTATCCGCCTCATCGCTGCCTAATGTTTTCTGGGCCTAACGTGCTTCCAGAAGACTTTAGTAAATAATACCACATTGCGATGACAGATACCCGTAGAGATCGGTCATTTCCGGGCCCGGATCCAGCGCCCTGGGCGGCCGGGCCAGGACCTCGGCACCATAGGCCGCGGCAATTTGGCGGACCTTTTCGCGCACCGTTACCTTGCCGTGCAAAACCAAGCCGCGCCAGCCCAGCTGCAATGCCATTTGCGCCATAGCGCCGTCATCGCCGCAGTCCAGAACCGCCCGCACATCTGCGTTGGGATGCTTCTTTCGCGCCAGTTCCACCATGGCCAAATAAAAGCCCGGCCCGCCATAGCCCACCGCGCCAGGCGCGGTCAACAGCGTTATGGTCCGCCGCGACGCGGCGGCAAAGGCCAGCACGTCCTCGGCCTGTTTGGCATGATGAAAAATAATCGCGGACATAACACAGTCATAGTCCGATTGCGGGTCAGTCTTCCAGCGCTTTGATGCCGGGCAGGACCTTGCCTTCCAGCCATTCCAGAAAGGCGCCGCCAGCGGTGGAGACATAAGTGAAGTCATCCGCCGCGCCAGCGTGACGCAATGCCGCCACCGTATCGCCGCCGCCCGCGACCGACGTCAGGTTACCAGCCTTGGACCGTGCGGCAGCGGCCTGGGCCACCTTGACCGTGCCGTTATCAAAGGGCGCGATTTCAAAGGCGCCCATGGGGCCGTTCCACAGCAACGTCCGGTATTGTTGCAAACGCTGGGCCAGGTCCCACACGCTGGCCGGGCCCACGTCCAGGATCATCATATCGTCCGGCACCTTGTCGATGGGTACGGTGGTGGCGTCCATACCAGCCTTGAATTCCCTGGCCAGAACTACGTCAACCGGCAGTACGATTTCACAACCGGTCTGCCCGGCCTTGGCCATGANCTCCCGTGCCGTATCGGCCAGATCGGTTTCGCACAGCGAGGCGCCNACATTGATNCCCTTGGCAAACAAAAACGTATTCGCCATGCCGCCGCCGATAATCAGTTGATCTACCTTGTCCAGCAAATGCCCCAGCACCGCCAACTTCGACGATACCTTGGCCCCGCCGACCAGGGCCGCCANGGGCCGCCGCGGGTTCGCCAGGGCGGCTTCCAGCGCAGTCAGCTCAGCCTGCATGGAGCGCCCCGCCGCCGCCGGCAACAGATGCGCGATGGCTTCCGTCGAGGTATGGGCCCGATGGGCGCAGGAAAAGGCGTCATTGACGTAGATATCGCCCAGATCTGCCAGACGTTGGGCAAAGACGCCATCGTTGGCTTCCTCACCCGCGTCAAAGCGCACGTTCTCCAGCAACAACACATCGCCATCATTCATGGCAGCCACCACCGCCGGCGCCGTGTCCATAGCCGCGAAGGCAACAGGCCGTTCAAGCGCCGCTGCCAATGGCCCGGCCAGGGGTGCGAGAGACATGTTCGGCACCACCTGCCCCTTGGGCTGGCCGAAATGGGACAGCACAATGACCTTGGCGCCCTTGCCGACCAGTTCCGCCAATGTGGGCACGGCACGCTCGATCCGGGTTGCGTCGCTGACCCGGCCGTCCCGCATGGGCACGTTCAGATCAACCCTTACCAGCACGCGTTGGCCGGCAAGGGTCAGATCATCCAACGTCTGCATCGTCAATGGTCGACTAGAGCTTGGCCATGGCGACGGCGGTATCGCTCATACGATTGGAGAAGCCCCATTCATTATCATACCAGGTCAGGATGCGCACGAAACGGCCATCAATCACCTGAGTCTGGGTCAGATCAAAGGTCGATGACGCCTGGTTGTGATTGTAATCAATGGACACCGTGGGACCGTCTGAGGTTTCCAACACGCCTTTCAGCTTGCCGGCGGCGGCCTTGACGATCGCCGCGTTAACGACCTCGACCGTGGTTTTCTTCTTGCTGCGGAACTTGAAATCCACCACGGAAACATTCGGTGTCGGCACCCTGATCGAGGTTCCGTCCAGCTTACCCGCCAATTCGGGCAACACCAAGCCGACGGCCTTGGCCGCACCGGTCGAGGTCGGGATCATGGACATCACCGCCGAACGGGCCCGGCGCATATCGCCATGCAGGGTATCCAGAACGGGCTGGTCACCGGTGAAGGCATGAATGGTGGTCATGAAGCCGTGCTCGATACCAACTGCCCGGTTCAGCACGAAGGCAACCGGGGCCAGACAATTGGTGGTGCAGGATGCGTTCGAGACTACCTTGTGGGATTTACGCAGCTTGTTGTGGTTGACGCCGTACACAACGGTCAGGTCGGCTTCCGTCGCCGGCGCCGAGACTAGCACCTTTTTGGCACCGGCCGTCAAATGGGCCGAGGCTTTTTCCTTGGAAGCAAAAATACCGGTGCATTCCAGCGCCACATCCACGTCCAATTTGCCCCAGGGCAGATTGGACGGGTCGCGCTCCGCCGTGACCTTTATGGCCTTGCCGTTCACGTTCATGCCGGTCTTGGTGGTTTTTACCTTGCCGGGAAAGGCGCCATGCACCGAGTCATAACGCAACAGATGCGCGTTGGTTTCGATGGGGCCCAGGTCATTGACCCCGACCACCTGAATATCCTTGCGCCCGGATTCCGCGATGGCGCGAAGTACCAAACGGCCAATGCGGCCAAAACCGTTAATCCCTACACGAACGACCATTGTGCTCTCCTATAAAAATATCGGCTGTCCTCAATCGCCCAACAGCATTAGTTTTTTTGGGCCACCAATTTTTTCTTTGCCATTTCAACCACGGCTTCCGCCGTAATGCCGAAATGTTTGAATAATTCCTTCGCCGGGGCCGAGGCGCCGAAGCCAGACATGCCAATAAAGCCCCCCTGCTCGCCCAAATAGCGGTCCCAGCCCATGGAAATTGCCGCCTCGATACCAATGCGCACCGTGCCCGGCCCCAAGGTTTCTCGGCGATAGCCCTCGTCCTGTTCCTCGAACAATTCCCAGCAGGGCATGGAAACCACCCTGGTGGCTATGCCGGCACTTTGCAGATTATTGCGCGCGGCCACGGCGATGGAAACTTCCGAACCCGTCGCCAGCAGCGTCACCGCCGCCTCGCCATCCGCCGCCACCAACTCGTAGGCGCCCTTGGCGCAAGCGTTATCGTCCTGATACTCCAACCGCACCGCCGGCAGGCCCTGGCGGCTCAGGATCATGGCCGAGGGGCTTTGTTTTTGCGCCAAGGCCATTTCCCAGCATTCCGCCGTTTCCATGGCATCTGCCGGGCGGAAGACATAGAGGTTCGGCATGGCGCGCAAGGCCGCCATGTGCTCAACCGGCTGGTGGGTTGGCCCATCCTCGCCCAAGCCGATGGAATCGTGGGTCAAAACGTAGACCGCCCGGCAACCCATCAGGGCCGAGAGACGCATCGCACCCCGGCAATAATCGGAAAACACCATGAAGGTGCCGCCATAGGGGATGAAGCCGCCATGCAGGGCCAAACCGTTCATCGCCGCCGCCATGGCGTGTTCGCGCACGCCGTAATTTATATAACGGCCACCAAAATCCTCAGCTGAGACAAAACCAAGGTCCGCCGTCAAGGTGTTGTTGGAGCCGGTCAGATCAGCGGAACCGCCAACCATTTCCGGGACCTCGGCGTTGATCACTTCCAAGGCATGGCCCGACGCCGCCCGCGAGGCGACCTGTGGTTTATCCTCGGCCAGCTTGCGCCGATAGTCGGCCATCGCCTTGATAATGCTGGCCGGCAGATCACCGGCCATGGCGCGCTCGAATGCGGCGCGGTCATCTTGTTCCATTGCTTCCAGGCGTTCTTCCCAGGCAGCCGAGATGGCGCCGCCGCGCGCACCAACGGCTTGCCAAGCGGCAGCAACATTATCCGGCACCTCGAACGGGGCATGGGGCCAACCCATGGCCTTGCGCGCGCCGGCGATTTCCTCATCGCCAAGGGGGGCGCCATGGGCGCCCGAGGTGCCTGCCTTGGTCGGGGCGCCGCGGCCGATCTGGGTGCGCGCCGCGATCAGCGAGGGTCGGTCGCTTTGCCGCGCCGCTTCGATAGCGGCGGCGATAGCGTCTGGATCATGGCCGTCAACCCGTACCACGTCCCAGCTGTAGGAGACGAAACGGGCGCATTGGTCATCGCTGACACTGAGAGAGGTCGCGCCATCAATAGTGATTTCGTTGTCGTCAAACAGCACGATCAGCTTGCCCAACCCCAGGTGCCCGGCCAATGAAGCGGCTTCATGGCTGACCCCCTCCATCAGGCAGCCGTCCCCCACCAGGGCATAGGTGTAATGATCCACCAAATCTCCGCCAAAGCGGCTGGCCAGCATACGTTCGCCCAGGGCCATGCCAACAGCGGTGGCCAAGCCCTGGCCCAAGGGGCCGGTGGTGGTTTCAATACCCATGGCGGCACCGAATTCAGGATGGCCCGCCGTACGGCTGTCCAATTGGCGGAAATTGCGTAGCTGGCCCATGCCCATATCGCGATGGCCGGTCAGATGCAGCACGCTATAGAGCAGCATGGAGCCATGCCCGGCGGATAGCACGAAACGGTCCCGGTCAGGCCAGTTCGGCTTGGCCGGATCAAATTTTAGAAACCGGGAAAACAACACAGTGGCCATGTCGGCGGCGCCCATTGGCATGCCCGGATGGCCCGAATTGGCCGCTTGAACGGCATCAGCGGCCAAGAAGCGAATGGCATTCGCCATTTCGCCGTGCCCCGCAATCTCTGTTGCTGCTTCGGTATTGGTCGGTGTCATATGGAATCTCGAGATTGTGGTTGCATCCGATCAACAACAGCGCCTTTTGACTTCTGAAAACCGCATCTGGTAGCCGGATTGACAAGCCTGGTGGACGGGCAAGCCGGGACGATTTCCACTGATCCCGGATCGGCGGCCAACATAGCCCTTCGCCTTGCTAGGTCAACCGGGAATACGCGGCAAATCACAAGCAATTGGGAGTCTTGCGCCTTACCAAGTCGCAGGACCGGCTACGGGCAGGTTGACGCGGTGGCAGGGCCGGCTTTACCCTGCACCGCAAGGATCTGGTGCAAGCCTTTTTCAAACAAGACGGAATCCACAATGGCAGATGATGCTGGCACGAAAGCAAGATTGGAAGCAGCCGTACAGCGGCTGGAGACGGCCTTGGGCCGCGTCGTGGAACGCGACGGCGCGGGCGCGGAGGATATCGCCGGACTGCGCCAGGAGTTAAGCGGCCTCGATTCGCAGTTGGCCGAGGCGCGGGCAGAGCGCGACAGCCTGACCGGGGAGTTGGCGGAGGCGCGCGCCGAGGGTGTCGCCTTGCAAGAGGCGATGGATGCGGTATCCGCCCGCCTGGACGGAGCGATAAATTCCGTGCACGCGCTACTCGACGAATAACGCCAGACCAAATAGACTAGACCAAATTAGAGTTGGAAAAAATGGCGCAGGTCAATATTCAGATCAATGGCCGGGACTACCTGATCGCCTGTGAGGATGGTGAGGAAGAGCATCTGACCTTCCTGGCTGAATCTATAAACAGCCAGGTTGATGGACTGGTGGAGAGCGTCGGCCAGGTTGGCGAGGCGCGCCTGTTGCTGATGGCCTCCCTTTTAGTCGCCGATGAACTGGCCGAGGCCGGCCAGGAGCTGGAAGCACTAAAGGATGGCAAGGACGGCACCGGCGCGGACGGCGCCAGGAGGCAGCTGGATCTGGAAAAATTAAGCCAGCGCATCGAAGACGTTGCCGCGCGACTGGAGAGCGCTTAAATAGGGTCTTCGGGCGGGTTCTGCCGGGTTCGCGAATAACGGTTCCCTGGGCCAATACCGTTAGTAAGGGAGCTGCCTCTGTTAGGATCCTGGTCCTTTCATTGCGGCGCCCACCTGCGTGAGCAGGCCACAGCGGAGCAAGGTAATTCGACGGCTTGGCGGTCCCGTCCGTCCCGTATCCATATCACTGTGCTGGATTCATGACCGCGCAAGACAAAGCAGCCGCCCGATCACGGGCCCGAGAACGGCGCGGCGCCATTCCCCACGCCCTCCGGGACAGGGCGGGTAATCAAGGGGCGGCCCATTTCATTGCCATGATTCCGCTGGCGCCAAATTCGATCGTGTCGGCGTTTTGGCCCATGGACGGCGAATTCGACTGCCTGCCCCTCATTAATACCCTGCAACAGGCAGGACACCAGATCGCCCTGCCGGTGGTTCTAGGCGTGGATCAACCCCTGTGCTTTCGCCGCTGGCGACCGGGCGATGCCATGACCGTCAGCGCCTTTGGTGTTTCCGAGCCTCTAGCGTCGGCACCGGCGCTGCAACCGGACGTCGTGGTGACGCCTTTCCTGGCGTACAATAACGAGGGCTTCCGCTTGGGCTATGGTGGCGGCTATTATGACCGCACATTGCGGGCACTGCGCCAAGCAGGGCCGGGACTGCTCGCGGTGGGGTTGGGGTTCGCCGCGCAGGAGATGCCGGCGCTACCCATTGATGATCATGACGAGCCGATGGATTGGCTTGTTAACGAGCGCGGGGCGCAGAGTTTCGTAAGGGGCTAATACGAGTGAAACTGTTATATTTAGGTGACCTGGTTGGCCGCGCGGGACGCACAGCGGCAATCGAGAGTCTGCCGCGGCTACGCCGGGATCTGGAACTGGACTTCGTAGTCGTCAACGGCGAGAACGCCGCCAACGGCTTTGGCATCACGCCCAAGATCTGCGATCAGATCTATGGCGCTGGCGCGGACGTCATCGTTCTGGGCAACCACGCCTGGGATGCCCGCGAGATCATCCCGCATATTGACGGCGAACCGCGCCTGATCCGCCCCCTGAATCTGCCTAGTGGTACGCCGGGACGGGGCGCCAGTGTATACGAAGTACCGGGCGGGCGACATATTCTGATCGTGCAGGTTTTGGGCCGGATCTTCATGGATCCGCTGGATGATCCCTTCACCGCCGCCGCCGGCGCCCTGGCGGCACATACCCTGGGCGGCAGCGTCAATGCCATCTTTGTCGACATGCATGCCGAGGCAACGTCGGAAAAGATGGCTATCGGCCATTATCTGGACGGCAAGGTCAGTTGTGTCTTCGGCACCCATACCCATGTACCCACGGTGGATCATCAGATCCTGCCCGGCGGCACCGGATATATGAGCGATGTGGGAATGTGCGGCGACTATGATTCAGTAATCGGCATGGAAAAGGCGGAACCGGTCCGCCGCTTTACCCGAAAAATGCCCGGCGCCCACTTTGCTCCCGCGACGGGCGAGGCGACGCTCTGCGGGATCTATCTAGAAATTGATGATAATACGGGTCTGACCACATATCTGGCGCCGTTGCGCCAAGGTGGCCGTTTGGATTCCGCCTGGCCGTTACCAGGCGAAAGCAATTAGACTAGCAGCCAGGTTCTAGGCCTCGCCAACCTGCGCGGCCAAGTCCTTGGTCAAATAGGTGCAGCGCTCGGCAACATATTGCAGGCGCCGCGCGGCGGTGGATTTGTCCGTCTGCGCCTCGACGATGGACAAGGCCACATCAAGGGCAAAGATACCGGCCTGGGTGGTGGTGGTGGCTTTTTCCAGCCGGTCACCGCCCACGGGCAGCGCAAGGCGGTCTAGTGATTCGGAATTCGACACGGTAAAATCCCTTTTCTCAGGTCGCTAAATTGACGTCAGCACAATCTGCGCCCAGTCTGTTAACAAAGCCCTACCAGCCGCGGCATAAATTAGAGCATGTCGCGGCCGCAATACTGGGCCGCCGTGCGACACCCTCCTTCGCCCTATTGTTGCCATATTGGCCGTTTATGGGTATGTGCTGCGCGCGACCACAATATCTGGTAAATTTTTTAGTGATTCGCGCGCCCTGTGGGGAGCCGCGTCTTTCAGGCGCCGCAAGCAGTGGTTTTGGAGCGGGCGGCGCGAAAAATTAGGGTGATTCGACGACCATGGCAGGCCATTCACAATTCAAGAACATCATGCACCGCAAAGGCGCCCAGGACGCCAAGCGGTCGAAAGTTTTCACCAAACTGATCCGCGAGATAACGGTGGCCGCGCGCAGCGGCATGCCGGACCCGGAAATGAACCCGCGCCTGCGCGCCGCCGTCCAGGCCGCCCGTGCCGCCAATATGCCCAAGGAGAATGTGGCCCGTGCGGTTAAACGCGCCGCCCAGGCAGGCGAAGGCGACAACTATGAAGAGATCCGCTACGAAGGCTATGGCCCCGGCGGCGTCTGCCTGATTGTCGAGGCCCTGACCGACAACCGCAACCGCACCGCCTCGGAAGTTCGCGCCGCATTTACCAAATTCGGCGGCAACCTTGGCGAGACCGGCAGCGTTGCCTATCAGTTCGACCACGTCGGCAGCATCGAGTATCCGGCCGAGGTAGCCGATACGGACACCATGTTCGAGGCAGCGGTGGAGGCCGGCGCCGACGACGTGGAAAGCCACGAGGAAGGTCACGAAATCATCTGTGCCGCCTCCGATCTGCACGAAGTGGCCAAGACCCTGGAAGATCAGTTCGGCGAACCCAAGGCGACGCGTCTGAACTGGCGCCCGCAAAATACCGTGCCCATGGACGAGGGCGGTGCCTCGACCCTGTTCAAGTTGTTGGAGGCTTTGGATGACAGCGACGATGTGCAACAGGTCTCGGCCAACTTCGATGTTTCCAACGAAATCATACAGAAACTCAACGGCTAAACCATAGGTAGCCCTGAAATGCGTCTGATTGGAATTGATCCCGGCCTGCAGCGCACCGGCTGGGGCGTGCTCGCGGTCGAAGGCAGCCGTCTGAGTCATGTCAGCCACGGGGTTTTGATATCGGACCGCAAACTTCCCTTGGCCGAGCGCCTGCGCCAGCTATACCAGGCCCTGGGCGACGTCCTCACCCAATGGCAGCCAGTCGAGGCGGCGGTGGAAGAGACCTTCGTCAACAAGAACCCAACGTCAACACTGAAACTGGGTCAGGCCCGTGGCGTATTGTTGTTGGCGCCGGCGATGGCCGGCATCCCGGTTTCCGAATACACTCCTAATTTGATCAAGAAATCCGTTGTCGGGACCGGCCACGCGCAAAAGGCCCAGGTCGCCATGATGGTAACGACCCTGCTGCCGGCGGCGGCTAACGTGACGGATGATGCGGCCGACGCCCTAGCCGTGGCGATCTGCCATGCCCATCTGCGGCGGAATCAGCAGATCATGGCGCAAGTCGAACGGGACGATACCCGCAATAGGACCGGGCGGCCGCGGAGGGTGGGCGCATGATCGCCAAACTATCCGGCCGTGTGGATGAGTACGGCGAGAACAGCTGCATCATTGATGTCGGCGGCGTGGGCTATCTGGTGTTTTGCTCGGGCCGCACTTTATCCAATCTGGGCGATAGCGGAACCGCGGCGTCGCTGTTGATCGAGACCCATATGCGCGAGGATCATATCCACCTCTACGGCTTTGCCGAGGCGGCGGAGCGGGATTGGTTCAAGCTATTGTTGAGTGTTCAGGGTGTCGGCGCCAAGGTTGCCCTGGGCATTCTGTCCACCCTGGCAGTGGGCGAGCTGACCCAGGCCGTACTGGGCCAGGATAAAGCCATGATCGCCCGAGCCCCTGGCGTGGGTCCAAAAGTGGGCAACCGCATCGTTACGGAATTGAAGGACAAGATCGGCACTTTAGCTTTGGGCCCAGGTGCGGCAAACACCGAAACCGCGTCCAGTAACGCGGCCCAAGGTCCGGCGGCGGACGCCATTTCCGCCCTGGCCAATTTGGGCTATCGCCCGGCCGAAGCACACCGTGCAGTGCAGACCGCCACCGCCACCTTGGGTGAGAACGCGGAACTGCAAGCCCTGATCCGCGACAGCCTGAGGCGACTGGCGTCATGAACGAGCTCATTAGCGAAAGCGCGCCCGAACGCCTCATCACTGCCCAAGCTGCCGGAGACGACGGCGCCGATGTCGGCCTGCGGCCCCAGGGTCTTGCCGAATTTGTCGGTCAGCGGGCGGAAAAGGAAAATCTGCGCATCTATATCGAGGCCGCCCAGCAACGGGGCGAGGCTCTGGACCATGTGCTGTTTCATGGCCCGCCCGGACTGGGCAAAACCACCCTGGCGCAGATCGTGGCGCGGGAGTTGGGGGTATCCTTCCGCGCCACATCCGGCCCGGTCATTGCCAAGGCCGGCGACCTAGCGGCCATCCTGACCCATCTGGAAGAGCGTGATGTGCTGTTCATCGATGAAATTCATCGCCTGAGCCCGGTGGTCGAGGAAGTGCTGTATCCGGCCATGGAAGATTTCCAGTTGGATCTGGTGATCGGCGAAGGGCCGGCGGCGCGCACTGTACGTATCGATCTGCCGCCCTTCACCCTGGTCGGCGCGACTACGCGCTCGGGCCTAATCACTACACCATTGAGGGAGCGCTTCGGCATCCCGATCCGGCTGCGTTTTTACGAAGTGCCGGAGCTGGAAAAAATCGTTACCCGTGCCGCCGGCTTGCTGGACCTGGATCTGACCGAGGATGGCGCCTTGGAAATCGCCAAACGCTCACGGGGCACGCCGCGAGTGGCGGTACGTCTGCTGCGCCGGGTCCGTGATTTCGCCACCGTCGCCGGCGCCGAGCGGATTGACGCCATCGAGGCGGACGCGGCCCTGAACCGTCTGGAGGTGGACCAGCGCGGCCTGGATGCCATGGACCGCCGTTATCTCAATTGCATCGCCCGGGATTTCGAGGGCGGTCCGGTAGGGGTGGAAACCATCGCCGCCTCCCTGTCGGAACAGCGCGATGCCATTGAGGACATTATCGAACCCTATCTGATCCAACAGGCCCTGTTGCAACGCACCCCACGGGGCCGCGTGTTGACCCGGCAGGGTTATGAGCATCTGGGCATGGTGGCACCGAAAGCGAAACAGGCGCAAATCGAGATGCTGCCCCTGGAAGATGGTGCAGAGGATTCCGGCGATGTCTAAGTCACACCGCTTCATGGCCCGGATTTATTGGGAAGACACCGATGCCGCCGGCATCGTGTACTATGCTAACTATTTGCGCTTTTTGGAGCGCGCCCGCAGCGATCTGGTACGCTGGGCTGGAATCGATCAGGCAGCCCTGCTGGATAACGAGGGCGTGCTCTTTCCGGTGCGTCACTGCGAGATCAATTATTTGAGGCCCGCCCGCCTGGATGACGAGATCGAGGTAAGAACGTCGATACGGAAACTGGGCGGTGCCAGCATGGATATGAATCAGAATATCCACCGTGGCACCGAAACCCTCGTCAAAGCCAAGGTACGCTTGGCCTGCACCGGCGCTGGCGGCCGGCCACGGCGCATGCCAGCAGAGGTGCGCGCCGCGCTATCACAAATCGAACTGCCTGACACTAAATCCGATTTAGGAATTGAATGAATGGGAAATCAAGCCGTTGATGCCGTCGCACTCGCGGGTTCCATCGCCGCCACCGACTTCTCTCTTTGGGGTTTGTTCCTCAAGGCGGACTTGTTGGTCAAGGCGGTGATGCTGGTTCTGGTGGGAGCATCGTTCTGGTGCTGGGCCATAATTTTCGAGAAAGGCATCCGCTTTCGCCGCCTACGTGCCCAGGCTGATGCTTTCGAGGATTCGTTCTGGTCCGGGGGCAGCCTGGAAGAACTGTTCGACAAGATAGGTACCCGGCCCGACCACCCCATGGAGTTGCTGTTCGTCTCCGCCATGCGGGAGTGGCGGCGCTCCACTTCCAAGGGCCTAGTCGGCGAAGACTTTCTGCGTGCCGGCATCAAGGACCGCATCGTGCAGGTCATGCATATCACCCTGACCAGAGAGATCGAAAGGCTGGAGCGTTACATGGGCTTCCTCGCCACGGTCGGATCTACCGCGCCATTTGTCGGTTTGTTCGGCACGGTCTGGGGCATAATGAATTCGTTCCAGGCCATCGCCTTGACCAAGAACACGAACCTGGCCGTAGTCGCGCCCGGCATCGCCGAAGCCTTGTTCGCCACCGCCCTGGGTTTGATCGCGGCGATCCCTGCCGTGGTCGCCTACAACAAATTTTCCACCGATCTGGGCCGCTACACCATTCGCCTGGAAGGGTTCGTGGGCGAGTTCTCGGCCATTCTGTCCCGGCAATTGGATGAAAGGCAGGATTGATGGCGGGCACTGTACAACAATCTTCGCGTCTGGGCCGCCGGCCCGGCCGTTTTGCCACCATGTCCGAGATCAACGTAACGCCTTTTGTTGATGTGATGCTGGTCTTGCTGGTCGTCTTCATGATCACCGCGCCGCTACTGACCGTGGGCGTGCCCATTGATTTGCCCAAGGCCTCCGCCTCCAACCTGCAAGGTAACGAGGAGCCCTTGACGGTTTCGATCAGCGACAGGGGGGAAATCTTCTTGCAGGAGACCCTGGTC
This sequence comes from Rhodospirillaceae bacterium, assembly GCA_002731375.1. GTDB lineage: Bacteria > Pseudomonadota > Alphaproteobacteria. The sequence continues at coordinate 61,074 of PCBT01000012.1, read as the reverse complement.
GGTGCAGAGGAATTGGTGGCCCGGTTGCTGGCCATTGCGGAAAACCGAACCTCGCGGCGGATTTTCGTGCGCGGCGACCGCACGGTCGATTATGGCGCGGTGATGACGGTGATGAGCCGCCTGAACGCAGCCGGCTTCAACAAAGTGGCTTTGGTGACCGAAGCGCCCCAAAGCCAGGCGAAGAAATAGCGGTGCCCGGCCTTGCGCAACGGGATAGCCATATCGACCCTGCTGCACATTGGAGTGGTGATGGCGGCCGTCCTTGGCCTACCCGATCTGCTGGACCCGCAGGTGGTCGTCGAACAACCGATTATCGTAGAGCTGGTCACCATTGCCGAGCGCACGGTGAGTCAGAAACCGGTGCAACCGCAACCGAAAAAACCGCCGCCGCCGGCACCGAAATTGAAACCCGTCGCGGCACCGGAGCCCGAACCGAAGCCGGAACCACCCGTGGCCAAGGCACCGCCACCGCCGGAGCCAGCCAAGGTAGAAGCGCCGCCGCCGCCCAAACCGGAGCCGGCGCCAAAGGCGAAACCGGTCGAGGTCGTGACGCCGAAACCGAAGCCACCGGAAAAACCAAAAGTAAAACCCAAAGCGCCGCCGAGAAAGATTGCCATGGCGGAGCCGCCCAAGGCGTTTCGCAATATGCCCCAGCCGAAGCAGAAGCCAAAACGCCGCCGGGCGAAATTCAGTGCCGACCATATCGCGGCCCTGCTGGACAAGGACGACAGGAAGAAACGCAGCGAACCCCAACGCGAGAGCGCGAAGAAGCGGATAGCCGCCAAGTTACCGCCAGCCAGCCGGCCCAGCCAAAGCCGGGTTCGGACGCAACCCATGACCATGAGCGAGATCGACGCCATCCGCTACCAGATCCAGGAATGCTGGACCATTCCCGCCGGCGCCCGGGATGCGCGCAAACTGGTGGTCCGCATCAAGGTGTTCCTGAATACGGATGGCTCATTGGCAAAGGCGCCCGAAATCGTCGGCGGCAATCAGAGCGGCGATCCGTTCTATCGCACGGCGGCGGAAAGTGCCCGGCGCGCGGTGCAAAAATGCGCCCCGCTGAAAAATCTACCGGCGGACAAGTATTCCCGCTGGCGCGAATTGACGTTGACCTTCAATCCCAGGGACATGCTGGGCGGATAAGGTTGCGGAAACCCGGATTGAGACCGAGACTGAGATCGAGACTAAGGAAGCAATTGGCTATGTGGATTCTCCCGAAAGAAATGAAATTGTTTTTCACCTTCTGCTTGTTGTTGGCGCTGCTCTGCCTGGTGGGACTGCCGCGTCCCGCCTGGGCGGCGTTGGAAATTGATATCACCAAGGGCAATGTGGACCCCTTGCCGGTCGCCATCCCAGCCTTCTATGGCACGGACGCGGCGGCGGCGGATCAGGGCCAGCGCATGGCCGGGGTCATCACCGCCAATCTGGAGCGCTCCGGCCTATTTCGGCCACTGGATCCGAAGTCCTTTATTCAGACCCCGGAATCATTGCAGGCCCGCCCGCGCTTTGCCGACTGGCGGGTTTTGAACGCCCAGGCCCTGGTCTCGGGCAAGGTTGGTGTTGAAAACGATGGCCGCCTGCGGGTGGAATTCCGTCTTTGGGACGTGCTGGCGGGCGAACAGATGACAGGTCTGGTCTATTTCTCCACGCCGGGCAATTGGCGGCGCATCGCCCACGTCATCTCGGATGCCATCTATAAACGCCTAACCGGCGAGACGGGCTATTTCGACACCCGCGTGGTCTATGTGGCAGAAAGCGGACCCAGGGACAAACGCATGAAGCGCCTGGCGATCATGGATCAGGATGGCAACGGCCACCGCTTCCTCACCGACGGCAGCTATCTGGTTCTGACTCCGCGTTTCTCTCCCTCGCGCCAGGAAATTACCTATCTGTCCTTTTACCGCAATGAGCCGCGAGTCTACCTCTACAACATCGATACCGGGCGGCAGGAGATATTGGGCGAATTTCCCGGCATGACCTATGCGCCTAGGTTTTCACCAAACGGTAACCAAGTGATTATGAGCATGGCGGGGGATGGCAAATCCAATATCTATACCATGGACCTGCGTACACGGGCGATCAATCAATTGACCAAGGGCCAAGCCATTGACACCTCACCCTGCTACGCGCCCGACGGCAAGCGGGTGGTTTTCAATTCAGACCGGGGCGGCAGTCTGCAACTTTACGTGATGGGCGCCGATGGCGAGGGCGTTAAACGGATCTCGTTCGGCAAGGGCCGCTACGCCACGCCGGTCTGGTCGCCACGAGGCGATCTCATCGCTTTTACCAAGCAACGTAAGGGCCGTTTCTACATTGGCGTAATGCGGCCCGATGGCAGCGGCGAGCGACTGCTTTCCGAGAGTTTTCTGGATGAAGGGCCGACATGGGCGCCAAATGGCCGCGTTCTGATGTATTTTCGTCAAAAACCTGCTGATAAAAAAGGCAGAGGTGGGCGCACGCGGCTGTGGTCGGTTGACCTGACCGGCTACAATGAACGCGAGATGGTTACCCCCATCGATGCATCCGATCCGGCCTGGTCACCACTAAGCCCCTTGAATCGTTGACAGATCATGGTTAATGTTGAAGCATACGTCACGTTATGGCCAGCGAACGACGAGTAGCAGTAGGAAAGAATTATTGCTCGTTTAGGCAATAAGATTAAGTTGTTTTCCGTCTTGGTTTATTTTTTCGTTAGGTAGTTGTTAAACTAACGCTGTCCATGTATGTCTGGCGCGTTGGATTATTGGTTGAAATATTGTCGCTAGAAGGCTAATTGCGAATAGCCAATTGCCTGCAAAACGAGATTAAGTTATCGAAATAGCACATTGTTTACGGCATTGATTGGTACGACGTAGCTATCGGTGCCAGAATAAATGGATGCTGGAAAAAACGAATGAGGAGTGGTCTCTATGGTCTTTGAGAAATTTGCGCTGAAGGCGGCGTGTTTGGCGGCGACCATCCTGCTGGTCGCGGCCTGTGAAACCCCGGTCGAGGAAAAGGCCAATGCTTCAGGCAGCGGGGGCGCCAAGCAGTCGACGACGACAATGCAGAAAGCGCCCAAGACCGAAACAAAAGCCACTATGGCGCCCAAGGTAGCCCCCGGCTCACAAGAGGATCTGGTGCTGAACGTCGGCAGCCAAATTCATTACGACTACGATCAATCGAATTTGCGTCCCGATGCCCGCCAGGTAGTCGAACGTTGGGCCGATTGGTTGAAACAATATCCGGCGGTGACGGTGACCATCGAAGGTCACTGCGATGAGCGGGGCACACGAGAATATAATCTTGGCCTGGGCGAGCGGCGCGCAGATTCGGCCCGCAAATATCTGATCGCCCTGGGCGTCAACGCGGACCGCATCGGCACCATCTCTTACGGCAAGGAGCGTCCGGCCTGTGTCTCCAGCAACAAAGCCTGCTGGTCCCAGAACCGGCGCGGCATGCTGCTGGTCAACTAATCTCTGACGGTCCGCTGGTCTTTTTGGGCGGAGTTGTCAGGCGTCTTTCCGGGCTCGCCAGAATGCATCAACTTGGTGCGTTGGGCGGGCCCGGCTTATTTTGCCTGCTGGCGGCTGCAATTTCGCCATAATCCGATGTCAGAATGGCTATTGTGATGGTCGCGGACGGCACCACCGCAATGTCACGCGGGCGTCACTTGGGCGTCACACGTATATCGTATGGACAGCGTACCAAGATTATCATGAATAGCCGGAGTCGAAATCAATGCAGCGCATTCAACATGTTTTCAACCGCGCGTGGGCGGCCTGGCTGGCGCCAGTCTGTCTTGCCTTGTTGTTCTTGGTGCCGACACCGGCATCGGCGCAAAACGCCGATTTGCAGACCTTGACCCAACGGATCGAGCGCCTGCAACGCGACCTGGGTGAATTGCAGAAAGACTACTACCGCGGCCAGAAACGCCGGGCACCCAGCTCGGCGGACGACGCGGGTGCGGCAAGAAGCGCGGGCACACCGGGCGGGGCATCCGGCGGCAGTCAACTGGCCAATGCGGAAATTCGCATGAGCAATCTGGAAACGGAAATGCGGCGCCTGACCGGACAATTGGAAGAAGTACGCCATGGCATCCAAACCGTGTCGCGGCGCCTTGATGGCCTGGTCAAGGATGTAGATTTTCGCCTGACCGAAATCGAGCGGGGACAAGCCGACGCGAAAACGGTGGCGGCGGCCAACGGCACCGCCGGAGCGGCTGGCCAGGATAAATCCAACAACGGGGCAAGCAGGCAGGCAGCCGGCACGCCACCGCCCGGCGTGCTGCCCAAAGGCACGCCAATGGAACGCTACAATTATGCCTACTCGCTGCTGCTGAAGATGCGGCTGGATGAAGCAGAGGCGGCGTTTCAGGAATTCCTGACCGAACATGGCGACGATAAGCTGGCCAGCAACGCGCAATTTTGGCTCGGCCAGACCTATTTCACCCAGGAAAGATACTCCGAGGCGGCACGCACATTTCTGACCGGCATCGACCGCTATCCGAAAAGCAACAAGGCGCCGGATACCTGGCTGAAACTGGGCATCACCTTGGGCAAACTGGATCAGAAGGAAGAGGCCTGCGCGACGTTTCTGGAAATGCGCAAGTTGTTCCCCAGTCTTCGTACCCCGGTGGAAAAGCGTCTACAGCGGGAGACTCGGCTGGCGGGTTGTAGCTAAGGCAGCGCGACAGAGGAAGCATCCGTCAAGCATGCCTACTATCAGCAACGATAACTTCGCGGACGCAATGACGGCCTTGGGGCCGTTTGAGGCGGCGCCGGAACTTGCCGTGGCTGTTTCGGGCGGCGTCGACAGCATGGCATTGGCACTTCTAGCGCACGCATGGGTCCGGCAACGGGGCGGCACGATTACCGCGCTGACCATCGACCATGGTCTGCGTCCCGAGGCAGCGCAAGAGGCGCGTCAGGTGCGCGCCTGGTTGTCGGACAAGGGTATTTCCCATCGTATCCTACGTTGGCGGGGCGACAAGCCCGGCGCCGGTGTACAGGCCGCCGCTCGGGGGGCCCGGTATGAATTGTTACAACGGTGGTGCCGGCGCCAGGGCATCCTGCATCTGTTGACAGCTCATCATGGCGATGATCAGGCGGAGACCTTGATCATGCGGCAGGCCCACGGCAGCGGCGTCGAAGGGCTGGCTGGCATCCCGGCTGTTCGCGCCCTTGGCGGCGTGCGCCTTTTGCGGCCGCTTTTGATCTGGCGTCGCGCCGATCTGGTGGCGACGTCGTCTGCCCATGGCCAGGATTGGTTGGAGGATCCTTCAAACCAGGATGAAAAGTTTGCTCGGGTGCGGGCCCGCCGGCACCTGTCCGTCAATGAGGATGAAACCTTGTCCTTGCTGGCGCTGGCGAAGGAGGCGGCGGTCACCCGCCGGCAACTGCGCGATACTCTGGCCAACCTGGCGGCGCGGAGTATTCGTTTGCATCCGGCGGGCTTTTGCCATTTCGACCCTGGCCCCTGTTTAGGCCAGGACAGCGCGCTGCTGCCGCTTATGTTGGGTGATACACTGCGCTGTATCGGCGGTGGAGGCTATCGCCCCCGACGCGACGGATTGGACCGTTTGGCTGACGATCTGGCGCACCAACGCCTGGTAACCGGGCGTACCTTGGCAGGCACCCACCTGCTGCCCATGGGCAACGGCCTGGTAATTTGCCGGGAGACGGGCCGTTTGCCGGAGACGGTCAAAATCGGCGAAAAGAAAAGCGGCCGCTGGGACCGTTTCGATTACACACTGGGCGACAAGGCGCACACGAATGGACATCATCCACTATCTGTCGGAGCCCTGGGCCAGGATGGCTGGCGGCAGGTGCGTGCGCGGACGCAATCCGGTCTGCCGGAACCGGTGCGCCTCGGTTTGCCGGCTTTGTGGTCGGGGGATGAAATACTGGCCGTGGCACACCTGAAATTGACGTCAAATCCCCATGGACCGAAATGGGCCGAGAAAATACGCTTTTCCACCCGATTTTCACCCCTCAGGCCCCTACAAGCCGAAGGATTAGTGCTTGTTTAAGGGCATCTTAGCATTATCTTTATGGAAACCGGCCAGAATGGTGTAATGAGATCATCCCTTTTGATGGGAAATTGGTAGCAGCGGGCTATCCGAGACGCCGCCGGAGAAGGAAGCATAGGTGAGCAATTTTAATCGTAATATCGCCCTTTGGGTGATCATTGCCCTTTTGGTACTGGCATTATTTAACCTGTTCCAAGGCCCCGGCACACGCGGCACCGCGACCAATCTGGCCTATTCCCAGTTCATTTCCGAAGTGGAAAGTGGCCAGGTCCGCGACGTCACCATTCAAGGCAATACCATTAGCGGCCACTACACCGGCGGCACGCCCTTCAATTCCTATGCCCCCAACGATCCCGATCTGGTGCGCAAACTGAACCAGGCTGGCGTGACCATTTCCGCCGCCCCGGACGAGGAAGGCACACCGACTCTGTTTGCCATCCTGCTAAACTGGTTCCCCATGCTGCTATTGATTGGCGTCTGGATCTTTTTCATGCGCCAGATGCAATCGGGCGGCGGCAAGGCCATGGGCTTTGGCAAATCCAAGGCCCGTTTGCTGACCGAGCGGTCAGGCCGGGTTACCTTTGACGACGTGGCCGGCATTGACGAGGCCAAGGAAGAGCTGGAGGAAATTGTCGAGTTCCTGAAGGACCCGCAAAAATTCCAACGCCTCGGTGGACGCATTCCCAAGGGCGCCCTGTTGGTAGGCCCTCCCGGTACTGGTAAGACCTTGTTGGCGCGCGCCATCGCGGGCGAGGCCAATGTGCCGTTCTTTACTATTTCGGGCTCCGACTTCGTGGAAATGTTCGTCGGCGTCGGTGCCTCCCGCGTCCGCGATATGTTCGAACAGGCCAAAAAGAACGCCCCCTGCATCATCTTCATCGACGAAATTGACGCCGTCGGGCGCCATCGCGGTGCCGGCCTGGGCGGTGGCAATGACGAGCGCGAGCAGACCCTGAACCAACTGCTAGTGGAGATGGACGGTTTCGAGGCCAACGAAGGCGTCATTCTGGTCGCTGCCACCAACCGCCCCGACGTGCTGGACCCCGCCCTATTGCGGCCTGGCCGCTTTGACCGCCAGGTCGTGGTGCCGAACCCGGATATCATCGGCCGGGACAAGATCCTGAAAGTGCATATGCGCAAGGTGCCCATGGCGCCGGATGTGGAGAGCCGCACCATCGCCCGCGGCACCCCTGGTTTTTCCGGCGCCGATCTGGCCAACCTTGTGAACGAAGCTGCCTTGCTGGCAGCACGCAAAAACCGCCGCGTGGTCACCATGCAGGAGTTCGAGGAAGCCAAGGACAAGGTCATGATGGGCGCGGAACGCCGCTCCATGGTGATGACAGAGGATGAAAAAGAACTGACTGCCTATCACGAAGCAGGCCATGCCTTGGTTGGCCTGTTGGTGAAAGGCAATGATCCCTTGCACAAGGTCACCATTATTCCCCGTGGCCGCGCCCTGGGCGTCACCATGAACCTGCCCGAGAACGATAAGTATGGTTATAAGAAAAGCGAAATTTGCGCCCGCCTGGCCATGACCTTTGGCGGCCGGGTGGCCGAAACCTTGATTTATGGGCCGGAGGACGTGACCACCGGCGCCGGCCAGGATATCCAACAGGCAACATCATGGGCCCGGCGCATGGTTACCGAATGGGGTATGTCTGACAAATTGGGGCCGCTGGCCTATTCCGGTAACGAGCAGGAAGTTTTTCTCGGCCATTCAGTAACCCAGACAAAGAACATCTCGGACGCCACAGCGAAAGTCATTGATGAGGAAATCCGCCGCTTCGCGGGAGAAGCGGAAGCGTTGGCAACCGAGGTCCTGACCGAGAACCTGGATAAACTACATGCCGTCGCCAAGGCGCTTTTAGAATATGAAACCCTGAGCGGTGACGAAGTCAGCCAACTGCTGCGTGGTGAGAATGTCGACCGCCCGGACGAGTTCGAGCCGCCGCAAGACAGCTCCACCGCAACATCGGTGCCGCCATCAAGCAAGCCGAAAAAGCCGGATGGCCCAGGCGGTATGGAGCCCGAACCTCAACCGGGCTCTTAACTTCGGACTGCCGTTCTGCCTGAGAAAGCAAATGGTGCCGGTGCTGTCTATCTGGCGCCTGTCCTGAATCAAACCGGCTCGGGTCTGCCCTTCGCCGGCGGTCCTCTATACTTTGATCAATGCCGCTTGTTTGGCCGAAATATGCCCGGCGAGATCATCAGCATCGATACGGCGGAAAGCCGCCTGCCCGCAGGCTTGGATTTGTTGCAGGCGCCGCGCCCGATGATCACCGGCTCTGAGCAGCCACAATCCAAATCCGGGGCCCTGATCATGGGCATTGTCAATGTCACCCCGGACAGCTTTCATGATGGTGGACGTCTGAACGCGGACGCGGCTATCGCCCATGGCCGGGCCCTGGCGGCGGCTGGCGCGGCAATCCTGGATGTTGGCGGGGAATCGACCCGGCCCGGCGCCACCGAGGTGCCGGTGGCCGAGGAAATCGCGCGCATAACCCCGGTGATCGAGGCCTTGGCCAGCGACGGTCTGATGGTATCAGTGGACACACGCAAGGGAGAGGTGATGACGGCGGCAGTCAAGGCGGGGGCCCGGATGATCAATGATGTCACCGCATTGCGATATCACCCCGACAGCATCGACCGCGCCGCCGAATTGGCTCTGCCCGTGGTTCTAATGCACAGTCGGGGCACGCCGGAAACCATGCGCTCCATGACCCACTACATCGATTTGATCATGGATGTGTTCGACGACCTTTCGGCCCGAATCGAGGCTTGTCTGACCGCCGGCATGACGCGGGAAAACCTGCTGATTGATCCCGGCCTGGGTTTCGCCAAGAAACCGGACCAAAGTGTAGCGTTGTTGCGCGGCATGGCGCATTTCCATGCCTTGGGCTGCCCGGTGCTGATCGGTGCCTCGCGAAAATCTTTCGTTGGAAAATTGGCCGGCAGCACAGTAAACGAAGAATTGTTGAGCGGTTCATTGGCCGCCGCGATGTGGGCCGCGCAGCAGGGGGCGGCTGTTCTGCGTGTTCATGACGTAGCCGAAACAGTTCAGACGATGGCGATTTTCAAGTCCCTTTGCTATAAGGGATCGATATAAATGACCGGCAAGTGAGGGGCGCATGGAGCGCAAATTTTTTGGCACCGACGGCATTCGCGGTACCGCCAACACTTGGCCCATGACGGCGGAAATCGCGGTCCGGGCCGGCATGGCGGCGGGATTGCAGTTTACCCGTGGAGAACATCGCCACCGGGTTGTGGTCGGTAAGGACACCCGCCTGTCGGGCTATATGCTAGAGCCCGCCATGACCGCAGGCTTCACTTCCGTCGGTATGGATGTCATTTTGGTTGGCCCCATGCCAACGCCCGCCGTCGCCCTGCTAACCCGTAGCCTGCGGGCCGATCTGGGCGTGGTGCTTTCCGCCTCGCATAATAACTACGCCGACAATGGCATCAAGCTGTTCGGCCCCAACGGCTATAAACTGTCTGACCGCATCGAGACGGAGATCGAGGCGCGCATGCAGTCCGATATGTCGGCCAATCTGGCCGCACCCAGCGATCTTGGCCGCGCTATGCGGTTGGAGGACGCACCGGGCCGCTATATCGAGGCGGCGAAGGCCACCTTCCCCTCTGAATTTCGCCTGGACGGCCTGAAGGTCGTGATCGATTGCGCCAACGGCGCCGCCTACAAGGTCGCGCCCACGGTGTTGTGGGAGCTGGAGGCGGAAGTTATTCCCATTGGCGTCGATCCCGACGGCTTCAATATCAACCAGGATTGCGGTTCAGTTCACACCGATACCATGCGCGAGCAGGTCGTCGCTCACGGAGCCGATGTTGGCATCGCCCTGGATGGTGATGCGGACCGTTTGATCCTGGCCGACGAGTACGGCCAGTTGATCGATGGCGATCAGCTAATGGCGGCGATTGGCGACTATTGGGCCAAGACGGGCGATCTGAAGGGCGGCGGCATTGTCGCCACGGTGATGTCTAACCTTGGACTGGAACGCCATCTGGCACGAAAAGACCTGGAATTGGTCCGCACCCAGGTTGGCGACCGCTATGTGGTCGAGCATATGCGCCAGCACGGCTATAACATCGGCGGCGAACAATCGGGCCATATCATCATGTCCGATTTCGGCACCACCGGCGACGGTCTGGTCGCCGCCCTGCAGGTCCTGGCCCTGATCGTGGCCGAAGGACGGCCAGTGAGCGAAGTTTGCCGCCGCTTTGAGCCGGTCCCGCAATTGCTGAGAAATGTCCGCTATGCCGGTGCCTCGCCTTTGGATACGGACAAGGTGGTCAATGCCATTCAGGCTCAGCGCAGCCGCCTTGGCGACAAGGGGCGACTGTTGATCCGGCCTTCGGGAACCGAGCCGCTGATCCGGGTCATGGCCGAAGGCGATGATGGCGACTTGATCCATTCCGTGGTCGATGAATTGGTGGATATGATCGAGGCCACGGCGGCGGCCAGTTGAGACAGGGAACCCCATGCAAGGTAGAGTACTGATTATCGCCGGCTCGGATTCGGGCGGCGGCGCCGGCATTCAGGCGGACATCAAGACAGTGACCGCCCTGGGCGGTTATGCCGCGACGGCGATTACCGCCCTGACGGCGCAGAATACCAACGGCGTTCATGGCATCCATGAAGTCCCCCCCACCTTCGTGGAGCAACAGATCGAGGTCGTGCTCGGCGATATCGGCGCCGACGCCATCAAGACCGGCATGTTGCATCGCACGGATGTGCTGGATGCGGTGTCCGACAGCCTGGCGCGCCTGGCACCCGATGTACCCCTTGTGGTTGATCCGGTGATGGTCGCCAAGGGGGGCGCCTCATTGTTGGATGAAGATACCCGTTCGGTGGTGCGCGACCGCCTGATCCCGCAAGCCACGGTCCTGACCCCAAACATACCCGAAGCGGAAATTCTGGCCGGGATGAACATTGGGGACGAGGCGGCGATGGCCGCCGCCGGGCGCAAGCTATTGGCCTTGGGGCCCAAGGCCGTATTGATAAAGGGTGGCCATCTGCCGGGTGACGAGGTTTTTGATCTGTTATTGACTGAGACGGGGATCCAACGCTTTACCTCGACCCGCATCGACAGCCGCCATACCCATGGTACCGGCTGCACCCTGGCCTCAGCCTTGGCCTGCGGCCTGGCCCAGGGCTTGACGGCGGCGGCAGCGGTAGAACGGGCCCGGGGTTATGTCCTGCAGGCAATCCTAAGCGCACCGGGCTATGGCCAAGGCCATGGCCCCCTGAACCACGGTCATACAGTGACCGGTTAAGCATATGAAGGACAACGAGCGTCAACGCCACTACAGCTGGCACGATCCCAGCCGCCATTGGTCGCGCCTGGGGGAGTTGTCGGGACTGGATTATCTTTCCGCCGTTGTCCGGGGCGAGGTGCAACCGCCGCCCGTCGCGATCGCTATGCGCCTGGCCCTGATCGAGGTATCGAAGGGGCGGGTCGTTTACACCGGACAGCCCGGCGAGGATTTCGCCAACGATGTCGGCTCGGTCCAGGGTGGCTGGCTGGCGGCCCTGATCGACGCCGCTATCGGCAGTGCGGTGCATTCGGCCCTGCCCTTGAGCTCGCGCTATACGACCTTGGAATTGAAGGTCAATTATGTCCGTGCGGTGGCCGTGGACAGCGGCGAGATCCGATGCATCGCCGAGGCCCTGCATGTGGGCCGCACCACCGCGACGGGCCAAGCCCGCGCCATTGACGGAAATGGCAAGCTCCTTGCCCATGCCACCACCACCTGCCTGATCCTACCCCCGGAAAGAGCAACGGTGCCGGACTGGACGAACGGGTGAAACCGCCACCAACAGAGAACCATTGGCTGATTATCATACTGGCACGCTGACCGCCTTTGGGCCCATGTCCATCGATATGTACCTACCCAGCCTGCCGGCCATGGCGGTCGATCTGGCCGCGCCCATCGGCGGTGCGCAGATGACGCTCAGCAGCTTTTCGGCGGCATGGGCCTGGGACAGATGCTGTTCGGTCCCTTGTCTGACCGCCTCGGCCGCCGTCCGCTGCTGTTGGCGGGGATCATCCTGTATGTCTTGACCTCGGCGCTCTGCGCAATGAGCACCGGCATTGAGATGCTGATCGGCCTGCGTCTACTGCAGGCGCTGGGTGGCAGCGCGGCGGCGGTGATCGCCAGGGCCATGGTGCGTGACTTCTTTTCCGGCGACGAGGCCGCCCGCGTGCTCTCACTGATCATGCTAGTAATGGGCGCGGCGCCGCTTATAGCGCCCTTCATTGGCGGCTACGTCCTGGTCTGGTTTCAATGGCGGGCCATATTCTAGGTTTTAGCGGGCTTCGGCGCGTTGTGCTTTTTTTGGTTCTGGGCGCGCTGCCCGAAAGCCATCCGGCCAAACGGCGCAGCCGCCATGGCCTGGTAGGCATACTGGGGGTTTATGGCCGCATCCTCGGGCATCGCGGCGCCGTTGGCTACTTGCTGGCCAACGCCACCGGATATGGCGGCATGTTTGCCTTCTTCGCCGGCTCGCCTTTTGTCTACATCAAAATCTATCAGGTGGCACCGGAACATTATGGCTATCTGTTCGCCTGCAATGTTATCGCCCTGATGGGCGTTTCCCTTTTGAATGCAAGGCTGGTAATGCGCCTAGGCGCACATCGCTTGTTTGCCCTGGGCACCTGTTTGACCGCCATTGGCGGCTTGACCTTGCTGTTCAACGCCATCACTGGATTTGCCGGTCTGCCTGGCATCGTGGTGCCCCTGTTTATCTATATCGGTGCCCTGAGCCTAATCGGCGCCAATGGCCTTGCCCTGGCCCTGGACCGCTTCCCCCAGGCGGCAGGCAGCGTATCCGCCTTGTCGGGTGGCCTTATGTTCCTGTTCAGCGCGCTGTCGGCGGGTGCGGTAAGCCTGTTCCATGACGGCAGCGCCCTGGCCATGGCCGCCGTTATCGCCCTCACCGGGCTGTCCACCCTGGCGCTGCGATTCCGCCTGACCCGAACAAAGGCTCAATAATTGTATGGCGGCACCGCGATTTCATGGCATCTTGCAGGAAATGAGCGTAAGGACATGTATCCGCCGCCTACATCATCTGATTGTCGCCGCTGGCCTTGTGGCACTGCTGGGCCAGTGCCAGCCGCTGCCTAAGCCATTCGCCGCCGCATACAAGGGTGATTTCAGCGCCGTCCAGATCGGCCCCAGGGCCGGCCTGCTGGTGTTGCCGATTGCGGGAACAGCGGAGTTGGAGGCCGGCTCCAAGCTGGCCAGCGCCATGGCGACAGCCCTTCGACGGCACGAGGTCACGGCCAGTACAGGCAAGGGCCATCGCCGCAGCCATTCGCTATGGGGCAGCACCGCCATGACGGGCAATGGCCGGCTGCGCCTAACCTGGCGCCTGCACAATGCGGCGGGGGAGGAAACCATGACCATCGTTCAGGAAGAAAAAGTCAGGCTCATCGACTGGCAACAGCCCAATAGCGCCCTGTTAGCCCAATTGGCCACCAACGGTGCCAGCGCCATAGATCGGCGGCTGCGCCGGGAGGAACGCGGCCAGGGCCGGCGAATCAGCTTGGCGCCAGTCACATTGGGTTCCGTGGATGGCGTACCAGGTCGGGGCGGTCGTCATCTGGCCAATGCCATGCTGACCGCCCTGGACGATGCCGGAGTGCCGCTAACGGAGGAGCCCGCGGATGACGGCTTTATCCTGCTGGCCAGCATGCGTGTGACACCCAGCGGCAGCGGCCCGCGGTTTCGGAAGCTAGAAATCGTCTGGCACCTGATCCGCCCCGACGGCCGGGAATTTGGCAAGATCAACCAGGCCAACCGGGTTCCCGCCGCACAGTTGCAGGGGGACTGGCGCCGCTTGGCGCAAGCCATCGCCCAGGCCGGCGCCCCCGGCGTGTTGGAGCTGCTGCGCCGAGACCCTGGCGGCTAGTCGCCAATGTGCTAGTTTTGATAATCGACAATGGGGAGGCATCGTCATGACCATTACCAGCCCGCTTTGGGGCGCGGAGTTGGACCACATCCGGTTGGATTCAGCAGATCCGGCGAAACTTTCGGCGTTTTACCGGGATGCCTTTGCCATGGCACGGCAGCCCTTGGCTGATGGCAGCATCTTGTTACGGGGCGCCGGCCGCCGCTTAATCATCGGCACGGGCGCGGCTAGCAGCCAACCCTATAGCGCCTTTCGCTTTGCCGACCAGGCTCGGCTGGCGACCTATAAAGCCCATTTGACCGCGCGGGGCGTCAACCCGATGCCTTCGCCCACCCCCCTATTCGCCGATGGCGCCTTTGCCGTGGCGGATCCCGATGGACGGCAAATGGTCTTTGGTCTGATCAATGATACATATGATGTGGAAGATGAAACCGTGGGAAGACATCCACCGGGGCGGCTGCAACATGTCGTCGTGGCCACCGCCAACCTGGCGCCGATGATGGCCTTCTACGAGGATACCCTGGGCTTCGTCGCGACCGATCATGTGCTGCGCGACGACGAAGATGATCATGCCGGCGGCCAGACCTTGACGGCGGTGTTCTACCGCTCCACCCCAGAGCATCATTCCTTTGCCATGTTCCTGTCCGACGACGCACGCCCGGATCATCATGCCTATGAAGTGTCGTGCTGGAACGACGTCCGTGATTGGGCCGACCACATGGCCACCCTGGAGATTAAATTATGGTGGGGGCCGGGCCGCCACGGCCCCGGCAACAACCTGTTCTTCATGGTCGAAGACTCGGACGGCCACAAAGTCGAAATCTCGGCCGAGTTAGAAAACATGGCCGACGACGACCCGGTCCGCCAATGGCCCCACAACGAACGCTCCCTCAATCTCTGGGGCCCTGGCTGGATGCGCGTTTAGAGACCCGAACCTTGCCAGTTTTCATCAGGTTCGGCAGGCGCTGATGCTAGACCGGCGGCCTTGATACCCTGAATGGCGCAATATTCATCTTTTTCCGAGGTATCGCCGCTAATGCCGACAGCGCCAATGACCTGCACGTCGCCATTCAACACCAATACACCGCCGGGAACGGGGACGAAGCGGCCATGGGAGGCGCCGACCAGAGCGCCCTGAAAGGCCGGACGCTCTCCTAATCGGTCACGAATGGTGCGGCGCTGGGTATGCCCATGCCGAGGGCCCCCCAGGCCTTGCCCATGGCAATATCCACCCGCAGGATGCCGCTGCCATCCTGACGCTTCAAGGCCACCGTATGGCCGCCCGCATCCAGTACCGCGACAGTCAACGGCAGCATCCCCGCCGCCGTGCCGGCGGCCAACGCGGCATCAATAATGTTGTCTGCCGCCACCAGGGGCATATTGGTCTTCAGATCATATAGATTTGGCTCGGTCATGTTGCCTATCTTGTCCGGTGACGGTCGATTTCCGGATTATCAAAGGGCTGGAAAGCGGTCAGGTCCTTGGTCTCATGATAATGTTTCAGGGCCCAGACGCCGGTGGGAAAGGCGATCTCATCCCAGGGAATATCCTCCCAGGAAAACAGGCCCACATCCAGGCTTTCCTCGCCCGCACCCATTTCGGGACCGGTCATTCGCGCCCGGTAAAACATGTGTACCTGGCTGATGCGGGGGATATTATAGATCCCGATCAGGGCATCAATTTCGATCTTGGCGCAAGCCTCCTCCAGGGTTTCCCGCTCCGCGCCCTCGGCAGTGCTTTCGCCCTCTTCCATATATCCGGCCGGCACCGTCCAATAGCCGTGACGCGGTTCAATGGCGCGTTTGCATAACAGGATCTTATCCTCCCAAGTGCAGACGGCGCCAACCACGATGGTCGGATTAACGTAGTGGATCCAGCCGCAATCACTGCAGACATGGCGCTCGTGAGTGTCGCCGGCGGGGATGTCGCGGGCGAAGGGATAGCTTGAGATAGGTCCATTATTCATGCCCTTAATGTGGCATCAAGGCGCGCCCGCGTCCAGATTCAGGTTATAATGGACACAATCTGGTTGAATGGGAGGATGACAAAATGGCCGATGCTTTCAACCCATCCGGCGTGGCGGTGCCATTAGTGGCCTTTTCCAATGACGCTTGGCAACAGCCCGGCAGGATGCTGCATCTGCCGGAACAGGCTGGGGTGGATGCGGCCTCAACCCTGATGCAGATGGCAGCCTTGATTAAACCGGAATGTCTCATGGAGATATCCGCCGTGGCCGTCATTCCAGAAGATCGAATCAGCTAATGGACGTCGTCTTACAAAGTTTTATCGCCGGCTTTCCGGTTTTGATACTGCATATGCTGGTCACCCTAGCCATGCTGGCGGGCGGTGTCGTAGTCTACATCATCACCACACCCCATAAGGATTTCACTCTGGTGCGCGACGGCAATCTAGCCGCCGCGGTCTCCCTATCGGGGGCCATTCTGGGCCTGGCCATACCGCTGGCCTTTTGCATGGCATCATCAGTCAGCGTGGGGGAAATCGTGATCTGGGGCTTGCTCGCAGTGGTGATCCAGATTTTGGTCTTCCGCTTGAGCGATCTGTTGTTGAAGGATCTTTCGGCCCGGATCGAAGGCGGCGAGATGGCGCCCGCCGTTCTGTTGGCCGGGATCAAGTTATCGGTGGCGGCCATCAATGCCGCTGCGATCTCCGGCTAGCTTTCGGTTGCCGCCTTTATCATGAACCGGATTACCTATCTTATCACCATGCTGGCGGTATTGTATGGGGTCGTCAGCGCCTTGATGGGCGGGGGTGATGGCCCCCGCCGCCCACGCCTGGCCGCGCCGTTGCCGCCATCCAGCGACGTCGGGCCGGCCCAGCCGGCCAGACCATTTGGGCCGACGATCGAGGTCGATGTGGGCAGCAAGGGTTCCTCCACCGGCACCGCCTTTGCCATCACCGATAACGGCTGGTGGTTGACCGCGCGTCATGTCGCCCATGGCTGCGATGCTATATGGCTGCAAACCGCGCCGCGCAAAGGCTGGCGGGTCACCGATGTCCATCTTCATCCCAACGCCGATCTGGCACTGTTGCATACCCGAACCAGGCGGGCGCCTCTTAGCCTGGCGCGAGCTACGCCAGTGCGGGGTGATGACGGTTTTTCCCTGGGCTATCCGCAAGGCCGGCCAGGCGATGTACATGCCAGGGTGCTTGGCCAAGCGCGTCTGAAGTCCGTGGGCCGCTACCGCATCAACGAACCGGTCCTGGCTTGGGCCGAGGTCTCCCGCCGGCCAGGTAACCTGCCGGCTCTTGGCGGCCTCTCGGGCGGGCCCATGCTGGATGATCAGGGCCGGGTCGTGGGTGTGCTGGTAGCTTCGTCGAAGCGGCGAGGCCGGGTGATGACCACCGCGCAAGCATCCATCAATGAACTCCTGAGACAATATCCGGCGGCACGGGCGGCTAGCGGCGCTCTACCGCGGCTCATCGACGACAGCAGCTTCACCGCCACGGGCAAGACCCTGCGCCGCGATCTGACGATTGCCAAGGTCCTGTGCAAGGTACGTCAAGCCCGCCGCCGTCCATAGCGGTTTGTCCGCTGCTTGTTCAAGGAGCAAAAAAGCCGGCGCCCATGGCACGTTCCTGGCCGGGCAACGCCTTGAACTCTCAATCGGTTGACAGTGGGATCCAGTGACCTTCGCTTCCTATATTTTACGAAATTAGTACAGTTTAGTATTTAAGAAATCGCTAACGGAGCCCCAAAATCTCTCGGAAATTCCGAGACTTTCCAGATCACAAATGTAAACCATATGGTCCGTGGCGTTGTCGCCCATGATGAACAGGCGCTATGGTGGTGGCTTGTAATAGCGAGGCAAGGGTGGGAAATGCATGGCCGAGGGACAAAGCAGGGCGGCGCCGGGGCCGTTGGATGGTTTTCGGGTTCTGGATTTTTCCATGTTCCTGGCCGGACCATATTGCAGCCGGTTGATGGCCGATATGGGCGCCGAGATCATCAAGGTCGAGCCGCCAGGTGGCGACATGCTGCGCCATGCACCGCCCTTCCGGAATGGGCAGAGCGCCTATTTCGGCCATATGAATTGCGGCAAGAAAAGCGTGGAATTAGACCTTAAAGAGGATCAGGGCTGGGAACTGGTGCGCCGCCTGATCCCAAGTGTCGATGTCTTGCTGGAAAATTTCCGTCCTGGTGTCATGCGCCGTCTGGGCCTGGATTACGAAAACCTATCAGCCTTGAAGCCGGATTTGATCTATTGCTCGGTCTCGGGCTACGGGCAAGAGGGGCCAGGCTCTCAACGGCCTGCTTTCGCGCCGATCATCCATGCCGCCTCGGGCTATGATCTGATCATGATGAAATACCAGGGTGATGGGGACCGGCCGCCACCGACCCGTTCCACCGTGGCCGATATTTTGGGCGCCACCCATGCCCTCGGCGCCATCAACGCCGCCCTGGTGCAGCGCCTGCGAACAGGCCGCGGTCAGCGTATCGACGTTGCCATGATGGATGCGATGCACAATGTACTGGCCTATGAATACCAGGCCGCCCAAATGGAAGCGCCCGATAGGCCCATTGTCTTTTCGCCGATCCGCACCACCGATGGCTTTGTCATGGTGGCACCGGTCAGTCTTGCCAACTTTTCCGGCCTGGCACAGGCGGCGGGGCGCCCGGAAATGCTTACGGATGACCGTTTCGCCGAGCTTTCCGCCCGGGTCAGGAATTGGTCGGTTCTGTTGGCGGAAATCGAAACATGGTCCATGACGCAAACAACGGATGCATGTGAAGCGGCAATCCTGGCCAAGGGCTGCCCTTGCACCCGTTATCTGGGATTGGCCGAATCCATGGCCGAACCACAGATCGCGTCTCGCGGCGCGGCGGTGGAAATCGGTGGTGTCGATGATCCTTACAAGGTTGGCAACTGCCCGGCACAATTCCAGGGCGCGGACGTGGGCGCACGGCCCTGGGTTGCCAGCCTGGGACAGCATACCGAAGAGATTCTCGCCGAGGCGGGATTAAGCGCAAGCTGAACCAGGATATTGCCCCAACTGTGGTCTTGGGGTATTTACACAACAGCTGCGTGATATAAAAATGGCATCATGAACCAGACGCTAACCGGCAAGAACATCCTGTTGATTATCAGCGGCGGCATCGCCGCCTATAAGTCGCTGGATTTAATCCGCCGCCTAAAGGAACGCGGCGCGGGCGTACGCTGTGTCCTAACGGGGGGTGGCGCGCAGTTCGTCACACCCCTGTCAGTCGCGGCCTTGTCGGAAGAAGCGGTCTTTCAGGATTTATTCTCTCTCAAGGACGAAAGCGAGATGGGCCATATCCGCCTTTCCCGCGAGGCTGATCTGCTGGTTGTCGCACCCGCCAGCGCGGATTTGATGGCCAAGATGGCGGCGGGACTAGCCAATGATCTTGCCTCCACCGTATTGCTAGCGACTGACAAGCCGGTTCTGTTCGCCCCGGCCATGAACACAGTTATGTGGGATCATCCCGCGACAAAACGGAATTACCGCATTCTGCTGGATGACGGCCTGCATGCGGTAGGACCGGGCCAAGGTGATCTGGCCTGCGGCGAAGTCGGCGCCGGGCGGATGTCGGAACCGCTGGAAATCGTTGCCGCCGCCGAAAACATTATTGCTGGGCAGCCAACCGGGCAACCCGTGGCAGCGCCGCTAAAGGGCCGCCGGGCCATCGTCACATCCGGCCCTACCTACGAAGCGATCGATCCGGTGCGCTATTTAGCCAACCGTTCCTCGGGTAAGCAGGGCCACGCCATTGCCGCCGCCTTGGCCGGGCTGGGTGCCGAGGTGGTGTTGGTCGCCGGCCCCAATAATCAGCCCGACCCCAGCCGCGTAACGATCCGGAACATCGAATCCGCCGCCCAGATGCTGGCGGCCTGTGAAGCGGCCTTGCCCGCCGATATCGCCGTCTGTGCCGCCGCCGTGGCCGATTGGCGCGTCGCCGGTGAGGCCGAGCAGAAGATGAAAAAGGACGGAAGCGGCCGGCCGCCGGCGCTGAACCTGGTGGAAAATCCCGACATTTTGGCGACGTTGAGCCAGATGAACGGCGGCCGGCCAAGTTTGGTCGTGGGTTTTGCCGCCGAGACGGAAAAGGTCGTTGACCACGCCCAAAGCAAACGAACGCGCAAGGGCTGCGACTGGATTGTCGCCAATGATGTAGGCACGGGCACCCGCGTCATGGGTGGTGATGAGAACACGGTTCACCTGATAACCGCTGCCGATGTGGAAAACTGGCCCAAAATGCCCAAGGACGCGGTCGCCACCACCTTGGCCAAACGTATCGCCGATCATTTCATAAATCATTTCGGCTCTGAATAGAGGTATGATCTCCATCCCTGTCCAACGATTGGCCCATGGCGCCGAACTTGCCCTGCCGCGGCAGGCCACGGCGGATAGTGTCGGGATGGATCTGTTGGCGGCGGTGCGGGACAAAGTCGTGCTTGCCCCCGGAGGCCGGGCCCTGATCCCCACGGGCATCGCCCTGGCCTTGCCCAGCGGCCATGAAGCCCAGGTGCGGCCTCGCTCGGGCCTGGCGTTAAAACATGGCGTGACGGTTTTGAACAGTCCAGGCACCATCGATGCGGATTACCGGGGCGAGGTCGGCGTTATCCTAATCAATCATGGCGACGCGCCCTTCACGGTGCAGNGTGGCGAGCGCATCGCACAATTGGTCATCGCCGCCGTGACCGGTGCCGTCCTCGACGAAGTTGAGCTCTTGCCCGAAAGCGGCCGGGGTACGAGGGGTTTTGGCTCCACCGGCACTGATGGTACTGATGGAACTGGGGGTTAGGAATGCTGCACCTTTCGAAGCGGACCCTGTATGTGCTGGAAGCGGTGTTGGACATTGCCTGCAATGCCCGCCCCAATCCTGTCCAGTCCAGGGATATCGCGAAACGGCAGGGCATTCCTCAGCGCTATTTGGAAGGCGCCATGCAGCATCTGGTGCGCGCCGGCATCCTGCGCGGCGTGCGCGGACCCAAGGGCGGCTATCGCCTGGCGCGGGAGCGCAGGCGCATTACCGTGGCTGAGATCGTCCGCCTGATGGAAGGCTTGGACGGCCATGACGAGGATATGGCCGAATTGGCCGGCTCGCCCTTGGGGCAGGCGGTGGTTCGACCCCTGTGGCAAGAACTGCACGATGACATGCTGGCCCGGCTGGAGGCGGTCAGCGTGGAAGACCTCTTTCGCCAGGCCCGCCAAGCCGGCGTCGCCGACGCCGCCAATTCAGGCAAACAAGGCGCTGATTTCGATATTTGAACATTTGGGCGGTATGAGTAGCCATGACAAAGCCTAGCAGTACAAACCAGCGGCACACCAAGGGACGGGGCCTGGTTTATGATTCGATCATCGATACCATCGGCAATACGCCATTGGTGCGCCTTTCCCGCCTGCAACAAGACGCCAGCGTCAAGGCAGAGATCCTGGCCAAGCTGGAATTCTTCAATCCCCTGGCCTCGGTCAAGGACCGCATCGGCGTGGCGATGATCGAAACTATGGAGGCAGCCGGCGAAATAGGTCCCGAAACCGTGCTGGTCGAACCGACCTCGGGCAATACCGGCATCGCACTGGCCTTCATCGCCGCCGCCAAGGGTTACCGTGTGATCCTGACAATGCCCGATTCGATGTCCGTCGAGCGTCGGCGGATGTTGTCCCTATTGGGTGCGGAACTGGTCCTGACACCGGCCGAAGCGGGCATCAACGGCGCCATTCTGCGGGCCGAGGAACTGGTCGCCAGCATGCCCAACGCGGTTATCCCACAACAGTTCGAGCATCCCGCAAATCCTAATATTCACCGCCATACCACGGCGGAAGAAATCTGGAACGACACCAATGGCGCGGTAGATATCGTGGTTGCCGGCGTGGGTACCGGGGGCACCATTACCGGCATTGGCGAAACCCTGAAAGGCCGCAAACCAGGCTTGTCGATGGTCGCGGTGGAGCCCGAGGACAGCCCCGTGCTCTCGGGCGGCGATCCGGGGCCTCATAAAATCCAGGGTATTGGCGCGGGCATCATTCCAGCCGTCCTGAACCGTGACGTCCTGGACGAAGTCCTGACCATCGGCAACGAAACCGCNTTCGAGACCGCCCGCCGTGTGGCCGCGCTGGAAGGTCTGCCGGTGGGAATTTCATCAGGCGCAGCCCTGGCGGCGGCCCTAGAATTGGCGGAGCGGCCCGAGAATGACGGCAAGACCATCGTGGTGATCATACCATCCTTCGCCGAACGTTATCTGTCGACGGAGCTGTTCGAGGGCATGCCATGACGGAGCTGCAAGAGGAACAGATCCAGCGCTATGCCCGTCATATCGTGCTGCGGGAGGTGGGCGGTATTGGCCAATCCAAGCTATTGGCGGCCAAGGTTCTGGTGATCGGCGCGGGCGGCCTGGGCTCGCCATTGCTGATGTATCTCGCCGCCGCCGGCGTCGGCACCATCGGCGTCGTGGATGATGACGTGGTTTCACTATCGAACCTGCAACGCCAGATCGCCCATAGCACGGCTGATATTGGCCGGACCAAGGTAGAGAGCGCGCGTGATCGAGCCAATTGCCTGAATCCGGACATCACCTTCATGCCGCACCAGACGCGCCTGAACGCAGGCAATGTAATGGCGCTACTGGCCGACTACGATATCATCGCCGATGGCTCGGACAATTTCGATACCCGGTTCCTGCTCAACGATGCCTGTTATTTGGCCAAGAAAATCCTGGTCTCGGCCGCGGTGCTGCAGTTTGACGGCCAACTATCCACCTACAAGGCTCATCTTGGGGCGCCGCATCCCTGCTATCGCTGCATATTNCCCGAACCGCCCCCCNACGGCACCGTNCCAACCTGTGCCACGGGCGGTGTATTGGGTGCCATGGCCGGGATCATGGGCACCATGCAAGCGACGGAAGTGTTGAAGGAAATTCTTGGTATAGGGCAAAGCATGTCGGGCCGGCTGTTGATCCATGACGGCCTGGCCAGCGAAGCCCGCACAATCCGGGTCAAACCCGACCCAACGTGCGCGCTGTGTGGCGCAACGCCAAGTATCAAGGATCTAAGCCATTTTTGGAATTGACTTGCCCGCCGGCCCCCCTTCCCGGCCACCCCAATACGCATTTGGGAGCATGATCCCATGGGTGGCCGGGAAGGGGGGCCGGCGGCCTGGAGATTTGATAAATATCAAAAATATTCTAAGCGGTCACAACCCCTATTAAGGCAAGCGCCCCAGGCGTTCGCAGAGCAGGTCGAAAAAACCATTGCCATCAATTTTGTCGAGCACCAGGGCATTGGCGGCGCCGGCCTCACCGATGTCCCTGACGACGCTCTGGCCCATTCGTTCCACATCGTTGATTTCGATATCGACCAAGGCCCGGTNGCCGGAAAACAGCTCCGGCTGCAATAGATAGGCAATGACACAAGGGTCGTGCATGGCGGTATCACTCCGGCCATAGACCGTCAGCATTTCATGTGCCGCTTTCGCCGCCTTGGTGCCCACAGCGGCGATCTGGCCCATCCGCGCCCCAGAGATGGGCACTTGGCGGGTCAGGTTCAGGCCAATCATGACCAGATCAGCGCCCGAGAGGAAGACCAAGCGCGCGGCGTGCGGGTCAACGAAGAAATTGAACTCCGCATGGTCGGTAACGTTGCCCCGCTCGGACGAGCCGCCCATCAGCACCACCCGGCGGGCGCCGCCGAACGCGCTCTCCTGGTTACAGATCGCCAGACCCAGGTTGGTCAATGGCCCCAGACAGCACAGGGNAATCTCTCCCGGTTGGGCCGCCAGGCTTTCGTTCAGATAACCAACGCCGTTGACCGAGGCCAGGGGCACGGTGGGCTCCGGCAGGACGGCGCCGCCGATGCCGTCGTTGCCATGCACATCCGTGGTATGCAAATCGATCAACATGGGAGAGGCGGAACCGGCATGCACCGGCACTTCTTCCCGCCCGGCCAGGGCCAGGATCCGCTGGGCATTGTATTGCGTCTTAGCCAAGGTGACATTGCCGCCGACGGCGGTAACGCCAAGCAGGTCCAACTCATCCCCACTGGCCAAGGCCAGCAACAGCGCCAGGGCATCATCGACGCCCGGATCGCAATCGATGATGATGGGAATGCGGGCCATGACGTTTTGGGACTGCTATGCGGGAAGCAGCGACTCGTCGATGATCCGGTCAGGCGGATTATGGCCGTCAACGAAGGTGCGGATGTTGATCAGCACTTTTTCGCCCATGTCTATCCGCCCCTCGATGGTGGCGGAGCCCATGTGGGGCAGCAGGACAACGTTGTCCATTTCCAGCAGCTTCTTGTTGACGGCGGGTTCNTGTTCAAAAACATCCAGACCGGCGCCGGCTATGNGNCCCTCCTGCAACATGCGGACCATNGCATCCTCGTCGATGACCTCGCCNCGCGCCGTATTGACGATATAGCANTGCGGTTGCANCAACTGCAGCCGCCGGGCCGAGAGCAGATGATAGGTCGCCGGCGTATGCGGGCAATTGACCGAGATNATNTCCATTCGCGACAACATCTGGTCCAGGCTTTCCCAGTATGTCGCCTCCAGCTCCGCTTCCATGGCGGCATCCACCCGGTGGCGGTTATGATAGTGGATCGACAGGCCAAAGGCGCGGGCCCGCCGCGCCACGGCAGTACCGATCCGGCCCATGCCTATAATACCCAGGCGCTTGCCCCAAATACGATGGCCCAGCATCCAGGTCGGACCCCAGCCCTGCCAGTTGCCGGCACGCAAGACACGCTCCCCCTCGGCCACGCGCCGGGGCACGGACAGCATCAGGGCCATAGTCATATCCGCCGTGTCCTCGGTCAGGACTCCGGGAGTGTTAGTTACCATGATGCCCCGTTCGCGGGCCGCGTTATGATCGATGTGATCCCAACCGGTCCCGAACGAGGCGATTAGGCGCAGCCGTTCGCCCGCGTTCGCGATGACATCGGCATCAATCCTGTCCGTTACGGTGGGCACCAGAACGTCGGCGAACTTTACCGCCGCGATCAGGTCTTCATGGCTCATCGGGTCGTCGGTCACGTTCAGACGGGTGTCGAACAATTCCATCATCCGCGTTTCGGTCACATCCGGCAACTTGCGGGTCACGATAACCAAGGGTTTGTTTTGCGACATGAAACATCTCACGCAGGCATGGTTGGGGCCAGAAATGGCCGAAAAAATTCTCGCTCATACGTCTCTAGCAGACTGTGCGCCCGTCGACAAATGAACAGGTGGCGAATACATGCTTGACCTGCCGCTCATCGCCTTGGCATAACGTTGGGGTGAAGCTGATTTCTCGCATTTTTCTGCCCCTAACCCTGGTCGTGCTGACCATAGCCGCCGCGCCTGTCAGCAAGGCTGATGACGGGATGGCCAAGAAGGCCGCGCCGGCGGTGCGCCCTGGATCATCCGGGCTGCAGACACCTCGTTTCGTCTCGTTGTCGGCGGAAGTCGTCAATATGCGCGCCGGTCCCGGTGTGCGCTATCCCATCACCTGGGTCTATCGCCGTTTTGGCGTGCCGCTGCTCATCATGGCGGAGTACGAATCTTGGCGCAAGGTCCGCGATGCGGAAGGCACGGAAGGCTGGATGCACCGTAGCCTGTTAAGCGGCCGGCGCATGGCCATGCTGCGCACGGACATTGGTGAGTTTAGAAAAGCGCCGAAGGATGAAGCGCCGGTGGTGCTGCGGGCGGAAGCAGGCGTGATTGGAAAACTGCTCGGCTGCCAGGGTGCCTGGTGCCGGATGGAGCTGAATGAAACACGCGCCTGGGTGCCGCGCGGAGACATATTTGGCGCCTTGCCCAACGAACAATTCGAATGATGCGTTTAACGATAATCGCTGCCTTTGCGGTCATGGTCTGTCAGACGGCAGCGGCGGAGGTCAGGCGCTATGAACGTTTCGCGGATCAGAACGGAACCCATTACGGCTTGCTGCAAGATCAGCACGTCCATGCCATTTTCGATGCCCCCTATCGCCCCCATCATAGTACTGGTGCCGTGCGAGAACTGGCGGCGGTTACATTGCTGGCCCCGGTGCTGCCGGGCAAGGTCATCGCGGTGGGGCTGAACTACCGCAGCCATGCCGGCATGAGCGGCGGCGCCCAGCCGAAGCTGTTCGCGAATCTACCCTCCGCCGTGATCGGCCCAACCAGGCCATTGTGCTGCCATCTCACAGTTCCAGCGTTCATTACGAAGGTGAAATGGTCGTTGTCATTGGCCGCAAAGCCCACAATGTCAGTACCGCCGATGCACCAGAGCATATCTTTAGCATCGCCGTCGGCAATAATGTCAGCGCCCGCGATTGGCGGGCGGGTGATCTGCAGTGGCTGCGTGCCAAGGCCTCCGATACGTTCGCGCCCCTGGGTCCGGTAATAGTGCGCGGTCTGAATTACGCTGATCCACGGTGTCGCCACGATCATCAGTCATATCAGCCGCACCATTACCCTGCACCCTGGCAATGTCGTCTATACGAGGACGCCAGGGCGAACCAGCGCCTTGAAAGCCGGTGATGTCGTCGAGGTAAAGACCGAAGGCGTCGGCGTGCTGAAAAATCCGATGCAGGCCGAATAGGCTATTTTTCGGCCAGATCGAGGATGGCCGCGGCCAGGACCTGCACGCCCCGTTCAAAATCCGCCAAATCCATCTTTTCATGTGGATTGTGGCTGCCGTCATCGTTACGCACCAGCAACACCGCCGCCGGTATGCCAGCGCGGGCAAAGATTGAGGCATCATGGCCCACAGTGGCAAATTCGATGGCGGGAATGTCCAAATTCTTGGCACTGGCGAGCAGGCTCGTA
Source organism: Rhodospirillaceae bacterium (assembly GCA_002731375.1). Lineage (GTDB taxonomy): Bacteria > Pseudomonadota > Alphaproteobacteria. Next base: position 34,365 of record PCBT01000012.1, on the reverse strand, counting down.
CGCAAACCTGGATCCAGCGGCGTTGGCAACGACCCCACCGACTCGCCCAGAACGAATTGAACCTGCCTGCGGCGCCCGATCTCATCCGTCATGGTACCGATGGCGGCCGCGAAACGGTCCTGGGAAGATTGCTCCGTACTGCCGAAGTTGATGCTGAAATGGCATTCACCGGGCACCTTGGTCAGTGCATGGTTCGCAGCATCGGTAAACAGCTTGCCCACGGTGAACACCGCCGAAGGATCATCACCGTCCTCTATCTCGTGCCACAACGCTTCCAACCGTTGCAGCAATTCCGTGACCGCCAAGACCGTGTCCCGACGCAGGCGCCGGGGCGTAGCGGCGGAATGCTGGTAGGCGCCATGACAAACGGCATCGCCATAGCGCAGATTACCGCGAATGGCGGTGGCGATGCCCAGGGGCGCATCCTGCTCGATCAACAAGGGGCCTTGCTCGATATGCAGCTCCAGAAAGGCCTTGGTGTTGGCGGGTCTGATTTCCGGAGCGCCGGCGCACCAGATCTCATCCACCGCCAGCCCCAGGTCTGACATATGGCCGGCGATGGAGCAGCCGCTATCCAGGCGCATCAGCGCATCAAACTCCGCCCGCTCCATGTTGCCCACGGCCAAGCGCGCACCCACATAGGCAATGCCGAACCAGACGCTCTCCTCGCAGCGCGTACCCATGGCGGTCAAATTGCAGGGTGGCACTTCTCCCAGTCGGCCTATCGCAGCCAGGGCAATGACGGCTGCTACGGCGCCCGCTAAACCATCGAAATTACCGCCGCGCGCGACGGAGTCCAGATGCGAGCCGCTAAGGATGCCCGGTGTATTTTTATCCCGCCCCAGCAAAATGGCGTAGGTGTTGCCAATGGCGTCCATGCGGGTTGTCAGGCCATGCTGTTGCGCGGCGTGAAGCAGGATTTCTGCCGCCGCATGGTCCTGGGTGCTCCAGGCCGGACGGGTAACGCCTTCGACGTCCCGGCTGGCGGCCTTGGCTTGATCGAATATATCTGCCGCCAGGGGCATCAGTTCCCTGACCGCGTCCTGTAACGCCTGTTGCCGGGCCGGGGCCATGGCTAGCCGTAGGAAAGTCGCTTTTGCACACTGACTGGGGCGCCGGCAAGAACATCGGCTATTTGCCTACCCGCGCTGCCGTCTCCGAACAGCGCCGATTTGGAATACCGGCCATGAGCAATTTGTTGCCGCGCCTTGGTCTCGACCTCGGCCCGGTCATAGCCCGCATGGACCACGTTCTCGCCATGCTCCCGCCGTGCCTGACGGGTGCCAACATCGACGGTGGGCGTGCCCAGAAATGCACCCTCACGCAAGCCGGAGGAGGAATTGCCGATCAGACAGGCCGCATTGGCTATCAGGCGGGCATAATCCTCGGGCGTGAAGTTGCGGTAGAAATGCAGCTTGCCGTCGCCATTGATCTCGCGATGCATGCGCAAACCCTTGGAGACATCGTCGGAGCCCGCATCCACGTTCGGCCACAACCANGCGGTCTGCATATNCAAAGCCANAACGGCCGCCAAGGTCTCNTGCACCTGCTCGAAGCCTTGGCCNAATTCCGTGGTGACGGGATGTTGCAGCACCACCAGGTAAGGCTGGCTCGGGTCCAGAGTAGCGCCGACGCCTTTGTTGGAGGTGAATAGATCAGGCGGCAAGGCCAGGTCCAGATCAGCAATCAGATCAATCGCCGGGCAGCCGGTCATATGCACCCGCACCTCTTCTTCCCCCATACGCAACAAATAATCCTTGGCCAATTCCGTGGCTGGAAAATGCACGTGGGCCAATTTGGAGACGGCATGGCGGACACTTTCGTCGATGCTGCCCGTGACCTCGCCGCCCTGAGTATGGGCGACGGGAATATTCATGTAGGAAGCGGCAATGGCGGTGGCAATGGTTTCAAAACGGTCGGCCACGGTCAGCACCACATCAGGGCGCAGGTTTTCGAACTGGGTCGACAGATCCATGATCGCCATGCCGGTGGATTTCGCCATGGTGGTCGGGTTTTCGCCTTCAACGATGGAATAGACTGTGGCCGAGGGTTCGAAGCCATCGGCGCGGATATTGTCGACCGCATGGCCAAAGCGATAAAGCAGCGCCGAGGCGCCGACGATGGTTTGTAATTCAAGATCGGGATGATCCTGGATCGCCCGCATGACCGATTTGATCCTGCCATAATTAGCCCGGCTGTTGACCACGACGCAGATTTTGCGCCGGGCTTTGTTACTACTCATTGCAGATCCTCTAGACGCAGCAAACGGTCAGCAGCCACGTCGTGGGCCAAGGTACGGCCCAGCATTTCCTCCAACCGGGTCGCGGCAATGCCCGTGCCTGGTTTCTTGGCGGTTACCATATCCGCCGCCAACACGGTGCCCTTGCCAAGTGCCCGCGTGGGCGCGAGGCTTCTGGTGAACAGGCCGCGCATGGTTTCCAGTTCATCGGCGATCACGTCCTTGTCAACCGGATTGGCATCCATCTGGGCAAAAGCTTCTCGGGCGTCAGCGACCTGGCGAAACTGGTCAAAGGTCAATGATGCCGGTACGTCGGGGCCGAACAGGCCGCGGTCAAAGGTGACATGCACCTCGATCATATCGGCGCCGCGGGCCAGGGCGGCCAGGCTGGGAAACGGGCTGCCGCTGTGATCGGACAAGCCAACCGGGCAGCCATGAGCATCGCGCAATTCATCAATCACGTTCAGACCAACCGCGTCCAGGGGCGTGGGATAGCGCGAGGTGCATTGAAAAAGCGCCAGATCGACACCCAAGGCACGGATGCCGGCGGCGCTGTCGGCGATCTCGGCCCAGCGGCTCATCCCCGTGGAGAGCAATATTGGCCCCCCCGTCGCCGCCATGGCTGCCATCAGATCCATGGATTTATATTCACCAGAGCCGATCTTCCAGGCCGGATGGCCCAGTTTGTCCAGCAGTTCCACCGCCGCGACGGAAAATGCGGAACTGAGGAAAATCAGTTCTTTCTCGGCTGCATGTTCCGCCAGTCCAGCCCATTGCTCGGGTGTGAATTCCATACGGTGCCAATAATCATAGCGGGTGGCGTCTTGCTTTGAGAACTTAACCCGGAATTCTTCATCCAGGGTGGATTCCGCCGCCGCGATATGGGTCTGAAACTTGATCGCATCGGCACCGGCGGCGGCGGAGGCATCAATGAAGGCATGCGCCGTGCCCAGGCTACCGTCATGGGCCTGGCCGACCTCGGCAATCAACAGCGCCGGGGCGCCATCGCCGACGGCCCGGCCGCCGATCTTGATACCTCTCACGCTCATGTGGTCCTCCATTCCGGCACATCGCCCTCGCCCAAATCCCAGAACAATCCCGCCATGATCTGCAGGCCTTCACGCATAATGGGTTCCAAGGCGTGTTCGTTCGGCGCGTGCTGGGAACATGCCGCATAGGAATGGGGCACCCAAATGGTGGGTAGCCCAAGGGTCTCGGCAAAAATATCGTTGGGTAGGGAACCGCCCAGGTTGGGTAGGATGGCCGGCTCCATGCCCGTTGTTTCGCGTAACGATGCACTGGCCCATTGTACCCAAGGGTGATCGGGTAGTAGGCGGGAGGCGCGCATGACGAAGCCTTCATTTTTCTGCCCCACGGCGACGTCGTGAAAGCCGTTGGCATCCAAATGGGCTCGAATGGCGGGCAGGAAGGTGGCGGGATCGCGGTCAACGGTGAAGCGGATCTGGCACCAAGCCTTGGCGTCGGGGGGGATGGCGTTGGCGACCCGGTCCGGGTTGGCGACCTTCATGGCCAGAACTTCAAAGGCGTTCCAGGCAAACACCCGCTCCTCCGGCGTCAGACCAGGCTGACCCCAGTCCTCCTCGACCACCGGGCCATCATCGCCGCCGCCGACCTTGATCCTGGAAAGCACCTGCCGCACGGAAGCCGGAATTTCCTCGGGCCGTAGCTCCGGCACCAGAATTTCGCCTTTTGGCCCGACTAAAACCGCCAATGCATTCGCCATGCGGGTGCCGGCATTGGAAATCAAACCGCCCCAGTTGCCCGAATGATGGGCGCCCTCGCGCAGGTCAATCGTCATTTCGAAATTAAGGGCGCCACGGCTACCCATGAACAGGGTGGGCTGATCCGGCGCCAGACGCGGCCCATCCGAGGCAATCAACAGATCCGCCCGTAATTCCTGCAAATGACCGGCGGCGAAGGCGCCGAGACCAACCGAGCCGACTTCCTCGGACATCTCCAGCAAAATCTTGCAATTGAAGCCCAGGCTTCCCCGCACCTGCAAAACCGACGCCAGGGCGGCGAGATTAATCGAATGCTGCCCCTTGTTGTCCGCCGTGCCCCGGCCATACCACCGCTGCCCGTCCTTGACCATGCTCCAGGGATCGCGGTCTTCGCGCCAGTCCCCTTCAAAGCCACGCACGACATCGCCGTGGCCATAGCTCAACAGGGTGGGCAGGTTGGGGTTTTCCATGCGTTCGGCCACCAGGAACGGGCCGCCACGGGGGTCAGGATTGGCATGGATCGCCACCGTGAAACCAAGACCCTCCAGCATGGGGGTCATTTCCTCAACTAGATAGCGCTCCAGTTCAGGGCGCAGTTCGCGGACCTGGGCCGAGGAACGAATGGCAACCCGGCGGGACAGGTCCTCGAAAAAGGCACCGCTATCGAAATGATCCGCCGCTTTGGCAATGGCTGTGTCACGCGTCATACTGTGCCCTCTATTTGTTACCGGCCAGACAAATAACGAGGCCATCTACAGCCTGCCTTACAGCACCCGGGCAATGCTGTTCGACGGCACCTTGACCCTGACCTCCCGGCCCAGCAGATTGAGCAGGATAACCACCCGTTCGGCATCGCCACAGCGCTCGAACAGGCCCACATGATCCGCCATGGCACCGCTTTCCAAACGCACCAGATCACCGGGCGCCAACGTGTTCGGATCCACCAATCGAACGTGGCCGGCCTCGTCCTCGCGGCTACGGATTTCCTGTATCACCGCATCCGCTATCAGGCCCGGCCGCTCGCCAAAGCTAACCAGACTAACCACGCCAGGGGCGGTGTTGATGGAACGCCGGCCGGGAGACTTCGGATCGGCGGTGACAAACAGATAACGCGGAAACAGCGGCGCATTGACCCAATCGGTCTTGCGCGCGTTCCGCCGTTCCTTAAGGTATTCCGGTAAATAGACCTCAAAACCACGCTCCCACAGGTTGCTGCGCGCCCACCGCTCCGTCCGGGTATGCGTGTATACCGCATACCACTGAGTTGAGGGCGAGGTCATGATGGTGTCTCCAATGAGTCTATATCCACCACTTCGCCGGTTGGGCCGTCACGAAGTAGAGGCGAGGAAATTTTTAGCAATCCAGGCGCTCTTATCGCGTCCGGACCGAATTGGCCAGCCAGTTTTTCAAAGCTGCCCTGGGGGTCTTTTGCATCGCAGATCAGGATCAGATCAAAAGCGGGCAGAGAGGTCGGATCGCGGACCAGATCGACATGGCGAAAACGGTTCGCAGTTGCGCCTTCGTCGGCCACGCCCACCACCTCGACCTCATGTTGCAGAGCACATAAAAGTGCGATTTCCGCCAGTTCGCCAGCGCCCACAAGGGCAACCCGGCACAGCCCACTGTCGGCGGCTTCACCAAGCAATTGGTCGCACTGGTTTCGGGCCTTGCGATAGAAGTCGAAGGAGCGGAAAAGATAGTTCGCCGTCAATCGCGACTTCTCGCCAAAACCCTTGGGGGTGAGGTAGTAGGCATAGCGATTCGACGGAGTTCGCCGCACCTTGACCAAACCCATCCGGACGCAACGTTTCAGATAGGCATTGGTCAGCCCCAGAGCGATGTTCAGGCGTGCCGCTAGGCCACGCTGTGATAGGCTCTCCTCGCCATCTACCGCGTGCAGCATTTCCATTGTAATACGGGTTTCATTGTCCGCACAGTCAGCGGTACTCTCACCCTCATCCAAAGTCTGTTCGCTGCTCATCCCATGCCCTCAAACACCGGCTGGAGTGAGCCCAGCCGAATCGGTGTTCAGATGGTGAACACTACCGCGTTCATGGGATGAACGTCAAGAAAATGCGGCGTTGATTACAATCTGGAGCATGCCGCGGCTAATCCCGCAATAGCAGCGATCTGGCCTGATCAATGGTGCTACACGCCATGACCGCCAGACCCGCATCATCGGCGCTGCTCACGGGATGGTCAATCACACCGAATGAATAGTCCGGCATGCCCAAGACACGGCACATCAATTCCGCCGCGCTGACGAATTGCGTCGTCATGACGCCGATCGCTGGGACACCTAGTCGCTCTGCTGTTACTGCGTCATGCAAACTGCACGACGAGCAACTGCCTCAATCGCCAAGGCCCGAGATGACTGCGTCCCATCGTGAAATTTCCGCTACGATGGCCGGGTCAGCGGGTGCGCTGTAGTTCGATTTCACCCGCACGATCACCTCGGCGACACCGAACTCATCCCGCAGCATTTTGTCGAGATGGGAAAAATACCCAACAGTGCCTTCCTTGCCGTTGGAGATAAAGCCAACGGTCTTGCCCTGGAGCGAGGCTAGGCGCGGCGCGGGGTTGCCCAGCTCCGTCGCCATCTCGCTACTCGGGTCCAATACCTGCAATGTCATTACGATCCCCTTCCTGAGGTATTTAAACTCTACGTTCTTGGCGGCTCACAATCGAGGCAGATGCCGATGGCCATGGTTACCGCATGGCTCTTATGGCCCAGCCAGGGCGGAATGACTGCACCAAATCCTCCCGCCGGTCCGCCGGCCGCGATGACCAGCAATTGATCCGGGCTTGCCATCGCAGGATAAACCGTATCGCCTCGGTCACGCACGACGGATCCCTTGCCCACTTCCGCCCATTCCCGGCGGTGAATGCGGGCGCGTTCGAAAATGAATTCCTGAACATCGGCCTTGCTCCACCCCACTTTCTGCAAATGGCGGCGCAGCTGCTGAGGTACGATGATGGCGTAGTTGCCGGGCCAGATGGAATAATGCCGCATGTTTGCGCGGATTTCCGCAGCGAATGTCTCCAGGATCTCCCTAGGTTCCGTGGTCCATTCATTCATGATTTGGCGCGGCGCGCCGGCGGCCATGACGGTGACAGCTGAGGCCTCTTTTGGAATATCGTTCTGCTCCGCCAAGCTCAACCAGTTGCTGTCGTCCTCGTCTTCGGCCAGGCAATAACTGATCTTGCCCGGATGGCCGATGGTAGAACGGTCAATACCGCCCGGCCGTACATCGAAAACATTGATCAGGATCAGGCGCAGGGCGCGGCCTATGGCGGTGGTGGCCCGGTCGCTGGCGCCCAGCACGTTAAAGGTCGGACAGGCGGATAATTCCTGGCGGATCGGTCCGTTCAAAACCAGCATGACGGCGCAGCCCCCCGTGCTGGCCGTGGCGCCATGCAGCAGGAATTCCGGCTGCATCATGGCCGTCACGGCGGCGATAACGACCGGGAAATGCATGGGCAGGCAGCCCGCCATCACCGCATTAATGGCCAGTTTCTCCACCGTGATCGGACGTTCCCGCACCGGTTCGACGCCGATCAGTTGTTCGGCGGGCATCATGGCCCATTCCAGACAAGCCTCGACCGCCTCAGCCGTGGGCGGCACGATGGGCAGGCCGTCGGTCCAACCATTGCTGTGATAGAGCTCCTGTACGGCGTTGAAATCCGCCGCCTGATGAACTTTCGATGCGAGCTGCACGATCCCTTACGCTCCCAGCTTATTTAGAGGCCCATTTCCTTGGCAATGATATTACGCTGGATTTCCATGGCACCGCCACCAATCTCAAATAATTTTGCGTCCGCAAAGTGCATAGGCAGACCACTTTCCACGCTGTAGCCGAAACCACCCAACAGCTGCAGGCCCTGATGCGCAACCATCATATAGGCCTCAGCGCCGGCAACCTTCGCCATGGAGGCCTCCCTGTGGCAGCTGCTGTCATTCTCCAACTTCCAGGCTGCCCGGTACGTCAGCAGCCGCGCGCTGTCCACAGCCATCTGCATATCAACTAATTTGTGACGTATCGCCTGCAAGCGTCCCAAGGGCCGGCCAAAGGCGATGCGCTGGTTCACATAGTCAAGCACCATGTCGATGATGCCTTGCGCCGCGCCGACGCCAATGGCACCATGGTAGAAACGTTCGTTGTCCAGACCGCCTAGTAATCCTTGCCAGCCATTTCCGCGGCCACCGATAATGGCGTCCACCGAGACATGAAGGTCATTGAAGGCAATGGAATAGGTCGGGATCATGGCCATGCCCAGAGTTTCGATCCGATGGTATTCGATCTCTGGCCGCTGACCGGGATTTTCCACCAGAAACAACGTAATGCCGTCATGCTTCGGTTTATCAGGATCGGTGCGCGCGGCGATGACGGCAAAGCCGGCACTTTCGATCTGGCTATTATACATCTTGGTGCCATTGATCAGATACGATCCGTCCGCCTGCTCCTCCGCCCGCGTAGAGATGGCAGCGGCGTCGGAGCCGGCCTCCGTCTCGGTCAGACAAAGCGCCAACTGAACCTCGCCACGCACCACCTTGGGCAGAACCAGATCTTTCTGTTGCTGCGAGGCAAATCGCGCGATCTGCGGCCCGACGATCACGGCGGCACGGCCATAATGGGTCGCCAGGGCGGAGGAGGCGCGGGACAGCTCCTCGACGAAAACCACCATGCCCGTGGGGTCTACTTTCTCCAGGCCGCTATATTCAGGCGGCAGCAGAAAGCCAAACACGCCCAGTTCACCAAGCTTCAAGAATGCCTCGCGCGGCGGTTCCACCTTGTCGTGGACCCATCGCAGAATTTTCTCCCGTGGAAACTCGGTCTCAACGAAACGCCGGGACATATCCTTCAGGGCTTGATGCTCGGGGCTTAAACTGAAATCCATCTAACTGACCTGTTGCTACGTTTATTCCACGGGTAACTATAGTGTGCCGGCGGCGACCCGTGCCTCGACATTACGTTTGATCTTTTCCAGGCAAACCTTGGCTTCGGCATCGATCCGCTCGATCATCTCGGCCGTCGGTGGTTTGGGCCGGGCCGGGTTCAGTATGGTGCGGGTATAGCGCACCTGATCGCCGACTTGCTCCACATCGTAACGGGCAATAATTGGTCCGATAAATTGAGTCCCAGTCTCGGCGATCCACAAATGGGGCGGCTCACACTGCAAGACGCGCCAATTCAAAACCGCCGGACCGGTACGCGTGTGCCATTGTTCGCAAAAGGTATCGCCGACAACCAGCGGCCGGTTGGGGCTATCCATTTCGTGCGAGGCGGCGATCCATTCCGACCAGGAATTGGGGTTGGAAATATAATCCAGCACCGCCTTGGCCGGCGCGTCTATCAAAATGTCATGGCTGCGTTCGAAGGCGGATGTATCTGTCATGGTTTCGGTTTCTTTTTTTATTGTCTATGTCATGGGCCATGGTGGGCATGAGATGTTATACCAAGGCGCATCGATATAAATCGAGTCGATTGGACAAGGTCATGATCAAAATAAACGGCGAACGATTGCTGGAAGATCTGCGGACATTGCGCGCCATGGGTGCCGCGGGCATCGGCGTTGTGCGGCCGGCTTTTTCCGAGATAGACATGGCCGCCCGACGCTGGCTGGCGGAGCGCTATCAAGACGCCGGGCTGGAAACCACGATCGACGGTGTCGGCAACGTGCTGGGCAGATCCACCAACCCAGGTCCAGCCCTGTTGATCGGCTCCCATTCCGATACCCAGCCCACGGGCGGCTGGCTGGACGGCGCCCTCGGCGTGGCATATGGCCTGGAGGTCGCGCGCGCCCTGGCGGAAGACCCCACGACTAAGAACCTACCAGTGGATGCGGTATCCTGGCAGGATGAGGAATCCCGCTTCTATGGTTGCCTGGGCAGCCGTTCCTTTTGCGGTGGCTTTCCGGCCGAGGCGGAAGACGGCCTAGCGGACAAGGACGGCGTCACCCTCTCGGATGCCCTGGCCCAGGCAGGGCTGACCGGCGTGCCGCGCCTGTCTTCGGCGAATCATGACTATTTGGGCTTCCTCGAGGCGCATATCGAACAGGGCCCGCATCTGGAAAATGACGGACTGCGCATTGGCATTGTTGAAAGCATCGTTGGTCTGGGCGGTATGGTCTTTACCTTCACCGGACAGCAGAACCATGCGGGCACGACAATGATGGCCGGACGCAAGGATGCGGCAACGGCGCTTTATGCCCTGGCCAATGCCATAAACGAAGAATTTCCCAAGGTTGCGGGCGTTCGTTCCGTCTGGACCATGGGCCGGGTTCTGCTGCGCCCCGGCGCCCCGTCCATCGTTCCCGGTTACGCCGAGCTGGAATTGCAGTATCGGGACGTGGACACCGCCATTCTGGACCGCTTCGAGGCAACCGCTCATCGCCTGGTGGGAGAGATCAACAAACGGGGCGGCGCCGTGGTCGAGGCGAAGCCATCAAGGGTACGCATCGCGCCAGCCCACATGGACGCAGGCTTCCGCGGCCATCTGGCCAAGGCGGCGGAAAGCCACGCGCCGGGCAACTGGACCGCCATGCCTTCGGGCGCCTTCCACGATGCCGCCGTAATCTGCACGGTGATGCCCAGTGCCATGCTGTTCATCCCATCCATTGGCGGTATCAGCCACGATTTCGCCGAGGACAGCCATATCGAGGATATCGTCCTGGGTTGCGAAGTGCTGGCAACGGGGGCTGCATCCATACTGTCCGCGGCGGTGGAGGCCAGTGCCTGATGGAAAGTATGTCCGGATTGTGGACCGAGGTTCTTAGTGTTTGGCAGACGGCGCTGTTTGGCGTCGGCGTAGGCCAGGTGTTGTCAGCGCTGGCGGTGTTCATATTGTTTCTGCTGTTGCGCCGCGTTTTTACCCGAATCGTGCTGGGCACCTTAGGGAGCATTACCCGGCGCACCATGAATGCTTTTGATGATGAGCTGATCACGGCCCTGGAACAGCCGCTACGCTTTGTCTTTGTCATCATCGGATTGTATGCGGCGACCCAGGTGGTCTCGTTCCCGGAAGAGATCAATGTCCTACTGACCCGCCTAGTACGGTCCCTTATCGCTTTTGCCATATTCTGGACCCTGTACCGCTGTGTCGAGCCACTATCATTCCTGATCGACAAGGCCTTTGGCGCCCTTGGCCACACAACCCTGGGCGATAGCCTGAAGGAATTCGTGGCAAAGCTGGCGTGCTTTGTCATTGTCTGCGTCGGCGTCGTGGCGGTGCTGGAGGAATGGCAATTCAATGTGGGGGCGGTGCTGGGCGGCCTGGGCCTGGTGGGCATGGCGGTGGCTTTTGGGGCGCAAAACCTGATCGCCAACCTGTTCGCCGGCGTAACCATTTTTTTGGACGGTATTTTCGAAAAGGGCGATTGGATCAGGGGCGCGGGCGTCGAGGGCACGGTGGAGGATATCGGTTTCCGCACCACCAAGATCCGCCGCTTTGATAAGGCTCTGACAACCATTCCCAATGACAAGCTGGCGGGAGACGCGGTGATCAATTTTTCACGCATGACCAACCGGCGGATTTATTGGAAAATCGGCGTCGAATACAGCGCGACTGAGGGGCAGTTGCGACAGATCGTCAACGGCATCAAGGAGCACATCTACGACAACGACGATTTTGAAACGGACCCAGCGAAAGTGACGACGCTGATCCATGTGGACAGCTTCAACGACAGCTCCATCGACATCCTGCTATATTGCTTTACCTCCACGACCCGCTGGCCGCAGTGGATGCGGGTGAAGGAAGACTTGGCCTTCGCCATTAAGGGCATCGTAGAGGGGACGGGTAGCGGCTTCGCCTTTCCGTCCACATCCATTTATGTCGAAACCTTGCCGTTCGGCACACCGGAAGCCTTTCCCAATGCCGCAAACACATCATCCAACGTATCCCCTAACGTATCGGAGGAAACCCAATGAAACTATTCGTTTCCGGAAACTCCCCATATGCCCGTCGCGCCCGCATCGCCGCCCGCGCCGCCGGCCTGGCGGTAGAGGAAGTCGATGCCTCTCCTCTGGCCGCCGAGAACCATTTCCTGCTGCAACACGGTCCTGGCGCCAAGGTCCCGGCACTGGAGACGGACGCAGGCAACTTTCTTTGTGAGACCTTGATCATCAGCCGCTATCTAAATGACCTCTCGGGCGGAAAACTATTGCCGAGTGATGCGGTGGCAGCCGAGGCGGTGCTCGAGCTTGAGGGGATCAGCTCCCTGCTCATGGATACGCTGTTCCATTGCTCCTATGAAAAACGCCGCGAACCCAGCGAGCAATCCCCCGCCGTTATCGAAAAGGAAAGCTTGCGCGCGCGCCGCTGTTACGATGCCCTGGAAAACCGGCTCGCCGGTCAAGACGCGATTCTCAACCTCGGCACCATCGCCGCGATCGCCTCCCTCGGCTATGCCGATTGGCGCCACGCCGCCGACGATTGGCGCAAGGGGCGGGAGGGCCTGGCGGCCTGGGCGGACGCAATGATGAAAATTCCGGCGGTCGCAGATACCTATCCGGTTTTTTAGAATACACCTAGTATCAGGGTCAAAAGCCTCATTCTTGAAGAGACAAATTGGCATCATCCACCATCTTTTCAGTAGTATTGATGTTGCGATAGCACATTCAATATTAGTAATTTGTGATTTTGATCCTTATCCGTTCCGAAATTAGACCAATTTCCCATTGCGAAAGGTTATAGCCGCGGTGCATGTCTACAACTACATGTATTGGTCATGCAGTTGTATTTGATATGGTCTTGTGCTTTGAGAATTCTTGTATTGGATGATGAGACTGACTTCGGATCCGCGGTCAGGCAGTATCTTGAACGCGATAGGTACTCGGTTATCGAAGCCGCCGATGGCCGCCGACAAAGCGTACCCCTGACCAATACCTTCGCCAAGGCGTTTTATGCCCATATTGACGAGGCCGTCCGAAAAATAACGGAAATTCCGCCCCAGCCTTAGTGAACACTACAGATGTGCGGCTATTGCCTTGTGCCAGGTCGAATCCGCGCCGTCGCCGATGGTGGTGATGTGTACGTCCAGCAGATGTGGCTCGCCCGTGGCTTGGGCATCCTTGCCGCGCTGTAACGCGGCTTCCAACTCGCCCGGCTCATGCACATGCTCGCCCTCGATACCCTGGGCCTTGGCCAGCAGCACGAAGTCGATAGCTGGGTCGCCTAGATAGGTTTCAGGATACTTGTTCTGGTCCTTCATGTTGCCGCCCCAGGCCGCGAAGTTGGTCCGCACGGTCTGATAGTTCATGTTGTTCCAGACCACGGTCAGGATCGGCAGGCTGTAACGCGCCATAGTCCAGAAGCCCGATGAGCTGTACATCACGCCGCCATCGCCGATGGAAAGCACCACGGGACGGTCGGGTGCGGCCAGCTGCGCCCCGATGGCGCTTCCCAGACCGTATCCGAGGCTGCCGCCGGCGGTGCGCACCAGGCTCATGTCGTTGTCGCCATAGCCAAATGGCATGAGATGATCAAATGCCCGGAAATTCTCGGACACGACGACAGAGTTGCTGGCCAGATTACGCGCCATGGCATCGCCCAGGTACATGGGATGGATGGGATTGTCCTTGGCATGGCTCAAGGCGCCGTCGGATTGTTTGGCCAGGCGCGCCGCGCTCTGTTCCCCCAGACCCATCTTGCGCTTCTGAATATGGGCCAGGTTTGCATGATCGGGCTTCCACAAAGCGTTCAAGGCGCGCAAGGTATGATTGACATCGCCCAGGACATCAAGGTCCAGGGCAAAGGTATTGCCCAGCATGGCCGGATCCTGGCCGATACCGATGATCATGCCGGCGTCGGTGAATTTCTCGTCCTCGGCGCTGGCGCGGGTGTTCTGGCGATAGCCGATACAGCAAACCACGTCGTAGCCTTTGTCGGACATGCCGTCGATCGGGCCGACATAGTTGGGATGCTGCATGGGGAAGCCGCCGTAATCGAAAAACCCAACGGCCACGGGCAGGGCGTAATTTTCCACCAGATCAAGCATTTCGCGCGTTCCGCCCGAATTGCGCACGTCCGGTCCGACGACGACCAGGGGGTTTTCCGCATTCAGCAGGGCGTCATGAATTTTTTCCAGGGTGCCGCCGTTGGGCGTTTGCGCCACTTCCAGGCCCTGGGCAGCCTGGATCGTGGCCTCGATCCCGGTTTGATCCAAAGCGGGGGAAGAATAGGCCACATAGACCGGTCCCGTGGGCATGGTCATGGCTTCCTTGAAGGCCCGACGCGTCGCCATAGCGATGCCGCCGCCGTCCGTGACCTCCCAGCGGTTCTTGGTGATGTCTTCGACAGCGCCCATTTGGCTGAAGCCACCGGACGCACCCAGGGTGTTGTGATCGCCGAACGAGCCGTTATCGCGCATGGCGGCGGTGACCACCATGGGCGTGCCATCGAAATAGGAATTCTGCAACTGCCCCGAACCCTGGCGCGTACCGGCAGCTAGATGCACGTTCACGAAGGATGGCTTGTTGGCCGCCTTGGCATAGCCATCAGCGGCCGAGAGAACGAGGGATTCCGCCAGCAGCAGGATCGGTTGCACGCCGGGCACGGTAAGAAAGGCATCAAAAAAGCCCGCCTCGGCGCTGCCTGTGTTGGTGAAGGCATATTCGACCCCTTGTGCGACCAACTGATGCATCAGTACCTCACCGCCCGTACCACTAACCTTTGTCCTGCTCATGAAATCTAACCTCAACTGAATTGCCGTGGCGGTGTTGCCCATGCTTGATCTAGCCTAAGCCTAGAGACAGCAGCCAAGTCAATCAAGACGGCGAAGCGTATAGATGCGAAAGTTGGGCGCGTGCGCGACGGTTACGGCTTCTGCCGCAGCAACCAGCCGAAGATCACCGTCGCGGCCACGGCGCCCACCAATTGTGCGGCGATGAAGGCCGGCGCGTCGCCTGGCGCAATGCCCGAGAAGGTATCCGTGAAGGTCCGCGCGATGGTCACCGCCGGATTGGCGAACGAGGTCGAGGCCGTGAACCAATAGCCCGCCGTTATGAACAGGCCGACCGCATAGGGCACCGCATCGGGGCGGAACCGCACGCAACCCAATATGGTCGCGATCAGGCCAAACGCGGCCACGAATTCGGCGAACCATTGCCCCGCGCCGGTGCGGGCGTTGGTGGATATCTGCAATATGGGTTCGGCAAACATTATGTGGGCGGCAGCAGCGCCGCAGATCGCAGCAACAATCTGTACCCCGATGAACACCGCAGCCTCGCTCGGCGCGATCTCCCGCCGCAGCAGGAAAGCCAAAGTGACGGCGGGATTGAAATGCGCCCCAGAAATAGGCCCGAAGACCAGGATCAGCACCGCAAGGATGGCGCCGGTGGCAATCGTGTTGCCCAACAGAGCCAGGGCCACATTGCCGCCCGCCAGGCTCTCCCCCATGATGCCGGAGCCGACCACGGCCGCCAGCAAGAATGCCGTGCCGATAAATTCCGCCGCCAGCCGCCGCCCGGAACTAAACTCCATTTAACTAAATCCCCTACAAAGTGGCCCCAAATTAGCTATTCCAGGACAGTGACCTTCGCGCCGCCGTCCTCAACCAGAAAATGGCTGCCGGGATAGCCGGCTGCCACCGGGATCCGCAAGGTCCGCCCCTTAGGGTGCTCGGCGGGCTCGGGCTGCACGGTCACGGTGGCCGTGGCCCGGGCCGCGGCCATGGCTTCGTCGACGGTCTTGTATTGCGCCAGCTTCAACAAATTCATCCGGGTTGGAAACACAACGGTGCGCTTACCCATTTCGGCATCGGCCACTGCCGCCTCGGGCCGCAGCCATTCGGAATCCGTGGACTCGGAACCATCATGTAAGGCGACATGATCCACCGGGGCCCGGGCGACGAAAAACTGTGTATCGAAACCCTTGGGCACGATGCGCGGCGTGATCCAATGGGCATAGCTGACCATCTGGTCCAGGGCCAAGATCAAGCCTTCGGTGCGGCAGACATCTGTGATGGTGATCTTGCCCGCCGTCAGATCGGCCCGCCAGCGGGCTTCGATCCCAGCCAGTTGATCGGCTTTAATCAAATCATCACTGCCTTTGTTGGCCGCCAATAGAACACCGCATTCCTCGAATGCCTCGCGCACCGCCGCCACGCGGTGGGACAAAAACATCTCGTCCAGGCCCTCAGCACCACGGCAGAATTCCCGCACATCTGCATCCTCGGGATCAACCTTTCCGCCCGGAAACACAAGGGCGCCCGAGAAGGAATCTATTTCGTGGTGGCGTACCACCATGAACACTTCCACGCCGTCCGCGCTGTCGCGGATCAACAGAACGGTCGAAGCTGAAATGTCCGGTTTTTTCTCTTCGCTCACGTTTACTCACATTCTTTTGCTATCGGATGCTGTTAAGGCTTTGTAGCACAAATTTCCTGGTTGGGTGCTGGTATCATGAAGCCTGCTATGTCATTTTAGCCGGCCAATCAAAAAGGAAGCTTGTGATGAGTCTTGCGATCGACCCGAACGGCGAACGGATATTATCTGACGCCCTTGTCACCACGTTGAAAGATCTGTTGGGCGAGCGTTTTTCCACCGCCCAATCGGTGCGCGAACATCATGGCACGGGCGAGGCCTATCATACCGCCGCCCTGCCCGAGGGCGTGGCCTTCGCCAGTAACACCGAAGAGGTTGCGGCCATCGTCAAGGCCTGCGCCGCCCACCATACGCCGGTTATTCCCTATGGCACGGGTACGGCGTTGGAGGGCCATACCCTGGCCCTGCATGGCGGCGTTTCACTGGATGTCAGCGGCATGGATGAGATCATTCGGGTCAGTGCCGAAGACATGGATTGCACAGTCCAGGCCGGTGTTACGCGCAATACGTTGAATGAATATTTGCGTGATACGGGGTTGTTCTTTCCGGTCGATCCGGGCGCCGACGCTTCCCTGGGCGGCATGGCGGCGACGCGGGCCAGCGGAACTACGACCGTTCGCTATGGCGCCATGCGTGAGAACGTGCTGGCCCTGACCGTGGTGCTGGCAGACGGCCGCATCATTCAGACCGCCCGGCGGGCCCGCAAATCTTCCGCTGGCTATGATCTAACGCGGCTGTTCGTTGGCTCGGAAGGTACCCTGGGCGTGATCACCGAGGTTACCCTACGACTATATGGCATTCCCGAAGCGACCCGGGCGGCGGTCTGTTCCTTTCCCGATCTGGAGGCCGCCGTCAACACGGTGATTTCCGTGGTACAATGCGGCATCCCCATTGCCCGTTGCGAATTGCTGGATAAAACCGGCATGAAGATGATCTGCGATTACGGCAAGCTGGATGAGTACACCATTGGCGACACCCTGTTCATGGAATTCCATGGCAGCGAAGCCGGCGTCACGGAACAGGCCGAACAGGTTCAAGCCATCGCGGCGGATTTTGGTGCCGGTGATTTCAAGTGGGCCTCGAAACTGGAAGACCGCAATAAATTGTGGGCCGCACGGCACAATGGCCATTACGCCATCCTGGCCACAGCCAAGCCGGGCCAGCATACCATGTCGACCGATGTTTGCGTGCCGGTCTCACGCCTGGCGGAATGCATCATGGCGACGCAAGAAGATCTAGCCCAGACCGGCTTGGTTTCGCCCTTCGTGGGCCATGCGGGTGACGGCAACTTTCATATGGCGATCCTCGCCAACTATGGCGATCCCGACGAGGACCGCCTGGCCCATGACTTCCACGACCGGCTGGGCAAGCGGGCCCAGGCCATGGAGGGCACCTGCACAGGCGAACATGGTGTTGGCTCGGGCAAGATCGACTATCTGGAGGCGGAGCTGGGTGAGGCGGTGGATGTCATGCGCAGCGTGAAACGGGCCCTGGACCCGGACAACATCATGAATCCGGGAAAAATGCTGCGGCTGTAGACAATAGAATTCGAGGGCGGACATGAACGAACATTCGCAGCCATCGAACCATTACACCGCCACGCACTGGGGTGCCTATCATCCCGAGCGTGACGCCCGGGGCCGGTTAAGCTTGCGCCCGGTAGCGGACGATCCCGATCCCTCGCCCATTGGGCGCTCGCTGGCGGACGCAGTGGATGACAAACTGCGTATTGAACAGCCGATGGTGCGGGCCGGTTGGCTCGACAATGGTTCGGGCCCTTGTGGTGAAGGAAGTGGCTCCCGTGGCGGAGAGCCTTTCGTGCCGGTATCCTGGGACCAGGCGTTCGAGCTGGTCACGGGCGAGATCGGACGGGTCCGGCGGGAGCATGGCGGCCAGGCCATTTACGCAGGCTCCTACGGCTGGGCCAGCGCCGGGCGGTTTCATAATTCGAAGGCACAATTGTCGCGCTTCCTGAATCTGACGGGGGGCTTTACCCGTTCCGTCAATACCTACAGCCTGGCGGCGGCAGAGGTTGTCCTGCCCCATGTGGTGGGCAACATGGTAAAGCTGCAGATGGCCCATCATCCCTGGCCAGCTGTCGCGGAACATACAGAGTTGTTCGTCTCGTTCGGCGGCGTGCCGCTGAAGAATGCTCAGGTGGATTCCGGCGGCGTGGCGCAACATAGCGCTGCGGAGGGCCTGCGCGCCTGCGCCACGGCCGGGGTGGAATTCGTCAACATCGGCCCGGTGCGGGGCGACGCGGCGGATTTTCTCAAGGCCGAATGGATCCAGCCACGGCCCAGCACGGATGTAGCCTTGATGCTGGGCCTGGCCCATACCCTGGTCAGTGAAAATCTTCACAACCCGGACTTCATGGCGAAATACTGCGTTGGGTTTGACCGCTTCCTACCCTATTTGATGGGCGAGGCGGACGGCCAGGCCAAGGATGCCGACTGGGCCGCCGCCATTGTTGACCTGGAGGCGGGACAGATCCGCGCCCTGGCCCGGCGCATGGCGGCGAAACGTACGCTAATCAACGTTGCCTGGTCATTGCAGCGCACGGAGCATGGCGAGCAACCATTTTGGATGGTCATTACCCTCGCGGCTATCCTGGGCCAGATCGGTCTGCCGGGGGGCGGCTTTGGCCTGGGCTATGGCTCTGCCGCGCCCTTAGGCCGGCACATGCCTGCCGCACCCTGGGCGACATTGAATACCGGGAGCAATGGTGTCTCAGATTTCATTCCCCTGGCGCGCATTTCCGATCTGCTGCTGAACCCCGGCGGCCGTTTCAATTACAACGGCAAAACTATGACCTATCCGGACATCCGTATGGTTTATTGGGTGGGCGGCAATCCATTTCATCATCACCAGGACCTAAACCGCCTGTTGAGGGCCTGGCAATGCCCCGATACGGTGGTAGTGCACGAACCCTGGTGGAACGCCACCGCCCGCCATGCCGATATCGTCCTACCCGCAACGACCGTGTTAGAGCGCAATGATATCACTGGCTCGTTCCGCGACGGTAGCGCCCTGCTGGCGAACCGCAAGGTCATGGAGCCGGTCGGCCAGTCTCGCCACGACCACAATATTTTTTGCGGCATGGCCCAAAAGATGGGCTTTCTCGATGCCTTCACCGAGGGCCGGAACGAGATGGATTGGCTGCTTCACATCTATGACCTATCCCACCAGCGGGCCGCCAAGGCCGGCCACGAAATGCCTGACTTCGAAACGTTCTGGCGGGCCGGGCGGGTGGATCTGTCGCCACCGGAGGAGCTAAGCACTTTCATGGCTGGCTTCCGCGCCGATCCCGTCGCCGAGCCCTTGGCCACGCCTACCGGCAAGCTGGAGATCTGGTCCGATACCATTGCTGGTTTCGGCTATGATGATTGCCCCGGTCATCCGCGATGGATTGAGCCAACGGAATGGCTGGGCGCCGGGCTGACCGAGAGTTATCCCCTGCATCTGGTCTCGAACCAGCCGGTCACCCGCCTGCACAGTCAGTTGGACAACGGTATCGTTTCGCGAGAATCAAAAATCGCGGACAGGGAGGCCGTGACCATCCACCCCGACGATGCCGTTGAACGCAATATCAAGGACGGCGACGTGGTGCGCCTGTTCAACGACCGGGGCCAATGCCTGGCCGGCGCCATAATTTCAGATGCGGTACGGGCTGGCACCATACAGTTGCCCACCGGCGCCTGGTATGACCCAGCGGAGCCCGGCAAGATTGGCAGTCTGGACAAGCATGGCAATGCCAATGTGCTGACCCGGGACGTGGGCACCTCGTCACTGGCCCAGGGGCCGTCGGCACATTCCTGTCTGGTCGAGGTTGAGGTTTTTCAAGGTACGCCGCCACCAGTGACCGCCTTCACGCCGCCGCCCATTCGCAGGGATTAAGCAAGGTCGGGCCGGCCAACAGTGCGAAAGTTCTCCGGCGTCGGTTTGCCCGATGCTAGGTCCCAGCCGCGTTGACTGTAATATTCGTCAAGCAATTTATCCCAATCGGGACGCTCCAGGCGCTCGCCCGCATGCGGGCCTGTCGCCGGCTCGTTAATGAAGCGTTCGGGCGGATAGTCCGAGGTGCGGTCGAAAGTTGTGTGGCGCATGTTGAAGGCTTTTTGCAGGTAAAGGATCTTCTCGCCCTCAGCCATTAGCTCTTCAGCGGTCTTGGTATCGCCCGTGGCCAGGGAATACAGCCGCGCGGCTTCCTCCGGCCCCATCATTTGCAAGCCGCACCAATAGGTCGCGTAAAAGCAGATGCCCATGATTTCCAGCAGATTGTGAAAGCGCTGGTAGTAGATCACCAATTCGGCCTTATGCTCATAGCTGGTTGGATCAAACGCCGTCGGCACGCCAAAGCGCTGCATGGACAGATCAGGTTCCAGCGGCATGCGTTCGGTCAGCGGCCCGCCCTGGGTATGGGTGCCGCCGCGCTCGGCCACCGCGATGGCCAACGCCCAACCCTTAAAGACGCGCATCTCCTCGGCCAGGTCCTGGCCTTTCATATGCATGGCGAAGCGTTCAGAGTTTCGACCAAGCTTTTCAGCCGCCGCCAAACTGCCATCCGCCAGCAAACTCCCGAAGCCGTCGCGATAGGCAATCTTGGCCAAAAGTTGGCTGATCACCTCGACGTTGCCCCATTCCAACTCCAGGCCATCGGTATCGTCGGTGCTGAGAAGGCCGCGTTGGAAACACTCCAGAGCCCAGGCGATGGGATTGGTTGCATTGGTATTATCGAGGCCCAGCTGGGTGCAAAGCTCGCTAAGTGCGAGTACGGCGGCCGGATCGGAAATACCTAGCTTGCCGCCAAAATCCCAGTAATCCTGGCTTTCGACCTTTTCGCCACGGGTGCCCGCGTGAGGACCCGCCTTAACGCGTTGGTATTGCGAACACATGACGGGGCAAGCGAAACAACCGAAGGCCTTTTCGATATAGTGCTTTTCCTTGACCGCCGTGGCGATGGCGTCTGCCTCATCAAGGTCTATCTGGGTTGCCTGGTAGTTTCGCACCGGGATAGAGCCCAGCTTGTTCCACGCCTCGAATGAGGTCGAGGTCCCGAACTTGCGCAAATTCTTGGTGGTATCAACACCCATCAGATAACGCTGCATGGCCAAGCTTTCGGTCATAAAAGCCTCGGGCTCGGCCACATGCAGGGCGCCCGAGCCACTGACCGCGATGGCTTTGAGACTTTTCGATCCCATGGCGGCGCCGACGCCGCAGCGCGAGGCCGAGCGGGTCCGGCTGACAATGATGCAAGCGGCGGCGGCCATGTTTTCGCCGGCGGGCCCGATGCTCAATAATTCCAATGTCGGGCGATCAATGCGCGCGCGAAGTGCCTTTTCCGCCTCCCACGTGGTTTTGCCCCAAAGGTCATCGGCGTCGATAATAGTGACGTTGCTGTCGACGATATCGATGTATACCGGCACCTTGGCCCGGCCCGTGACAACAATATGATCGAAGCCGGCATATTTCAGTTCCGGAGCGAAGTTCCCGCCGGCGTTAGCCGCGCCAAAGCCACCCGTCAGGACGTTCTTGCAGCTGATTGTCATGCGGCAAGCGGTCGGCACCATGGTGCCTACCAGGCTACCAGCAGTAAAAATAAGCGGATTGTCAGGGTCCAGCGGCTCCTTGCCCAGCGGTGTTTCGTTGAACAGCAGCCAGTTGTTGACCCCCATGCCGGCGGGAAAGCGCGCGTTTAGGGGCGCTGTCGGCTCAATGGTAACCGCGCGATCCGCCAGATTGATGCGCAGAATATTACCACCAAGGGCGAAAGGCTGGGTCATGCCCTAGCTCCGTTTCACCGACAGGGCGCCGACCGGACACCATTGCACACAAAGCGGCCGTTCCTCGTTGGCGCAGCCATCGCACGGTTTGCGGTCATCTTGCGCCCCATCAAAGATGACGATTTCAACCTCGCCTTCCCGCTCGTCCTTGATGATCTCGATGCTGGAATTGCGCCGCCCAAACGCCCCCTCATGATGGAAGGAGCAGGCCAGCGCGCACAAATTACAGGCTCCGCAGCGGCCATGTCTTGCCAGGATAGTCGAAAATCCCATCGTCACTCACACCTCTTTTCTTGTAGTTTCCTACTCAAAGACGGCAGGCTTCATTGACTTACGTCAAATTGAGCCAATCCATACAGGCGCTGGCAACATCGCGCCAACCATCTTCCTGCAATAGCATGTGGCCCATATCCGCAAACTCAAGGTAGGTCGCCTGTTCGAGATATTTATCGGCCACTTGGTGCACCGTGGCGGGCGTGATCACCCTGTCCCTGCCCCCGGCGATGGCCAGCACCGGGCAATCCACCATGACGGGATTGACATAGGATGCCCGGCCCGGATCAAACATCCAGAATAGGCTTTCGAAGAGGGCCCGGCCGGATTCAGGGACGAACTGCGCGAAGACCTCCCGCTGGCCCGCGGGCGCGAGGCAATTCAGGGAATTTTCCGCCGCGATCTCGAACGCGGCATCCAGGCTCTGTTCCCAAAAAGGCCCAATGGACATCAGGCCCATGGCGGCGGCGATCTCGTTATCCGAAGCCGGCAGCATGCCCCAGGTTGGCGCTGGGGTCAGCAGAATGAGAGCCCGGGCCAGACCCTTGGCCGCCAGCAACTGCGCCAGCAAACCACCCATGGAATGGCCCAACAAAACCGGGGGCTGGGGTAATTCCGCGATCAGGACGCCAAGATCGGCAACGTAATCGCCTAGGCCCGTTTGCGCCAGGCGCGGGTCGGTGGGTTGGCCCGGACCCTGATCATGATGGCGCAGTTCGGGTGTCAGCACGGTCCAGCACTGGGCCGCGAAATGATCACGAAAGTTGGCGAAGATCGAGGCGCTGCAAAAAGCGCCCGGCAACATCATGATGGTCTTGTCGTTGTTCTGGTTCATGCTAGGTGGGAAAACGCGGCCACGACCTGACGGTAATTCTCACGTTTGAAGTCCACCACCACATCGGCGAGGCTTGCCATGGGTGTCCATTTCCAGGCATCAAACTCCGGCTCCGCCGTGGCCAGATTGATATCCTCGTTCCGGCCCAGAAAGCGCATGGCGAACCACTTTTGGGTTTGCCCGCGAAATTTTCCATGCCAGACCCTGTCAGCCAGATGGCCGGGCAAATCATAGGGTATCCAATCCTCGCTCTCGGCGATGATTTCGGCCTTGTTGGTGCCGATTTCCTCTTTCAGTTCACGTAAGGCCGCCTGTCGCGGTGTCTCGTCATCCTCGACGCCGCCCTGTGGCATTTGCCAGGCTTCGGCCTGCTGGTCGATACGCTGGGCGACGAGCACTAGATTATCTTCATTGATCAGCATGATACCGACACAGGGGCGGTAGGGCCGTTCGGAAAACGGTTTCAATTCTTTGCCTTCTGATGATCGGTAATGGCTGATATCGGCACCAGATCAAAACCGCGGTCGCCGATAGCCCGGGTCCACTGGGCCAAGCGTTCAATGGTCACCGGATAGGGAAAGCCAATCCCAATGGCACCGCCCGAGGCGGAGGCCAGACGCTCCAACTCCAACAATCTGGCGTCGATGGCAGCGCGGGAGGCGACCGCATCAAACCCCCGGTCGTTGGCGGCAATGGTCAAGCCGATCTTGCCCGCGATGTCGGAGGCAACGGAAGAAGACGAGGCACGGGCATCTAGAAACAACAAACCCCGGTCGCGCAGGGCCTCCAACATGGGCAGCAGATGGGGCTCGGTGGAGGTGAACCGCCCGCCCATGAAATTGACCACGCCGACATAGCCGGCGAAGCGGTCCAGCAACCAATCCAGCCGCTGCAGATTTCGATGGATGGTCAAACTGGTCAGCAGGGTATGGGGGCCGGGATCGTTAGTGGGATAATCCATCGGCTCCATGGGCACCTGCAGCAGCACCTCGTGGCCAGCGGCGCGGGCCTGATTCACGTAATCCTGCAAGTTGCGGCCGTAGGGGGCGAAGGCCAGGCTGACCCCGCCTGGCAGCTGTTGAATGGCGGTCATTGTGGTCGCGCGGCTAAGGCCAAGGCTGCCGACGACAATGGCGATTCGGGGCCGCCCCGTAGCCTTGTAAGGACGGGCATAAATCTGCAACGGCGTCCGGCCGTCCGGGGCCACCACGGGCAGGGGGCCGTTCTCGGTCGATTTGATCAAGGCCGAATTAGGCGCGGGGCGCAAGCCACCGCTGGCCGTGAACTTACTTTTCGCCCCATGCACCGATGCGGTCTTGTCCGGCGCACGCCCGCCGCCCTGTCTGTCTGCGTTATAGTCCCCAAGGCTAAGTTGGGGGCCGGGTTGGGACTTGGGAGTCAGCTTGTGTTCCTCCGCCTGCTGGCTTGAAACTTTTGGCTTTACCGCATGGCCAGTGGCGTCCTTGGCTGGTTCGTGTACAGCTGTTTTGGACGGGGCGGCCTTGCGGTTCTTGGCGACGGGCTTATCGTCGCCAGGCTTGTCGTTACCGATCTTCTCGTCACGACGTTCCGGCTGTGTCTTGGCTGCCTCCTCGGTCACTGCCTGTTTGCCGCTGCCTTCCTTGCTAAGATCCACGCGCAACACCGCATCAGCCAGAGCGGCTTGCGCGTTCAGGTCTGCCTGTTGCTTGGCGGGGTCATGGCTATAGCTCAACCAGGCAACCAAACCAGCGGCGCCAGCGACAAGGATCAGCCCCACCGTGGCCGGCGCACTGGGGCCGCTACGAACCATGCCGGCCCGCCCGCCAGTGCTAGCGCCGTCGCCAGCCTTTTTCTTGCCTCGTGGTGTCCTGGCCACGTTTCCTCAATTCCGGATCAGAAATCTATTCGCCCCAGATTCTAGTCGCCATTACGCCGTTGTATAAGGGCCATGCCGCGCAGCAGATCCAGGGCATAGCTCAATTGAAAATCACGTGGTCTGACGATATTGCCGACGCCATCGCCATTGCGTTTTACGTTGGTATGATTTTTCGGCATCGGCGCGGGAGCTTTTTTCTTTTCCGCCTTCAAATGCTTTGGTAGATCCGCTTCGCTGCGCCGTTGATTGTTTTTTGCCCGCTCCACCCGGACCTGTTCCACCGTAATATCTGGCTCGATCCCCTTGGCCTGGATGGAGGTGCCCGATGGCGTGTAATAGCGCGCCGTGGTCAACCTAATGGCGCCATGCCCCTGCAGGGGTATGATGCTTTGCACCGATCCCTTGCCAAAGGACTTGGTGCCGATCACCAGGGCCCGATGATGATCCTGCAACGCGCCGGCGACAATCTCCGAGGCAGAAGCCGAACCGCTATTGATCAACACAGCCACCGGCAAACCTTGGGCCAAATCCCCCACCTTGGCGTTGTAGCGATGGGTTTCCTCCGGCCGCCGGCCTCTGGTCGAAACGATCTCGCCCTTGTCCAGAAAAGCGTCCGAGACGGCAATCGCCTGATCCAGGGCGCCGCCCGGGTTGTTGCGCAAATCCAGCACCACACCCTTGAATTTATTGCCTAATTCAGCCTTACGCCTGACCATGGCTTTTTCCAGGCCACTGTCGGTCTGCTCCGTGAACGAAGTGATGCGGAGATAGACCATATCGCCTTCCAGGCGGGAGCGAACAGACTGCACGCGGATGACGTCGCGGATGATCTTTACCTCGAATGGTTTTTCCACGCCTTGCCGGGCCACCAACAGGCGGATTTCCGAGTTCACCGGGCCGCGCATTTTCTTCACCGCCTCAGACAAGGTCAAGCCCATCACCGGGGTATCGTCAAGCTGAGTAATATAATCCCCTGCCTTCATACCGGCGCGCGCCGCCGGCGTGTCGTCAATGGGTGAGACCACCTTGACCAGGCCGTTTTCCATGGTCACTTCAATACCAAGACCGCCAAATTCACCTTTGATCTGTTCCCGCATATCGCGATACGCCCTGGGCGGCATGTAGGAAGAATGCGGATCGAGAGAGCGCAACATACCCGTGATCGCGGCCTCGATCAGTTCAGGGTCATCCACCTCCTCGACATAGTCGGCGCGGATTCGCTCCAAGACATCGCCGAACAGGTTCAGTTGACGATAGATACCATCATTAGCCGCCCGCACCGGTCCCGGCAAGGTTACCAGGAGCAGCGCCAGCAGGATGACGAGCGTGTACAGCGCCAGCATGCTTTTCGCGGCCCGGCCACCGATCAAAATCTTCATCATCCACTCGCCCTTTCACGGCTGCTCGACCACCAGGAGGTCGGATTTATCGCCGTCCCCTTGCGCCGTAATTCTATATATAGAGACCGCTTGCCATCCCCACCCATGCGACCCACCGGTTCGCCCGTAAGTAATGACTGCCCGACCACCGCCTGCAGCCGCGACAGACCGGCCAGCAGAGTATGGTATCCCTCACCATGCGAGATGATCAAGATCAGACCGTATTTCCGAAACGTACCAGCGTAAACCACCCGGCCGTCATAGGGCGCGACAACCTGCGCCTGATCAGCCGTTCGTAGTGTGACACCCTGGGCCCGTGAACCAAATCCAGTACTTTCCCCAAAGTGTCCGACCCGTCGGCCCTTGGAGGGCAGGCGCAGACGGCCGCGGATCTTGGAAAACGGCAATTGCCGCGGCGCCAAGGCCAGACGTTGCCTGGCTGGCGATACCGCATCTTGTGCTTTCCCTTCGGTGCCGTTTTTTGCCTTTGGGTCGGCCAAGGCCCGAGCCATTTCGGCGGCCAACTTGTAGCGGCGGCGCTCGGCCAGTTGCTTAGCCAGATCCTCGGCCTGGCGCACCGCGGCCTCATGCTCCTTCCGGTCGGCCGCGACACCGGTTTGCCGCGCAGCGCGCGATCGCTCCGCCGCATCCAGGCGCCGTAGCAGGCCTTGCAAATCCTGTGCCTTGCCTACCAATGCGGCCAGACGCTCACCCTCCGCAGTTCCTGCCTGCTGCAACTGCCGTTCCACCAATACCCGCTCCTGTAACAGGGATTGCAGTTCCTGGCGGCGGCCGGACAAGGCAGCCACCTTGGCCACCCGGCGCCGTTGTTCGCTATCCAGCCGGCGGCGCACCGTATCGGCGGCCACAAGTAATTCACCAACCTTGGCCGCGTCCCGATGCAGGGCCGGCAGAGCGGCCGCCAGTAGGCGGCCGGCACGGGCCGCATCCAGCATGCTCCCCGGCGCGGCCAAAAGCGCCGCCGCGGGTTGCCGCTCCAACCGGGCCAGGGCGCTGACGGAACGCGCCAGGCCTTCACGCATCAGACCACGCTGGCGATGATGTTCCGCGTTGCGGCGCCGCAACAGTGCCAAACGCTCTTCGATCTCGCCCAATGCGACCTCTTCCTGCTGCACCCGATTCGCCGCCAAAGCGACGCGGATACGCAGGCCATCGACCTGGTCGCGGATTGCCCGGGCCTGATGGGCCAGGGCGCGTTGTTGTTTCCGCCCGGCGGCAATCGATTCCTTCGTCGCCTCTATATCGCGCCGCACTTCATTACGTTCGGCGGCAACCGCGCCGGAGGCGCCGAGCCCACACAGCAACAGCGCCGGTAATGCCAATGCGATGAAGCTTACCCTAACCATGGTGCCGCATGGCCTGGTCCGGAGGCGCGAGCAAGGAACGGCCCGTCATTTGAGCTGGTGGCTTCAGCCCCATTATTGCCAACAGCGTGGGCGCCAAATCTGCTAGGCTGCCATCCCGCAATTGCGCTTGTTCATCAGGCGCATTGACCAACAGTACCGGCACCGGTCCCGTGGTATGTGCCGTATGGGCGCCATCGCTTTCAGGATCGCGCATCATTTCGATATTGCCATGATCTGCGGTAATCAACATGCAACCGCCGACAGCATCCAAGGCGGCGCACAAACGGCCCAGACAGCGGTCGATCATCTGCACTGCCAGCACCGCCGCCTCCAGCTTACCGGTATGGCCCACCATATCGGAATTAGCATAGTTGACCACGATCAGGTCGTATTTCACCGACGCAATGGCGGCGACCAGCTTGTCCGTGACCTCCGCCGCGGACATTTCGGGCTGCAAATCATAGGTCGCGACTTTCGGCGAGGGCACCAGAACGCGCTCTTCGCCAGCAAAAACCCTTTCCTCGCCGCCGTTCAGAAAAAACGTCACATGGGCGTATTTCTCGGTCTCGGCCAGGCGCAACTGCTTCAGCCCGGCGGCGGAGACTGTCTCGCCCAGTACATTTTTGAGCGCCGTATGGGGGAACATGCAGGTCATTAGCTTGTTTAGCGCGCTGGAATACTCGCTCATGCCCAAAGCGGCGGCGAAGCTGTGGCGGCGCGGGCGGGCAAATCCTTCGAAGGCCGGGTCGAGGAAAGCGCCCAGCAATTGGCGCACCCGGTCGGCGCGGAAATTAGCCATCAGGATGGCATCGCCGTCGGCCATGCCGGTATAGCCGGAGAGCACGGCCGGAGCGATAAACTCATCGCTTTCGCCACGATCGTAGGCATTCTGTATCGCTGTATCAGCTCTAGCAGCAGTGTATTCAGACTTTCCAGTTGTCAGCAAGTTGTAGGCTTTTTCTATTCTCTCCCATCTATTATCTCTGTCCATCGCATAGAAGCGACCAACAATAGACGCAATTCTGCCTGTATTTAGTTCTTTTATCTTCTCTTCAAGTTCAAAGACAAACGTTGCGAGGCTTTGTGGCGGCGTATCCCTGCCATCAGCAATTAAATGAAAATAAACCTCTTTACAGCCTTTTTGCTTTGTCATATCAAGCATAGCGTGAAGGTGTTTTTGATGAGAGTGGACACCGCCATCAGAAAGCAGCCCGATAATATGAACCGCCCCATTTTCCTGATTAGCAGAATTAAGCGCATTAGTCAGTGCCGGATTATCTATAAAACCTCCGCTATCTATGTCCTTTTGTATACGCGTAAAGTCTTGTTCAATGATTCTCCCAGCTCCTATTGTTAGGTGTCCAACTTCTGAGTTGCCCATCTGCCCTTCTGGCAAACCAACACTGTTGCCAGAAGTACCAATTAGCGTGTTAGGGTAATTGGCAATTAAAGAGTCCCAGCTAGGCGTTTTCGCCATTAAGATGGCATTGTCCTTCCTGTTATTAGAGTGCCCCCAACCATCTAGAACTATAAGCAACTTGTTTTTTTTCATTTAGATTGTTGTCATTAAACGTTAAACAAAAAGTGAATCACATCGCCGTCTTTAACAACATATTCTTTTCCTTCAGAGCGGAGTTTGCCAGCATCTTTGGCGCCTTTCTCTCCTCCAAATTCGATAAAGTCATTGAATGCCACTGTTTCTGCGCGTATAAAGCCTTTTTCAAAGTCACCATGAATTTTACCCGCCGCAATTGGAGCCGTATCACCAATGTTGATTGTCCATGCTCTTACCTCTTTAACTCCAGCCGTAAAATACGTTTGCAGCCCCAACAGCGAATAGCCTGAAAAAATTAGGCGCTCTAGCCCAGACTCTTGCTGCCCCATTTCAATCAAGAAACTCTGTTTGTCTTCTTCTTCAAGCTCAGCAATTTCAGCTTCCATGTCAGCACAGATTGCCACCACTTGGCTGTTATCGTTTTTTGCGAGTTGTTCTACTGCTGTGAGTAGAGAGTTATTATAAAATCCACCTTCATCAACATTTGCCACATAAAGTACAGGCTTTGATGTTAGAAGTTGCATCGTTTTAAGTAGTTTTAGTTCTTCTTCATTAAAGTCCAAGGAACGAATCTGATCGCCCTCTTCTAAAACAGGAAGTATGCGTTCAAGAAGATTTATTAGTGGCAGGCCTTCTTTTTGGCCAGATTTAGAGTTTTTTAGTGATTTTTGGTAGGTTTTTTCTGCTGTCGTAAGGTCGGCCAGTGCGAGTTCGGTATTAATTGTTTCAATATCTTCAGTTGGACAAACCTTGCCAGAAACATGGGTAATATCTTCATTTTCAAAGCAACGCACTACATGGACAATAGCATCTGTTTCACGGATGTTGGATAAAAATTTATTTCCTAGTCCTTCTCCTTTGGAGGCGCCGGCAACGAGTCCTGCGATATCAACGAACTCCATTGTAGTGGGTATGACTTTTTCTGGAGAAACTATATTGGCTAATTTTTCAAGTCTTGTATCATTAACTGGCACAATCCCAACGTTGGGATCGATAGTGCAAAATGGGTAATTTGCCGAATCTATTCCTGCCTTAGTAAGCGCATTAAACAATGTTGATTTGCCAACATTTGGAAGCCCAACAATGCCACACTTAAACCCCATTCCCCCCCCTCATTAGTTTGTATGCAAGCCTTTCATGGCC
Source organism: Rhodospirillaceae bacterium (assembly GCA_002731375.1). GTDB lineage: Bacteria > Pseudomonadota > Alphaproteobacteria. Next base: position 3,869 of record PCBT01000012.1, on the reverse strand, counting down.
TCGTCAATCTCTCCTTCAACAAGAAGACCTATAACTCCGATTGCATCGCCAATACAACCCTCTATGAGCGCCAATTCTTTTTTTGTTGGTGGGCTTAAAACAAAATTAACAACTTCATTTTTAGTTCCTGGATGTCCAATACCAACTCTTAGACGATAAAAATCTTGAGTATCAAGTGATTTGATTGTATCTCTTAGCCCGTTGTGCCCTCCGTGGCCACCTCCGAACTTGATTTTAATGTTGCCCGGGCCCAGGTCTAATTCATCATGAATGACCAAAACTTCATTTGCATTAATGCCAAAATAAACTGCTAAGGCTTGAATTGACTTGCCAGAACAGTTCATAAATGTTTGGGGCTTTAAAAGACGAACCTTTCTTGTGCCAACAAGAATCTCGGCAGTCTCGCCAAAAAATTTTGACTGACTACTAAACTCAGACTCTAGCGTTTTTGCCAGCCAATCAATAAACCAGAAGCCAGCATTGTGACGATGGGCTAAGTGCTCCTTTCCTGGGTTGCCAAGTCCAACAATTAGTTTAATCATCACAAGGCCTCTACATATTTCTTATTGAGACAATAAGAAAGAGCACGATTTATGATTCTGAGTCGCCGTCTTTTGCTTCGTCGCCTTTGGCTTCGCCTTCATCTTTAGCGCCCTCAGCTCCTTCGGCTCCCTCTTCTCCTTCGGCTCCCTCTTCTCCTTCCAGTTCTCCATCAACAGGCTCTTCAATCTCTTCTTCAATAATGATTTTCGGTTCGGTAACAGAACAAACAGTCTGATCGTGCGCTTCAACATCTTCGTGTTGTAGTGATGTAATAGTGACGCCTTCTGGTAAAACTAGGTCAGTCAAAGACAAGTGCTCGCCTAAAGCAAGACTGCTCACGTCTACATCAATCCCATGCGGCAAATCTTTTGGTAGGCAGGAGATTTCAATTGAAACAACAAACTGATTTAAAACTAGGCCAACACGCAAAGCTTCGTTTTCCTCCTCACCAATAAAGTGGAGAGGGGTTGTTGTAATAAGCGCATGTTTGGCATCAACGCGCAAAAAATCCACATGCGCAATAGTGTTTTTAGCGGGATGGCGCTGAAGGTCTTTGATTACAACAGGCTCTTTGTTTTTATCAACAACTAAGTCTAGGACTGAAGTGAATGTGTCTTCGTTTTCTGTTAGATGAGTTATTTCATGAATGCTTAGTGATAACATTACTGGGTCTTTAGTGCCGCCATATATAATGCCAGGCACTTTTTCTTTTTTTCTCAGGCGGCGGCTCGCACCTTTCCCCTGATCTTCACGCAATGTAGCGTTAACGGTTATGCTCATTTTGAGTTCTCCTGTAAATAAAAAAACACCACCTAGGGTGATGCAACTATTCGTGTCCGCCTTGCGACCAGGCGAACTGGTGGGTAATTTTACCCGAAAACCTTTTCTTTGTAACTAGAACTTCTGCCTAGCGAGACTTGAGCCAAAATAGTAGGCCAAGAGCCGCACTCAATCCAACAAAAGGCCAGAGCGATTGTGTTGCTAAAACGCCGGCAAGAATAAACAAGGCAGAGGCGGTGATAACCGCACTTTGTTTGGCGGCATTTTCTTTGAGTTGTTTTATAATCGCGTCTGCTTGTTTTTTAGCAATATCCTTGCGTAGAGAGCCGCTTTCAAACTGTTTTAACGCGTTAACAGCCAACATGGGAAGGTCTGGTATTTCTGCAATAAGTTCGGGCAACTGATCTGAGATTTTCTTCACAGTCCCTTTTAGACTGTATTTATCTTTTATAAGTTTCTCAAGAAAAGGCTTGGCTGTAGCCCAAAGATCAAGATCTGGATAAAGTGCGCGACCTAACCCTTCAATATTTAGTAGCGTTTTATCGAGCAATAATAACTGGGGCTGAATAGTGATGTTGAATCTCCTTGCTTCTTTAAATAGACTTAATAGAACCTGTCCAAAAGAAATTTCACTAAGAGGCTTTTGAAAAATTGGCTCACAGACGCTACGTATGGCATTCTCAAATTCGAGTGCACTGGTTTCTTTAGGAACCCAGCCTGACTCAAGATGGACTTGTGCGACACGCTTATAGTCTTGATTAAAAAACGCCAAAAAGTTTTGTGCTAGATAGTACTGGTCCGCATCGCTGAGAGTCCCCATAATGCCAAAATCAACACCAATGTATTGCTCTCCTTGGCCAACAAAAATATTGCCTGGATGCATGTCAGCATGAAAAAAGTTATGTTCGAATACCTGGGTGAAGAAAATAATAACCCCATTTTCCGAAAGACGCATAAGGTCTGTCTTTTTTTCATTTAAAGCTTTAATATCACTAATGGGTGTGCCATAAATTCTCTCTATAACTAATATATTTTCACGACAATAATCCCAGTGAACTTTAGGCACATACAGAAGGCTTGAATCTTTAAAGTTCTTCCTTAATAGTGAAGCGTTAGCAGCCTCGGCCATCATGTTTAACTCATTATAGATAATTCGCTCAAATTCAGCGACAGCCTCTCTTGGGCAAAGCCTTTTGCCATCGGGGTGTTTCTCGGCCAGGGCGGCAAATGCATATAATAGGCGTACATCTCGCTTTATTTTTTTTCGAATATTTGGCCTCACTACCTTAACAATAACCTCTTCACCATCATGGGTAACAGCGCTATGTACCTGTGCTATTGAGGCTGAAGCAAAAGGCACATCATCAAAAGAAGAAAAAAGATTGCTAACGCTTTCCCCTAGGCCTTTTTCGATGATCTCTTTTGACTCCTTTGCTGGAAAAGGTGGGCACTTATCTTGAAGTTTGGCTAACTCATCGCCAATATCGTTAGGCAAAAGATCGCGCCTAGTTGAAAGTGTCTGGCCAAACTTAATATAGACTGGCCCGAGTTCTTCTAGGGCAAGCCTAATACGCTCGCCTCTAGAAAGTTTACTTGTCGGAAAATAATGCCAAGGAGTGAGAAATACAAGTGGCCTAAAGCTTTTTAGCAAAGGTGTTGAGAGTATAAGGTTATCAAGTCTGTACCGGACTAGAATCCGGGAAACAATAATAAACCTCAGAAAGCTTCTCATTTAAGGCGCCTTATTGCCAAAAAAATGAGAGCGGCTAGGGGCAATTAAAATTGTTGAGATTTCATCCTTAATCGCCTCAATGGGATTGGCTTTACTGCTATCAAGTTTGTCTTTAGCAAGCCTAATTCCCTTTCCTATTTGATGTGCCACAATATCGCCAGTATAGTGAGCAATAGCCTCTTCTATGTCTTGAGAAGACATCGCAAGCATTTCGGACAGTTTCTTGGCAACTTTGACATTACCGATAATGACAACTTCTTCATTATCCAAAAGTTCATCGAGGCTAGTGCCCCCTATGAGAGATAAAAAAGCATCTTTATTAAGCTTAATAGTAACATCAAAATTGCTTACTTCATTTGACTTAATTACAAATATACGAGAGTTTGTAAACACAAAAGCAAGCGCTATATCGGGTTCAGTAAGTTGTAGGTTTATTTTCTTACCCTCAAGAGTCTCTATATCAATATCACAAGTATCAATTAGTCGGTTAAGGGTTTTTTCAAGGGAAAGACGAAGCATATAGGGTTAAGCCTTGACAGCCTTATGGAGCGCTACAATTCCGCCAGACAGGTTTTGGTACTCACATAAATCAAACCCAGCGCCAATAACCATTGCCTTAAGGTCTTCTTGGTTTGGGTGTTTGCGGATTGATTCCGCTAAGTATTGATAACTTTGTTCGTCATTTGCGAATAAGCCGCCTAATTTAGGCATAACGTTGAAAGAGTAGTAGTCGTAGAATTTTTCCAGCATTTCATTTTCGACTTTGGAGAATTCTAATATCAACAAACAGCCACCCTTTTTAAGAACTCTAAAC
>PCBT01000011.1 GCA_002731375.1 Rhodospirillaceae bacterium | reverse complement strand
TGGCCAATGATCCCTGCCGCGAAAGTTTCCTGCGCGCGCTGTTGGAGAACCTTGTCAACCTTGGCCGGCCCGATTGGGCGGCGGCGCACTACGCGACATGGTGTCGCAGTTTGAACGCGGAGTATGGCTTTCAGCCAACCCACGAGACCGTGCAGGTCTATGAACGCCTGATCGGTGGTCGGAGCGTCGAGAACGGCTGATTCCCAGGGTTTATTTGGTTTTTCTATTTTTTAGCCTGGCGCTTGGCAAGTAGATATCGCTGGCGTCTTAATCCTCCGTGATATTTGAATTTACATAATCGAGCCGTGCTGGTTTGCGGCAGACTCTTTTCTGTTACCTGAGTGTAACCGGCTCATGTTGGTTTGTTACCGAACTCATCCCGTCGGGGTGGGAAAAGAAAACGTAACGGTAGATGCGAAATGGCTGAACCGGGAACTTCGGAATCGTTCGTGGCACGTATCTGGTTGGAAGGAGAACCGGGAAATAACCCAACTTGGCGCGGCCATATCCGGCACATTCAAGGCGAAGAAGAGGGTTATTTCCAGAACCTGACGGAAATGAAGGCGTTTCTGGAAAGGATCAGCGGCGTTCCCCTGCCAACACAAGAATAGGGCGGAAACGGATGATCAAGACGGATGATCGCAAGGTGAAGTCTTCTTTTAAGCGTTTTTTGGCAAGGCCCGTACTTTTGTTAAGAGGTTTAGCGATGAAAAGAAAAGCTCTGCCACGGATCACACGAACCTCCGCGCTTGGGTCGATGCTTTTGACCTTGGCGGTGGGCGCCGTGGCCATCGGATCAATTGGGGCGCCGGCCCTGGCGGCTGATTTCGGCCCCGTGAAGGCGGCACAGGTCGATGCCAAGAAGGCAGCCTTGGGAAAACGGCTGTTTTTCGATGCGCGCCTGTCAGGTGATGCCGCGATCAGTTGTTCCACCTGTCATAATCCAGCCAAGGGGTTCGCCGACGGCCTGGCATTGGCCAAGGCCTATCCAGGCTCGGAAGGGTTCCGTAATACACCGACCCTGATCAACGCCGCGCAAAAGGCGGCCTGGTTTCACGATGGCCGGATCGGTACAAACCTGAACGATGTGACCCGTGAATCAATTACCGAAACCTACACCATGAACATGGATATGCGCATGATGCAGGAGCGGGTTAAACAGGATCCCATCTACGTGCAGATGTTCAAGGAAGCAGGTTACGGAGAACCCTCCAATGGTTCTGTCCGCAAGGCCATTCCCGAATATCTGAAAACCCTGACATCACGGGGTTCGCCCTTTGATGCGGGCAAGATGTCAGCCGCGGCTCAACGTGGGTTTGATTTGTTCAAGGGCAAGGCCGGCTGCGCGCAATGCCATTCGGGCCCCCGTTTCACGGATGACCAGCCCCATAACACGGCCGTGCCGGAAAACCCGGAGATCTGGTCGAACCCGTTGCGCCATGTGACATACGTGTCCTTTGCCAAATTCATGGGCCTTGAGAACTACATGAACCACCGCCGTGACGTCGGCGCCAATATCCGTCTGCAAAAGGCCGATGGTTCCAACGTTGGAAAGTTCATGACGCCCAGCCTGCGCGAGTTGAAGCAGACGGCGCCATATATGCACAACGGCATGATTAAAACCCTGGCCGATGTTGTCGCTTTTTACAATCGTGGTGGTGGCAATGACGCCAACAAGGATGCGCGTATGAAACCGCTTGGTTTGAGTTCTGAAGAGCGCGCCAATTTGGTGGCTTTCCTCGAAGCCCTGTCGGGCGATGCCCTGACCGGACCTGAGCATGTCTGGAAGGACAAGATCAACGTGAACTACGTCGCCATCGAAGACTGGCTGAACAAGAAAAATTAGGAGCAGGGCTATGAAAAAGGGCACAAGGCTCTCCCTCGCGGTCATTGTGATCGCTTTTGGTCTCGGCTCCACCGCCTCGGCCGATGTCAACCCGCCGCTGGCCGCTCTCGGGCCGGTGCCGGTTCCCAAGGATAATCCGCAAACGGCTGAAAAAATCGAACTTGGCAAGCTGCTGTTCTTCGATTCACGTATTGGCGGCGACGCATCCGTTTCCTGCGCCGACTGCCATGCGCCGAAACAGGGTTGGGGCTTTAACGATCCTCTCTCCCGCGGTTATCCGGGCGTGATCCATTGGCGCAACAGCCAGACGGTGATCAACTCAGCCTATCTTGGCAAGTTGTTCTGGACCGGCTCGGCCAAGTCGCTCGAGAGCCAGGCCCCGTCCGCCGCGCTTGGCGCGGTGTCGGGCAATGGCGAACGGGACATGGTCGAGGCACGCCTCGCCTTCATCCCCGAATACGTCAAGCGCTTTAACAAAGTGTTCGGTGACGACTGGCCCAAGGTCAACAATGTCTGGAAGGCCATGGCGGCGTTCGAGCGTACCTTGATTCATGACAACACGCCGTTCGACAAATATATGCGCGGCGACAAGAGCGCTCTCACCGAACAGCAGGTGCGTGGCCTCAAGCTCTTCGAGGGCAAGGCCAACTGCATCGAGTGTCACAATGGGCCGCTGCTGACCGATCAGAAGTACTATAACCTTGGCCTGCCAAGGGCCGAGGAATGGTCGGACAACGGCATGGCGCAGGTCACCTTCCGTTACGAGCAATATGCCAAGGGTGTGACCGAGGAGCTCTACCGCAAGATCAAGGATGATGCGGGTTTCTATTACCGCTCCAAGGAAAAGTCCGACATGGGTAAATTCCGCACACCGCCCTTGCGCTACACCGCCTATACGGCACCGTTCATGCACGCGGGTTCGTTCTTTGATTTCGATGAAGTTGTTGATTTCTACAACGAAGGCGGCGGCAGCAATGAGTTTACTGACGGCACCCTTGCCTCAAACAAGACGAAGCTGCTGAAGCCGCTAAACCTGACAGACGAAGAGAAAGCTGACTTGATCGCGTTCTTGGAATCTCTGAGTGGTCCCGAAATCAAGATGGTGACGCCGAAACTTCCACTCTATGCCCCACTGCCTGCAGCCACCAATTGAGGGTACATAAACAATGACAAATCAAGTCCAGATTCTTGAACCCGGCGCGCGCAAGTTGCCGTCGAAGAAGGATCACCCGGCGGGCAAATGTCTGATCTCACGGCGGAAGATGCTATTTTCTTCCGGCATGGCGACGGCAACGGTCATGGTCTCGGTCAACGCCGGTCCTGCGGCGGCCAAGATGCCAGCCATGGTGGCGACTTATCCCCGCAAGAAGATTGCCAAGTTGGGCGAGTTGAAGACCGACGTGCCGATTGGTTTTGAGTATCCGGATGATGGCGCCTTTGCCTCGTCCATGCTGGTCAAGATGGGCACCGAAGCGGGTGGTGGCATTGGGCCGCAAAAGGATGTGGTTGCCTTCAACTACTTCTGTACCCATCAGGGCGGTGATCTGTCGGGCACCTACAAGGGCGACACCAAGTCCCTGGGCGCCTGTCCGCTGCATCTTTCGACCTACGATCTGACCCGGCACGGCATTCTGATTTCCGGTCAGGCCTACCAAAGCCTGCCGCAGGTGCTGCTCGAACTGGACGGTGACGATATTTATGCCGTTGGCGTGTTCGGCTTGATCTTCGGTCGCTACGACAACTTGCAGGGATAGGAGATAGAGTAATGTCTACGCCTTATTACATTCCAGAAACCAATGTGCCTCTCCCACCAAAAAGCGCCGAGGTCATCACCACCGCGTGCGATTACTGCATTGTCGCCTGCGGCTACAAAGTCTACCGCTGGCCCGTCGCCGGTGGCCATGACGGCGGCCCGAAGGCCGAGGAAAACGCCTTCAATACCGACTTCCCCGTCGAAACCCTGGGCCCTTGGGTGGCGCCCAACCAGCACAATATCGTGCTGCACAATGGTGAACCGCACCATGTGGTGATCATCCCTGACAAGGATACGAAATTCGTCAATACCGATGGCGATTCCTCGTTGCGCGGCGGCTGCATCGCGCAGAAATGCTACAATCCGCAGACGCCGACACGGGATCGGCTGAAATCACCCATGATGCGGATCTACGGCATCCTGCAACCTGTGCCATGGGACTTCGCCCTGGACGTGGCGGCCGAGGTTGGCAACTACGTGCGTACCAAGCACGGTTCCAATGCCTACGGCGTGAAGACCTTCTCGTATCAATATATCGAGAACACTTACGCCATCTCCAAATACGCCCTGCGTCACGTCAACACGGCAAACTTTACCTTCCATGATACGCCGTCTGACGTCTCCTCGACGCCGGGCTTCCGCGATGCTGGTTTCGATAACTTTGCTCCCGCCTACGAAGACTGGATGAATGCAGAAACCTTGCTGATCTGCGGCACAGATCCATACGAAACCAAGACGATCCTTTGGACTCAGTGGATCATGAAGGGCATTCAGAACGGTCAGAAATGCATCATGATGATCCCGCGGCGTACTGCCGGCGTAGCCTATGCAGAGAAGAATGGTGGCCTTTGGCTCGACATTAATATCGGCACGGATCTGTTGGTAGTCAACGCCATTGCCCGGGTTATCGTTGAGTCCGATTGGCAAGATACCAATTGGATCAAAGACTGGGTCAACAACAAGTGGGAATCCTCCTCGGGCTTCGGCCAAGGTACCCGGAACACGCCATGGCAATGGCGCACTACTTGGGGAAAGTTTCAGACCAACGGCTTCGATGATTGGAAGAAATGGCTGTTGTCCCAGGACGAGTTCAAGCCTGCCAATGCAGCAAAGATAGCCGGTATCGACGTCAACAAGATCCTGACGGCGGCCGAATGGATGGCCAAGCCAAAGAATGGCAAGCGGCCCAAGACCTCTATCATGATCGAGAAGGGCTTTTATTGGTCCAACAACACCGGTAATACTATGGCTATCAGCGCTTTGGCGATTACTGTGGGCGCTGGCGGTAGACCCGGCCAGGTCGTGGGCCGGGCCGGTGGTCACCAACGTGGTGGCCAGCGCGGCGGCAAATATCCGCGTAACAAGTCGCCCATGAAGGTGCCGGGACGTCGGCGCCGGGCTTTGGATACGGATACCTGGACCATGTCGGGGCATACGCGTTTTGCCCATGTCATTGGCACCACCTGGATCCAATCCATGTGCGGCAGCCAGCAATTGGCCAAACGGTTCGAGGAACTAATCGTTGCCAACCCTCATCAGGTACGGTCCTACGACAAGCAGGATATCATCGATAGTTTGAAGCGGCGCGCCGATTCAGGGGGCATGGTGGTCATCAACCAGGATATCTATCTGGTTGATCCGATCGGCAACCGTTACGCCGATATCATTTTCCCAGCGGCCACTTGGGGTGAAGACACCTTCATGCGGGCCAATGGCGAGCGCCGTCTGCGTGTCTATAACAAATTCTATGACGCACCGGGCCAGGCCAAACCGGATTGGTGGATCATTGCTCAGTTGGCAAAGCGCATGGGCTTTGACGGCTTCGATTGGAAAAGCTCCAATGATGTCGCCGAAGAATCGGCCCGCTTCTCGCGCGGCAGCCGCAAGGACTTCAACATGATCAAGGTTGCCGCCCACCGCGAGGGTAAGACATTGCATCAGAAGTTGGGCGAATTTGGCACCAACGGGATCCAGGGTCCGGTCTTCATGGAAGACGACGGCACCCTTGTTGGTACCAAACGCCTGCATGACACCACACGCAAGCTGCCCGAAACTGGGGCCGCTGCGGGCAATGTATTCAACAAGAAGCTGACTCACTTCAACTCTCAGACTGGCCGTTGCAACATAGAGAAATCGCCCTGGTCCTTGTTCTCGGATTATTGGGAGTGGTTGAGCCCGAAGGGCAACGAGTTGTGGTGCACCTCCGGGAGAACCAACGAGCGGTGGCAGTCGGGCTTCGATGACCGGCGCCGGCCTTACATCGTGCAGCGCTGGCCTGACAACTATGTTGAAATACATCCCGATGACGCCAAGGCACGGGGCGTCGAGAGCGGCGATATGTTGATGGTCTATTCTGACCGTGTGCCGAACCTGAAGGAAACCACGTTAGGTGTTGAAAGTGGTGATTATACCTTCAGCGGACAGATGAAGGCAGGCAATGTGGAGTTGACAAGGGGTGCCGTTACTGGCGTCGCCATGGTCACGCGGCATATCAAGAAGGGTCTTATCTTCATGGACTTCTTGCATACCTCGCAGCCGGCGAATGCACTAGAAGGCCGGATCGTTGATGGCATCAGCGGCAACTACAACTACAAGATGGGTGTTGCAAATGTAAAGAAAATTGGTGAATCGCCGTACAAGAAGACCTTCCGGTCTATGTCCTTCGCACCGAGGGATATCACCTGATCGCATAGCGGGCCCGTGTCTGACCATCTTGTTCAGGCGGGCCCGCAACGCGTCTAGGCCAGTTACCTGGAATAGTTATAAAGTATTAGCAATTGGTTATTTAACTATGATTGTCCAGCCGCAGACCCAACAGCTTCAGGCCGTTCAACCGATATCGGACGGACTGGATGAGGCTATATGCAAGGTTTTGAGCGAAATTCTGGACAATGGTGTTGACGTGCACCGCTGTCTCGCGGCCCAGGCCCTCGGCTCCATTGGTGGTGAGGCCGTGGTTGAGCCTCTGATCGCCGCTCTATTGGACGAAGACGAAGATGTCCGTACCGACGCAGCGGCCGCGTTGTCAAAACTCGCGGATCCGCGTTCGGGTAAGCAGTTGATGGAGAACTTGCTTGGTGATCCCTGTGCCGAGGTTAAGCTGTCGGCGATTGAGGCCCTAGCGAAATTACGTGACGAACAAGTCATCCCCTGGCTTCGGCGCATCGTCAAGGGCCGTGACGAGCAAATCAATTGGGACGAACAGGAATTCTACTCCAGCGGCTGGGACGACTGGGTTGATATCCAGGTCAAAGCAGTCAATGCGTTGGCAGACCTGAACGCCAGCGAAGCCGTCCCGGACATCGTCGAAGCCGTGCAGGATGAGGGTGGCCAGGACATGACAGAATCCTCATTCAAGGCGTTCGCGCGCATGGGCGCACCGGGCATCGTCGCCCTGGATACAATTTTGAACGAGAATTCGACCCGGCTGCGCCGTCGCGCTGCGGCCGCCCTGGCTATTTCCGAGGCTGAAGAAGCCGCCGTGCCATTGGCACGCGCATTCGTTGATCCGGCTTCTTCTGTGCGTGCGGCGGCCATGCGGGCGCTGGCGATGCGGCTCCCCGGAGACAACCGGTTGAACCAATTTCTAGAAGATAACGATGCTGGTGTTCGAGCTGAAGCCGTGACGTTGCATGGTCAATATAATCCAGTCCGCCTCCGTGCCTTGATCGGTGATGCCTCTGCCAATGTGCAAATCGCCGCGCTTGCCGCGCTGGCCAACCGGTATGACGGCCCCACCGATGAATTGTTGGTGACGGCGCTGAGGGTGAAGCTTGGCGATGACAATGATGCTGTCAGTGCCGCGGCTGCCCATGCTCTTGGTCAATTGGCGCCGCAAGTGGCCGAGTATGAGTTGAGCTCGCTGATTGCTGATGCCAACCGTTCCGTCGATGCCCGCCTGGGTGCATTGCAAGGCCTGGCCGTGGCTGGCGGCGAAGAGGCTGTGCGGGCGTTGATTGGCGTGATTGATGACCGCGAGCGGCAGATCCGTTTAGAAACCATGTCCGCCCTGGTGCGTCTGGCTGGCAATGAGGAATGGCCCAATACAGCCGGTGAGGCGCTGCTTTCCGCCCTGAACGGCGAATACGAACCGGAAGACTTGCCTGAAGGCGTCCTCGAATCCGCCGCTGAAACCGCAGCGGAAGAAACGGACGTTGGGGCAAACGAAGAGGCGCCGGCGGAATTGCGCAAGGAAGACAAGGAAGCGTTTCCAACCTCGACCATGAATGCGATTCTGGCCGATACGCCGGAAGCAGCGAAAACACTGAATATGCCCAAGCAAGGCATCGAATTGACCCCCACGGACATGGAGCGTCTGGCCCTGGCGAAACAGACCAAGCGCAAGAAGCGTGTTTCGTTGATGCCGAATGTGGTGTTGCACGAGGATATCCGCCGTTTTGCGGCCCGTGTTCTGGGTGACGTCAACCAGGAAACGGTGGCCCGGGAATTGGCTATGGCCTTGACCTCGGACGATCATGAAGTACGACTTGCCGCTGCCGACTCCCTGGCCCGCATCGGCGAACGGACCGGCCGGCTTGATGACGATGTGGCGGAAATGACCGTGGCAGCCATGGCGGCCGGCGATCGGGATATGAAACTGCTGCTGATCCGCGCCTTGGCCGCTTGCCAGGGTGATGAGATTGCCGCTTTGTTGAATGTGCACCTGCGGGATGGTGATGCGTTTTTGCGTCAGGAGGCGATCCGTGCCTTAGCCAAGCAGGGCCAAGTAGGGGCGGAAATCGGAAATTTGTTCAATGACCCGGATCCGGCGGTGCGTCAAAGCGCGGCTGAAGCTATCGCGGGTACGGGCCGCGAGGATGCGGTCAAGCCATTGGTGGAATTCGCTATGGCGTTCGAAGGCTACCACGGCAACCGGACGGCCCGTCTTTTGCGGGACCTTGATGGTCCGCAGGCCAGTGCGCTGTTTATTGATGTGCTTCGGGATCCGGAGCGCAAGCGGACCTGGACCGTCGCGATTGAGGCTTTAGCCGAATTGAATTGTTCACAACCGTTTCAAGCCGACACGGGTGCGGAGCGGACAACTATGGATAACCGAGGGGGATTCCTATGAAATCCAGCAAGACACTAATCGGACTCACAATTGGCGTTGCCGCCACGATGGCGTTGGTGATGCCGGCGGATGCGGCGAAGCGGGGCAAATACAAGGAAGTGACGGTCGCCGATGGCGGCACGGTCACGGGCAAGGTCAGTTTCGAAGGCGCGCTGCCGGCCGATGCCGTGGAACAGATTCTGATCACCAAGAACCCGGAAGTTTGCGGCAAGGGCGAACGTTCGGTCACCTGGGTCGATGTCAAGGACGGCGCCCTGCGCGGCGCCTTTGTCTTCATTTCAAAGATCAAGGCCGGCAAGAAATGGGCCAAGCCCGAAATGGGCGAATATCTGGTCAATCAAAAGGGTTGCGCCTTTAAACCCTGGGCCCAGGTGGTCCGGCCCGGCCCGATCGTTATCCGCAACTCCGACGCCGGCGTGCTGCATAATATCAACGCGCGTGAACTGATCGGTGTCGAGAAGGGCCGCGTGGTCAAGAAAACCCTGTTCAACTTTGGCCAGCCGGACCCAGGCGACATCAAGGACAAGATCAAGCCGCGGCGTTCTTCCTACATCGGCATCAACTGCGAGGCCCATAACTTCATGTTCGGCTTCATCATGGCGCCGACCCACCCTTATGCCGTCGTGGTCGGCGAGAATGGCTCGTTCTCCATCGATAACATCCCGCCGGGCAAATACACCTTGAAGGCCTGGCATCCCCGTTATGGCGTCAAGAAAAGCAAGATCACCGTGGCCGCCAAGGGCAAGGTGGAAACCAACTTCGCGTACTCCGACGCCAAGTAGGCGATTTGTTTAACGCGCTGAAATAGATGCAGTGATTGCTGGGAAGCTGACGATGGCAGAAAAACTATGGAACGGCATTTTCGGTTCCGGGCTGAAGAGTACCCGGTTCGGAAAGCTGGGCATCGCGACTTTGGTGGTGCTTGGCCTGACCGTTGCCGCGACCCCGGCATTCGCGCTGGAGGAAAATGTCTATCGGCAATTCATGGGTATCGATTCCAGGCGGTTGGTCTGGTTCCTGGCCCAGATGCATCTGTTTTTTGGAGCCTTCGTGCTCGGCGTACCGCTGTTCGCAGTGATTATCGAGGTCGTCGGCAACAGCAATAAAGACCCGAAGTTCGATAACCTGGCCTACGAGTTCACCTCGCTGTTGAGTGTCGCCTATGCGACCACCGCCGCCTTGGGCGGTCTGCTGGCGTTCGCCCTGTTCACCCTGTACCCAACCTTCATGGGTTACATGGCGGGCATCTTCAAGGACGTTATGTTCCTATACGCCCTGTTGTTCTTTGGCGAGACCTTCGCGCTGTATATGTACTATTACGGCTGGCACTGGTTGAAGGGCGGGGGCCTCTTCTCCAATCCGGCGCAATTGGTTTTCAAGGGTCTCGCCCTGATCATCGCCGCCTGCGGTCTGGCGTTCATAATGGGCTTCATCGGCCCGGATATGCGCGTCGATACGCGTTGGTTCATGTTTCTTCTATATATCCTGCCCCTGGCTGTTGGTTTCTGGATCATCCGCGACCGCAAGACGACGCACATCTTCATCGGCATCCTGCTCAATATTTTCGGCACCGCGATCATGCAACTGGCTAATTCCTGGGCCGGCTTCATGATGAGCCCGACCGGTGTTGATGGTGATGGCGCCTTCGTCGGCACGGTTTGGAACGCCTTCGAGAATATCCTGGCCACGCCCATCGCCATTCACCGCATGCTGGGCAACCTGGCCTTTGGCGGCCNTGTCGCCGGCGCCTACGCAGCGGTCAAATTCATCGGCGCCAAGACGGCCGAGGATAAGGCCCATTATGACTGGATGGGCTATATCTCCAACTTCGTCGCCATCGCGGCGCTGATCCCGCTGCCGTTTGCCGGCTACTACCTGGGCCGCGAGGTCTATTCCACATCCGCCGTCATGGGCAACAACATGATGGGCGGCGATTTTTCCTGGACCTTCATCATCCAGGCAATGCTGGTGGGCTCGCTGTTCGTGATCTCCAACTACTATCTGTGGAGCGGCATGACCCGCATCCCCGGCGCTGAACGCTACTACAAATTCATCAAATACATACTGTTTGCATTAATCGTCTCCTTCGCGATCTGGCTGACGCCGCATAACCTGCCGCTGACCTCCCTGGAGGTGGGCCAGATGGCCGGTAGCCAGTATCACCCGGTATTGAAATTTCTTGGCCTGATGCCGGCCAAGAACGCGGTGGTCAATCTGATCATCCTGGCGACGTTCTTCTCCTTCCTGCTGTATCGCCGGGGCAACATGTTGGATGCGGTCTCGATCCGCGACCAGGGCAAGGGCGCCAAGATAGCCATCATCGTTATCGGCGGCGCCGCCATCGCCCTGGTGGCCCAGTATGCCGTCACCATGTTGGGCATGGATCCAAAGGAGCTGGATCTGCCCGCCGACCGGGCCGAATACATCCGCATGATCGGCTACCTGCTGGTNTTCGAGTGTGCCGCCGGTGTCGTGGCGATCATTCTGGCGCTGATGGACAAGGGCAAGATTGGCCAGGTGATTTACCTCGCCGTCACGGCTTTCAATGTGACGATTTTCCTGGGCGTCTGGGGCTTCGTGGTGATGGAGAAGGCCTCGCCGGTGCTGCGCAACGTTGCCGTGGCCCAGTTCATGCAGCTGATCAGCTGTCTTGTCCTGGTCTCGGTGATCGATGCCTTCCTGTTCAAACGGGCCAAGTCCCTGGGTGAATTACAATGGGGCAAGATGACTGTGCGTTCGCAATATGCGCTGTTGCTGCTGACCTTCGTGATCACCATGAACATGGGCCTGATGGGCTTCATCCGCTCCGGCCTGCGCGGGGATTGGCATATCTTCGGCGTCATGCGCGACACTTCGGAATGGGCTTACACGCCTAGTAACTTCGTCATGACCCAGCAGGTCGGCGGTGCTGTGCTGCTGTTCATGATCGGCTGTGCCTTTATGTTCTGGTTGGGCGGTATCGCCTCCAAGAAGTCGGAGGATTGATGCCATGAATGTGACCATTACACGGGTTCTGCCCTTCCTGCTGATCGTTCTGGGCATCTACCTCTGGATCGGCTATTCCATCACAGAATTGACCGGGGGCGAGCGCAAGACCTCCGCCGCCGTCGATGTCAGCCCCGAGGGCGGCGAAGCGATCTATTGGGGCAAGGGCCGATGCTTCACCTGCCACAGCGTCGGCGGTCAAGGCAGTGCGGTGCGCGGCCCGAACCACGGCCAATTTGGCGAAAAATTTCCCCTGCCCATGGGTGCCCGCGCGGTTGAGCGGGCCAAGGAGCGGAGCGAAAAAGAAGGCACTGAGTTCACAGCGGTCGATTACATGGTGGAAAGCCTGGCCTCCCCCGGCGCTTATGTGGTCAACGGCTACAAGAATGAGATGGCCGTGGTCTACGCACCGCCGATTTCGTTGAGCCTNAAGGAGATCAAGGCGGTGGTCGCCTATCTGATGTCCCTGGGCGGCGATCTCGACATGGAAGCCATCGACACAAAGCCTGGTGAGCAGACCCAGGCGTTCTATTCCAAGATCGCGGCGGCGGCGGAAGCCGGTGGCGGTGATCCAGGCGCGGGCGCCATCGTCTACGAGGACAATTGTTCGGAATGCCATATGTTGGGCGAAGAGGGCGGCGAGATCGGTCCGGCTCTCGATGGCATCTCTGCCAAGGGCTTGAAATTCATCTCGGAAGCCATTCTGCAGCCGACGAAGTCTCTAACCAAGGGTTTCGAGACCTATGTTGCCATCAATAAGGACGGCCGTCAGACCATCGGTTTGAAGACCCGCGACGAGGGCGGCGAGATTGATATCACCAAGGCCACCGGCGATGTGGTTACCTTGGCCAAGGGCGATATCAAGGAAATCAAGATCGACGATACCAAGTCCGTCATGCCGGACGATCTGTCCGAGGCCATGACGGTCAAGGATTACCAGGACATTTTGTCTTTCCTGATGTTGCAAAAGCCCAAGGTGGCGGAATAGGCGGGGTCCGATGAAGCATATTCGTGAAATATCAGTGATGGGCGACCGGTCATGAAGAATCTGAGAATTGGCAGCTTCCTATCGGTTCTGCTGACCTTGTTGGTCGTCTATGCTCTGGTGAAGTGGGGTATTCCGGCGATGTCGCGGGAGATAACCACGCTGCCCTTCCCACTGCCGGTGCCGGGCACCTTGATGTTCTTCTACATGNTGCTGACGATCATCGCACTGTTCCTGTACGTCACTTTCTCGGAAGAAGGCCTGACTGACTTCCTGCGCCCGGTGAAGAAGTTTCTGCGTGGCGGCTACACCAAGATCCTCCGTGCCGTGGTGCTGACGGCCATTCCGGCGGTGATCGGCTGGCAGGTTTATGAGATTGTCGTACCTAAGGTGGAAGTGCCTTCGGCCCTGCGCATCCAGCATCCTTCATCGAATTTTCCGAAGAGCTTCGAGGCCAAGAAGAACCCCTTCGCCGATCCGACCGAGGCCGAGGTGGATGTTTTTATCGAGCAGGCCAAGGCCAATGAAGTCGTCTTCATCCCACAGGTGCAGGACGATATCGATCATTGGGCGGACGAGAGCGAGCCTGATCACGTCTTGGAATTCTTCCCCGAAGGCCCCATGAGCAAACTGTTGGCGCAGGTGCAGACTGGCAATGTGGACAAGGCAACCGCCAAGGCAGCGTTGCTGGAAAAAAGCCTGTTCGAGGGCCGGGCCCTTTACGCCATGAACTGCCGGGCGTGTCACGGCGATAGCGTCGCCGGTGACGGCCCCATGGCGGATGGCTTCAAGCTGCGTCCCATTAATTTTACCGACAACGGCACCATCGAAACTATTGTCGAGGGTTATACCTTCTGGCGGGTCACCAACGGCGGACCTGGCTTGCCGACGGAAGCGACGCCGTGGGACTCGGCCATGCCTGAATGGAAGCTTAGCCTGACCGAGGAACAACGCTGGCAGATCATTCTCGCCGAATACGATCTGGCCCAGAAGACCCCGCGTATACCGGAGAGCCACTGATGCGGAGCACTATGATAGTTAAAGCCGCCGCGTTCGCCGCTCTCGCGCTCGCCTACGTGGGCGCACCGGCACAGGCCGCCTTCACGCCATCCAAACCCATGCCGGAGGCAACTGATGCGTTGCTGGAACAAGGCAAGACAATCTATTTTCAACGCTGCAGTTTTTGCCATGGCCTATTGGGCGACGGNGAGGGACCGGCGGCCAAGTATCTCGANCCGNGGCCGCGCGATTTCACCCTGGGCACCTTTAANTTCCGCACCACGCAAAGCGGAGANCTGCCCACCAACGAGGATCTGTTNCGCACGGTCAGCCGTGGTTTGCAGGGCACCGCCATGCAGTCCTTCGACAGCGATCTGTTCAAGAATGGTTTGAGCGAGGACGAGCGCTGGGCGGTGATCGCATACATCAAGACTTTCGCCCAGGAATTCGATGATCCCGAGCTGGACCCGGTCAAAACTGGCAAGGTTATTTCCCTGCCAGCCAAGCAGCCCGCCTATAGTCCCGAGGTCGTGGCCAAGGGCCAGGCGGTGTTTGAAAAGGCCAAGTGTTGGAGCTGCCACGGCAAGCTGGGCCGAGGCGATGGCAACAAGGAATTCCGCAAGGATGACTGGGGCTTCCCCATCCGCATCCGTAATGTGACCCATCCCTGGAAGATCAAGGCTGGCGGTGAGGTCAAAGACATTTATATGCGCTTTACTTCCGGTATTTCCGGTACGCCGATGCCGTCCTTCATCAAATCCCTAACCGAGGAAGACCGCTGGAACCTGGCGAATTATATCAAGTCGTTGCAGCATACACTAACCGGCCATCAGACCTTGCGCGCCCTGCCGGTCGAGGGCGAGCTGCCTGAAGATCCCGCTGATGCCGCTTGGAATGGTGCCGCGCCTATGGACATGCGCTTGGCCGGACAGGTCGTCGCGGCGCCGCGCTGGCAGAATCCAAGTGTCGAGATGGTGACAGTACAAGCGCTGTTCAACGATAAGGATATCGCCTTCCGCATCATCTGGGACGATCCCTTCATGGACGTCAAGCACGATGCCGAGCAGGAATTCGATACCACTGAACTATCAAAGGTTGGCGCTTTTAACTCCTATGTCGAAGCCAACGACATGATCCCCCGGGCCCTTGAGACGTTTCGCGACTCGGTCGCATTGCAGTTTCCCGTGAAGACGCCTCAGGGCACCAAGAAGCCATATTTTTATCGCGGCAGTTCGTCCGATCAGGTGCATATGTGGGTCTGGAAGGCAGACCAGCATGCCGCCGGCAAGCAGGGTACGGAAGAGGGCAACGCGCGCGGCTGGAAGCAGGCCATCAAGCCGCAGGCGGCTGACGGCCAGCAGATCATGGGTAAGGCGACCTGGGACCAAGGCCGCTGGACCGTGGTAATGAAACGGCCCTTGAAGACTGGCGACAAGAACGATGTGCAGTTCAACCGTGGTATCTTCATTCCGATGTCCGTCAACGCCTGGGATGGCTCCAACGGCGAGCACGGTTTAATCATGAGCCTGAGTTCTTGGCACTATGTATTTCTGGAGGCACCGACGCCCTTGAGCGTTTACGTCTATGCGGTTTTGGCCTTCCTGGTTGTGGCGGCGTTGGGAGTGTGGTTGATGCGGAAAGCAGAAAAAGAAGAAGAGCCGATGGAGCAGGGTGCTTAAGCCTGCTGCTGGTGAATTTGAGGAGACATCGAGATGAAGCGATTTGTTAAAGCGGTATGTGCCACGGGCTTTTTGTTCGCTGCAACGGTGCCCGATTCG
Source organism: Rhodospirillaceae bacterium (assembly GCA_002731375.1). GTDB lineage: Bacteria > Pseudomonadota > Alphaproteobacteria. The sequence goes on along the minus strand of PCBT01000011.1, from coordinate 46,433 downwards.
GCCATTGCGGCAACGGGCAAGGACGTGTTCGAAGCCAAGGGTTGCGGCGGTTGCCATTACACCGATGGCCCGGCCAAGGAAAAGTCCATCGACGATCAGCTGGCCAAAAAAGGGCCGGAGCTGTTCTATGCCGGCTCCAAATTTCAGAAAGCCTGGCTGGGAAAATGGCTGGCCGATCCGAAGCCGATCCGGCCCCTGAAGTATAATTCAATGACGGAAGAGAACCCCGGCGATCACCCGAAATTATCGGGTGTCGACGTGGCCGCCGTCACGGATTTCCTGATGAGTTTGACGTCCAAGGACGTTGCCGCTGGCAAGGTAAAGCCGAAGAAAAACCCCAAGGGACGGCAAATTTTCACCAAGAAAATGCCCTGCAGCGGCTGTCATCAGTACGCCGGGCGTAGGAATAAGCTTTCCGGCGGACGTAGCGGACCTTCCCTGGTCGAAGCTGGCGTGCGCCTCAATCCCGATTGGATCCTGGCCTATATGATGACGCCGGAAGCGTTCAAGCCGGTGAAGATGATGCCGGTTTTCACGGGTCTATTAAGCGGTAAGGACATGCTGAATATTTCCCGCCATGTCGCCAGCTTCAAGCCAAAGAAAAAGAAGAAATAAGGGAGGATTCNATCATGAAGAAACTAGTNATAATTGCTGCCTCGTTCGCGCTCATCNCCCTATTCGCGATGGCGCCGGCCAACGCTTCGGAGACCGAGAAAGTCTATAAATTCTATTGTGCCCAGTGCCACGGCCTGACGGGCAAGGGAGATGGTCCTAATGTGACCAAGGATTTCCCCGTCAGCCCACGTAACTTCACGGCCGCCAAGGAGATGGATAAGCTCTCCGATGCGGACATGAAGAATGTGATCATGGACGGCGGCCCTTCGGCTTCCAANTCACCCATGATGCCGCCCTGGAGCAAGACCTTGTCGGCGGAACAGGTTGATGGCTTGATCAAGCACATACGCGTGCTGTGCCAATGCAAGGGCAAGCAGGGCTAGATCGTAGTGCTTGAATCGGTATCAGGGCTGCGACTAAAAGACGCAGAGGGATGCGGCTAAAGGACGTGCAACTCTAAAAGACGTAAAAATAAAGGATCAAGGCAATGACCACGACATTTACGGCCATTCCGATAAAGATCACGACGTCTGCGATGCGTTTTCTGGGATGTGACATGCCCGCAACCTAACCGAGGTGGGGCGCCGGGATCATTGATACGGATCAAGATTTTTGTTTTCCCTGAGTTTAAGGGTGCTTGAAGTATGACTGAACAGATTGGCCGAGAAGAACAGTTCAGCCGGCACCCGTTTGCCGCTCGCGTGCGCCGGCCAAGATGAGATCTCTGAAAAGAGGAGAATCAAGAAAATGAAAGGCTATTTTGTGCCCTTCGTTGCTGCGCTGGTGGTTTGCTTGGCGGGCTTCCTTTTACTCGACACGGCGGTCATGGCCATGCAGGGCCTGAGCCTGATATTTCAGCAATGATGGATGAGGGATTAAGAGTAAAATGATAGGACCTCGTGCATTTCACAAAGGACCAGCCCTGGCACTGTTCGGGCTAATTTTTGCCCTGCTGGCGCTTACCTTCACCGGTTTTGATCAACTGGGGCCCCTCGCGGCGGAACGGGAGGTCGCGGCCGATGCCGCCGCCAGTCCCTACGCCCCCGCGCCAAAACTAACCGCCAGCGATTATCCGACCATCGCCGGCGTGAATTCCAGGGTTGCGGTATGGATTTTCGCCCAACTGCACCTTTGGTTCGCGGCCTTTGTCCTGGCGGTGCCGATCTTTGTTTTCATTATCGAGATCATCGGCATGCGCACGCGGGACAAGCGCTATGACGATATGGCCTATGAATTCATCAANGTTTCCATTACCGCCTACTCNCTGACGGCGNTCCTGGGCGGCGGCCTGCTATTCTTCNTGATTCTGTTTTATCCGCATCTGTTTGGTTATCTCTCGACCATCTTCTCCGAGAGCATGTTCTACTATGCCCTGCTGTTCTTCGCTGAAAGCGCCGTGCTCTATATCTATTACTACGGCTGGCATTGGCTGCAGGGCGGTGTCCGGAAGTGGATACATCTGGGCCTGGGCCTGTCACTAAACGTTGTGGGCACCGGCCTGATGTTGCTGGCCAACAGCTGGCTGACCTTCATGATGAGCCCCGCTGGCGTCGATGCCGCCGGTGTCTTCGGTGGCGATACCTGGGCGGCAATGAACAATTTCCTCTGGCACCCCATCAACATTCACCGCTTCGTCGCCAACATCGCCTATGGCGGTTCCATCGTTGGCGCCTATGCAGCCTTCAAATTCCTCACTTCCAATACCCGTGAGGAACGGGCCCATTACGACTGGATGGGCTACAATGCCAACTTCATCGCTATCTGCGCCCTGCTGCCGCTGCCCTTCGCCGGTTACTATCTGGCGGCCGANATGTATCTCTACAGCCAGCAAATGGGCATTACCCTGATGGGGGGCATTTTTGCCTGGCTGTTTATTATTCAGGCAGTTCTGATCGGCACCTTGTTTTTGTCAGCCAACTATTACCTATGGTGCGGTATGGGACGCAGCGACGGTGCCAAGCGCTATACCAAATATATCAAGTATATCGCCATCGTCCTGGTCGGCGCCTTCCTGGTTTGGTTCACGCCCCATACACTTGTTCTTACCAATGAAGAGCTAAAGGCGCTCGGCGGACCGCATCATAAGATCCTTGGGCCGTTGGGCATCATGCCGGCGAAGAACACGGCAGTGAACGTGATGATCATCTTCACCGCATTGAGTTTCATGTTCTATCGCCGCGCCAACAAGGTCGCCACGGTGTCCTGGGTCAACGCCGGCAACGCCATTCAGGTGGCGCTGTTTACCGCCGGTATCGCCAACATCATGTTCCTTGGCATCTATCATGGTTACTTCACCAACACCGTTTATAAGGTGGCGGCCTCGATTCCGCAGGTGCTGACCACCTTGGTTGTGATCGTTGGTTCCATCACTCTAGATTCCTTCATATACAAAAACTCCAAGGAAGTTGCTCCGTTGCATTGGGGTCGAATACCGGGGCGGGCGATGTATGCCCTGTTCCTACTTGCGGTCGCCTTTACCTGGCTGATGGGGCTGATGGGCTATATCCGCTCGGGTATCCGCCAGCATTGGCACGTGCTTGATATCATGCGGGATGCCTCGGTGGATGCTTTCACGCCAACCCTCGGATTTGCCGCGAACGTGGTTTCGGTCGCGGCCATCATATTCATGGCTATGGTGATCTTTGTCTTCTGGATAGCCCAGGTCAGCTCCAACAAGACGCTGCCTAGCGGCTATTGGAAGGAGTAGGGTAATGAAACAGTTTTTCACCGTTGTCGCCTTCATCCTGCTGACCATCGCGTTTTTCTCGGGCTATTCCAACTTCGGTATCCCGCAGATTGAGCCGGCCCCGCCGCCAAAGGAAGAAAAACTGGATCTTGGTTCCATGACCATGGATCAATTCATCGCCCTGGGGGATCGAATTTTCCAAGGCAAGGGTACCTGTACCCTATGCCACAACTCCCTGGGCCGGGCGCCCATGCTGGGCACTATCGCCGAGGTCTTTCAAGAGCGCTTGAAGGATGAGCGCTACAAGGGCGGGGCGGAGGACCTAGAAGCGTATTTGGTGGAATCCTTGGTTGAGCCGTCGGCCTTCGTGGTCGCCGGTTTCGGCAAAAAGGGCACCAATGATGCCGAAAGCCCCATGCCGAACGTGGCAGCGGGCAGTATTGGCTTGTCGGAAGCGGAAGTCTCGGCTGTTGTTGCCTATCTACAGGATCAGGCGGGCGCCGAGGTCACGGTCGAAATTCCCACCGATGTCGGCGAGACGGAGGAAGAGGACGAGGAAGAGGCGCGGGAGGCCCTGGACGATCCCAAAGCGATCATGGCTCAGTTCACCTGTGATGCCTGCCATATGATTAATGGCGAAGGGGGCGAAGTTGGGCCGGATCTGTCCAAGATCGGCGCCGCCTATGACCGGGACTATCTGCGCCGCGCCCTGCTCCAGCCCAATGCGGATATCGCCAAGGGTTTCGAAGCCGACATGATGCCGGAAGATCTGGGCGAGCAGATGTTTGTTAGTGAGTTGGAGGTCCTGCTGGACTTCCTCGTAGAGTTGAAATAGGAGGCGGCGGCAATGAGAATTCCAAGATTGCTGCAGGCCGTACTGGTCCTGCTCTTCGTATATTTCGGTTTCATCCTGGTCTTCGATGTTATTCTCGAAGCGGTGATCCCGGCCAGTCTGATCATCATGTACATGTTTTTTGTTACCGCCGGCGTCTTCATGGTCTTTACCTATGACGAGGAGCAGACAGCGGAGCTGGTCGCCCCCATCAAGGCGATGGTGGAGGACCCATCCAAGCGCCTGATCCGCAACATCGTCTTCGTCATCGTGCCTTTGGCCGTCGGCGGCGGCACCTATTGGCATATGCAGCCCAGTTTCGAGGCGCCGTTGGAGCTGCGCACCATTCATCCAGCGCCGCCAACCACGGCGAAAATCTACGGCAAGCGAGTCAATTTGTTGAAGCTTGAGAACCCTTACCGCAAGCTTGAGAAAGAGGATCCCGAACAGTTCCGCGAGCTGATCGAAGAGGGTGCCGAGGTTTACATCAAGAACTGTCAATACTGTCATGGCGACAAGCTAGACGGTAAGGGCCCCTACGCCGACGGCCTGAACCCGACGCCGCTGAACTTCCAGGATGTGGGCACCATCGCGCAGCTACAGGAATCCTACCTGTTCTGGCGTATCACCACCGGCGGCCCCGGNCTGCCGCAAGAAGCAGCACCTTGGATCTCTTCCATGCCGGTTTGGCAGAACTTCCTCGAGGAAGACGAGGTCTGGAAGGTGATCATGTTCCTTTATGACTATACCGGCCACAGGCCGCGATCCTGGGAGCATGAATAATGGGAAGCGGTATGATGAAGATGATTGTCATGGCGGCCGCCACAGCTGGACTGCTGGCGCTAACACCGGCGCTGGCCCGGGCGGCTGATGCGGACAAGGGTGAAGCGGTCTACCAGAAACGCTGCCTGCAATGCCACGGCGAGGAAGGCGACGGCCTGGGCCCCGCCNCNGATTANCTGAACCCGCCNCCGCGCGATTTCACCCTTGGTCTTTACAAGATCANAAGCTCCGCCTTCGATGCGGAAATGCCCAATGANGCCGATCTGGTGCGCATGGTGCGCGACGGNATGCCGGGTACCGCCATGCCCGGTTGGAGTGATATTCTGACCGAGGCNGAGATACAGGATGTGATCGCCTATATTAAGACCTTNGCGGAGCTGGAAGGCNCGCCTGAGGNGCAGGTCGATTACGGCACCCAGGTGCAGTCCTCCCCCGAAAGCATCGCGGCGGGTGATAAGCTGTTCCATGACGGGGAGCGTTGTTCGGAATGCCATGGCATGGTGGGCAAGGGCGATGCCGTCAAAAAGCTAAAGAATGATAATGGCGAGCGGACTTGGCCACGTAACCTGACCAAGCCCTGGACCTATCGGGCCAGTGCTGATCCAAAGGATATTTACACCCGCATATCAGCTGGCATTCCAACCACGCAGATGCCGTCGTTCGCCGACCCCAAGAGTAAGAAAAAGCTGAGTGTCGAGGAACGTTGGCACGTGGCGAACTACGTCGCGGCCCTGGCCAAGACGGGTAAGATTGTCCGCCCGGAAAACACGGTTATTCAGGCCTCGCGGGTGGAGGGTGAACTGCCTGGCTCACCTGACGATGCGGCCTGGGACCTAGCGCCGCCATCGACATTCTTCATGGTGCCGCAAATTGTCGGCAAGAAGCGCTTTTTCAAGACTGCGAATGACACAGTCAGCGTTCGGGCCATGTATAACGGGCAGAAAGTCGCCCTGCATCTGGAATGGGATGACCGCACGAAAAGCATACCCGGCGATGAAAAGGCAAAAAGTATCGCTAACGAGCAATTGGGTGAGGATGCCATCGCCGTGCAACTTCCCACAACCATTCCCCCCGGCATGGAAAAGCCATACTTCCTGATGGGCAATTCGGCCAAGCCGGTGAATTTGTGGCGTTGGTCATCAGGCACTACCGATGCGCCGGAAAGCGTCGCCATCCTTGATGCCATGGGCATCGACGAGCAGGAGGCACGCGATGCCACCGCCGCCGGCCTGACCGCTAAGGGCAGCTATAAGGATGGCACCTGGCGCGTCGTGATGACGCGGCCCCTGACCACCGCTGCCGTGGATAAGGATCTGCAGTTCGAGGAAGGCCGTTTCGTGCCTATCGCGTTTTTCGCCTGGGACGGCTCCAACAGCGAGGCCGGCAGCGCCTTGGCGATGACCACCTGGTATTGGCTGTTGCTGAAACCTTCAACCGGAGCCAAGCCGATGATCGCCGGTATTATCGTCGCGATTCTGATCGGCGGTATTCTGTTCTGGTGGGGCGGCAGTGNCGCCGCCCGTTTCGCACGTGAGGGTGCTGGTGACGGTTCCGATGAGAGTTCTGGCGGAGGCGCATGATGAGTGAACAGTCCGGGCCGACGGAAGGCGCCGCTTTCTCTAACCGCGGCGCCATCATCAGGCTGTTTGGCGTCATACTGATTATCCTCGGCACGCTGGACATGATGCTGTCCTGGCGGGGCAGCCTGCAAATCGTGCCGTTTCATGCCATGATTTTCGCCGCCGGGGTGGCATTGTGTCTNATAGGAGCCATCCGGCGCCACGTTAAACCTTGNCAAGACGGATTTTGATAGAGATCAATGCGCGGAAGGGGTCTGTGGGGNACCTTGNCGGCGTGGGGTAGTTGGCTCCAGGGACAGGCAATGAAAGCAGCAAAATGACTATATCCATGGCCCCATCAGACGCCGTGACACTTAACGAGGACCAGACGGGGAATACGGCGCCCGTATCCTTGTCCCGTATTCTGGTGGCGCTGGATGCATCTGAACATGCCAACAAGGCGCTGGACGAGGCTATTCGCCTGGTTAAGTCGGCCGACGGCGTGATTACCGGCATCCACGCCTACGCCGCCATGTTGCATGACCGCCGCTTCAAGATGATGGAAGGCGGTCTGCCGGAGCGCTATCTGGAAGAACAGGAAATGGGCTATCAGCGGGAGGTTCATGACGACCTGATCACCCGTGGTCTCAACATCATTTCGGACAGCTATCATGACGTCGGCCAAGCGGCCTGTGAAACAGCGGGTGTGCCCTTTAAACGGCTCAGCCCCGAAGGCAAGAACTACAGTCAGATCGTAAAGGCCGCCCGCAGTGGCGGCTATGACGTGCTGGCCCTGGGCGCGGTCGGCGTCGGCGCCGTGCCGGGTAATATCATCGGCACCGTGGCCGAGCGCGTGGTCCGCCGCTCCCCCATCGATACCTTTGTCGTTCGGGATCCGAAACGGGCGGTCGGCGACGGCCCCATCGTGGTTGGTATCGATGGCTCGCCCCTGTCCTATGGCGGTCTGATGACGGCCCTGGATCTGGGCGTCCGTACAGGCGCCGAAGTCCTCGCCGTAGCCGCCTATGATCCTTACTATCACTACGTTGCATTTAACAAGATCGCTGGTGTGCTTAGCGAGGAGGCCGGCAAGGTCTTCCGCTTCAAGGAACAGGAACAGCTGCATGAAGAGCTGATCGACGACGGCATCGCCAAGATCTACCAATCCCATCTTGAGGTAGCCGAGACTATCGCCGATGATCTGGGCGTGAAGATCTCGACCAGGCTGCTGGATGGCAAACCCTACAAGGCGATTCTGGACTATGTGGAAGAGGTCAGCGCATCTCTGCTGGTGGTGGGAAAGACCGGCGTGCATGCGGATGACGAGTTGGATATCGGCGGCAATGCGGAAAACCTGCTGCGCCTGGTCCCTTGCCACATGTGGCTGACCCAGACCCGGTACACCCCGCCCTTGGACGTGGTGGCCGAGGAAACTGTGGCCTGGAGCGTCGAGGCGGAAAAGAAAATCTCCCGCGCGCCCGAATTCGTCCGCGACATGGCCCGGCGCATGGTTCTGCGCCACACCCAGAAACTCGGCCATACCTTTGTTACCTCCGATATCGTTGACGAAGTCATGGGCAAGGCGATGCCGGGTTTTGCCGGTAACGACGCGGCCAAACAGGCAGAACTGGCATGGAGCGAGGCGGCCTCGAAGCTGCTGGAGACCGTGCGCGATGCCGCCGTGGCCGATAACATCCGCCTGCGCGCGATCAAGCGTGCCCGCCGCGACCATGCCGACAGTGTTATGCCAAAGCATGTGACGCCGTTTCTTGATCTGAGTGATAGCGACCGNCCGACATGGACTGCCGCCGCCCTGGCNCGNGTTGCCAAGGTGCCGCAAATGGTNCGTGAGACGGTCAAGGCGGGAATCGAGGATCTGGCCCTGGAGCGCGAGCTCAAGGAAATTTCCGTCGCCCTGGCCGAAGAAGGCGTAGCCGAGGCCCGCAAGGCCATGTGCCCCGTTCCTGAAGGTGGACCAAAAGGCGAAGAGGCTTCGGAGGCCGCTCCGGCACCCTCCGATGAGGTGCCGTTGAGCTGGACGGCGGAAGCGGAAGAGCGCCTGGCCCGCGTGCCCGAAGGCTTCATGCGGGACATGACGCGCCAGCGTGTGGAAAACATGGCGCGGGCNGAAGGCGCCGATACGGTTACCCTTGCGNTGGTGCAGGAGAANTACGCNGGTTGGGGNGAAGGGTCNGCCAAACGGCAGGCCGAAATGGACTGGGCGCNAGACGCTTCGGNCCGGATCGAACGGGTTCCTGATTTCATTCGGGGTATGGTAGTCCTGGAAGTTGAACGCTGCGCCCGTGAAATGGGTCTCATGACGGTCACCGGTGCCGCCATCGATAAGGCGTCCGAGTCCTGGGAAGGCATAGGCGGTTTCCATTCCGAGGGTGCGCCTGATCAATACAAGAGCTAACTGGAAATAGGGGAAGGGGATTGAATGGTTGATACAACCGAACCACCATTTCTGATCGCCCTGAACTTGACGCGCCGTTGCAATCTGAACTGCGCCCACTGCTATCTCGATGCCGGCTGCCGGGAAAGTGATGATAGGGGTGAGTTGAGCACGGCGGAGGTCAAGGGCCTGCTCCACGATATCGCGGCCCAAAGCGACGAAACCATGGTGGTGTTCNCCGGCGGCGAGCCGCTGCTGCGGTCGGATCTAACGGATCTGGTGGCGCATGCCCATGGTCTGGGCCTGATGTCGGTGCTGGGCAGCAATGGCCTGGGCCTGAATGACCGCCGGGTCAATGCGTTAAAGGCGGCGGGCCTTCAGGGTGTTGGGATCAGCCTGGATTCGCTCGAACCTGCGGACCATGACGCCTTCCGTGGCCTGCCGGGTAGTTGGGAGCAGGCCATGGCGGCCTTCGATGCCTGTCGCCGCAATGATCTGCGCTTTCAAATCCATTTCTCTGTGACCGACGATACCGCGCATGAGCTTGACAATATGATAGCCTTCGCGAAAGACGTGGGCGCCTTTGTCTTGAATGTATTCTTTCTGGTCTGCACCGGGCGGGGTGAGAAGGTCACAAATATCTCGGCTCAGACGTACGAGCAGGTTATGCGCCGGCTGACGGCTGCGGCGCGCGAGGAGACGGAGATCATGGTCCGGGCCAAATGCGCGCCCCACTTCAAGCGCATGGCATGGGAGCTTGATCCCGATTGGCCGGTCACGGCGGCGCATGGTTATGAGGCAGGCGGCTGTCTGGCCGGTAGCCGATATTGCCGCATTACGCCAACAGGCGGTGTCACCTCGTGTCCGTATATTGAGGACGAAGTCGGTTCTATCCGAGAGCAAGGCTTCGCGGATATCTGGCGCGATGCGCCGCAGTTCAAGACGTTGCGCCAGCCGGCTTTGCAGGGCCGCTGCGGGGCCTGTGAATACAGCAAGATTTGTGGCGGCTGCCGGGCCAGGCCTCTCGCCCGGAATGGTGATTTGATGGGTGAGGATTTCCTTTGCGCCTACGTACCCCAGGGCGGTCCGATGATCGAACCACTGGGGACGGCCACGAATAGCATTCAATGGACGCCGGAGGCGGAGGAATGGTTGGCGCGCATACCATCCTTTGTCCGCCGCTTTGTCAGGCAGCGGGCCGAGAGCCAGGTGCGGGCGGATCAGCGTAGGGAGGTCACAGCCGAGGTCATGTTGGAATTATCCAAGGTGGCTAAACACCGCTTTGGTGGCGGCAGGCCGTCGTCGGCGCCTAATACGGGGCGGGATGGGACATGAGGGCGGATGTCATTGTCATCGGCGGTGGGGTTTCCGGACTGGCCACGGCTTATGATCTGAAACAGCGCGGGCATAGCGTTGTCTTATTGGAGCGCCAGCGCCAGTTTGGCGGCAGCGCGGTTTCGGAACGCCTTGACGGTTTCCTCATGGAACATGGCCCCTCCACCATGAATGCCCTGGTGCCCGCCGCCAACGAGTTTTCACAAGACTTGGGTCTCGAAAATCTGCGTTGCGATCTTGGCGATGGCATCCGCAAGCGTTACCTGGTTTCAGGTGGGCAACTGTCCGGTATCGGCATGGGCGCATTTGGCTTCTTGACTGCCAGTTATCTCTCGCCATGGGCTAGACTGCGAATATTGCTGGAAGTCCTGGTGCCCCACGGTAGCCCGGATGCCGATGAATCCGTCATGGAATTCTGCGCCCGGCGCTTTGGCCGGGAGTTCGCCGAACGGGTCATGGACCCAATGGTTGCAGGCATTTATGGCGGCGGCCGCGCGGCGGAACTGTCGGTGGCCGCGATTTTCCCCATGCTGGTGGCGTTGGAGGAGAAATACGGTTCCGTCACCCTGGGCATCATGCACCGCCGCCGCGAGGGCGGAAAGATGCCCGGCAGCAGACTGTTCTCCTGGCGCGGTGGCATTGGGACCTTGGCCAGTTCCCTAGCCCTGGGCCTTGGTGATGATGTCCGTACCGGCGTCGCCGTGCGGCGTTTTTCCGCTTCACCGAGCGGTTTCGAAGTGGATCTGGGCAGGGATGGCCGTATGCAAGGTAGGGCTGTCGTCATCGCGACCCAGGCCCATGTCGCGGCGCAACTGATCGCGGATGTGGATCCCTCTGGCGCCGCTGCTGCAGCACAAATTCAGGCGCCGCCCCTGGCGGTGGTTTTTCTTGGTTACCGGCGCGGGGACGTGGCGCACCCTCTGGATGGCCTTGGCTTTCTTACGGCGGAGGCCGAGAACCAAAACATTCTAGGCTCCCAGTTCAATTCCACGATGTTTCCTGGCCGCGCGCCCGACGGCCATGTCGCGGTATCTGCCTATATCGGCGGTGTCAGGGCACCTGATTTGGCGCGGCGGCCGGCGGCGGAATTGGTCGATCTGGTGCGGGCGGAATTCGGTGACCTTCTTGGTGTTTCGGCCGATCCGGTGGTGGCGAAGGTGCGCCATTGGCCCGTCGGCTTGCCGCAATACGGCGCTGGCCACCGCGCCCTGATCGATCAGTTGAGCAGCTGCCATGACCGGCAAAGCGGGCTGTTTTTGACGGGTAACTATTTTGCCGGTCCATCCGTTGCGACCTGTCTGAGCGTGGCGCAAAAAACAGCCCAGGCGACACATGAGTATCTGCGGGGAAACGACCAAATCGCGGCCCAGCGGGCAGTGATCTAGCGTGGTTTAGTGCCATTTAGCTACCGAAACGCCCTGTTGCGGCGAACCCGCCGTCTTGCTATTTTCAGACTAATTAGTCGTCTATTAAGAACTCGGACAGCCTTGCCATGCCTATGGTTCTCGGCGATTTGAAGTAATTGAGATTGCAAGAAAGTGCTGTGTTGGCGGTCGTTTTCTTGTGATTTTGATTCACTTTTCGGCTCGCTTGTGATTCCCTAGAGACATTGCTTTTGGGCGTTCCGATGCGACCGAAACAGCCGAAAAAAGCCTATCACGACGACCTATTCAAAGCCCGTCTTGATCAAATCATCAACATGAAGCACGAACTCGTCATCTTGGCGGACAGGATCGATTGGGCCTGGCTGGATGAGCAGATCGCGCCCTATTTTTCCGATGAAGAAAGACCTGCGGAACGCTCATGGTTGGCGCATCGGCCACCGCATTCACCGTCACATCCAGGGTTTCGGAATTGGAGGCAGAGGTGCTGCCATCACTGGCCGTGGTTGCGGATATCACCCCCGGCAGCAACAATAAGACCAACGATTTTTGCGCGCGAATCCGCGCCAGCGGTGCTCGGCTAAGCCGGTTTTGCCGCTAGCCGCAGGCAGGTCTGGCAAATCAGTACGCGGGTTCCGTGCAGCAAATTCGTCATCTGAAATATGGACTACTTATTGCTCTCCGCATAGGCCGCGAACTCGCCCATAAACGGTGCGGCGATGTCGGCATTGATCTTGCAATCCAAGAAAATCGGCCCTTGGGGATCCGCCAGCTTGGGCGCGGCAGCTGCTAAATCGTCAAGCGAGCGTATAGTCACAGCCTCGAAGCCAAAGGCTTCCGCCACGGGGGCGAAATCCACGTCGGGGAACAGTGATTTGGCCACGGGTTGTTGATGGGCGCGCAGCAAGTGCAGCTCGGCGCCATAGGCACAGTCATTCATTAGGATGATGATCAGCGGCAGATCTTCCCGTACGGGCGTATCAAGATCATTCATGCTCATGGAAAAACCGCCGTCACCGAGAAGCAAGACGGTCGGCAGCTCGGGCCGTGCCTTGGCGACACCCAGGGCGGTGCCAAATCCCATGCCGAGGGAGGCAAATTCAGAGGTGAACTTGAAATGCCCCGGTCCGGGCACAGAAAGATAGGGAACCACGCCAAGAAAATTGCCCGCGTCGTAAACCAGATTGCGTTGCTTGGGCAAAAGCTGGTCTAATTCCATGGCCAGGGCGCGGGGGTCGACGGTATGGGCCGTATGGGCAGTCTGAAAATCAGAAGCCATATCAAATTCGGCGATATCCTTGCGCGTGGCGGCGGCATGAAACGGTTTACCGGCCTCCGACCGTTCCGGTGCCGCCTGCAAAAGCTGTTCGGCGACCAATCTGGCATCGCCCACCAGGGCGATATCGACGCTGGTCCAGCGGCCGATATTGCTGCGTACCGCGTCAATTTGGATCAACGGCACCTGCGGCAGGGCATTGCCAAAACTCATGGTCAGAAGATTAAGTCCGGCGCCAAAGACCAAGACACAATCAGCCTGCTCCACATGCCGGCGCGCCATGGAGTGGGAGAAGGAGCCTATAACATCGAGGTTATTCGGGTTGCCCTGGAACATGTCCTTGCCCCGGACCGTCGTGATGAGCAGCGCGCCAATTTTCTCCGCCAGCTTTTCCAATGGCTCTCCCGCATCAGCGAGATGGGCGCCCAGGCCGGCGATGATGAGGGGGCGCTGCGCGTCGGCAAGTACGCCAATGGCCGCATTGATGCCCTGGGGCCGGGCTGCCGTGGGTGCCATGAGGGCGGGCAGGGAGATGGCGGGATCGTCGTCGCGGACCAGGACTTCGGCGGTTTGCACATCGATCGGTAAATGTAGCGTCACTGCTGTGCCCTGCGAGGCGGCGGCAATGGCATCCGCCAGTGCCGTGCGCGCGGCTTGGGGCGAGGTGGGAGAAAAGGCCTGCAAGCCGGCCGCGGCCATGACGCCGCGGGCGTCGAAGGCCTTATAATCTGGGCCAATGGTATTCACGGCACCACTGCCTATGGCCATCTCGCCATAAATAATTAACACCTTGGAACCGGTGCGCGAGGCGTAGACGGCGGCATGCAGGCCATTGGCGGCGGCGGGTCCCCGGCCGATGATCGCAATACCCAGTTTGCCGGTGACCGAGGCATAACCCTCGGCCATGGCGATGGTGTTGTTTTCGTGGCGGCCGCCATAAAAGGCAATGCCGAGGGTATCGATTTCCACTGCGAACAGAGCGGTGTCATCACTCATCAGGCCGAATACCGTATCGACCCCAAGGTTCTTAAGGTCTTGTGCCAGGGCCCGATAGGTTGGAATGCGGTGGCCTTCGGTTGTTTCGGTATCCATTTCATTATCCTCTTACGTCCGGTGGTATCAAAACAAGTATAGATTGTATTGTTGGTTGTGAAAATCGCTGTTGTTAATCAGAGGCTTAGCCGGTTTTCGAATCCGCGTCGCGCCGTTCGTCCATCTGCCGTTGGCGCCTTGCTGCGCCCGTGGCCGCCAGCTCTGCCGCGTTCTCTGCTCCGACATAGTTGTAGCCGGGGCGCCAGGCGTGCCCACTGGGCCAGGTGGCGGCGGCTTGTTCGGTATGGCGTGGCGCAATCGCTGTTTCCAACAGTGTAACGGCTTGCTGGGCGATCCGGGCCTGGGCTTGCCGGTCCCAGGGCGAGCCGCAGGGATTGCCAAGAGGAAAATCGGTGTAGAGGAAACGCGGAACGCCGCAATATTCAACGATATCGCGGGCTGATCCGATTATGACGGTAGTGATGCCTTGTGTCTCGAGCTCTCTTGCAACCAAACCTACGGTTTGGTGGCAGACCGGTCACAGCGGGACCAGCAATGCCGCGTCGCTGCCGTCCGAGCGGCAGCGACGGGCGATTTCCGGGGCATCCTGTTCAATGGTTTGGCGTTGACTATAGGTCGTGGGCACGCCGTGAAATTGCGTGGTTAGGCTACCGATGCGCCCCGCCGCCACCAGTTCCTGCAATGCCAAGACAGGCAGATAGCTCTCCCGGTCCCTGGTATGGGTCGCTTCCTTGTCCCAGGCACTGAATTCCGTGTTCAAGTCTGCCGGCGCTTGTTCGAAGTGCTCGCTCCAGACTTCCTTAAGCCGCTGGTTGCCATTCCGTGGGCCGCCGGGCGGGCTTGCCGTGGTAATGACCGTCAGCTTGCTTTCGGCCAGTGGTCGCTTCAGCGTGGCGAAGGGCGCGTCATTATGGTGTGACCAGATATAGTCATTGCTATAACCAAGGGCGCGGTAATAGAGCCGTGTCCGCTCCATATATCCAACCGGCTTTGTATCGCCGCCGTCTGTATGTGGATCCATCTGTCGCTCCCCTCTCGAACAGTTAGGACAACTTCCTACTAAATCGGTGGATCGTCAATGCGGCGTTGAATGGTAATGCATCATGGTCCGCCGTGAAAATGTCTTCCCGCGATTGCATCTCAGCGCTTCACATTGCTGCGCCTATGGGCTATAACCCGGCTCAATCGGCTGGTAATGCTTGGCGAAAGGTTATGTGCGTCCTGTTTTTCCTGCCTGGAAATATATCATTGAAACGTCCAACATAATGGGCTATTCGCCGGGTTTCCCGAAAAGCGGCGAATTTTGAAGGAGAAGACCACTGGTACAGGTCAGTGTTCGCGACAATAATGTCGATCAGGCGCTTCGCGCCCTGAAAAAGAAATTGCAGCGTGAAGGCGTCTTCCGCGAAATGAAAATGCGGAAGTATTTTGAAAAGCCGTCGGAACGCCGAGCGCGAGAGAAGGCCGAGGCCGTGCGCCGCGCGCGCAAATTGGCACGCAAGCGGGCCCAGAAGGAAGGTTTGCTCTAGCGTAACCTAACCCCCTGCCCGACGGCGCGCGCCACCCGGTTGTTTTGGGCTTCGGCGCCGTTTTTCACAAACCGCCGCTGCTGAACAGTCCGCGGCCGTGTCGCGCGGGTGGGCCTCGTCTCGGGCCCATGGAAAACCATATAGCGAAATATCCCTGATTTTGTTTGCTTCTGCCGCTGATAGATTTATCCTCTAGCCATCGCGTACTCATTTTGGTGATGGTCCGGTACGGTGAAGGCAGCCGAAAGCACGTCTATATGTCCCGGTATACGTCGGATCACGTGGACTAATTTGGCGCCTAAATGAGCACCGCGGTCGAGGATACCGATCCAAAAACTCCCGGGAATGCCGAGGCTATGCCGGCGTTTCGCCGCTGGGCTATTCTGTTCTGCGTGACCTTGGCGACAACACAATACGCTATGTCCATTCTGGTGGTTGCGGTTTTGTTGCCACAGATGCAAGGGGCGCTCTCTGCCACCCAGGATGAAATCGCTTGGATCATGATCTTCAACATTCTGGCGACGGCGGTCATGACGCCGACTACCGGTTGGCTAGAAGGCCGGTTTGGGCACCGCCGTGTCATGCTGGTCAGTATGGCAGGCTTTTCAGTGGCTACGGTGGCCTGCGGCATGTGCACCAATCTGCCCTTGCTGGTGCTGTTCCGCATCGCCCAGGGAGCCTTCGGCGCGCCCTTGATCCCTTTGGGCCAAGCCATCGTGCTGGATACATTCCCCAAGCGTCAACATAGCCTGGCGACAGGGGTCTTTGGCATGGCGGTGGTGGTGGGGCCGGTCATCGGACCCATGTTGGGCGGTAGCTTGGCCGAAATGTATGGCTGGCCGGCCGCTTTTTACATGTTTATTCCGTTCGGCATTATCGCGTTGGTCGGCATGTTCCTGTTTCTATCCGATAGCCGGGGCCAGCGGCAGCGGGTGGGTTTGGATTGGACCGGTTTCCTGACTCTGTCGGTGGCGGTGATCGGGCTGCAATTGCTGCTATCGCGGGGTCAACGGCAGGATTGGTTCGAAAGCCCGGAGATTATTATCGAGGCGGCCCTAGCGCTAGTCGCCTTTCATCTGTTCGTGGTGCATACCCTGACCGTACAGAGGCCTTTCTTGAATCCGCGCCTGATGTTGAACCGTAACTTCGTTCTTGGCCTGATCATTGTCGGTATCTATGGCATGCTGAATTTCACGCCCATGGTTTTGATGCCGCCCATGTTGCAGGGCATCCTTGGCTATCCGGACTCGATCATCGGTGTGTTGTTGGGGCTGCGTGGAGCCGGCGCTATCGCCGGGTTTTTTGTTGCCATATTCGTTTCCCGCCTTGACCCCAGGTTCGGGATAAGCCTGGGTTATCTTATCCAGGTAGTCTCCGGCATTTACATGGCCAGCTTTGACATCAATACGACGATCTTCGATGTGGGCGTTAACAGCGTCCTGCAGGGCCTTGCAGTGGGTATCATTTGGGTACCCCTGACCGTGGCCACTTTCGCCACCCTGGAGCCGCGCTATCTGGCCGAGGGATCGGCGATTTATCACCTGCTGCGCAATCTGGGCAGCTCTATTTTCATTTCGCTGTCCGTGACCCTGGTGATCGTCTCGACGGCCACCAACTATGCTGGCATGACGGAGTGGATTTCCGATTATAATAAGGCCCTGGCCTTGCCCTGGTTGCTGGGCGCGTGGAGCACCGACGGCGTTCAGGGTTTGGCTGCCTTGAGTGGGGAAATCGGCCGCCAGGCTGCTATGATCGGCTATATCAATGCCTTCAAGGCCTATGCCCTGGCGTCTTTCGCTGTGCTACCCCTGATCCTGCTGGTTCGCATGCCGAAAACGTAAAGATAATTCGATACCGTTGGAGTTTTTCTACATGGCCGTTATCATAAGCAGTTGAATTCATTGAGTTTAATTTGTTGGTGTGATGGTTACTTTTCATTTACCACGGTAGAGTATGCCACTTTCAACATAACGAATTTATATTTGGCGCCAAAGCTAGAAATCGGAGAATGACATGAGCGTCGAGAGAAGCACCCAACGGCGTGCATCGGATCGCCGATACGCGGACCGGCGCCTGAACGACTGCCGCCTGGGTGACCGGCGTTCGGTTGTGGAGAGGCGCGGGCAATAACGTGGTAACGCAAAAGAAAAAAGATCAGGGGCGCCCACCTTCGTGGACGCCCCTTTCCATATTCGGGTATGGATACGCGAAAGCGCTAGACGACCTCGAACAGGCCCGCCGCGCCCATGCCACCGCCGATGCACATGGTGGAAACCACATAATTGGCGCCCCGGCGCTTACCCTCGATCAACGAGTGGCCGACCATGCGGGCGCCGCTCATGCCATAGGGATGGCCGATCGAGACGGCGCCGCCGTTGACGTTCAGCTTTTCGTTGGGGATACCCAGGCGGTCACGGCAATACAGTACCTGCACGGCGAAGGCTTCATTCAACTCCCACAGGTCTATGTCATCTACGGTCAGGCCATTACGCTCCAACAATTTTGGTACTGCGAAGACCGGGCCAATGCCCATTTCATCGGGCTCGCAACCGGCCACGGCCAATCCGCGGTAGATACCCAAGGGTGTGATATTGCGCTGTTCGGCCAACTTGGCGTCCATGACGACAGCGGCGGAGGCGCCATCGGATAGCTGCGAGGCATTGCCGGCGGTAATGGTGCCGCCCTCGATCACCGCTTTTAGACCGACCAAGCCCTCCATGTTGGTCGAGGGGCGGTTGCCTTCGTCTTTGTCCAGGGTGACTTCGGCATCGCTGATTTCGCCAGTTTCCTTGTTAGCGACCTTCATGACGGAAGTCATGGGCACGATTTCATCGTCGAAATTGCCGGCCTGCTGGGCCGCCGCCGTGCGCATCTGGCTTTGCAGACCATAGGCATCCATGTCCTCGCGCTTGACGCCGTAACGGTCCGCCACCACTTCCGCCGTGTCCAGCATGGCCATGTAGATATCCTTGGCCTGACTGGTGACGGACTTGTTGGCGTGCCGGAATGACTGCTCGACCTGCACCATAGAAATTGACTCGACGCCGCCGCCTATGCAGATTGGCATGCCGTCATCTACCACTTGTTTTGCAGCCGTTGCGATGGCCATCATGCCTGATGAGCATTGGCGATCCAGGGTCATGCCCGAGACGCCTACCGGTAGCCCGGCGGCCAACAGACTTTGTCGGGCCGTATTGTTGCCCGTGGTGCCCTGCTGCAGGGCACAACCGATGATCACGTCATTAACCTCCGCCGGGTCAATGCCAGCTTTGGTGACCGCATGCTTGATAGCATGCCCGGCCATGGCCGGGCCTTCGGTGTTGTTGAAGGCGCCGCGATAGGCCTTGCCGATCGGGGTGCGAGCGGTGGAAACAATGACGGCTTCTTTCATGTGGATCTCCTGATTTGGAAGTAGTCTTCCTGAATAGTTGCGGCAATATAGCCGCGCCGCACTGCCCACGCCAGCCCTCGAAATGCCGAAGCCCGGATTAGGGTGTTGGCCCCGCACGCGTGATGATGGCGTCGAAATCCACACCCGCCGGCAGCCCGCCGTAGGTGCCGGTCCAGCGGGCACCCAGGCGCGAGGCGCAGAAGGCATCCGATACCGCCCCTGGGGCATGGCGTACCAGCAAAGCGCCCTGCAAGGCCGTTGCCATCATTTCCGTGAGGGCGCGGGCGCGCAATTCCAATTCACCTTGATCCGCCAATTCGTCTTTCAGTCTATCGCTGGCGGCGTCCAGGTTGGCATTGCCGCCACTTGCCGCGTCCAACTCGGCCAGGATCGCCGGGACAGCAGCCTTTTCACGGTACATCGCGCGCAGGACATCTAGGCACATGATATTACCTGAACCCTCCCAGATGCTGTTGACCGGCGCCTCGCGGTACAGGCGCGGCATGATGGATTCCTCCACATAACCAGGACCGCCATGGCATTCCATGGCTTCATAGGTATGTCCCGGCGCGCGCTTGGTTATCCAGTATTTGCCTATCGCCGTGCCGATGCGGGCTAGGGCCGCCGCACTTTCGTCGCTCTCCGCTTCATCCATGGCGCGGCCGATGAGCAAGGTCAGGGCCAGGGCGGCCTCCGCCTCCAGGGCTAGATCGGCCAGCACGTTGCGCATCAATGGCTGTTGAATGAGTTTCTTCTGAAAAGCCGCGCGGTGCGTTGTGTGGTGGATGGCCTGGACCAGGCCCTGGCGCATCATGGCGGCGGACGAGGCGCAACAATAGAAACGGTTGCCCTGTACCATTTCCAGGATCGTCGGGACGCCCCGGCCATCCGCGCTAACCATGACACCAAAGGTGTCGTGCAGTTCTATTTCCGAGGAGGCGTTGGAGCGGTTGCCAAGCTTGTCCTTCAGGCGCTGGATGGAGAGATTATTGCGCTCGCCATCGGGCCGCCAGCGCGGCACCAGGAAGCAGGACAGCCCCGTTTTGGTGTAGGCCAGGGTCAGAAAGGCATCGCACATGGGTGCCGAGCAGAAGAACTTATGTCCTGTCAGCAGATACTCAGTGTCCGAACCATCCACCGCAACGGCCCGAGTAGTATTGCTGCGTACGTCCGAGCCGCCTTGCTTCTCAGTCATGAACATACCCATGGTGGCGCCGGATTTCTCTGTCACGGGAATGTCCCTGGCGTCATAGGATGTGGCTAACAGCCTGGGAATCCAGTCGTCACCAATACTGGGCGTGCTGCGGAGGGCCGGTATCACAGAATAGGTCATGGCCATGGGGCAAAGCACGCCGCCCTCAGCCTGGCTGAGCATGTAGGTCAGGGCGGCATGGGCAGCCTGGGCGCCGAGTTGGGGGTGGTTCCAGGCGAAGCTGGGTACTTCGTTCTCGATCGCGAGCGCCATCAGGTCGTGATAGGCGGGGTGGAATTCGACCTGATTGACGCGCATGCCATGGCGGTCAAAGGCGCGCAGTTCAGGGCCGTGCCGGTTGGCGGCGTCCGCCTTCTCGAAAGTCTCGGCGGCACCGGCGATTTTGCCGAACGCCGCCAGCCTGTCCTTGGCCCAGCCGGCCCCTTCCCGCGTGATGCCTTCGCGCAAGGCCGCATCATCGTGCCAAAGATCCTGGTCGCCCAAGTGTGGCGGCATGTTGGTGACGTCGTGAGTGGACAGACCGGCGAGGGGCTTTCTGGGGATCATCGTATTCAATCCTTGCTCATACGGCGGCGCGCGGTGGTCCAACCGCCACCCCGTACAATATCCGAAAATGCCTGCGTCCCGCTAGTGGGCAGCCTTGTCTTTAGCCCCTCGCCGTTAACCGCTGGTCGCGGCTCACCACCAAAGACGCATTCTGACCGCCGAAACCAAAGCCATTGACCTGCATGGTCTTGAGTTCGCCTTCGGACGGTTTCTGTATGACTACGTCGAATTCCGCGGCCGGGTCTACATCCGTGGTGCCTGCTGTGGGCACCATGGCGCCTTCCTCCATGCTGTGCAGCGCCGCCATCAGGCCCATGACGCCGGCGGCACCCGCCGTATGACCCACATGACCCTTGATAGAGGAAACTTTCAGCGATTTGCCGCGTCCTTTGAATACCTGATTTATGGCTTTAATTTCGGCGATATCGCCCAGGGGAGTACCGGTGCCGTGTGCGATCAGGGCGTCCACATCGTCGGTACCGCCAGGCAGGCCGGCATCGTCGATCGCCTTTTCCATGGTGCGGGCTTCCCAACTGCCATCCGGGTTCGAGGACGACGGATGAAAGCCGTCGGACAGTGAGGCATAGCCGCGCAGATAGCCATGGATCTTGGCGCCACGCGCCTTGGCCAGATCGGCCCGCTCCAGAATAATCACGCCGGCGCCTTCGCCGCCCATGATGCCGAAACGTTCGGTATTGAAGGGGCGGCAGGCCTTGTAGGGGTCGGGCTGGGGGCTCAGCATGCCGTAAATTCCCGCCGCGATCATAGTGACCTGCGTGCGCGAGGCTTCGCAGCCGCCCGCGATAGCGACATCGCAGTCGCCGCGCTCGATCATCCGGGCCGCCGTGCCGATGGCGTCGATGGACGAGGCGCAGGCGGTAGTCACCGTCAATAGCGGGCCGTGCAATTTCCAGCGCAGGGCGATTTGTCCCGCCGCCATGTTGGTCCAGGCCTTGATCTGCAGTTTTCGGTCGACACCGGTGGGGCCTTCCAGATCCAGGCTGCGCTGGGAATCCGCGATGGTTTCCGTACCGCCGCACGAGGTGCCGATAACAACGGCGGTGCGTTCGGCGTCCAATTCGTCCATGCCGCAAGCATCAACCGCCTGAACAGCGGCAGCGATGGCATATTGGGCAAATCGGTCAGTGCCATCGACGACCCGATCGTCCATCCAGTCCTCGGGCTTGAAGTTTTCTACCTTGGACATCCATACGTTTTGCAGGCTGGGTTCATTATCCCATGGTGTCGGGCCGGCGGCGACATGGGCCGTGGAGAGGTTCTGGCAAAATTCGTCAATGGAGTGGCCGATCGAGGAAATAACACCCAGTCCGGTAATCGCAATATCTTCCATTGCTTCCTCCAAATTTTCATAACGTATTTTTCCTTATCTTGACGCTTTGGAGTGGCAATCGCAAGGTAGATGGCCGGATTGTCATGTGTCTTCGCCCATGCCAGTCTTTCACCAAATCATGGAAAAACCAAAATAAGATGGCAAGGATGAGGAAATGACGGAGCGGGATGGTCACGTGAATCTTGGCTATTTGAGCCAGCACCAGGCGCTGCGGGACCCGGATAAGACGGCGATCATTGAAGTCGATGGCGATGCGGTGCGCGAGCGGACTTATGGTGAGTTAGAGATGCGCTTGGACCGGGTCGCGACGATGTTGACCGCCATGGGCCTGAACCACGGTGACCGTTTTGTGGTCTGTGCCGGCAACAGCATTGAATATATCGAGATCGTCATCGGTGCCATGCGGGCCGGCATCGTGCCGGTGCCCGTCAACAACCGCCTGGCCGGTGATACGATTGACTATATCATCGCAGACTCCGAGGCCAAGGCAGCCCTGGTTGAACCAGACGTCAGCATGCCAGCGGTTGAGGCCGTGGAACAGTCTAGTATCGAACGCCGCGTCGCGGTCGCGCAAGCGCGGACCGGCTGGCTGGGTTTCGAGGATCTAATAGCCCAGGCCCCGGCCTTCGATCCACCCGGCGCCGGAGGCGATGATATTCTGATGATGCCCTACACCTCCGGCTCGACCGGTCGGCCCAAGGGGGTGCCGTTGGATCATGCGGGACAGGCCTGGAACCTGGCCGCGACCGAAAAACAGTTTTGCAACGTTTTCGAACCTGGTGCCCGCGCTCTGACCGCCAATCCACTGTATCACAAGAATGCCTTCTCGGGCGTGGTCAAGCCGATGTTGCATCTCGGCGCCTCCATGGTGATCATGCGTCAGTTTGAGCCGCGCGCCTTCATCAATGCCTTGGCCAAATATGAATGCACCTACACAATTTCGGTGCCGAGTATTTTCGCGCTATTGTTGGAATATGGCGAACTGATCGCGAATAGTGATCTATCCGCCCTGCGTGGCCTGTTCGTTGGCTCGGCGCCCTGTCCTATCCAACTGCTGGAAAATGTTCAGGTTACCTTCGGCGTGCCGATCTACCAGGGCTATGGCCTGACCGAGGGTGGGCCGATCTCTCACGGTGCCGATATGTCCAGACCGCAGCCGCCCCATGGCAGCTGCGGCACGCCCATGGAAGGCTGTGAGACCAAGCTGATTGGCGACGATGGCTTAGAAAATCAACACCTTGGCGAGCTTTGGATGCGCAGCCCCGGCGTCACGGCCGGCTACCATAATTTGCCTGAGGTCAACGCTGAGCGCCTGGTCGATGGCTGGTTGCGGACCGGCGATCTGTTCGAGGTGGACCAGGCGGGGCTTTTCTATTTCAAGGGCCGCACGGATGATATGTTCCAGTGTGGCGGCGAAAGCGTCTACCCCATCGAGGTTGAAAGCCTGTTGCTGCGCCATCCCGATGTAATCGATGTCTGCGTCGTCGCCGTGCCGCACCCGATCAAGGGTGAGGTTCCTGTCGCCATGGTCTCGGTACCCGAAGATGCGGCGGCGGACGCGGAAGCCTTGAAGCGGTTCTGTCTCGATGAAGGGCCTGCCTATTCCCACCCACGCCGCGTCGTGCTTGTCGATGCGTTGCCTCTGACGGGCGCCGCTAAAATCGACCGCAAGGGTATCCAGCAGCAAATGATGGAGAGTGCCTAACCAAAGGCCGCGAGTACCTCGTCGCTGGACTGAACCCAGCCGAATTTCATGGCGAAATTGCGCAGAGCCGCCGCATGCAGCTCCGCATCGAACGAGGATACCGCATCCGAAACCATGATAGTGGGAAAACGGTGATGAAAGGCCTCGCGTGCAGTTTCCTCGACACAGATCTGGGTTACTGTGCCGGTAATGACCAGGGAGCCGACACCGAGGTTGCGCAGGCTGTCGTTCAGGGCGGTGCCGTGAAAGGCACCATAGCCGTATTTCTCGACAATCAGATCGCCGGCCTCGGGGCGCAGTTCGTCAATGATCTCCGTGCAATCCAATGTCGCGCGGGCGTCCGGGTAATGGCGGCGATAGCCCTGCCAACAGCATTTCGTGGGCGGCTCGCATTCGGGCGACCAGTTCCACAGCAAGCTCCGCGTCTGAGTGGCCAGGAACTTGGTGTAGATCACGGGCAGGTCCTGGGCCCGAAAAGCGGTGATCAGAGCCTGATGGGCGGGCACCGTGGCCAGGGCGTCGGGTACCTGCAAGGGCGCGTCCTGACGCACGAAATCGTTCTGCATATCAACGATCAGCAGGGAGGGATCTTCGAATGTGTTCGGCTGTTCCGTCATTGGCCTATCCACTAATTTCCTCTTGGCATCAGGATAGCGTTATGATGGCCGCAAAACCAAGAACATCAAACTTGAAGACATCGGGTGATTGCCATGACTGAATTTGATTATATCGTTGTCGGAGCAGGTTCCGCGGGCTGTGTCCTGGCCAACAGATTGAGCGAGCCGCCCATGACCCGCACCCTGTTGCTGGAGGCGGGCGGCAAGGACAGCAGTATCTGGATCCATGTACCGGTGGGTTTCGCCAAGATGCTGAACAATCCGGCCATGAACTGGTGCTTTGAGACCGAGCCCGAGGTCGGCACCGATGAGCGTAAAATTCCGATTCCCCGGGGCAAGGTGCTGGGGGGCTCGTCCTCCATCAATGGCATGTTGTACGTGCGCGGCCAGGCCCAGGACTATGATACCTGGGCTCAGATGGGCAATCGCGGCTGGTCTTATGACGAGGTTCTGCCGCATTTCAAGAAGTCCGAGCGTTTCGAGCGCGGCGGCAGCGAGCTGCGCGGTGGTTCAGGCCCCATGAACGTCGCCGACATGCGGGAAAACCATGAGCTGCTTGATGCCTTGATCGAGGCCGGCGGTCAGGCCGGGCATGGCGTCAATCCCGACTATAACGGCGCTACGCAGGACGGCTTTGGCTACTATCAGGTGACCCAGCACAAGGGCCGCCGGCACAGCGCCGCCCGTGCCTTTCTGGGCCCGGCGGCACACCGGGCCAACCTGCAGATCGAAACCAATGCCATTGCCGGGTGTCTGCTGATGGAGGGCAAGCGCGTCGTCGGCGTCGAATACACCGTCAATGGCCAGCCGCATCAGGCCCGCGCCCGGCGCGAGGTGATCCTTAGCGCCGGGGCCGTGCAATCGCCGCAACTGCTGGAACTGTCAGGCATCGGTCAGCCGGAACTGCTCAAGGGCCTAGGGATCAAGGTGACACACGAGCTGCCGGCGGTCGGCGAAAACCTGCGTGACCACTATGTCACGCGGGTTAACTGGCGGGCCCGCAACACCACCACCCTGAACGAGCAGAGCCGGGGCTGGCGCCTTGGCCTGGAGGTCCTGAAATATGGCATCGCCCGGCGCGGTATATTGACCTATACCGCTGGCATCGTGCACGGCTTTGTCCGCACCCGGCCAGAGTTGGAAACCCCCGATGTGCAGTTCCATGGCGCGCACGCCAGCTATGCCACCTCCAAGGACCGGGTGCTGGATATGGAGCCGGGCATGACTCTGGCCGTCTGTCAGCTGCGCCCGGAGAGTATGGGGTCGATCCATATCCGCGATGCGCGGGCGGGTAGCGAACCGGCGATCCGGCCCAATTTCCTGGCCGACGAGATTGATCGCGCCGCCTTGATCGGCGGCATGCGCATTGCCCGTGACGTGGGCGCGCAACCGGCCCTGGAACCTTATCTGGAATACGAGATGAATCCAGGCCCGAATCTGCAAAGCGATGATGAACTATTGTCCTATGCCAGGGCCACCGGCGCCACGGTCTATCACCCCATCGGCACCTGCCGCATGGGCCAGGGCCCCAGCGCGGTGGTTGACGACCGCCTGCGGGTCCATGGCCTGGAAGGACTGCGCGTTGTCGATGCCTCGATCATGCCCACATTGGTTTCGGGCAACACCCATGCGCCGACAGTGATGATCGCTGAAAAAGGCGCCGAAATGATCCTGCAGGATGCTGGCTAAACTAGCGACAGTATCGCCCTAGCGAATTCTTCCGGTGCCTCTTGCGGCAGATTGTGACCGACTGAGGGGATGACCTCTCGTCTGTAGGACCCGGTAAAAAAGCGCTCGTGGCCGGTGCAACCCTCCGGTGGCATGACACCGTCGCCGCTGCCATCCATGGCCACCGTCGGCATGGAAATTCTGGGTTGTTCGGCCAGCCGCGCCTCTATCTCCTCTACCGACGCCTCGCCTGGCACAAGGGCATAGCGGTGGCGGTAGGAATGGACCACCACATCGACGAAGTCCAGATTTTCGAATGACGCCGCCGTTTGCTCATATGTACCATTGTCGAAGGCCCAGTTGGGCGACCACAATTGCCACAACAGTTTGCAATAGGCATGGCGGTTCGCTTCCAGGCCGGCGCGGCCTCTGTCGCTATGGAAATAGTATTGGTACCAGAGTTTATGTTCCATCTCCGGCAGCGCTGGCCGTCCGGACTTGGCGATGTTCTGTATATTGTAGCCGTTGCAACTGACCAGGCCCTGTGCCCGCTCCGGCCATAGAGCGGCCACGATGCAGGCGGCCCGCCCGCCCCAGTCATAACCGCCCAGCACTGCTGATCGAATTTCCAAGGCATCCATCAGATCGAGCAGATCCTTGCCCAGAACGGCCTGCTGGCCCGAGCGCAAGGTACCGGGCGAGAGAAACCGCGTCGGGCCGTAGCCGCGCAAATAAGGCGTGATAACCCGGCACCCAGCTGCTACCAGGTGCGGCGTTACCTCGTCATAGCTATGGATATCATAGGGAAAGCCGTGCAACAGGATGACCGGCGTACCGTCCCGCGCCCCGGCATCGTCATAAGCGACATTCAGAACGCCGGCGTTTATGTGATTTAGTACCATGCCCAAGCGTAGGCATAATTGGACCCCTGGGCAATCGCCGTGGAACAGGTAAGATAGGGGGCAACGTCTAGCCTTTTTGGAAAATCGAAAGAGAAGACAGATGAAAAAGCGCGTCATGCTCCAACTCCCCTATAGCGACGGCCTCAAGGCGGTATTCGAGGGCCGGGGCGATATCGAAGTCGATCATTTCACTGAGCTGGGTGAGGACAATATCCATCAGCATATCGCCAACTACGACGCTGTGATTTTGGGTATAGCGCCCTTGACCCCGCGTCTGATCGAGGCCGCCGACAAGATGAAGATCGCCTCCCGCTTCGGCGTTGGCTATGACGCGGTCAATGTCCCTGCCTTGACCAAGGCCGGCATCCCGTTGTCCATCGCGGGTATCGCCAATTCAGTGACCGTCGCCGAACATGCGTTGTTCTTTATGCTGGCCCTGACAAAACAGGCCCTGGCCTACGATAAGGAGACCCGCAAGGGCAATTGGGCTATCCGCTTCGAGGAACCGGCGTTTGATTTGGCAGGACGCACGGTTTTGGTCATGGGCTTCGGCAAGATTGGCCGCCGACTGGTCAACCGCTGCGTAGCGATGGAAATGAATATTCTGGTGCATGATCCTTATGTGGTCCAGGACGGTATCCGTACCGCCGGTGCCACGCCGATTGATGATTGGCGCGGCATTCTGGACGATATTGATATCCTTTCAATCAACTGTATGAAGAATGAAGAGACCACGGATATGGTCAACACAGCGGAACTGGCCGCGATGAAGGACACGGCCTATGTGGTCAATACGGCCCGTGGCGGCATTGTCAATGAGGATGCGCTTTATAACGCTTTGAAATCAAACAGCATCGCCGGAGCCGGTATTGATCCCTTCGTGGTGGAACCGGCTACACCGGATAATCCGTTGTTCGAGTTGGATAACATTATCGTTAGCCCCCATTCCGCCGGCGTGACCAAGGAATCGATCTTCCGCATGGGCCAGATCGCGGCTCAGAATGTGATTGATTGTTTCGACGGCAAACTGGACCCGGCCAATGTCATCAATACGGAAGTATTGGAATGAGGAAGCGCCATGACTAAAACTTTCCCCACGTCAGGAACCGAATGGCAGGCCCTGGATGCCAAGATGACTGAAATGTCCTGCACGGATATCGATTGGCGTAGGGGCCGGGCGCCGCTGTATGTTTTTCATGGCAGTGATGGCGCCTATGAAGTTGGTTTTCAGGCTTTTATGAAATATTTTAGTGAAAATGCCTTGGGTGGCCGGCGCGCCTTTTTCGGTCTGAAGCGAATGGAGGACGAGGTGGTGGAGATGGGCCTGGATCTGTTCCAGGCCCCCGAAGGCGCCGTCGGCAACATGACGACGGGGGGCAGTGAAAGCATCTTCATGGCGGTCAAGGCCTGCCGGGACTGGGCCCGGAGCCAGCCGCGCCTGAAGCCGCCGTATAATATCGTCGCGCCCTTCACGGTCCATGCCGCCTTTAACAAGGCCGGGGATGTGATGGATATCGAGGTCAAACGCCTGGCCACGGGGGAAAACCGCCGGGCCGATGTGGCGGCGATGGCGGCGGCCATGGATGAAGGCACCATCATGCTGGCTGGCTCCGCGCCATGCTTTCCCCATGGCGTGATCGATCCCATTGGCGCGCTCAGCGATCTGGCCCTGGCGCGGAATGTCTGGCTGCATGTGGATGCCTGTGTGGGTGGCTACGTGGCGCCGTTTTTTCAACGCATTGGCCGGGATATTCCAGCCTTTGACATGGCGTTGCCCGGCGTGCGCAGCCTTTCCGCCGATCTGCATAAATTCGGCTTTTGCCCGAAGCCGGCTTCAACCCTGTTTTATCGCCAGAAAGATGACCGCGAACGGGGCCTGTTCCATTTCGATCAATGGCCGAACGGGCAATTCTCCACCGCGACCCTGTCGGGCACGCGGGCGGGCGGCGCAGTGGCGGCGGCCTGGGCCGTGATGAACCATTTGGGCGAGGCCGGTTATATGGATATCGCCCGGCAATTAGCTGCCATGACCGACGCCTACGTGGCCGGAATCAAGGCCATTGACGGTCTGCATCTATGGGCTGAACCGGATCTGACGATCATTAACTTCGGCGCTTACGATCTGGACATCTTCAACGCCGCCGAAGGTATGGAGCGGCGCGGCTGGCTGCCGGGCCTGACCCGGAACCCCAAGGGCATGCAAGCCATGCTATCCATGTATCACGAGGCGGGACGGGAAGACTATCTCGCCGATTTGGCGGCTTCGGTGCAAGAGGCGCAAGAGCAGGGCGGTGGTTCTGATCTGAAAGCGGTCTATTGAGGGAAGCGGTTCGACCAGGCAGGGGGCGGGCCCTGGCGGGCCTGCTGATCGTTGGCCTGGGTACGACGATCGTGCCCTTGGATACTTCGGTCAACATTGCCTTTCCTGATATTACCTCTGATTTTGCCATCCCCATCGCCGACATCCAATGGGTCGTTATTTTCTACGTCCTAACCTACACCTCGCTGTTGTTGGCCTTTGGCAAACTGGGGGATCTGTTCGGCCATAAACGTATTTTCATGACCGGCTTGGCGGTCTCCACCGTTGCCTTCGCGCTGTGCGCCATGGCGCCAGCCTATCACTGGCTGCTTTTGGCCCGATTTTTCCAGGGCATCGGCGCCTCTTTGGTTTTGAGTTGCGGCCCGGCCCTGGCCACCGCCCTGTTGCCCGAGGAACGGCGGGCCCGGGCGCTTGGCGCCTATACCATGATGTTCGGCATCGCTGCCGCAGCCGGGCCATCGTTAGGCGGCATGATGGTGCAGACCTGGGGCTGGGAAGCCGTATTCTGGTTCCGTGCGCCAATATCCCTGGCAGCCCTGGCGGCCTTGCCCTGGCTGCGCCCGGATCAGGCAAGAAAACGTAGTGGCAGTTTTGATTTGCTTGGCGCGGTTCTGCTTGCCGTGGGGCTTGGGGCGTTGCTGTTGGCCCTGAACCAGCTGCAGGTGGATGTGGTCCGTGGCCTGATGATTGCGGGGCTGGGCCTGATCGCCACCTTCGCCTTTGTCCTGCGCGATGTGCGGGCACAGGATCCGATTATTCCCTTTGCACCGTTTCGCAGGCTCGATTTCACCATGCTGAATATCTTCAACAGCCTGGTCATGTTCGTCGGCTTCGCGCCATTGCTGCTCGTGCCCTATTATCTAGTACGCTTAACCGATTTCTCCCTGGCCGTCAGTGGCCTGATTTTGGCGACCAGCCCGTTGGGTCAGGCTGTGGCTGGGCCCATCGTTGGCTGGTTGTTAAGCCTGCGGCCCTGGGCCAGCCGCCTGGCGTTGCTGGGTGCCGTTTTGGTGGGCACGGCGACCATCGGGATCGGTGCCTGGGGGGCGGCATCCAGCATTTGGAGCATGCTTGTGCCAATGTTCCTGCAAGGCGTTGGACTGGGCCTGTTCCAGGTCTGCATCTTGGACGTGGTCACGGGCCGTCTGGATGTTCAGGACCGGGGCGTGGCGGGCAGTCTGGCCCAGGTCAGCCGCACCATCGGCGTGGTTTTGGGCGCCACCGGCTTGTCGCTGATCTTTGCCCATCTAAGCCAGGGTGCCGATTTCCTGCCTGCCTTTCAATCCACATTCAGCTATGCCGGGGTCGGCTTATTACTATGCCTCGCCGTCACGCTTCTGCGCCCGCGCCTGTGGTTCAACGCTGCTTAGTTTGAGGAGTTCGTCATGGGTTACGAAACGATCCTTTATGAACGCTGCGGCACGGTGGCACTGATCACTCTGAACCGGTCGGCCAGGATGAATGCCTGGACCGCGCGGTTGCGTGACGAATTCCTCGACGCCGTCGCCACGGCAAACTAGGACCGGGGGATCGGCGCCATCGTGGTGACTGGTGCGGGCCGTGCTTTTTGTACCGGTGCCGATATTGACGATACTTTCAGGAAACAGATCGATGGGGAGATCGAAGACGATTTTGTCTCCGGCACGGCACCGGACTGGGTCGGTCTAATCCGCAAGGCAAAACTGATCATTGCCGCCGTCAACGGTTCTTCCATTGGCGTTGGCCTGACCATGACCCTGTTGTTTGATTATATCATGGCCTCGGACCGGGCAAGATTCTGTTGCGCCTTTGTCAGGATGGGCGGGGTGACGGAGCTGGCCAGCTCGCATTTTCTAGTCCAACGCATGGGCTGGGGCAGGGCCAGCGAGTTCGCCCTTTCAGCCCGCATGATCGAGGCGGCGGAGGCCGTGCAATTAGGCCTATCCGACCGACTGGTGCCCCACGGCGAACTGCTTGACGAGGCCCTGGCGGTGGCCGGCACCATCGCCAAAAATCCGTCACGGCAATTGCAAACGGTCAAGCAGTTATTGACGCAAAACGGCACCGACCCGACCTGAGCTTGGTGACCCGGCGGGAGTTCAAGATGCTGGCTGAAGCCTACGAAACGCCGGAGCATAAAGAGGCCGTGACCGCCTTCCTGGAGAAACGGCCGCCCGATTTCCGAGCTGTGGAGGAATAGGCCGCAGTATGAGAGTATTAGATACGCGCTTGGTAATTGCTCTCGAAATCGCCCCAGTGCGCGATAGGCATGTCATCGACGATGGTGCCGGTGCCTTCATCGTCGCGACGGATGGTGATCCATTTGTGCCATTCGGGCGGGTCCATCTCGGGGTAATCCAGACGATTGAAATGTAGATGGGTGTTAGAGGCCTTACGCGCCTTGCAGGCATGCACGATCATCCTGTCGCAGGTCATGATATCCAGCACATCCAGCGCCCGCATTAGTTTATGCGGGTTGTCCGCCACCATCTTATGCGCCTCGTTCTCGGCTATATCGTCGAGCCAGATTTCAGCCAAATCCAGCAATTCGGCGTTTTTCGGCTCGGAACAATAATTCTGCATCACCCGGCACAGGGCTGCGTTCAACTCTTTCCAATCCATGCCGGCATTGCCGTTTTCGATAGCATTGCCAAGGGGGGCGTAGACCCGATCTATCTCGGCCTCGATCTGTTCCTGGCTGCAATGTCCATTGTTCTGCTCCACGGCGAAAAGTGCCGCCCGCCGGCCCACATAGCGTCCCGTTGCCGCTGCGTGTGAATAATCCTGGCTGCCATAGATCAGATCGCCGGCGCCGAACAGGCCGGGCAGGGTAGACATCAGATCCCAATCCACCACCATGCCACCGCATATGCCCTGTTCGCCAAAGGTTCTTTCCTGGGGCGTGACCGGTTCGCGCATGCCGCTGCCTCGCAGAAAATCATAGGTCTGCAACATGTCTTGTTCAGGATCGAAGCCGGCTTCGGAATAGGTCTGTAGAATGGGGATCCGTGTCTTGCCTTCCTCACCCACGTTCAGGCCCCAGATAACCCGGCGTTCATGATCGGGCATGGAGGTCAAATCGGCATAAAATGGTGGGACAAATTCGCCTTTTTGCATGCGCTCGGCCAGATCGGGGATCAATTTTGGACCTTCATGTTCCTTGAGGCCCGGATGGGGATGTGATGATGAGCCGCCGCCCATGATGAAGAATTTCTGCCCCCTTGCGGGGCGGTGGCGCTTGTCGAATTCGGTGATCACTTCGCCATTGGCGTCAACCCATGGGATTTCCTTGCCGTTGGTATCGACGACGTTGCAGGCGAACCAGGTGTTGATGGCATTGCCCACACCGTAGGAGGGGTAGGAATAGGGCGAGGCAAAGGGCGAGCGCATGGACTTTTCCATCATGGTGAACTCGGCCCCAGCCCGCCAGGCCATGGCATGGCCGTTACCCACGTTGGTTGGCGGGCGGAAGGTCGAGATGCCGCGCATCTCCGAGCTGAATGTCCAGTTCCGTTGCGGCCGGCTCATGCAGTTGATGACAGCGCCCGCTTTGAACAGATTGAATTCGCCAGTCCGTGCATTGACCCCGGTAGCGCCAATGACCTGGCTGCCCGCTTGCCCATCTTTCGTTAGCAGCCCCGTGGCCGCGACCCGATCGACTATACTCACGCCCAGGCGCCGGCATTCCCGGCGCAACAGCGGCTTGTAATCGTTGCCCCAAACACGCAGGACGAAACGGGCATCGTAGTCATAGGCGAATAACAGTTTAGATGCTTCGTCCCGGAACGGCGCGCCCTTGAATTCGTCGTCTACGTCCCGGACCTTGCCGCCCATCTGCTCCAACTCCAACAGGGCCCGGTAGGCCGAGGCGCACTGGATGTAGGTGGAAACGCCATTGCGGTAGCCACCCTGATTATCGATCAGGGCCTGGGTCAGTTCTTCCGGGCGGACGGAGGAGCAGGGATTGTCGGCGGCCCATTGCCAGTGATCGCAACCGGCACCACCGGCGCCGCTGCGGGCTGTCACTGACTTTTCCACCAGGATCACCTTAGCGCCTTGCCTTGCCGCGCCGATAGCGGACCAAACGCCAGCGACGCCACCGCCCAGGATGACCACATCACTTTCGAATTTTTTTACCTGGCCGTATCTGATGGGGTAAGGCCAAACCCCAGGATCAACTGCGCCATTTGTCGTTTCCAATGTGTCAGCCATGATCTATCGCACCCGGAAATGTTCGCCGGTGGCCTTGCGCTTCCAGCGCACCCGCTGCATCAGGGGATGGTTCAGGGCGATGGCGCCTGGCTCCGGACAATCATCGACGCAATTGCCGCAATACCAGCATTCTTCCGGATAGAGGATTTGCGGCACCTCGCCTTTTTTCGGCGCGGGCAGGAAAATATCCTCCATGCAGAAATGCACGCAGATATTGCAGCCGGTGCAAATGTCTGGATTGAAGAGGACGGGACGTCCAGGGGTCGGCGAATTGGGAGTCCTGAGAACCTGACTGTTCTTGATCTGCATGGCGGCACCATTCCGTGGGCTCAAATTACGGTCGCGGACTAACCCCCATGCAGCCCAAATGCAACTCTAAACCATTCGCGCGTCTATGCAAAATAGCTCTATGTCTCGAGCAGCCGCTCATCGGGTGGCAGGGTATCGGTGACCAGGTCGCGGATCAGGCTTTTGTTGGGCAGGGGTTCGATCAGCATTTCGCCAGGTCTTAGTGCCGTGGTGCAGGCATAGCCGGTGCGGCCATCTATGCGCATGACGCATTCCTTGCAGGCGTTGGCGTTGATGCAGGAATAGCGCACGGCCAACGTGGCATCCCGGTTGCTCCTGATCCAGCGCAGGGCGTCCAACACCGACTGGCCGGCCTCGAACTCAAACTCGATCACATCGTAGCCCTCGGGCTCGCCCGGTGCGCCTCGGCGGATTTTCAGGCAGGTGGTTAGACGATCACTCATTAGACTAGTTCCTCCTGGGCAAGGCGGCGGACCTCGCCACGGGATGATTGGATCTCATCGCCATTCAGGGAAATGACCTGATTGTAGGTCCAGGCTTCATCCAGGCCGGGATGGTCCTCCCGCTGATGGGCGCCCCGGCTTTCCGTGCGGGCCAGGGCGGCGGTGGCGACGGTGCGGGCCACCAATACCATGTTACGCAGCCCAAACCAGTCCGCCATTTGTTGATTGAAGGCCTTGGCGCCGCCCGTAGGCAGGTCCGGCAACAGGTCGGTCAGTTCCGTCAGGTCCGCCAAGGCCCGGCGCAGACCCTCCGCCGTGCGGAACGGGCCGACATCCTGTTGCATGATGTTTTGTAGCGCGGCGATGGCGGCTGTTGGCGCCGTGCCATCGCTTGTGCGCGTTGCGGCCTCCACAATGACGGCCAGATACGGTGCCGCCGCCTCCCGGATATTGGGCATGGCGCCATGGCGCAGCGATGCCGCGGAGCGGCCCGCCAGCTCGCCAAAAACAAAGACCTCCGAGATGGCGTTGCCCGATAGGCGGTTGGCGCCGTTAGCCCCGCCTACAGCCTCCCCGGTGGCGAACAAATGCGGCAGCGTGGTCGCCAGGCTGTCATTGGTGCGCAGACCGCCCATGTGATAATGCGCAATGGGCGCAACCTCGATGGCCATTTTCGTCAGGTCGATGCCGTTGTCCGCCAGACGGTCAATGACGGGACCAAAGGCGGCACGCAGATCCGCCTCCGCGATGTGCTCGAACGACAGCCAGGCTCCACCATGGGGGGAGCCGCGCCCGGCCTCGACTTCCTTGAAAATGGCGTAGGTGGCGGCGTCGCGGGTGACCACATACTTGCCGTCCTCTGGTGCACCGTAATTCTGGGTGAACTCCTCCATATTACCGTTCAATAATCGGCCACCCAGTTTATATCGGAACGGATCCCACATGATTGGGTCCATGCCCGTCATCCGTGGCGCCAGATGGCCGATGGGGAAGAACTGCACGAATTCCATATCGATCAGTTCAGCGCCGGCGCGCAGGCCCAGGGCATAGCCGTCGCCGCCCATGTTGGCGGAGGCGGAGTTGCGGTTGTACATACTCGTCAGACCGCCTGTGGCGATCACCGTCGCCTTAGCCGCGATGGTCACGGTCTGGCCGGATTCTAGATGCAGGGCCACGGCGCCCGCCGCACGTCCGTCTTGCGGCACCAGATCGGTAACGATCAGGTCTGAGACCCGGCGGATACTGTCATATTTTCGCACCTGGTTGCGCAAGGTACGTGCGGTGGCCGGCCCGGTATTGAGGAAATCCACATAGACGCAACGCTTGCGGTCATGGCCCGGCGCGTGGGCTTGCGTTAGGTGATTGCCCGATCTGGCCCATCCAACACCCCATTCATCCATCTGCCAGATTTTCTCCGGCGCCCTTTGACAGAGTATTCTTGCCAAAGGCTCGTCAACCAGATCGCGCCCAGCGGCGATGGTGTCCTTCAGGTGAAAGCGCCAATCATCGGGCTCCTCCTCACCTACGGCGGCGGCCACGGTCATTTGCGCCATGATGGTGGCGCCGGAACGCCCAACAATGCTCTTGTCCAGCAACAGTACATTCGCGCCGGTCTCGGCTGCGGCGATGGCGGCATACATCCCCGCGCCGCCCGCGCCGATGATCAGGACATCGGTCTCCAAATATTGCGTCATGTTCTACAAAAGATCCTCGATCGCCTTGCGGTAGATTTCGATCCCAGTGATATGATCCGCCAACGAGCGGCCAGCGATCCGCGTATGATGATCGCCCCGGTCATAGGTGTTGTTGACGGTTATATGGCTGACGCCCACATCGCGCCAGAACTCAAACTCCCCGCGCCATTCATCCGGTCCATCGGCCCCGACGGAGACCCAGACCTCCAATCCAATTTCAGCCGGGTTGCGGCCCTCGGCCACTGTATAGGCGCTCAATTTATCGAACTCGGCCTTGGCCCGGTCACCGGGCGGATGTGCCAGCATGATCCAACCGTCGCCCAGTTTTGCCGTGCGTCGCAGGGTCTCGTCCACATGGCCGCCAAACCACAGCGGAATGTTGCCGCCTCCCGGCAGCGGATTAATGCCGGCGTCATTAATCTTGTGCCATTTGCCGTCAAAACTGACATGGGATTCTGCCCACAATGCCTGCATGAATTGAACCTGCTCCTCCGAGCGCCGGCCCCGGTCGCCGAAATTTTCGTTCAGGGCGACGAATTCTTCAGGGTTCCAGCCAACGCCGATGCCGAGGCGAAAACGTCCGCCGCTCAGAACATCCAGACATGCGGCCTGTTTGGCCACCAGGGCGGCTTGGCGTTGAGCCAGGATCAGTACTTGGGTGGAAAATCCGATGTCCTTGGTGCAGGCGCTCAAATAACCGAATAACACGAAGGGATCATGGAACAGATCGGCAGAGGTGTTACGCGCGCCCCAATCGGGCCGGCTGGCCTCGTTAACGCCGATCACGTGATCGGCGGCGCCCAGGTAGTCAAAGCCCATGTCTTCCGCCGCCTGGCTGAAATCCCGCACCACGGAAGGATCGCCGCCAATATCCCATAGCGGCAGGTTCGCGCCCAATTGCATGGTCGTTTCCTCTCTTGTCTTGTCGCTTGCAGCTCATTCGAGCACTGAATCAACTTGGCTTCAACGAAGATTTACATGTTGTTTCAGTGATCGGGAGGGTCCTTCGAAAGTGCCTAAAAGAATGATTGGACAGTATTGCAAACGCGGATTTGAGGAATTGTTTTTCCCTGAAAACCAGATTCGAAACCCCAAAATTGCGAGAAAAGGTTAGATGAATTCAATAATTGAGGTGGTGTAGCTCAAGCCGGACTGCTCAAAATGCTATGCTCTCTGCTGTGTGGGCCTGGCCTTTGATTGGTCACATTATAAGAAGTATGCTGATTTCCGATGCAGCAGATGGGATACATTGGAACAAGATGGCTATACCGACTGTCGGCGGTTTTCCTGTCACGGCACCGGCCAAGCGGTGGCACAATTTGCCCTGGACAACGGTATCCCAATTGGCGGCAATGCCCCGGCGAAGCATAAAAGGAACTTATTATCTTCCAGCAAGTCTATAGCGAGATGCACAACGAGATTGTGCGCGGCAAACCACCGATCAAAGAGAGATCATAGCGCCGGTTAGCGCGCCTTCCACACAGGCGCGCGTTTTTCCTTGAACGCGGTCGGCCCTTCCTGGGCATCCTCGCTCAAATAGACATGCTCGTAAATCTTGTCGCCAAGCTTTTGCCCTTTGCTCCAGCCCACTTCGGCCACGGCGTAGACCATTTGCTTGCCGGCCCGCACCGACAAGGGCGCGTTCTGGGCAATGGTCAGAGCCATGTCGCGGGCGGCGTCTTGCAGTTCCGCCAGTGGCACGATCTGGTTGATCAGACCGATCTGATAAGCCCGCGCGGCCGAGATCGGTTTTGCGGTGACCAGCAGTTCCATGGCGACGCGGGGTGGGATCAGCCAGGGCAGGGGGGCGGCCCAAGGCGCGCCCCGGCTCCACTTCGGCTCGGTAATGGCGAACTTGGCGTTCTCCGCGGCGATCACCAGGTCGCACATCTGCGCCAGCAGAAAGCCGCCCGCGTAGGCCAGGCCGTTGACGGCTGCGATGACTGGTTTATTGGTCTTGATATTATGATTGAGATAGGGGACGAAATCGGGCGGCGGTACTTTCAGTGCCGTCTCCGACATCTCCTTCAGATCACCGCCGGCGCAAAAGACCTTCTCGCCCGTCGCTGTCAAAATACCCACCAATGCCTCGTCATCGCCGGCAAAGCGGCGTAGGGCGTCCCATAGTCCTTCCCGCACTGCTTTGTTGAGGGCGTTCATGGCCTCGGGTCGGTCAATGGTGATGGTCGCGATGCCTTCCGATAGTTCGTAACGGACGGGACTTTCACTCATAACAAATACCTTTCGAAATAGGTTAGTCGGTCGTCAGGTTGTGTTGCAGGCCGGCATCCACGTGCAGCAGCATGCCGCTGATGTATTTTGCTTCGTCCGAGGCCAGGAAGACGGCGGCGTTGGCCACATCCCAGCCTTCGCCCATGCGGCCCGTAGGCGAGAGGGTGTCGCGGCCCGCCATCATGGCTTCCATCTCCCTGTTCGGCAGATCCTTCATGGCATTGGTTACCATGGGGGTGTTTATCAGGCCCGGCACCACCGCGTTGCAGCGGATATTACGGCCGGCGAATTCCATGGCGATATTGATGGTCAGGGCGTTTACCGCGCCTTTCGAGGTGGCATAGGCCAGCTCCGGCCGGATCGCCTTTAGGGCTGAGAGGGAGGAGACGTTGACGATAGCGCCACCCCCCTGTTCCAAA
Source organism: Rhodospirillaceae bacterium (assembly GCA_002731375.1). Lineage (GTDB taxonomy): Bacteria > Pseudomonadota > Alphaproteobacteria. The sequence goes on along the minus strand of PCBT01000011.1, from coordinate 7,987 downwards.
AATAAAGGCAGCACCGCCTGGCAGGTTAGGAACATGGAGGTAACGTTGATGCGCATCACCCTTTCCCACTGTTCCAGGCTGGTTTCGATGGGCCCGCCCCGGCCTGAAATGCCTACGTTGTTGTGCAGAATATCAACCCGGCCATAGGCGTCCCTACAGGCGGCCACCATCCCGGTGACCGCGCCTTCGTCCGAGACATCGGCGCCATGGGAGGTGGCGTTATGGCCCTCGCCCTTGATGATTTCCGCAGTTTCCGCTGCGGCGCCGGGATTTAGATCGACGGCGAAAACCTTGGCGCCCTCGCGTGCGAATGCGGTTGCCGTGGCCTTACCATTGCCCCAGCCAGGCCCAATCGAGCCGGCGCCGCAAATCAACGCGACCTTGTCCTGTAAACGTCCCGCCATTATCCGTTCTCCTGTTCCGTGATGGTATCCATGTCGGAGAAATAGTTCATCACCATTGCCATCAGATTACGCTGGCTCAACATGGCGCCCTTGGGCCGTCCCGTGGTGCCGGAGGTATAGAACAACCAGGCGATATCTTCCGGCGCGCAATCGGCCATTGGTACCGCCGGTCCCGCTAGCAGCGCGTCATGGTTCGTGTCGGAGGTGGGGAGCACTGCTTCAAGCCCTGAAATCTCGTCCGCCAGCGGCGTGATCACGGCCTTCAGATCTTCGGTGATAAAACAAACGCGCGCGCCGGAATTTTCCAGGATATAGGCGGCTTCCTTTTGGTGCAGCTTGGCATTGATCGGCACTGCGTTTAGCCCGGCGTGCCAGGCGCCGAAGAGAGCCTCGAAAAATGCCGGTGCATTCTTCATCATAATGGCGACCCGGTCGCCCTTGTTCAGGCCAAGCTCGTTGGCCATGGTGCCATCCAGGCGGGCCGCCCGGTTGGAAAGCTGGTGATAATTATAGAGACTGTTTAAACTGGCGGTGACGGCGGGCCGCTCACCGAAACTCAAAGCCGCCTTGTGCAACAACGATGCCTGGTTCATGCGCCAAGCTACCTCCGAAAAATTCCAACGGAGGTTAGTTATCGCCCATTCCGGCGTTTCGCGCCACCAGCCGGCGATAGGTCTCCGTCACGTCCCTGCCAAAACAGCAGAATATGATGCGTTCCAGACTGCCCGGCTTGGCCTGATACTCCCTGGCCGTACCAAGTGCAATTTCCGTCGCAGCTTCTAGCGGATAGCCGAAAATGCCGGTGGAAATGGCGGGGAAGGCGATTGATGTCAAACCCGCCTGATCCGCCAGTTGATAGCAATGCTGATAACAGCCTGCCAGTAAATCAGCTTCACCCTGTTTGCCGCCATGCCAGACGGGGCCGACGGCATGGATGACGTGGCGCGCGGCGAGGCCGTGGCCGGCGGTGATGCGGGCCTGGCCGGTGGGACAGCCGTCGATGGCCAGGCATTCCCGCTCCAACCCTGGCCCGGCGGCGGCATGGATGGCGCCGCAAACGCCACCGCCGCGCAACAGTTTCCCGTTGGCAGCGTTGACGATGGCGTCCACGTTCAGAGAGGTGATATCCGCCTCGATAATTTCAATTTTCGCGGTCATCTCCCGCGACCCTCCTCCGCTTCCGACCGGGGCACGATGCCCCGTTTGACCAGCCACCACAGCAACATCAGTCCGGGCAGGGCGGCAATAGTCGTGGTCAGAAAAAATGTCACCCAGCTTGTGCTCTCCGCCAACATGCCGCCCGGCGCCGACAAGGCCGTTCGGGCCAGGGCCATCAGGGATGACAGCAAGGCATATTGCGTCGCCGTATAGGCCACGTTGCAGAGTGACGCCAGATAGGCGACGAATGCGGCGGTGCCCATGCCGCCGGCGACATTTTCCACCGCGATGGTCACCGCTAGCATGGTGACGTCATGGCCGACCATGGCCTGGATGGCGAACATCAGGTTGGAGAACATCTGTAACAGGCCGCACCACAACAGCGATGACATGATGCCGCGCCGGGCCACCAGCAGACCACCCAGGAAACCGCCCACCAAGGTGGCGCCAAGGCCAAATATCTTGGAGACCGAGGCGATCTCGGACTTGGAAAAGCCGAGCTCCACATAGAACGGCCCGGCCATCAGGCCGGCCAGACTGTCGCCGAATTTGTAGAACACCACGAACAGCAGGATCATCAACGCAGGCTGCCAACCATCCCGGCGCAGGAATTCGGCAAACGGTTCAAACACGGCCTCGCGCAGCCATCGGATGGGGGCCGTGCGGATCCCAGGCGCCGTGTCCGCGTCCCGACTTTGTTCCGGCTCCGGATTCAGCAATATGGTCAGGATGCCCACGCCCATTAGGGCCGCCATGGCGGCATAGACCCAGAACCAGCTGAAACTTTCGGCCAGGAACAAGGCGCCGGCGCCTGAGGCTAGCATGCCGACGCGATAGCCTGCGACGATCATCGCCGCACCGGCGCCATATTGCCGTTCTTCCAGGATCTCCACCCGGTAGGCATCAATCACCACGTCCTGTGAGGCGGAGGCAAAGGTGACACAGAGCGCCCATGCCGCCATAGCCCAGGCGCCATTCGCGGGATCATTGCTGCCCAGCCCGACGATGCCAACCATCAGGGCAAGTTGCGTCAGGATCGCCCAGCCCCGCCGCCGGCCCAGCCGGCGGGTCAACAGCGGCAGGTGCAAGCGGTCTATGAATGGCGCCCAAACGAATTTGAGGGAATAAGGCATGCCGACCATGGCGAACAGGCCTATGGCAGTTTTCGAGATGCCTTCCTCGGCCAGCCAGATCGACAGAGTGGAAAAGGTCAACAGCAACGGCATGCCTGAAGAAAAGCCCAGGAACAGAATGGCGATGACGCGGCGGTCCGTATAGACCCGTGCCGCCGCCAGCCAGCCCGGCCTATTTGCGCCGGTGTCCGCGGCCGCGCCTTCGTCTGCGTTTGGCGTTTCGGTCAAGAGGCCTTGGTTTCCACGGTTGGTGAATCCGTCCATCGCGCGATCAGACGGGTCATCTCTGCACCCTCGACCGGCTTGGAGATATAGTCATTCATGCCGGCGGCGGCGCAGCGATGGTGGCCCTCGTCCATGGCCGAGGCGGTCATGGCAATAATTGGCGTCGCCGCCTTTGGGCCATCAAGGGCACGAATTTCACATTGCAAATTTTTCTCGCTTTGTCCGAATTCCGTAAAATGGTGATGTTCGCTGCAGGATATGTGCCTTCATTGCTTACCGCACTCAACATCGATGGAGCAGGATTTCTAATTTCGTCTTTCATGCTGACTTCATCGATAAAGCCTTTGGGGCGTGGTAATTAGCATTGTGCCTAGAATCCTTCAAAAACCATATCCAAGGCATTTGTGATCTCCACGAACTGGTTCGATAGGTTTGTCGTTGGGTTCTTTAAAATGGATGTAGACACAGATGCCAGGAGTTGTGTCGCCATGACGACCTGCAGGCCCTCGATCTCAAATACCGGATTGAGGCGTTTGGCTGGCGGTGGGGCCTTGTCGATGGTGTGAAGCGGGACAACTATCCGGGTGGTAAAATTATCCAGCAATTCAGCCTGTACATCCAATAGGTAGCCCGTGCCGATCAGGTTGGGGTAGACGTCATATTTCGCCATTAGATCATTAGAACTGGCGGTACCGCTCAAGGAGCAAGCCGTGTTCTTCGACCCATTTATTGGTGCCTTCGATGGCGGCCGCATTTTCCGCTTTCCACTGCTCGCTTTTGGTTTGCGCGATCGCTTGCCGCAAGCCCGCCTCGGCTGCTTTTGAAAGATTGACGTTCAGTTCCCGCGCTTCCTTCAGTAGAGACTTATCCAGGGATAAGTTGGTCGGCTTCTTTAACGTTTGAGCAATGGGCATCATTATCTCCACCATCTTTTATGAGCATATTTTATGCGCATAAACATGTAAAGCGATGGTCTTGCTTCTTTATCCCTTAAACTCGGCCATNATCTATNGAGTGGCCACCGTCCACGTAGATGGTTTCACCGGTCAGCAACATCAGGTCGCCGTCCAGCAGGCGGGCAGTGAAATCGGCGACTTCCTCGGGCTGGCTGGGCCGCCCGATGGGCGCGCGGCGGGCGAAATAGGCCTTCACCTCGTCCAGGGCTAGATAGTCGCGGGCGATGTCCGTGTCGATATAGCCCGGTGCCACGTTCACCAGGGAGATGTGGTCCTTGGCCCATTCCGCGGCTAGGCAGCGGTTCATCGCCGCCAGGGCGGCTTTCGAGGCGCTGTAGGCGGTGTTGTGGGGTGTTGCCAGGCGGTCAAAGAACGAGCCGATGTTGATAATGGCGCTGCTCTGACCATTTTCTTTGTGGTGTTCCCGCAAATACGGATAGGCCGCGCGGGCGACGGCGAAGGCGCCGATCACGTTGGTTTCCAGAACCTGGCGAAAATCGTCGTTGGTGAAGCTGCGCGAGGGGCCCAGCAGATGAATGCCGGCGTTGTTGATAAGATAACGCAGGCCGCCTGGCTTGCTATCAATTTCGGCCAGNGCGGCGGCGATACTGTCTTCGTTAGTGACATCGCAGGGTAGGTTGATCAGGCGATTTTTCACCGCGCCGGGCAGATCGCCTTGTTCTGGCCCGATGCCCTTGCGCGAGAGGGCGGCGACGATGAAGCCCCGTTCGTCCAAGGCCCGCACGATTTCCACGCCAAGGCCGCGGCTGGCGCCGGTCACCGCGACAATACCGCTGGTAGGTGATGCGTCGTTCGTCATTTTAGGTTGTTCCTCCAATGCCATCACACAACATGGCGCTCAGTTTCGCCACCATGTCGTCAATCGGGTCGTGGTCCTTGTGGTACCATTCGTAGGTCCAGAACAGCGCGCTGAGCACGAATAGCCGCAACAGGATCAGGTCCACGCCCGGACCAATCTCCCCCGCGGCCTGTGCCTGCGGCAACAGGGAGCGCCAATAATCGGTATATTTTTCCCAGCGGACGCGGTGGCGGTCGCGAACCTTCCGGGGCGCCAGATTATTATTGATGATCGTCGCCGCCGTGTAGTCGCTGTGTTGCGGTAGGGTCGCCAAGTGGTCCCGGATGGCGGCCTCGATACGGTTCCGGTGGCTGCTTCGGGCAGGTGCCGCCGCCACGGCCTCTTCCACTGCCTCATGAATGCCCGTGATGCCGATATTCAGGACTTCTTCCAGCAGCTGCTCTTTCGAGCTGAAACAGTAATAGATCACCGGCGCCTGGATCTTGGCCAGCGAGCCGATACCCTTCAGGGTGGTCTTGTTATATCCCTTGTGGTGAAACATTTTGGCGGTAGCATCGAGTGTCCGCCGTCTGGTGTCACCTGACTTTTTCATATCTGCTGTCGGCGGGCTGTGGCATCATATGCCCTCTGTAAAATCTAACTAATGTTAGAAAAAATAAAGCGGCGAAACAAGTCGGCAAACCATGTTGGCGAAAAGTTGACGCAAAGTGGCGCGCTGCTCTGGAGTTAACGCATTGGCTGTTATTCAATCCCAAATCTCCACGGCTTCGGAGGATTTCACCCGCAACCGCACCGCGTTCAGAGCCTTGCTGGACGAGTTGCACCGCCGCCGGGGCGAACATGAGACCTCTGGCGAAAAGGCCAAGCAGCGCCATATGGCCGCCGGCAAGCTGTTGCCCCGTGACCGCATCGATGTGCTGCTGGATCCGGGCTCGCCGTTTCTGGAACTGGGCGATCTGGCGGGCGTCGATATGTACGACGGCGTCCCCCCCGGTGCCGGCATTATCACNGGCATCGGCCAGGTCAATGGCGTCAGTTGCATGATCATCGCCAACGATGCCCCGGTGAAGGGCGGCACCTATTTTGCCATGACGGCGAAAAAGCATGTGCGGGCCCAGAAAATCGCCTGGCAGCACCGTCTGCCGAACATCACCCTGGTGGACAGCGGTGGCGCCAATCTGCCGGAACAGCCCGGCATTTTTCCTGACTCGGGCCAATACGGCAGCGTCTTCAACCAGATCGTTCGGCAATCGGCTGAGGGTATACCGCAGATCGCCGTGGTTCATGGCGCCTGCACCGCCGGCGGCGCCTATGTGCCGGCGTTGTGTGATCTGGCCGTGATCGTCCGGGAACAGGGCTATATGCACCTCGGGGGTCCGGAGCTGACATACGCGGCCACGGGCGAAGAAGTCGACCGGGAGACCCTAGGCGGGGCGCAAATGCATTCCGCGATTAGCGGCGTCACCGACTATCTGGTGGAGAACGATCGGCACGCCATGGCCACGGTACGTAATCTGGTTGGCGATACCTGCCGCCGGCCCGGTTTAGGGCGGCCCGTGCGCGCTCCCAGCCCACCCCATTATGATCCAGCTGAGATCCACGGCCTGATTCCCGAAGATCCCCGCCATCCAGCTGATACGAGGGAGATCCTGGCCCGCCTGGTTGACGACAGCTATTTCGATGAATTCAAGGGCCGCTACGGCGACAGCCTGTTGTGCGGTTTCGCCTATATCGGCGGCTTTCAGGTTGGCATCCTGGCAAACGTGGGCGTGATCTTTTCCGAAAGCGCCAAGAAAGCCGTGCATTTCATGGATATCTGTTGCAAGCAGAATATCCCCCTGCTGTTCCTGGCCGACAATTCCGGCTTCATGGTCGGACGGGAGGCGGAGCATGGCGGCATCGCCAAGGATGGCGCCAAGATGATCACGGCCATGGCCTCGGCCAATGTGCCGAAATACAACATCATCATCGGCAAATCCTACGGCGCCGGCTACATGGCCATGTGTGGCCGTCCGTTTGATCCCACCTTCGCGTTTGGCTGGCCCAATGGCCGCGCCGCCCTGATGGGGCCGGAACAGGCGGCGATGACGCTCGCCATGGTGCAGCGGCAGAAATTCGCCCGCGATGGCCTGCCCTGGACCGACGAGGACGAGGAGCAGTTCAAGCAGCCGATCCGCGACGATTTCGAGGCCTTCGCATCCATGTACAATTACGCGGCCAATCTGTGGATCGACAATATTGTCGATCCGGCGGAAACCCGTGAGGTAATGACCTTGTTGCTGGACGTGGCCGCGCGGGTGCCGGTGCAGCCTTCGCCCTTCGGCGTGTTGCGGATATGAGGGGGCGGATATGATCAAAAAGCTCCTCATCGCCAACCGGGGCGACAGCGCCTGCCGCATCGCGCGGACCGCCAAGGCCATGGGCATCGCGGTGGCCACGGTGCATTCCAGCACTGACCGCCAGGCCGCCCATGTGCGCCAGATCGGCCAATCCATCGAGGTTGGGGGCGGGCCTGCGTCTGAAAGCTATCTCAACATCCCGGCGATCATCGCGGCGGCCCAAACAGTGGGTGCCGACGCTGTGCATCCCGGTATCGGCTTTCTCTCGGAAACACCGGACTTCGGCAGCGCCGTGGAAGATGCCGGGCTGATTTTCATTGGGCCCACGGCGGATACCCTGGCCCGTTTCGGCAACAAGCTGCAAGCCAAGCAGGAGGCGGCGGAACTGGGCATCCCGGTCATTCCCGGCGCTGATCTGGCCAGCGACGATGAGGCCGGCATCGGGGCTGTGGTTGCGGACATGCAGCCGCCGTTGTTGTTGAAGGCGGCGGCGGGCGGCGGCGGGCGTGGTATCCGCGTGGTGCGCGAAGATGATAACCTGGGCGAAAACATCGCCTCTGCCATGCGCGAGGCCAAGGCGTCGTTTGGCCGGGCCGATTTGTTGGTCGAACAATATCTGGACCGGCCCCGCCATTTGGAGGTGCAACTGGCGGGTGACGGTACGGGCGCGGCGATACATTTGTTTGACCGGGAATGCTCCCTGCAACGGCGCCATCAAAAGGTGGTGGAGGAAGCACCCGTCGCGCGCCTGGATGCGAATTTGCGGCAGAGTATTTTGGATGCTGCCTGCCGCCTGGCGACACATACGAAGCTGCGCGGCCTGGCCACGGCGGAGTTTCTGGTGGTGGGCGATGCGTTCTTCTTTCTTGAGGTCAATCCCCGCCTGCAGGTGGAACATCCGGTGACCGAGGCCGTGACCGGCCTGGATCTGGTGGCCTGGCAGTTGCGCATT
>PCBT01000010.1 GCA_002731375.1 Rhodospirillaceae bacterium | reverse complement strand
ACACCATAGCCGTCGTCATGCCAGTTTCCTTGCGGGATGGCCAGGTCACTTTGGAAGTTTCCTGACGCACCTGCCTTACAAATTCCGCTGGGCTCGCCTTGGCCATCATATTATCCGCCTAATTGCCTTGCTCGATTGAACTGGCAGGAGTGGAGGGACTCGAACCCACAACCCCCGGTTTTGGAGACCGGTGCTCTGCCAATTGAGCTACACTCCTTTGCCAACCCTGTCCCAGCAACCGCCGGGCAGGGCCGAAAATAATCGCTCACCGCCACTTACTCGTCGATAGCCGCGACGACGCCGGCACCAACCGTGCGGCCGCCTTCGCGGATCGCGAAACGCAGACCTTCGTCCATGGCGATCGGCGCGATCAACTCAACCGACATCTCGATATTGTCGCCGGGCATAACCATCTCCGTGCCCTCGGGCAAAGAGACAACACCCGTCACATCCGTCGTCCGGAAATAAAACTGTGGACGATAGTTGGTGAAAAACGGCGTATGACGGCCGCCCTCATCCTTGGTCAGAATATAAGCACTGGCCTGGAACTTGGTGTGCGGCGTAATCGTGCCAGTATGCGCCAGAACCTGCCCGCGCTCCACTTCCTCGCGGCCAACACCACGCAACAGGCAACCAACATTGTCGCCAGCCTCGCCCTGGTCCAGCAGCTTGCGGAACATCTCAACGCCCGTGACCGTCGTCTTCGCCGTCTCCTTGATGCCGACGATCTCGATCTCCTCGCCAACCTTCACAACACCGCGCTCGATCCGGCCCGTCACAACCGTGCCACGGCCTGAAATCGAGAACACATCCTCAATCGGCATCAGGAAAGGCATGTCCTTGGGACGATCCGGCTGCGGGATGTAATCATCAACAGCAGCCATCAGCTCTATGATCGAATCCTTGCCAAGCGCCGCGTCGCCGTCTTCCAGCGCCACTAGCGCCGAACCGCGAATGACCGGAATATCGTCACCCGGGAATTCGTAGGACGAAAGCAGCTCCCGCACTTCCATCTCCACCAATTCAAGGATTTCCTCGTCATCGACCTGGTCGCACTTATTCATGTAAACGACCAACGCCGGCACACCGACCTGACGCGCCAGAAGGATATGCTCCCGCGTTTGCGGCATCGGACCATCCGTCGCCGAGACAACCAAAATCGCGCCGTCCATCTGCGCCGCGCCCGTGATCATGTTCTTCACATAGTCAGCATGCCCAGGGCAATCAACGTGGGCGTAATGGCGGTTCTCGGTCTCGTACTCAACATGAGCCGTCGAGATCGTGATGCCGCGGGCGCGTTCCTCGGGAGCCTTGTCAATGTCATCATAGGCCGTGAACTCAGCACCACCGGCTTCCGCCAGGATCTTCGTGATCGCAGCCGTCAGCGTCGTCTTGCCATGATCAACGTGGCCAACAGTGCCGACGTTGCAATGGGGCTTCGTACGCTCAAATTTTTCCTTCGCCATTCCCTTAGTCCTTCAAAGTCAGGCAAGCTTGGCGCGGACTTCGTCCGACACCGCCTGCGGTACCTGTTCGTAATGATCAAAGTGCATCGTATATTGCGCCCGGCCTTGGGTAGCCGAGCGCAGGTTGTTCACGTAACCAAACATGTTTGCCAGGGGCACCATGGCGCCAATGACCTGGGCATTGCCCCGGATCTCGGTACCGGTGACATGACCACGGCGACGGTTCAAATCACCCATCACATCGCCAACATATTCTTCCGGCGTCACCACCTCGACCCGCATGATAGGCTCCAGCAGCTTCGGCTTGGCCGACATCACCAATTCGCGGAAGGCCGCGCGTGAGGCGATCTCGAACGCCATCACCGAGGAGTCAACGTCATGATAGGCGCCGTCCACCAGGGTGATCTTGAAATCGATCAAGGGAAAACCCGCCAGCACGCCGCCGGCGGCCACCGAGAAGATGCCTTTTTCGACACCTGGAATGTATTCCTTGGGCACGTTGCCGCCGACGATCTTGCTGTCGAAGATCTCGCCCGAACCGGGCTCACCCGGCTCCAGCTCCAGCTTGATACGGGCAAATTGGCCCGAGCCGCCGGTCTGCTTCTTATGGGTGTAATCCAGATCCGCCGGACGGCCAATCGTTTCGCGATAAGCCACCTGCGGCGCGCCGACGTTGGCGTCGACCTTGAATTCGCGCTTCATGCGGTCAACCAGAATTTCAAGGTGCAATTCGCCCATGCCCTTGATCACGGTCTGCCCGCTTTCGTTGTCCGAGGTGACCCGGAACGAAGGATCTTCGTCCGCTAGGCGCTTCAGGGCGGCGCCCATTTTTTCCTGATCCTGCTTGGTCTTGGGCTCAACAGCCACTTCGATGACCGGATCGGGGAACTCCATCCGTTCCAGAACCACCACGTTCGAGGGGTTGGACAGGGTTTCGCCCGTCGTCGTATTCTTCAGGCCGCACAAAGCCAGGATATCCCCGGCGCGGGCTTCCTTGACGTCTTCACGGCTGTTGGCATGCATCAATAGCATGCGGCCAATCCGCTCGCGCGTGCCCTTGACGCTGTTCAGCACCGTGCTGCCGCTTTCCAAGACGCCGGAATAGACCCGTACGAACGTCAACGACCCCACGAAGGGGTCGGTCATGACCTTGAAGGCCAAGGCGGCGAAGGGTTCGTCATCGCTGCTGCTACGGATGATTTCTTCGTCACGGTCCGGATGGGTACCGACCATGGCTTTCAGATCAGTCGGCGCTGGCAGAAAGTCCACGACGGCATCCAACAACGGCTGCACGCCCTTATTCTTGAAGGCGCTGCCACAGAACACGGGCACGAAATCACCGCTCAAGGCACCCTTGCGAATACATTTTTTCAGAGTGGCCATATCCGGCTCGTTACCTTCGAGGTAGGCTTCGAGTGCGTCATCGTCCTGCTCCACCGCCGTCTCGATCAGGCGCGCACGATATTCTTCGGCATCGGCCTGCATATTCTCGGGGATCGGACCACGGTCGAATTCTGCGCCCAGGCTTTCGTCACGCCAGATAACCGCCTCGTTATTCAGCAAATCTATGACGCCGAGAAAATCAGCTTCCGCCCCCACAGGCAGTTGCAGCACCAGGGGCGTCGCGCCAAGGCGATCAACCATCATATCGACGCAGCGGTAGAAATCAGCGCCGGTCCGGTCCATCTTGTTCACAAAACAAATGCGGGGGACGCTGTATTTGTCCGCCTGGCGCCAGACTGTTTCCGATTGCGGCTCCACGCCGGCAACGGAATCAAAGACCGCGACAGCACCATCAAGCACCCGCAGGGAACGCTCAACCTCGATCGTGAAATCCACATGGCCCGGCGTATCAATGATGTTGATGCGGTGATCGTTCCAGTTACAGGTGGTGGCGGCGGAGGTAATGGTGATGCCCCGCTCCTGCTCCTGCTCCATCCAGTCCATGGTGGCGGCGCCGTCATGGACTTCACCAATACGGTGGCTACGACCGGTGTAATAGAGAACGCGTTCCGTCGTCGTCGTCTTGCCGGCATCAATATGGGCCATGATGCCAATATTGCGGTAGCGCTCAAGAGGTGTGGTACGAGCCATCGTCAAGTCGTCCTTATCGCCGCTGCCGCCGCTTTACCAGCGGTAATGAGAGAAGGCCCGGTTGGCCTCCGCCATACGGTGCGTGTCTTCCCGTTTCTTCACGGAGGTGCCGCGCGCATTCGCGGCATCAAGCAGTTCACCCGACAGGCGCTCCACCATGGTGTTTTCGGAGCGTGCCCGCGCGGCGGCTATCAGCCAACGAATGGCCAGCGCCTGGCTGCGGTCGGAACGCACTTCGATCGGCACCTGATAGGTAGCGCCACCCACCCGGCGGGAACGCACTTCGATCGCCGGCTTCACATTTTCCAATGCTTGATGGAAAACCTGCACCGGATCCTGATGGGCTTTTTCCTCGATTCGGTCGAACGCGCCATAGACGATGCCTTCGGCGGTCGATTTCTTGCCATGGATCATCAAGCTGTTCATGAATTTGGTCAGCACCCGGTCGCCATATTTGGCATCGGGCAAGATTTCGCGTTTTTCCGCGCGGTGACGACGTGACATTACGGGCTCTCCCTACTTCGGCCGCTATTTCGGGCGTTTCGCGCCGTACTTGGACCGGCGCTGCCGGCGGTCCTTGACGCCTTGGGTGTCGAGCACACCGCGAATGATGTGATAACGGACACCGGGCAAATCCTTGACCCGGCCGCCACGGATCATCACGACCGAATGTTCCTGCAGGTTATGGCCTTCGCCNGGAATATACGACGTGACCTCGAAACCATTGGTCAAGCGGACCCGGGCGACCTTACGCAGGGCCGAGTTCGGCTTTTTCGGAGTGGTCGTATAGACCCGCGTGCAAACGCCGCGTTTCTGCGGGCAGGCTTCCANGGCCGGAACCTTGTTGCGGGTTTTAGGTTTTTGCCGCGGTTTGCGGATCAGTTGGTTGATCGTCGGCATGCGCTGTCGATCCTTTAGCTGTGTCTAGNTCGTTATCATTCGTGCCGCATCTTNCNCAATTNCNCCNAGAAATCAGCCATTTTCATGGTCTTTCCAGAAGCGCGCAAAAAATACGAAGCACACTGAACTTCNTCAAGAAGACAAAACGAACACGGTCTAACGCGGCGGATGGCCACAAAGAACCGGCTCCGCCCAAATCAAACTGGACCAAATTAGCCCACATAAATAACCGCGTCGGCTATGTCTTCCTAGATACCTGCCGCAGTGTTTAGCCGCCAATGGCGCGGCATAACAAAGCACCGCACCATCGCGTTCCATCGGCTACCACCTGCCGCGATTTGGTTGGNGGATACTATGTATGCGCCCCCATTACGTCAACCGATATTTTACCAAAACACCGGCCTTTTTTTGCAGCGCAGCAAATTTTAAAAAATGGTAGTATTCTGCATCTAAATAACGGTTTGAAGAAAAAATTCGGCCGGCATCAGCTATCCGCCGACACCAGCCGCGATGAGCGTGCAGTTCTAGTCGTCGCCGGCGGCGGCTTCCGCCTCTTCTTCCGCTTCGGGCAATGCGGTCGAGCTCACGATCTCGGTATCGCGCTGTTGCGCGATCTCGCGCAAATGGCTCAATTGCGCGCCGGTGCCGGCCGGGATCAAACGGCCCACGATGACGTTCTCTTTCAGGCCGATCAGATCGTCGGCCTTACCCACCACAGCAGCTTCTGTCAGCACCCGGGTGGTTTCCTGGAAGGAGGCGGCGGATACAAACGAACGGGTCTGCAGCGAGGCCTTGGTGATACCCAACAACACCGGGCTGGCCGTAGCCGGCTTGCGCCCTTCGGCAACGTCGCGGGCGTTGACCTCGTCCAATTCGACCCGGTCCACCTGCTCGCCCTTGAGGAAGGTGGTTTCGCCGCCATCCTCGATCTCCACCTTCTGCAGCATCTGGCGCACGATCACTTCGATATGCTTATCGTTGATCTTCACGCCCTGCAACCGATAGACCTCCTGGATTTCGTTGACCAGATAAGCAGCCAGTGCCTCGATACCCTGCACCTTCAGAATATCGTGGGGCGCCGGATTACCATCGAGGAGGTATTCACCCTTACGGATAAAGTCACCTTCCTGAACCGTGATGTGACGTCCCTTGGGCACCAGGTATTCCGTCGGCTCGACGGTTTCCTCCTCGTGCCGGACAATGATGCGGCGCTTGGTCTTGTAATCCCGGCCAAATTCCACATAGCCATCGCTTTCAGCGATGATCGCATGATCCTTCGGACGCCGGGCCTCGAACAGTTCGGCCACACGGGGCAGACCGCCGGTAATATCGCGGGTCCGGGCAGATGCCATTGGAATGCGCGCCAGCACGTCGCCGGCATGCACTTCCGAGCCGTCATCCACCGACAGAATGGCATCGGGCGGTAGGAAGTAGCGCGCCTCCATATCGTTGGGCAGGGTGACAACTTCGCCCTTTTTGTCACGCAGGGTAATACGAGGGCGCAATTCGGAATCTTTCTTGCCAGCACGGTGATCCACCACCACCCAGTAAGAAATGCCGGTGGCTTCATCAGTTTCTTCCCGCATGGTCGAACCTTCGACCAGATCACGGTAATTCACCAAGCCATCCCGTTCCGTCATGATCGGCCGGGTATAGGGATCCCATTCCGCCAGCTTGTCGCCCTTGGCGACCTGCGTGCCGTCATCCACCATCAACCGCGCGCCGTAAGGAATGCGGAAACGGGCCCGCTCACGGTCATTGGCGTCGATCAATAGCAGTTCCATGGCCCGGCCCATGGCCACCAGCCGGTCCGTCGAATCCGCCAGCACATCACGGTTTTCAATACGTAGCGTAGCATCCGTCGAGGCCTCGATCGAGGACTGGTTAGCCACCTGTGCAGTGCCTCCGATATGGAAGGTCCGCATGGTCAACTGGGTACCGGGCTCGCCAATCGACTGGGCTGCAATGACACCGATCGCCTCGCCCATGTTGACCTTAGTGCCCCGCGCCAGATCACGGCCATAACATTTGCCGCAAACACCCGATTGGATTTCACAGGTCAGAACCGAGCGGATCAACAATGACTGAATTCCGGCCTGCNCCAGAATTTCGGTTTCCGCTTCCTCGATCATGGTGCCGCCGGAGATCAGCACTTTGTTGCTGACCGGATCAACCACGTCCACCGCCACCGTCCGGCCCAAGACTCGTTCCGCCAGCGAGGAAACGACATCGCCGCCTTCAAGGACTTCCTTAATGGTGATGCCGTTTTCCGTACCACAGTCTTCCTCTACCACAGTGCAATCCTGGGCCACGTCCACCAGGCGGCGGGTCAGATAGCCCGAGTTCGCAGTCTTCAGCGCAGTATCGGCCAGACCCTTGCGGGCGCCATGGGTGGAGTTAAAGTACTCCAACACGGACAGGCCTTCCTTGAAGTTCGAGATGATCGGCGTTTCAATGATCTCGCCGGACGGCTTGGCCATCAGGCCACGCATGCCGGCAAGCTGCTTCATCTGCGCGGCCGAACCACGGGCGCCGGAATGGGCCATCATCCAGATCGAGTTGATGTTGCCGGTTTCCTGCCCCTCGGACGAAATCCGATCCATCATCTCGTCGGCGACCTTGTCCGTGCACTGGGCCCAGGCATCGACCACCTTATTATATTTTTCACCCTGAGTGATCAGGCCGTCCTGATACTGCTGCTCGTACTCCTTGACCAGATCACGTGTAACATCGACCAAGCTTTCCTTGGTATCGGGTACGACCATGTCGTCCTTGCCAAAGGAAATACCGGCCAGACAGGCATGACGGAAACCAAGCTTCATCAATTGGTCGGCAAAGATCACAGTGTCCTTCTGGCCGCAATGACGATAGATCTCGTCAATCACCTGGCTGATTTCCTTCTTGGTCAGCAAGCGGTTGACCAGATCGAAGGGAATGGCCCGGTGGCGCGGCAGGATGTTCGCGATGAGCATGCGGCCCGCCGTGGTCTCCGGCAACATAGTGACCGCATCGCCATTTTCATCAACGGTGTGATAGCGGGCGCGGATCTTGGAATGCAGATTGATGCTGCCCGAATCCAGCGCCATTTCAATTTCCGCCACGTCGGAGAAGATCATCCCTTCACCAGGCCCGCTGGGCACTTCCATGGTCAGGTAATAGATGCCCAGGACAATATCCTGCGATGGTACGATGATGGGCTTGCCGTTGGCGGGGCTGAGAATGTTGTTGGTGGACATCATCAACACCCGGGCTTCCAACTGCGCCTCCAGGCTAAGCGGNACGTGCACCGCCATCTGATCGCCGTCAAAATCCGCATTGAAGGCGGCGCAGACCAGGGGGTGCAGTTGAATGGCCTTGCCTTCGACCAGCACCGGCTCGAACGCCTGGATGCCAAGGCGATGCAGGGTTGGGGCCCGGTTCAGCATGATCGGATGTTCGCGGATCACGCGCTCCANAATATCCCAAACCTCCGGCCGCTCTTTTTCGACCAGCTTCTTGGCCATCTTCAAGGTCGCGGCTGTGCCGTCAACCTCCAGATTAGAATAGATGAACGGCTTAAACAGTTCCAACGCCATCTTCTTCGGCAAGCCGCATTGGTGCAGCTTCAACTCCGGCCCGACAACGATGACCGAACGGCCGGAGTAATCCACCCGCTTGCCCAACAGGTTCTGGCGGAACCGGCCCTGTTTGCCTTTCAGCATATCGGCCAGGGATTTCAGGGGCCGCTTGTTGGCGCCCGTTATAACCCGGCCGCGACGGCCGTTATCAAACAAGGCATCGACTGATTCCTGCAACATGCGCTTTTCATTACGGACGATGATATCCGGTGCCCGCAGTTCCATCAGCCGCTTCAAGCGGTTATTGCGGTTGATCACCCGGCGATACAGATCGTTCAGATCCGAGGTCGCGAANCGGCCGCCATCNAGCGGCACCAGGGGGCGCANCTCCGGCGGGATCACGGGAACGACTTCCAGGATCATCCACTCCGGACGGTTGCCGGATTCNATAAAGGCATCAATCAGCTTCANCCGCTTGACGATCTTCTTCGGCTTCAACTCAGANGTGGTTTCGGCCAATTCCTGACGCAGCTTGATACGNTCGGANTCCAGATCGACGTGNGCCANGATCTCCTTGATCGCCTCGGCACCGATACCGGCGGAAAACGCATCCTCGCCATATTCGTCTTGGGCGTCGAGGTATTCATCCTCGGTCAGCAGCTGCATATACTCCATGGGCGTCAGGCCAGGTTCGATCACCACATAGTGTTCGAAATACAGCACGCGTTCCAGATCCCTGAGGGTCATGTCCAGCAGCAGGCCGATGCGCGAGGGCAAGGATTTCAGGAACCAGATATGCGCCACCGGCGAGGCCAGTTCGATATGGCCCATGCGCTCCCGGCGCACCTTCGAGAGAGTCACCTCGACACCGCATTTTTCGCAAACAATGCCCTTGAACTTCATGCGTTTGTATTTGCCACACAAGCATTCGTAATCCTTGATCGGGCCAAAGATACGGGCGCAGAACAGGCCATCACGCTCCGGCTTGAAAGTTCGGTAGTTGATGGTCTCCGGTTTCTTGATTTCACCAAACGACCATGATCGGATGCGGTCGGGGCTGGCGATTGAAATTTTGATCTGATCGAAGTTGTCGGCGGCCGAAGTAGTGGCAGGGCCAAAAATTCTCATCAGCTCGCTCATGGAGTCCATCTCCCATTTGCGGCGGCCCTATATCAGGTTCAGGGCTGCCTCGTGACATCAAAAGGCTGATCCGTGGATGGGACGGAGGGCGAGGCCTCCGTCCAGCGGATCAGTAACTATTCTGCGACAGCTCTACATTCAGGCAAAGCGAGCGCATTTCCTTCACCAGCACATTGAAGGATTCCGGGATNCCNGCCTCGAACGCNTCGTCNCCGCGCACGATGGCNTCNTANACCTTGGTNCGGCCGGCCACNTCGTCCGACTTCACCGTCAGCATTTCCTGCAAGGTNTANGCNGCGCCATAGGCNTGNAGGGCCCAGACCTCCATCTCGCCAAANCGNTGNCCGCCAAATTGCGCCTTGCCNCCCAGCGGNTGCTGGGTCACCAGGCTGTANGGGCCNATNGANCGGGCATGAATCTTNTCNTCCACCAGNTGGTGCANNTTCAACATGTAGATGTAGCCNACCGTNACCTNNCGNTNGAANNNCTCGCCNGTNCGGCCNTCNTNCANGGTNNNCTGNCCGGANNNNTCCAGCCCNGCNNGNNCCAGCATNNNGNNGATATCGGNNTCNTGNGCGCCATCGAACACCGGCGTCGCCATGGGCACGCCNNNGCGCAGNTTNTCNCCCAANTCCANCANNTGNTNNTCNNTCAGGNCGGCNATNGTGNNNTTNTACTGGTCATCGCCNTAGACCACCTTCAGATGNTTCTTCAGNTCNTCNNGNTTGNCNCCNCGGCGGANNTNNTCGACCANNTCNCCGATCTGCANNCCNAGACCGGCCGANGCCCANCCCANATGGGTNTCNAGNATNTGNCCCACNTTCATGCGGCTNGGCACGCCCAAGAGGNTTNAGNACGATATCNACGTTGGTGCCNTCNNCNAGNTANGGCATATCCTCNATNGGNACGATGTTNGANATNACGCCCTTGTTGCCGTGCCGNCCNGCCATCTTGTCGCCGGGCTGCAATTTNCGNTTNACNGCGACGAAGACNTTNACCATCTNCATCACGCCGGGCAACANNTCGTCNCCNCGCTGCAACTTATCCAGCTTNTTGTCGAANCGGTCTTCCAGNTCCTTNCGCGCCANATCGAANTGTTTGTTCANCTGTTCGATCTCGTCCATGGCTTTNTGGTTGGACAGNGTNATCTGCCACCATTGNCCNNGGCTCAANTCCGCCANNAGGCTCTTCCNTGATGCGGNTNTCNGNCTTNANCGCCTTGGGACCGCCNGANGCCGTCTTGCCCANNAGAAATTNNTGCANGCGGGCATAGGTNTTNCGNTCCAGGATNNCCANNTCGTCGTCCCGGTCCTTGGCCAGNCGCTCGATCTCGTCCCGCTCGATCGCCAGGGCGCGCTCGTCTTTGTCGACGCCATGACGCGAGAATACCCGCACCTCGACCACCGTGCCGGCCACGCCGGGGGGCAGCTTCAGCGAGGTATCGCGCACATCCGAGGCTTTTTCGCCAAAGATCGCACGCAGCAGTTTTTCCTCCGGCGTTATCGGGCTTTCCCCCTTCGGGGTGATCTTGCCGCAGAGAATATCGCCCGGGTGTACTTCCGCCCCTATATAAACGATACCCGCCTCGTCGAGATTGCGCAGGGCTTCCTCGCCGACGTTGGGAATATCCCGGGTGATCTCCTCCGGGCCCAGCTTGGTATCGCGGGCCATGACCTCGAATTCCTCGATATGGATCGAGGTGAATACATCATCACGGACGATGCGTTCCGAGATCAGGATGGAATCCTCGAAATTGTAACCCATCCACGGCATGAAGGCGACCAGCACATTGCGGCCCAGAGCCAGCTCGCCCAGTTCGGTCGAGGGGCCATCGGCGATAATATCACCAGCCGACACTTCATCGCCCACCTTGACCAGCGGGCGCTGGTTGATGCAGGTGTTCTGGTTCGAGCGCTGGAACTTCAGCAGATTGTAGATATCCACGCCGCTGACCGACAGGTCGGACTCTTCCGTGGCGCGAACGACGATGCGGGTCGCGTCGATCTGATCGACAATACCGGTCCGCCGCGCGACGGCAGAGACACCGGAATCCCTGGCAACGGTGGCTTCCATGCCGGTGCCAACCAATGGCGCCTCAGCCTGCAGCAGAGGCACCGCCTGGCGCTGCATGTTCGAACCCATCAGGGCCCGGTTGGCGTCATCGTTCTCTAAGAATGGGATCAACGCCGCCGCGACCGAGACCAGCTGCTTTGGCGAAACATCCATATATTCGATGTTTTCCGGCGCCGTCATCTGGAAGTCGTCACCAACACGGCAGCTGATCAGATCGGCGACGAAACGGCCGCGCTTATCAAGTTCCGCATTGGCCTGGGCAATGGTGTATTTGCCCTCTTCCATGGCCGAAAGATACAGCACGTCCTCGCCGACCCGGCCACCGGTCACTTTCCGGTACGGGGTTTCGATGAAACCGTAACGGTTGATGCGGGCATAGGTCGCCAGCGAATTGATCAGGCCGATGTTCGGGCCTTCCGGCGTTTCGATCGGGCAAATCCGGCCATAATGGGTGGGATGCACGTCGCGCACCTCGAAACCGGCCCGCTCTCGCGTCAAACCGCCCGGGCCAAGCGCCGAGAGGCGCCGCTTGTGGGTAATCTCGGACAGAGGATTGGTCTGATCCATGAACTGGCTAAGCTGGGAAGAACCAAAGAATTCTCGCACCGCCGCCGCCGCCGGCTTGGCGTTGATCAGATCATGCGGCATCACACTATCAATCTCGACCGAACTCATGCGTTCACGGATCGCCCGCTCCATGCGGAGGAGTCCGATGCGGTATTGATTTTCCATTAGCTCACCGACCGAGCGAACCCGGCGGTTGCCCAGGTGATCGATATCATCGATCTCGCCCCGGCCGTTCTTCAGTTCGACCAGGGTCTTGACCACGGCCATGATGTCCTCAATGCGCAGGACCCGCTCCGTATCTTCCGCATCCAGACCCAGGCGGGCGTTCAGCTTAACCCGACCCACGGAGGACAGGTCATAACGCTCGGAATCGAAGAACATGGAATTGAACAGGTTTTGCGCCGCCTCCACCGTTGGCGGTTCGCCGGGACGCATGACCCGGTAAATATCGATCAGCGCTTGCTCCCGACTGGAGTTCTTGTCTCCCATCAGGGTATTGCGGATATAGGCGCCCACGGTGACATGGTCGATATCAAGGGTCGGGATCAGATTGATACCGCCGTCGCGTAGCGAAACCACCAGCTCCTCGGTCAATTCCTCGCCCGCCTCGGCCAGCACCAGGCCGGTGCTTTCGTCGATCAGGTCGATGGCCACGTAACGGCCCACCAGATCCTCGTCCGTGACCAGCAGTTCCTTGACGCCGTCCTCGATCAGCTTGCGGGTCCGGCGCGGGGTAATCTTTTCCCCGGCCTCCACAATCACGTCGCCGTTCTTAGCGTTGATCAGGTCGCGGACCACGCGCAGGCCGCGTAGACGCTCGGGCTCGAACACCGTACGCCAGCCCTTTTTCCGGTTGTCGTATTTGTAATCCACCGTGCGGTAGAAATAATTCAGGATCTCTTCGGCGCTCAAGCCGATGCCCTGCAGCAAGGTGGTCACGGGCAGTTTGCGGCGGCGGTCGATGCGGACAAAGACAATATCCTTGGCATCGAATTCAAAATCCAGCCAAGAGCCGCGGTAGGGAATAATCCGGGCCGCGAAGAGGAACTTACCGGACGAATGGGTTTTGCCCTTGTCGTGATCAAAGAACACGCCGGGGGAACGGTGCATCTGGCTGACGATCACCCGCTCGGTACCATTGACGACGAAGGTGCCGTTGTTGGTCATCAGGGGCATTTCGCCCATGTAGACTTCCTGTTCCTTGATATCCAGAACCGACTTGGCCTGGGTATCTTCGTCCACCTCGAAAACGATCAGGCGCAGCGTTACCTTCAAGGGCGCGGCATAGGTCATGCCCCGCTGCTGACATTCCTCGACGTCGTATTTGGGGTCTTCCAAATTGAACTTGACGTAGTGCAGCTCCGCCGTTTCGGCGAAATCCTTGATCGGGAAAACCGATTGGAAGACGCCGTTCATGCCGTTGTCGCCCCTGTCGGCTTCCGGAATGTCGGCCTGCAGGAATTTGTCGTACGAGCTTTTCTGCACCTCGATCAGATTGGGCATCGCTGCGACTTCCGCGATGCGTCCAAAAGATTTGCGGATGCGTTTACGACCGGTAAATGTCAGTGACATGCGTCTTCCTCATGCTTCGACCAGGATGCCCATTGCCAAAACCAATGGACACCTATTGCCCCATTACGCGCCCCGAACGGGGGCGCGATGACTATTCGGGATCATACGTGATAGGCCTCGGCTGCCAGCTCCATCGGCAAAAATACTGGCGTTGGACCAACAACCAAATCCACGCAAAAATGGGCGCGACCGCCACGGTGGTCCGCCAGTTTTTACCCCGTTCCAGTTTTCATAGACACCAAAGGTCGAGTTGATAACGATATCTTGCGGTAAGTCAATATAAACAAACAAAATAATCAACCATCCGCGCTTTACGAAAAATTGGATGGCGGCTGGTGCAGCGGTATTCCGTTCCACCAGCCGCCGGAACCAAGCCGGAACAGTGTGTCTACTTGATCTCGACGGTCGCGCCAGCGCCTTCGAGCTGTTCCTTGATCTTGTCGGCCTCGTCTTTCGCGACGCCTTCCTTGATCTCTTTCGGTGCCGATTCGACCAAATCTTTGGCCTCTTTCAGGCCCAGACCAGTGATCGCCCGGACTTCCTTGATGACATTGATCTTTTTCTCGCCAAACGAGGCCAGAACAACATCAAACTCGGTCTTCTCTTCGGCGGCACCACCGCCATCAGCCGGCGCGGCGGCTGCGACGGCAACCGGGGCAGCCGCGGAGACGCCCCATTTTTCTTCCAACAGCTTGGCCAGGTCAGCCGCCTCGANGACGGTCAACGCGGACAAGTCTTCTGCAATCTTCTCTAAATCAGCCATTTTTCGTAGCTCCTAGTTCAAACCTAAATTGTGACAGCTCAAGCCGCCTCATCTTTGGAACCCTGTGCCGAAAGCACCCGCGCCAACTGCGAAGCCGGCGCCTGAACGACGCCAGCCAGCTTGGTTGCGGGGGCTTGCAACACCCCGATCAATTTGCCGCGCAGCTCCTCCAGGGATGGCAGCGAAGCCAATGCCTTAACGCCAGCAACATCCAATTGGTTGTCGCCCATGGCGCCGCCAAGAACGACAAGCTTGTCGTTGCCCTTGGCAAAATCGACCGCCACCTTGGCGGGCGCGACTGGATCGTCCGAATAGGCGATCGCCGTCGGACCGGCGAACAAGTCGCCGATCGGGGCATACGGGGTTCCATCAAGGGCAAGCTTGGTCAGCCGGTTTTTGGTGACCTTAAAAGTAGCGCCAGCAGCCCGCATCTGCCGCCGAAGATCACTGATCTCGGCCACATTCAAGCCACTGTAGTGGGTGACCACGACCGAAGAGGTATTCGCGAATACCTCGTTCAGTTCCGCCACCGCCTCACGCTTTTGCGCTCGGTCCACTATTTCGCTCCCTAACGGTGGCCGTGCCCGGAAACATCCGTTCACAGCCGGTTGCGGTTTAGATCGTTGAGTGCGTTATCAGCAAACCCGCCGGTAATGCATTCGCGCGATCCGGTTTGCCTGCCCCAGGGTTCGAACTTGGCTTCACGGCGCCACGAAAACATGGCCATGAAATCCGCCTCTACCCCCGTCTATACAGGTGGTCCTTCGCTTGGACCCTTAAACAGCCACCCCAATTAAACCTTGGGAACAAACCGCGCCTGCAGTCTCGGACAGGTGGAAAGCATTGGAACAACGAAGCTCCACCACTTTCCGACGTTGGGCCGATTGGGCAATTTGCCAGGCGGCCAACCTTTTAAACTACTTATTGCTCAACCGAGGCAATATCGATTTTGACGCCGGGACCCATGGTCGAACTGACCGCGACCTTCCTCACAAAGGTCCCCTTGGCGCCGCTTGGTTTGGCCCGCAAAACAGCATTCACAAAGGCCGATACGTTGGCCTGCAATGCGTCCTGGGCAAAGCTGGCCTTGCCGACACCGGCATGAATAACTCCTGCTTTTTCCACCCGGAATTCCACCTGGCCACCCTTTTGCGCCGCGATGGCACCGGCCAAATCGGGGGTTACCGTACCCAGTTTCGGGTTCGGCATCAGGCCGCGCGGGCCCAGCACCTTACCCAAACGACCAACCACGGCCATCATGTCCGGGGTCGCGATACAGCGGTCAAAATCCATCTCGCCGGCCTGAATTTTCTCCGCCAGGTCCTCGGCGCCGACCAGATCGGCGCCCGCTTCCCTGGCCTCGTCCGCCTTGGCATCCTTGGCGAATACCGCGATACGGACGGATTTGCCGGTGCCGTTGGGCAATTGCACCACACCGCGCACCATCTGGTCCGCATGGCGGGGGTCGACGTTCAGATTCATGGCGACCTCAATGGTCTCATCGAACTTTGCGGTGGCGGCGTCCTTGACCAATTTCACGGCCGCGCCCAATTCATACTCTGCGTCTCGGTCGATCTCGGCCCGGGCATCCTTCGTGCGCTTGGTGTTCTTCTTCGCCATCAGATTATCCCTCTACCTCGATGCCCATTGAGCGGGCCGAACCGGCAATCATTTTGCTGGCCTGATCCAGATCATTGGCATTCAAATCAATCATCTTCGCCTCCGCGATCTCGCGCACCTGCGCCATGGTGATCGAGCCCACGACCTCGCGGCCAGGCTCATTCGCGGCCTTGGGCAGGCCGGCGGCCTTCTTGATAAAGAAGCTTGCCGGCGGGGTCTTGGTGATGAAGCTGAAGCTTTTGTCAGCATACACCGTGATCACGCAAGGGATCGGCATGCCGCCTTCAAGGTTCTGTGTTTCGGCGTTGAAAGCCTTGCAGAATTCCATGATATTGACGCCCTGCTGACCCAGCGCGGGGCCCACAGGCGGGGACGGATTGGCTTGTCCAGCCGGGATTTGCAAGCGGATATAACCGCTAATCTTCTTTGCCATTGTCTGTCCTTCTCATTTGCTGACGGCGTCAATCAACAGCGCCGCCGAAGGGTGCGTGGTACGGCCATGGCGGGCCTCCCACACGTCAAAAACTCACATCGTGATCAGGATTTTTCGACCTGACCGTATTCCAATTCCACCGGTGTCGCCCGGCCAAAGATGGAGACCGAGACCTTGAGGCGGGCCCGTTCTTCATCAACCTCTTCCACCAAGCCGTTGAACGAGGCGAATGGCCCGTCGCTGACTCGTACCTGCTCGCCCACCTCGAACGTGATCGAGGGTTTCGGCCGCTCGATACCTTCCTGGACCTGGGTCATGATCCGCTGCGCCTCGACTTCCGAAATCGGCGAGGGCTTGCCTCCCGTACCAAGAAAACCGGTCACCTTAGCGGTATCCTTGATCAGGTGATAGGCATCGTCCGAGAGGTCCATCTTAACCAGGACATAGCCTGGAAAGAACTTCCGCTCAGCGTTGACCTTTTGGCCGCGGCGCATTTGCACCACTTCCTCGGTTGGCACCATGATTTCCAAAATATCCTCGTCAAGGCCATTGGCTTCGGCCTGTTCGCGGATCGATGTCGNCACCTTGCCCTCGAAGCCNGAATAGACATGAACGATATACCAACGCNCCGCCATCTATTCAGCCTCCCAGGCCGAGAAGTAATTCCACGCCAAAAGTGATCAGCTTGTCCGCCAACAGAAAGAAAATAGCGGCCAAGGCAGCCATGACGAACACCATGGCCGTGGTCAGACCGGTTTCCTTGCGCGTCGGCCAGGTTACCTTGGAGGTCTCCTGCCGCACCTGCCTGACAAATTCCGCCGGACTTGCCTTTGCCATCGTTGCTTCCGCCTAATTGCCGTCTATTCCAAGGTTGCCTTTACCTGGGCCGCTCGTTCATTAATGGCAGGAGTGGAGGGACTCGAACCCACAACCCCCGGTTTTGGAGACCGGTGCTCTGCCAATTGAGCTACACTCCTTTGCCAACCCTGTCCCAGCAACCGCCGGGCAGGGCCGAAAATAATCGCTCACCGCCACTTACTCGTCGATAGCCGCGACGACGCCGGCACCAACCGTGCGGCCGCCTTCGCGGATCGCGAAACGCAGACCTTCGTCCATGGCGATCGGCGCGATCAACTCAACCGACATCTCGATATTGTCGCCGGGCATAACCATCTCCGTGCCCTCGGGCAAAGAGACAACACCCGTCACATCCGTCGTCCGGAAATAAAACTGTGGACGATAGTTGGTGAAAAACGGCGTATGACGGCCGCCCTCATCCTTGGTCAGAATATAAGCACTGGCCTGGAACTTGGTGTGCGGCGTAATCGTGCCAGTATGCGCCAGAACCTGCCCGCGCTCCACTTCCTCGCGGCCAACACCACGCAACAGGCAACCAACATTGTCGCCAGCCTCGCCCTGGTCCAGCAGCTTGCGGAACATCTCAACGCCCGTGACCGTCGTCTTCGCCGTCTCCTTGATGCCGACGATCTCGATCTCCTCGCCAACCTTCACAACACCGCGCTCGATCCGGCCCGTCACAACCGTGCCACGGCCTGAAATCGAGAACACATCCTCAATCGGCATCAGGAAAGGCATGTCCTTGGGACGATCCGGCTGCGGGATGTAATCATCAACAGCAGCCATCAGCTCTATGATCGAATCCTTGCCAAGCGCCGCGTCGCCGTCTTCCAGCGCCACTAGCGCCGAACCGCGAATGACCGGAATATCGTCACCCGGGAATTCGTAGGACGAAAGCAGCTCCCGCACTTCCATCTCCACCAATTCAAGGATTTCCTCGTCATCGACCTGGTCGCACTTATTCATGTAAACGACCAACGCCGGCACACCGACCTGACGCGCCAGAAGGATATGCTCCCGCGTTTGCGGCATCGGACCATCCGTCGCCGAGACAACCAAAATCGCGCCGTCCATCTGCGCCGCGCCCGTGATCATGTTCTTCACATAGTCAGCATGCCCAGGGCAATCAACGTGGGCGTAATGGCGGTTCTCGGTCTCGTACTCAACATGAGCCGTCGAGATCGTGATGCCGCGGGCGCGTTCCTCGGGAGCCTTGTCAATGTCATCATAGGCCGTGAACTCAGCACCACCGGCTTCCGCCAGGATCTTCGTGATCGCAGCCGTCAGCGTCGTCTTGCCATGATCAACGTGGCCAACAGTGCCGACGTTGCAATGGGGCTTCGTACGCTCAAATTTTTCCTTCGCCATTCCCTTAGTCTCCGACCGTCATTTCCAAATCAAACCGTCTAACTTAATTCTCGACCACCCCGCCGTACCCCTCGCCGTACAACCCGGAGGGGTTGGAGCGGGTGGCGGGGATCGAACCCGCGTAACCAGCTTGGAAGGCTGGGGCTCTACCACTGAGCTACACCCGCGAACACCACCTTCGAGCCAATATCAAATACGGCGCGACCCGGATTTGTGCCCCGAACTATCGCATAGTGGTGGAGGGGGTTGGATTCGAACCAACGTAGGCATAGCCAATGGGTTTACAGCCCATCCCTTTTAACCACTCAGGCACCCCTCCGCACACGCCGAACCGCCACGCGCGACGGTGGGCTGATATGTACCTTTCAACATCGCAAGTCAATGCAAAAAAGGCTAAATTCATACATGGCAACACTTTCATGTCCGCCCCGCCAATTTACAGGCCCCTGACCGGACAGGATTGCATTACCAACAGCGCCGTTTTATATGCGGTCCCATGGCAGGGCGCAAGCGATCAGGCGGACGGCACGGCAGCCGGCACGCAGGCAAACGGCGGGAAGGTTGGGCTGAGGGCCGGCCAGGCCAGCCGACGGCACGCCGTGGCCGCAGCCATCGGGCGGGCTATTGGATATACGGCCAGCACGCGGTGGAAGCCGCCTGCGGCAACCCGGAACGGCAAATTAGCCGGCTCTTGTGCACCGATGATGCCGCCCTGCCCGCTACCGCCGGGGAACTTGAACTGCGGCCCGAGATTATCGATCGCCGCGGCTTGGAAGAATTGCTGCCGCTGGAAGCGGTGCATCAGGGCATCGCTGCTCTGGTTGCCCCCCTGGCCAATCCGGAACTGGATACATTACTGCCCGATCCCGAAAGCAGCGGCGTGGTTCTGGTGCTGGATCAAATCAGCGATCCCCGCAACGTCGGCGCTATTCTGCGTTCGGCGGCAGCCTTTGGCGCCGCCGGCGTGATCATGCAGGACCGCCACGCGCCGCCGGAAGGCGGCGCCTTGGCCAAGGCAGCGTCAGGCGCTCTGGAAACCGTGCCCCTGGTCCGGGTCAACAATCTCTCCCGAGCCCTGGAACAACTGGCCGGCATGGGCTTTTGGCGGCACGGCCTGGCCATGGGCGAGGGCCAGGCTTTGAACGAGATTTCGTTGAGCGGGCGGGTTGCCCTGGTCCTTGGTGCCGAGGGGGAGGGCCTGCGCCCCCTGACCCAGCGCAACTGTGACACCCTGGTGCATCTACCCATGGCGGATGCAATGGAAAGCCTGAATGTCTCGGCCACCGCAGCGATTGCGCTATTTCTGGCTTATGCCAAGGCGCTATAGGGAAAACAGATACTATTCAGTCTTGCCGGGGCCGGTCCAGGGCAGGCCGGGGGCGATTTCCCGCTTACCAGCGCGCTATTCCCAAGGCGGGATGAATTTACCCTTGAACAGACCTTCCTTGGTCGCCAGTGCCGCCAATTCGCCCCTGCGGTAGTCAGCCCCGGTTTTCGGGTCAGTGACGGCCCAGCCCACCACGGTCATCTGGTTCGCCACATCATTGCGGCCCGCGAAGCATTGCGCCAACAATGTGCCGCCAGGCAGTTGGCTGCACCCCTTGCAACGCACCTTGGTGCCGCTTAGGAACAGGCGCAAGGCCCGGGCCGCCAAGCGGCCACAGTCAAACGGCTTTTCATGCTTGGTTGCGCAATACTGCCCCGTTTCGGGCGCATCAATGCCGTAAAGGCGCACCCGCTGGCCGCCGACCAGCAAGGTATCACCGTTCACCACCTCAACCGTGCCGGCGGGATACTTCAGGTTGGCATCGGCCTAGGCGGGACCAGCCAGCGAAATTAGAAATATCACGGTAATTATTGTACGCACGTTCTTATGCTACCCCATGGTGATGTCCTAGCACCATGCATCATATGAAATGTTAATTCACATTTATGGATTGTATAAATCAGTTCTCTATCTCTTTAGAATGTATTTTATTGACAAGCTGAACTCTTTCGCACAAGTATAAACTCAAGATCCAACGCGGAAATTTGATTGGGCAGCTTGCAACCGCGTCAACAATTGCTAAAGCGCCACGGGGAAGTGCTCCGTGGGCCCGTTTCTAGACCAAGTATTTTGGTCATTCGGGGAGCACCATAATGTCCGTACACACCAATTCAAATTCCAGTCAAGCCGTTGTGCCTGATGAACGGGCTGCCGCCGTGACCTGGGCCTATTAAGGTAAATCCGCTGGCCAAGCAGACCCGCGATCGGTTAGAAACCGCGCCTCATGATCATTGGAGCCGAGGAAAACAGGAAA
The DNA here is from genome assembly GCA_002731375.1 of Rhodospirillaceae bacterium. GTDB lineage: Bacteria > Pseudomonadota > Alphaproteobacteria. Next base: position 17,845 of record PCBT01000010.1, on the reverse strand, counting down.
ATGGAATACGCAGGCGACATAGAGGTCACGGAAGTCTGGCGGCGTTTGTCGGAAGACCCGAACGCTGTCCTGATTGATGTGCGCACGCAGGCCGAATGGAACTATGTGGGCCTGCCGGATCTGTCAAGCCTGAGCAAAGAGGTCTTGCGCATTGAATGGCAGTTCTTTCCCGGCTCGGAGCGCAACACGGATTTTCAGGCCCAGGTCGAAGGTTCCGGAATTGCCAAGGATGCGGCTATTTATCTGCTTTGCCGCTCAGGCGTGCGCAGCAAGAACGCGGCCATCCTGTTGACGTCGGCGGATTTCAAGACTTGTTACAACGTCGCCGGCGGCTTCGAAGGCGACAAGGGCCAAAGCGGCCACCGCGGCACGGTCGGCGGCTGGAAATTTNCAGGTCTGCCTTGGGTGCAGGGTTAACGNGTTAGTTNGGGGAGGTCGTCATGAGCGATAAGAAAACCACGGGCTGGCGCTCGCGCACCAGGGCGGTGCGCGCCGGGCTGGACCGTTCCCCACACGGTGAAACCTCGGAAGCGCTGTTTCTCAATTCCGGCTTTGTCTATGACAACGCCGAGCAGGCGGAGGCGCGCTTTCTGGGTGATGACGAAGGCTTCATCTATTCCCGCTACGGCAATCCCACAGTTTCGATGTTCGAGGAACGACTGGCGCAGATCGATGGCTCGGAAGCCTGCTTCGCCACCGCCTCCGGCATGGCGGCGGTCTTTGCCGCCCTGCTATGTCAGTTACAAAGCGGTGATCACGTAGTGGCTTCACGCGCCTTGTTCGGCTCCTGCCATTACATCCTAACCCAGCTATTGCCGCGCTACGGCATTGAGGCTGACCTGGTGGACGGCGCCGATCTGGCCCAATGGCGGGACAAAATCAAGGATGGCACCTCGGTGGTTTTCTTTGAAACACCGTCAAACCCCACCTTGGATTTGATCGACCTGGAAGCTGTTATCGGACTGGCCCACGGGGTTGGCGCCCGCGTCGTGGTGGACAATGTCTTCTCCACGCCGATCCTGCAGCGGCCAGCGGAATACGGCGCCGACGTGGTGGTCTATTCCGGCACCAAGCATATGGACGGCCAAGGCCGCATCCTGGGCGGCGCGGTGCTGTCCAGCCAGAAATTCATCACCGACCACCTGATGAACTTTATGCGCCACACGGGCCCGGCCATGAGCGCCTTTAATGCCTGGATCCTGCTCAAGGGNCTGGAGACAATGGAGCTNCGCCTGACCGAACAATGCCGCAACGCCCTAAGCATCGCCAAGATGCTGGAAGGCAACGGCGCCATTGAACGGGTGCTGTATCCGAGCCTGGAGAGTTTCCCCCAATACGAACTGGCACAACGGCAGATGAACGCCGGTGGCTCGGTCATCACCTTTGATCTGCGCGGCGGCAAGGACGAGGCGTTCAAATTCCTCAACAGCCTGCAAATCGTCGATATTTCCAATAATCTCGGCGATGCGAAAAGCCTGATCACCCATCCCGCCACCACTACCCATCGCGCCGTGGGGCCGGACGAGCGCGCCAAGGTCGGCATTGGCGATGGCATGGTCCGGCTATCCGTGGGCCTGGAAGACCCGGANGACCTGATGGAAGATCTGGCCGCCGCCCTTGATGNCGTGAACTGACATGCGGGCTGTAATTTGCCNGGAAAATGGCCCCTNCAANAATCTTGTGGTCGACGATGTGGCCGCGCCGGAACAGCCCTTGGCACCCGGCACCGTGTTGGTGGATATCGCCGCCGCCGGCATCGGCAAGGTGGTTCTAACGACCTAGAGCGCGCCAGACGCGCTCCGGTGTCGCGGGCATCTGCACTTCCGATCCGCCGGCCCGTGTCAGCGCATCCTGGATGGCGTTCATCACCGCCGCCGGAGCCCCCGTCGTAGCGTTTTCACCAACGCCTTTCACGCCCAGGGGATTGTCCGCTTCCTCGATCTCCACCAACACCGTGGTGAACATAGGCAGATCATCGGCCCGTGGCAGGCAATAATCCAGCAGACTGCCACTCAGGGTCTGACCGCTGTCCGGGTCCAGCACGACGTTCTCGAACATCGCCTGGCCGATACCTTGCGCGGCGCCGCCATGCAGTTGTCCGTCAACGATCATCGGATTGATGGCGCGGCCAACATCGCAGACCATGATGTGGCGCAACAATTTAACCAAGCCCGTTTCGGGATCAATGGCGACCTGGGCCACGTGGCAGCCATTGGCGAAGACATCGCCCGCGGTCTCGAAATCCATCTCTGCGCTGAGACGTTCGCCCTGTTCACTTGCGTAAGTAGCCACGTCGAACAAACCGGNACGTCGGTCCGTTCCCGCGACCTGGAAATGGCCGCTTTCATATTGAATATCCTCCGCCGCGGCCTCCAGCATATCGGCGGCCAGTTCCCGGCCCCGTTCAACCATTTTCTCGGCGCCATAGACCACCGCACCGCCACCCATGCGGGCCGAGCGCGAACCGTAGGAGCCCATGCCCCGCTTGACCACGTCCGTATCGCCGAAAACAACCTCGATATCGTCAAAGGCCAGGCCGAGCCGGTCCGAGGCAACCTGGGCATACATGGTCCGATGCCCCATGCCAAAATCCTGGGTGCCGACGCGGATGACAACCTTACCACTATCCAGGGCCTCCACCTCGGCAAATTCCGTGGTCATGCTGCCGTCGTTTTCCACATACATGGCGACGCCCTGGCCGCGCAGCCAGTGCGACGGCGCGTCATCCGCCATAGGATCCTGGGCAAGCAGAGCAGCCGCCTGATCCAGGTTGGCGTTAAAGGCGCCGGAGGTCAAAACACCGCCCCCCGCCATGCGCCAGGGCAGATCATCATCTTGTACCAGGTTGCGGCGGCGCAACTCGATGGGATCGAGCCGCATCTCCCGCGCGGCGGCNTCAATCAGGCTTTCCAAAAGGTAATTGCCTTCCGCCCGACCAACACCGCGATAGGCTGATTGCGGCGTTGAATTAGTGAAGATACCCCGTATGCCGATGTCGGCCTCGGCCAGGCGATAGGTGCCGCCAATAGTCGGCGGCANGTAATGTAGAGTAACCCAGACGCTGCGGCTGGGCANGTANGCGCCGTGGCGCCAATCCGCCCGTATTCGCAGGGCCAGAAAGTTGCCANCCCNGTCCAGGGCCAGTTCGGCCNTGGTATNATGGTCACGAGCCTGGGTATCGGTCAGCATGCTTTCCGAACGGGTTGCCGTCCAGCGCACCGGGCGGCCAAACTCCTTCGCCNCCGCCAAAAGCACGGGATACTCGGCATAGACCCCGCCACGGGAGCCAAAGCCGCCTCCCATGTCCGGCACGATGACACGCAGCTTTTCGGGCGTGATGTCCAACACCTGGCAAAGCCCGGCCTGCATGCCATGCACGGACTGACAGCCCAGACGCAGGGTCAAACGGTCATCAGCGGGGTCATGGGAGGCTATGGCAGCGCGCGGTTCCATGAAGGCGGGCGAGACCCGGTTGTTCAGCAGATCACGGCGGACCACATGGGCAGCGCCATCGAATATCTTGGCCACCTTTTCGCCATCACCGATGCGCCAGTCGATCGAGACATTGCTGTCCTCGTCTCCCCATATCAACGCGGCGGACGGATCAAGGGCCTGTTCAATGGTCACATTCGGGCTCAGTTCCTCGTAATCGACTTGAACCAACTCGACCGCATCCAATGCCTCCGCATGGTTCTCGGCAATGACCACCGCGACTGCCTCGCCCAAATAGCGCACCTTTTCGTGCGCCAAGGGATATTGCGAAGCATCAGTCGCAAGTTTACCATTCACCCCCCGCAGATCAAAGGGAGGCGTCGCCGTCATCGCCGGGATCGGATTGGGAACGTGCGAACGAAGATCGGCAGCGGTCCAAACAGCCAGAACCCCAGGCGACCGCCGCGCATCGGCGGTATCGACGGTGACAATCCGGGCATGGGCATTGGCGGCACGGACAAAAACGGCGTGGCATTGACCGGGCAACGCCAGATCGTCCGTATAGGCGCCTTCGCCCAGCAAAAACCGGGGGTCTTCCCTTCGCCGAACCGGCTCCCCTATACCTGTCTTACCCATAATCAAACTCCATCCACTCAGATAACAACCTTGGCATATTCCTTTGGAAAGCGAAATTCGTCTTTGCCCGGCTTCACCGCTTGCGGACAATGGTGCAAATGTGGAACCCTAGGCGGCAACGGAAACCAGAAAAGGCAATGGTACGAGGCAATGGCAGAAGAAAAAACACTTACATTTCCCGTTGAGGCAACACATATCATGATGTTTCGACGCTCCATCGGCGATTACTCCGTCCCCGACACGGGCATGGAAGATGCCGCCGCACCCCCCACTTTTCCGCAAGCGGTAGCACAGTTCAATCCGGACTATTTCCTGCGCATTAAGCCGGGCGAGGACTGGTTCGGATCGGGCAAGAACCCTTCGGGCGTGGAAGGCCAGGCTTCCTCCTCGGGCGGCCTGCATGCCGAGCAGCATTTCGAGTTCGAGCGGCCTGTGCGCCCCGGCGATGTGCTCTACGCCACCGAGAAAGCCGGCAAGACCTGGGAAAAGGAAAGCAAGCGCGCCGGCAAGCTGATGTTCTCGGAACGCATTATTGAATACCGCGATGCGGACGGCGCGTTGGTTTGCACCGCCAGAGGCGTCGGGGTGAAGACCGAACGTCCGGTGGATCAGGGTTGAGGAGTAGAGCAATGACAATCAAAGCAAGCGAAATTTCCNTCGGTGATACCTTTGAAGAGGTCCTCGTCGAAGACTTGAAGCGCACCCAATTGGTAATGTATTCCGGCACCTCCGGTGACTACAATCCGCTGCATTCCGACGATAAGTACACTACGGAAGCGGCAGGCTATCCCGGTGTCTTCGCCCATGGCATGCTGACCATGGGCATGACCGGCCGCGTGGTAACCAATCTGTTCGGACCCGAAAACGTCAAGAAATATGGCGTCCGCTTCACCAATCAGGTCTGGCCCGGCGACGANCTGACCGGCAAGGCNGTGATNGAGGCGATCCGCGAGGAAGGCGGNGAAACCCTGGTGGATTTGGCGATCACCACCACCAACCAGAAAGGCGACGTCGTCGTCATGGGAAACGCCACGGGCCGCGTCGACGCCTGAGCACGATTTAGCAAACGATAAGCGGCCATGATGCGCTCTCAACTCGGGGGCGCGTCATGGCCCTCAAAGACCGACAAACCAGAACTCAATAGACCGCCACATCAAAGAATTTGAGCGAAGCGAATTCAGATCATCGCAACGAGCTTTTCTACAGCATCCACCCTAAGCAGGCTTTGGGTTCGTTCCGCCATGCCGACCGTCAGCAAGTGATCTCCATTAGATCATGAGCAACCAGGATGTCGCCGGAGAAATGCTCTTTGGCCGAGGCAGCCCAAACATCTTCTTGGCCAGGCGGTGGCGGTGGTACGAAATGATTAAGTATAAGGGACTTCACTTTATTAGCTGCCGCAGGCGCTGCTATCCCGTCGGCGCCACATCGAGGCGGATGACGTCTTCCTGGCCCTCCTTGGCAATAGGATAGCGTGCCATCACCAAGGGGTCATGGCCGGGAATGATATGCCTACCCGATTCCGCTAAGCCGCGCATTTTGACATAGCCCTGAACCATGTCGGCTGCGGAATAAACGATGGGAAACGGTGCTATCGCCTCCATGTTTTCGTAAAAGTGCGCCGCGTCCGAGGCCAGGACGACCCAGCCGCGTTTGGTCAGCACACGGACGCATTGCACACCCGCGGTATGGCCGCCAATCCAATGCACCGAGATACCCGGCGCCACCTCCGCATCGCCATCATGAAAGGCAACCCGGCCATCAAACACGCTCCGCACCATGGTGCAGACATGATCAGGCGCATAGGCGTGGCCAAAGGGTTCATGACACATATGCTTGCCGGTGGCGTAGTTCATCTCTGATTCTTGGAGATGAAACCTGGCGGCGGGAAAATCATCCAGCGTGCCCGCATGGTCATAATGCAGATGGGTGATGATCACGTCTTCGATCTTGGCTGCATCAATGCCGATGATTTCCAGGCCCTCGGCCGGCAGTCGGGTGATGGTGCGGCCGCGCTTGTCACCCTCGGTGCGCTCAAAGCCGGTATCAACCACGATGGTGCGGTTTTCGTTGACGATAGCCCAGACGAAGTAATCCAGAGGCATCTCGCCGTCATGAGGGTCGGTCGGATGATCTGGCGCGATAATAAAATTGTCCCGGCGCAAACGTTCCGCCACGCTGCCGTAGCGAATGGCGAAGACTTCGTAGGTTTCAGGTCCGCTCATAATATTTTCTCCTATTGAAATCAGCGGGCCAAATAGCCGCCGTCTATAACCAGTTCACTGCCCGTGACAAACTTCGCGGCATCCGAGGCCAGGTAAAGAACCCCCTCCGCAATGTCCTCGGGCCGGCCCATCTCACCCGTGGGCTGGGAGCTCAGAATAGCCTCCCGCCGTTCTGGCCCGCCCTTTTGAATGGCCCCGCCCACCATAGGGGTGTCGATAAAGCCCGGATGCACGGAGTTAACCCGAATTTTGAGGCCCCGCGCCGCGCACTCCATGGCAACCGCTTTGCTCAACAAACGCACACCGCCTTTCGATGCGCTATAGGCGCTTGTGAAGGGCAGGCAGACAAAACCCAATATTGACGAAGTGTTGATGATTGAGCCACCGCCTTCCGTCATGGCGGCGACACCATGCTTCACGCCAAGAAAGACGCCATCCAGATTGACCGACATTGTGCCGCGCCACGATTCCAGCGCAATTTCCTCGACCGGCACACCGCTGGCGCCACTGATCCCGGCATTGTTGACCAGAATATCCAAACGCCCGTATTCGGCCCGCACCTCTTCAATAATCTTGATCCAGGCCGCCTCGTCGGTGACGTCGTGGTGATGATAGGCCACCATGCCCCCCGCATCGGCAATCGTGGCGGCCACGTCGGCACCGGCCTCGTCCTGCACATCCGTCAGCACCACCATGGCGTCTTCCCGCGCCATCAGTTCTGCCGTGGCCCGCCCGATCCCCGAGGCGCCCCCCGTTATCAAAGCAACCTTGTCGTCAACGCGCCCCATGCAATCTCTCCTAAAAACTATTTTCTCGTCACAGAATGGGGCAGAGCGCTGGCCAGATCAAATGCCCCGGGCGTAAGATGCGTCAAATTTTTTTGAACGCAGGCGAGGCAGACATGGACAAAGCGCTATACGACAAGGGTTTAAGCATCCGTACACAAGTCCTGGGCGAGGATTATGTGAACCAAAACATCAACAATATTACGGATTTCAACCGCCATTTTCAGGAGATGGTAACAGAGTATGCCTGGGGTGGCGTCTGGGGCGACGAGGCCCTGGAGAAGAAGACCCGCAGCCTGATCAATCTCGGCATGCTGGCTGCCCTGAATCGGCCGCGGGAGTTCGAAATTCATTTCCGCGGCGCCCTCAATAACGGTTGCAGCAAGGAAGAGTTGCGTACCGTGTTGGAGCAGATCGCCATTTATTGCGGCATGCCGGCGGGGATTGAGGCTTTCCGCATTGCCCGCCGCGTGCTGGATGAAATCGAGGCGGGAGCGTAGATATGATGGATCCAAAACAACAACCCATCGTTGGTTTCATCGGCTTGGGTGCCATGGGCAACCGCATGGCGGCCAACGTTGCCTCCGCCGGCTTCAAAATGATCTGCTTTGATGTCGCCGGCACCGAAGAACGGGCGCCGGAGGGGACTGCCATCGCCGCCTCGGTGGGGGGTGTCGCGGCGAAAGCCGATGTCATCATCCTGAGCCTGCCCAACGGCGACATCTCGGCTGCCGTAGCGGAGGAGATCCTCGAGAGCAACCAGCGCGTGGTTTCCACCATCATCGACACCTCGACCATCGGCGTGGCGGCAGCCAAGGCGGTACANGGCCTCCTGGCAGGCGCCGATTTGGCCTATATGGATGCGCCAGTATCGGGCGGCATTGCCGGCGCGGCGGCGGGCACCATCGCCCTGATGTTCGCCGGCCCAAAAGAACAGTTCGAGACCCTGTCGCCGGTGCTTCAGTCCATGTCGAAACGGCCCTTTCATGTGGGCGAGGAACCGGGCCAGGCCCAGGCCATGAAACTGCTGAACAACTATCTTTCCGGCCTGGCGTTGACCGCAACGTCGGAGGCCATCACCTTTGGCCTGACCCAGGGTTTGGAAATGTCGACCATGCTGGATGTGTTGAATGTCTCGTCCGGGCAAAACACCGCGACGTCGGATAAATTTCCCAACCGGGTGCTGACGGAAACCTATGATGCAGAATTCCTCAATACCCTGTACCTGAAGGACATCTCCCTGTATGTGGAGAACGTGGCCAACGCCGGAACGGCGGATACCATCTGCACCAACCTGTTGCCGATCTGGCAACGTTTCACGGCGGCCGAGCCCGGCGCCGATTTCACCAGGATTTTCCCCTTCGTGCGCGACAAGCGCTAGGGGCGTTCAAGAGGAACCAAGATGAACAATATCGATCTTAACGGCCGCACGGCCATTGTCACGGGCGGCGCTGACGGTATCGGCGGCTCCATCACGGACCGTTTTCTGGCTTCCGGCGCCTCGGTCATCATGTGGGATATCAGTCAGGATAATCTGGATGACAAGCTTGGGGCCAGCGGCGCCAGCGATCGTTTACAAGGCGTGAAAGTTGACGTGACCGATCCCGGTCAGGTCACCGCCAGCCGTGACAGCGCCCTAGCAGCCCATGACAAGATCGACATCCTGGTCTGCAACGCGGGCGTCACCGGGCCGGCCAAGAAAAGCTGGGAATACAGCTATGCCGAATGGCGCTCGGTGTTGAACCTGGACCTGGACGCAGTGTTCGTCTGCTGCCAGAGCTTGCTCACCCATATGATAGACCAGGGCTATGGCCGTATCGTCAACATCGCCTCCATCGCCGGCAAGGAAGGCAACCCCAACGCCTGCGCCTACTCCGCCGCCAAGGCCGGCGTCATCGGCCTGACAAAATCCCTAGCCAAGGAAACGGCGGAGACCGGCGTGGTCATCAATTGCGTCACACCTGCAGCAATCCGTACCGCGATCTTTGATCAGATCACCCAGGAGCATGTGGACTATATGCTCTCCCGTATCCCCATGGGCCGTCTGGGCCAAACCAAAGAAGCGGCCGCGCTGGTGGCCTGGTTGGCTTCAGAGGATTGCAGTTTTTCCACTGGAGGAGTATTCGACCTCTCAGGTGGGCGGGCAACCTACTAATACGCGCGCCGTGGTGGAATGCGCGGTAATTCTACTTTGGCAGGAGTTTACACCGTCGAGACTAGCGCTAATGGAAAACTGCGCCAAAATTTTGGTGTCTTATGTAGCTGCAGTAGCATTACTGGCATCCGAAAATTTATATATTGTCGGGTTTACCTACAGCAGTTTAGTACGACGTTATGCCTCGCAGGCGTTCGCCTCGCCGACGTAGCATTTCTACGGAAATCAGCAGGGCAACCGAAACCAGCGTAAGGATCGTAGCAACTGCAAGTATCGTCGGGCTGATGTGCTCACGGATGCCAGAGAACATCTGCCAGGGGATCGTGCGCTGCTTGAAGCTACCCACNAACAGCACTACCACCACTTCGTCGAATGATGTGATAAAGGCAAACAAAGCGCCTGAAATCACGCCAGGTAGGATCAGTGGCACAATCACCTTGAAAAAAATGGTTGGCGGTGTGGCGCCAAGACTGGCGGCGGCACGGATTAAACTGTTGTCAAAGCCAACCAGGGTTGCGGTGACGGTTATGACTACGAACGGCGTGCCCAATGCCGCGTGGGCTAGAATGACGCCGAGATGAGTGCCCTGTAGGCCGATGCGCGAATAAAAGAAAAACATCCCGGCAGCTGAAATAATCAGAGGCACGATCATCGGAGAAATTAAGATGCTCATTAGCAGTGTCTTCGCTGGCATATTCGGCCGTGACAGGCCAAGTGCGGCCAGGGTGCCAAGGGTCGTCGACAAAAGGGTCGCGCAGAAGGCAATGATTATGCTGTTCTGCACCGCGCCTCGCCAGTTCAAGCTGGTGAAAAAATCCTCGTACCATTTTAGAGAGTAGCCGGCCGGATCAAGAGCTAGCATCTCCTTGGTGAAGGTGAAGAACGGGACCGCGTTGAATGATAGGGGTACTACCACAACAAGTGGGAAGACCAAGAAGAAGAAAATCAGGCCGCAGATAACGCGGAAAGCGTAATACCAGACCCGCTCGGTAGCAGATAGGTATGGGGGTAGCGGCGCAGCCATCTCAGCCCAGCTTCATGTTATCAATACCGACGATCTTATCGTAAATCAAAAATAAAGCGATCACGACAGCAAGCAGGATTATGCCCAGTGACGCTGCGAGACCCCAGTTCAGGGATGACGAAATGTGGTGGGCTATACGGTTAGAAATGAAGGTGCCAGTCGTTCCCCCAACCAGTTCCGGCGTTATGTAATAGCCGATCGCCAGAATAAAGACTAGTATTGCCCCAGCGCCGATACCTGGTACCGTATTGGGAAAATAAATCTTCCAGAATGCAACCCAGGGGTGCGCGCCCAGTGACACTGCGGCTCGGACGTAGCTGCCGGGAATCGTTTTCATAACGCTGAACAACGGCAGTACCATGAAAGGTAACAATATATGCGTCATCGCGACGACGGTGCCGAATTCGTTGTGAATCATCTGTGGCCGATTTTCGGTGCTGACTAGGCCAACCACGACTAGAAACTCGTTGATGACNCCCTGTTGTTGAAGCAGCGCAATCCAGGCCGTCGTACGCACTAACAGCGAGGTCCAGAATGGCAACAACACAAATATAAGCAATACGTTGGATGCCTTAGTCGGCAGGTTCGCCATGAGATAAGCGACCGGAAAGCCGAACAGCAGCGTCAGCAAGGTAATGATGAGGCTAAGTCGCAAGGTTCTGACGAACAACGGTAGATAAATGCGCCTACTTTCACTAACTTGCACAACTCCGCCTTCAAATTGGCGTTTAGTGTCGACGGCAGCCAACAGGTATCCATCCGTATAGGCGGTCGAGAACTGCTTAATCAGCTTCCAGGTCTCAATTTCACCCCATTCCTTCTTGGTCTTGATCAAGGCCTCTTTGTATGGAGGCGCCTTGATGCGCTTTGCCTTCCTACCGGACGATCGAAACAAACTCGACATCCCGGACGATTCGTAGTTCAGGCGTTGACCGGCTCTTGTGATGGTGCGGTTCTTTCGGCCTTCCTTTAGATCTTTGACCATAGCGGCGTAGACTTCCTCCGAGGGCAGTTGGCCCAAGGCGGGATCCCAGTTTGCGAGAAGCTTGGTGCTATGGGGAAGAACCTCGGCGACGATTTTGTTGTCCACCGAGCGGAAGAGCATGTCGCCGATCGGGACAAGAAAGGTGATGGAAATGAAAAGTAATAATGGCGCGACCAANAACAGCGCGCGAATTTTCTGCCGCCTTAGGGCGCGCGCCAAGCTTACGCGGAGTGGCGTGCCATCCGCGGTAAAGATGCCTTCTTCTTGTTGGACGATACCCGCCATCGTAACCAAGGACTGCAGTTCACAATTCATCCGGGGTGGCTTCTGACCACCCCGGATACGGTATTTCCCTTATTTGGCGAGCCAAGCTTGGAACCGTTGCGTGAAATCGTCCTGGTGATCAGCCCAGAATTCATAGTTGTACAACAGCGTGGTCTTGGCATTATTGGGATCAGTTGGCATGTGCGGCTTCATGTCGATCCCAAGCGTGGCATGTTTAGACACCAGCGGTGCCGAGGATTTGCGGGCCGGGCCGTACGAGATGAACTTGGCCTGGTCAGCAAGCCGCTGTGTGTCGGTCGCAAAGCGGACAAACTTTTTCACTGCCGCAAGGTTCTTGGTGCCTTTTGGAATAATCCAGCCATCAAGGTCGAAGACCTGCCAATCCCACAACATCCCGACCGGCTGCTTTTCCTCCTCAATTAGCGAAAATAGACGGCCGTTATAAGTTGAGCCAATGACCACTTCACCGTCTGCCAGGAGCTGCGGCGTCTGGGCGCCCTTTGTCCACCAAATCACATGGCCCTTGATGGTGGCGAGTTTCTTCAGGGCACGTTCCACGCCACCTTTGGCGCCAAGCACGTCGTAGATCTTGTCGGGGGCAACGCCGTCACATAGCAAAGCCCATTCGAAGTTGTTGATAGGCTTTTTCTCAAGTGAGCGCTTGCCTGGAATTTTGCCAAGATCGAAAACATCGCAAACACTGGTCGGCTTGACCTTTACCAAGTCTTTTCGATAGCCGAATGTGGTCGAGTACACAATCTGTGGAATGAAACATTCCGACACCAGAAGGTCGCCAAAATCCTTAGACGCCGGAGTGCCATCCGGCGCTGGGGCTAAATCCTTGTCAGCGTTGATTGGTTCAGCCAAGCCTTCGTCACAGAGCCGCATGGCGTCCGAGGCAACGGCGTCTACCAGATCCCAGGTCACATTCTTGACCTCGTTCATCGCTCTTAGTTTGGCGACCGCTTCCGGTGCCGAATCATCGTTGATGATCTTGATGCCCGGGTTCTTCTTCATATACGGGTCGTGGTAGGCTTTCTGCTGGCTCGCGGTATAGGCGCCGCCCCAAGAGACCACGACTAGTTCTGTCTGCGCTATCGCCGGTCCGGCGACTACGACAGACGCCGCAACCAAGGCCGCGGCGAAAAATTTAAAGTTGCGTTTCATGGTTATCTCCCTGTTGTTTAGTTTCGTAAAGATTAGGACCTTAGGTCCCGGTTCATGCTGTCTTCGGCATGTCGAGGGCACGGCAATCCTCGGTTCGCCAACCGAGTGGCACCTGTTGACCAGGTTCCAGACCGGATTGGCGCATGGCATTTGGAATCTTGACGATAAAATCGTCCCGGCCGCAAACTGACATTCGGGTGCGGATATGATCGCCCAAGTAGATCAGTTCCTCTACTCGGCCTGACACCGTGGTTTCGCATTCTCCCTGACACGGGTTCAAAAACACCCTTTCGGGGCGTAGCGATAGCATCGTTGGGCTGCTAGTACCGCTAATATTGATAGGGTTGGCTTTAACCTGTTCGCCGGTTTCGAGAGCNACTGTGCAAGTGCCGATAGCTTCTTCGATGACGGTGCCAGTCAATTTGTTGTTCTCGCCGATGAATTGGGCCACAAAGGAGTTCTCCGGGCGCTCGTAAAGATCTGATGGTGTGGCCAACTGCTGGATGATGCCGTCATCAAAAACGGCAATGCGGTTCGACATTGTTAGGGCTTCCGATTGGTCGTGTGTCACGTAGACTACGGTGATGCCGATTTTCTCGTGGATGTGTTTGATCTCATATTGCATCTGCTCGCGCAACTGCTTGTCGAGCGCACCNAATGGCTCGTCCATCAAAACCAGCTTGGGGTCGAATACTAAGGCCCGNGCCACCGCGACGCGCTGCTGTTGTCCGCCAGAAAGTTGTGCCGGCCGTCGGCCGCCGAAGTCAGAGAGCTGCACCATATCAAGNGCANTCTGCACTCGGTCCTCCACATCGGCTCGCGCCAGCTTACGTACTTTAAGCGGGAAGGCTAGATTTTCGGCAACAGTCATGTGCGGGAAAAGGGCATAATTTTGGAATACCATACCAATTTCGCGTTTGTGCGGTGGCACGTTGTTGATGGACACGCCGTCGAGGTAGATCCGTCCGTGGGTAGCAGTCTCGAAGCCGGCCAACATCATCAGGCAAGTGGTCTTGCCTGAACCTGACGGGCCCAGCATAGTGATAAATTCACCCCGTGCGACTTCAAGATTGAGGTCCTTCACGACAAGCGTTTCGCCGTCATAGCTCTTTTGCACGGATTCAAATTTGACAAGCGTATCGGACGCTTCGGACATTTGACCCCACTACCCCATTTTATATTTATCAAGGCCGAATTTCTACACGACCTTCGCTTGCTTATTTCGTGGTGCGAACAATAACACAAGTTTCTACAAACGGTCATTTGGAATTATAGCTTTTGGACAGCATCGAAACCTGCCATTGGCCATGCAAAATTCGCGGGTCAGCAATGCGGATTTGACGCGTCTCCCGAACCGTGTTCAGGGTTCTATGAACGCAACGAAACACGAAATTGCACAGGCGCAATACATAAGAAGATCTGCCATGAACGTTCAAAATTTAAATGCCGCCGCCGGCCCCGGTGCGCTATTTGTTTCCGCTCTCAGTTAAACCATCGCGCCGATCTCCAATATCATCGCTACCGCCCTGATCTCCTTACCGAAGCGGTTCGCCAATAGACGTTATGAAAGACCGTCGGCCGCGATCATTGTTCTAGCTCCGCATGTCACCATGGTCATGGTTCCCGGCAACTAATGCGACGCAGCCGTTCTCACGGCGCTAGTCGAATCGGAACTTCGATGGAAAAAAAGCGGCTATATTGGCCGGTTTGTTGTTTGCCGAAAGCATATGGCTCTGTTCGGCCCTTCAGCCGCGAAACCGCCTTGGCCCAATGCCGCTACCTCCCTGGCGCAGCTATGGCTTGACCAAGGCAACGCGGGACCTGCTAGCACACATTCATGGCCGGTTCAGAAAAGGCATGAGCGTAACGGGCTTGCTACCAGCCTAAGCTTTGTTGAATAAACTGAGCTAAGCTGATCGGATAGGCAGGATACGGAATCATGAGCATTACACTCATCCCCATCGGTTATGTTCGCGGCGGTCGGGCCAAGGCTCGGGACGACAATTGGGGCCGGGAACAGGCAGCCATCGAACTGGATGGCGAGCAATACCAGACCGACGCCCTGGCTGGTTTGGCGGATTTCTCCCATGTAGAGGTACTATTTCATTTTCACAAGGTGGCAGAAGAAAAAATCGTCTCTTCCGCCCGCCATCCCCGCGGCCGTTCGGATTGGCCCAAGGTGGGCATTTTCGCTCAGCGTGGAAAGGGGCGCCCCAACCGCCTGGCGGTTACCGTCTGCCGGATTATGGCCCTGGACGGATTGACGCTGACTGTAAAGGGCCTGGATGCCATCGACGGGACCCCTGTGCTGGACCTAAAACCCTACCTTAGCGGCTTCGCACCACGGGGCGAGGTCCGGGAGCCGGATTGGGCCAGGGAGATCATGGCGGACTATTGGTAAGCTGGCAGCGTTAAGCGGTGCGTAGAGCCAGAAAACGGCCGCCACCCAGATCCCCGCTTTCGTACAGGCCCACGAAGAAACTGTAGAAATCATCCCAGGCCTGAAAATGCGCCGCACCGAAACTGGCAATCGTCTGTTCCTTCAGGCCACGGTACATCTCCAGCCGCTGGCGCAGAACGACCGTCCAGTGATCGCTCATATCCTCCGCCTCCATAACTTCGCAGCCATTCGCCGCCAACAGGTCCCGATAGCGCGCCAGGCTGCCAAGTTCGGCAAAGCCCAGGTCCTGTTGCAGGCGCGCCGTGACTTCGCCATTCAAGGCGCGGNGTTGCAGAATATCCGTGAAGGCGATATGGCCGCCGACCTTGGTGACCCGAACACATTCGCCGGTCAACCGGGCCTTGTCGGGAATGTGGCACCAGGCTTCCTGGCCGATTACCGCGTCGAAATGCGCCTCGGGAAACGGGTTGGCCAGGGCATCGGCGTTGCGGAATTGCACTGCCTCGGATAGTCCGACCAGCTTGGTCAGCCGTTGCGCCCCTTCAACCCGGCTGGCGGTCAGATCGATGCCGGTGACCCGGCAGCCGTAATGCCGCGCCAGGTAGCGCGCCGGCCCGCCCATGCCGCTAGCCACGTCCAGCACATGGTTATCCGCAGTGGCTGCGATCTTTTGCGCCAGGGTATCGATGGCGGCAAGGCCATCGAAATGATCCATGTCATAATCCTGCAGGACATCCTCGGTCAGGCCGGCCANATCGACGCCGTCGTGTTCCAGTTTTTCCAGGATCTGCCCTTCGTTGATGGGATGAGTGTCATAGAAATCGACCACGGTCTGGCGATGGGTATCAACGGTCATGGGCTGTCCTTTGAATCAGTACTATTGGGGCAACAGATTGTTTCCGCGCACATGGCTTGTCCCAGGGGCGGATGCACCCAGATAATCTAACACATCACGATATTGAAAAGGTTTGCTATAAATTGGGATGGCAGCCTTCATATGACATCTTTAGGGGATTGGAGAACATCGTGGCGCTTACGGGGATCAATCATCTGGCATTCATCACCCACGATCTGGAAGCCACCATCCGCTTCTATCGCGATCTGCTGGGCCTGACGTTGGAGGCCGGCGTGGGCCACGACGGCTACCGTCATTATTTCTTCCGCGCGGGCGAGGCGCAAATCGCCTTTTTTGCCTACGAGGGCGCCCAGTCCATGAACCCGAAACCGCACGGCTCCCCCAGCCGGCAGCCCCTGGGCTTCGATCACGTCTCCATGACGTGCGAAAGCCGCGCGGATCTGTTCGCCGCCAAGGACAGGCTGGAAGCCGCCGGTTTTGATGTTTCCGGCGCGGTGGATCACGGCACCATGTGGTCGATCTATTTCTATGATCCAAATAACATTCCGTTGGAAATCAGCTGGGATATCTTGAAGATCACCCAGCCCCCCGCCGTGGCCGACGACCTGCCCCTCGCCATCGTCGCCGAGGGAGCGGAGCCGCAGCCAGGCCATTGGCCGGAGGTCACCAACCCAACACCGGTCGAGCAAATGACGGCACATGCGGGCAACGGCTATCAAATGCGCGATGCCGCATTATTGGAACGGCGCGGCGATTACCTCCCGGAATACCGCACGCTGATCACGAAAACGCCCAGCGCGGCGGAGTAGCCCGCCGCCGTCCTTGTTCAAGCAAGCGCAAGAAAAACAGGAATATGGCCGTGGCGCTGCTGGTGATGCTGATTTTCACGCTCTAGAAAACGGTATTGGGACATTACCAGCGCTGATCTCTTTCAGGTAAGCATTTCCTGGACGGTAATGGTCCGGTCCTCACGGGCCGCTGTTTCGACGGCAAGCGTGGCGGCCAGGGTCATCATTGCATCGCGCGCCGTCACGATTGGAATTTCACCGCCTGAGACGACGGCCAGAAAATGCTCAATCTGGTTTCGATAGGTGCGCGATCCGTCAAGCTCTATACGCTGGCGCAATAGCGGATCCTGCCAGGCCATGTCCACGCCATCATGGCGCCACAGGTCCATGCTGGGTACCGCCAATGACCCATTCCGGCCAGCAAAAAAATAGCAATCACCCGGTTGATACGGGAAATACAAGGCTTGCCCCGAGGTCACTTCCCAGGTGTAGGGCGAGGCCACGGCATCACTCATTAAAAAGCTGCCGAGCACACCATTTTCGAAGCGCAACGCAATGCTGACCGTATCCTCGACGTCAAAGCCACGGGCGGCATTGGAGGTAAAGGCGCGAACGCTGGCTATTTCGCCGACGATAAAGCGCAGACAATCGATTTCATGGATAAGATTGATCAGTATCGGGCCGCCACCGGGGGAACGCCGCCATTCAACCTTGAAATAGTCGTCTGGCTTATCCGCCAGCCACATGCCGTTAACCGCGACAAGCTCACCCAAGGCGCCGGCCTCCACAAGACGCCGCGCCTCGCGGACGTCGGGACTATGACGGCGGTGATGACCGACGAGGATTGGAATTTCGGACCGCTCGCTCAATTCCACAAGCTCACGGGCGGATTGGACTGTGTCCGCGATGGGTTTTTCGACCAGGCAGGGTATGCCCCTGGATAGACAGGCACGCCCGGCCGCGACATGAAGCTTGTTCGGAACGGCGACGATCGCACCATCGGGATTGGTCTCGTCGAGCATTCGTTCAAAGTCGGAGAAATATGGCGCGCGAATTTCTTTCGCGTATGGGCCGGTTTCCGGCGAAATATCAGCTAGGCCGGCGAG
>PCBT01000009.1 GCA_002731375.1 Rhodospirillaceae bacterium | reverse complement strand
ATGGCGTCGATCTTGCCCAGGTCGATCAGGACGCCGGGTTGGGCCAATCGCAGCTTCATGAGGGGAACGAGGCTGTGGCCGCCGGCCAGCAGCTTCGCGTCGTCGCCGTGGCGCGCCAGTAACGACAATGCGTCGTCAAGGGTTGTAGGGCGGTGATAATCAAAAGGTTTAGGGAGCATCATCGCCCCGATTTCGCAAGGCGCGCCATATACGTTCCGGGGTCAGGGGTAGATCACGAATGCGGATGCCGTGGCGGCGGGCCAACGCGTTTGCGATGGCCGGCGCAACCGGCAGAATGCCGCCTTCGCCCATGCCTTTGGCGCCCATGGGGCCGGGGCCGTCGCCGTTCTCGATCAAAACGGTATGGGCATGTGCGGGAATATCACCCGCCGCCGGCACCCGGTAGGCCACAGGCGTGGCATTGACCGGTTGGCCGTCGACATAATCCAGATGTTCGAACATCGCATGCCCCATGCCTTGTACCGAGGCGCCTTCTTCCTGGCCCTCGGCGCCGGTCCGGTTGATGGCCCTGCCAATATCGGCGACGCCCACATAACGGCTGACCGCGACCTCGCCAGTTTCTTCATCCACCTCGACATCGCACGCACCCACGGCGGTTTCCCAAAACAGCGGAGATTTCGTGAAATCGCTGCCGCCACGTACTGGGGTCACCATGGCACGGCCTACGACCTCGCCGGAATCGACACCAAACGCCTTGTGATAGAGATTCTGAAACGAAAGCACATCATCGCCATGGGCAACACCTCTCGGCACCAACCGAATGTCGTTCGGCGCACCATCGAACACGGAAGCGGCCAGAGCCAGTATCTGATCAGAGGCATCGCGCGCCGCGTCTTCCACGGCAAGGCCCATGATCACGGTGGAGCGGCTGGCCCCGGTGCCCCAATCAAAGGGTGCCGCCGCCGTGTCTGGATTGGCAACCCGAATTGCGGCTGGATCCTGGTTCAAAGTCTTGGCCGCTACCTCACGCAAGACGGCACGGACCCCCTGGCCGATCTCCACACTGTTGGACATCACGACGATTGAACCATCCGCCAGGACACGGACCAATGCGCCGCCGATAGGCATGATGCCAGGATCAGTCGCCGCCATCGCCAGGCCAGCGGCGGGACCACTGCCTAGCGCTGTCATTGCCCGGTCCGCTTGGCTCAGCATTTCACCCATATCCACGTCGAGGGGACGTAGGGTATCGAGAATTTTCCCGCCGCGCGGCAACAGATTGCGCCGGCGTAATTCGACCGGGTCAATGGTCAGGGACTCGGCAATTTCATCCATCTGGGATTCCGTCGCCCACACCGCCTGAGGGCCGCCAATGGAGCGGAAGGCGGCACCCGGCACCGTATTTGTGTAGACGGCCTTCGCCTCGATTTCCAGATTTTCAATCCCATAAGGACCGATGACACGGTGCGCCGCTTTTACCGCGACCGCCGGCCCGGTATCCGCATAGGCACCACCATCGAGCAGAATGGCGGCGCGTTTAGCGAGAACCTTGCCATTTTCATCAACGGCGGTGCGCAAGGTGATCTCGGCGCCCAGGCGGCGGCAGGTCAGCATGGATTCTTCCAGGCTTAGCGCGACCCGGACCGGGCGGCGGGCCTTGTAGGCGGCGGCGGCGACCAACGGTTCGACCTTGACCGACGCCTTGCCGCCGAAGCCGCCGCCAACATGCGGCACGATGACACGAATATTGGCCAGCGCCAGCCCAAAAACCCGCGACAGCACCTTTTGCACCGCCGTGGGTGATTGGGCACCGGACCATACAGTCAAATCCGCCTCTTCGAACGCGGCGACCACGCAATGGGGTTCGAGCGCAAAATGAGATACGCCGGGAAAGCTGTAGCTGTGCTCGAACACACCTGCCGCTGCGGCCTCGGCCGCATCCACGTCACCTGTGCTGACTTGAAACTTCTGAAAAACATTGCTGCCGGCAACAGGTTTGGCCTCGCCCTTGAAATAGAAATCCGCGATGGTTTCGTGGCTTTCATGCAATAGTGGGGCCCCTTGCGCGATGGCCGACACGGCATTGTCAACAAACGGCAGGTCTTCGTAGTCCACATCAATCAGGTCGAGGGCGGCCTCCGCGATCGCGGCCGTCTCCGCGACCACCAGCGCAACGGGCTCGCCTACATAGCGAACTTTATCAACAGCTATGACCGGGCGGTCCTTGAGAAACAGGCCCCAATGGTCCTGCGCTAGGCTGGCAAGATCAGCACCGGTCAGTACCGTGATCACGTCCTCAAGGGCAGCGGCGGCGGCACAATCCAGACGGACGATGCGGGCATGGGGCACCGTACTGCGTAATATGCGGCCCTGTGCCATGCCGGGGACGGAAATATCGCTGGCATAGACAGCGCGGCCCGTGACCTTTTCAAGCAGGTCTGGACGGGATGCGGCGTCAGTGTCGGTATCGTTCAATTGAGGCCTTAACGCACTGTGGATTTTGTTGTCGGAATAATCCGCGTTACTACCATTTTGGAGCGGTCGAGATAGTCGGGCACCCTGGGACTCATCTCGTTCTTCCAATAGTCTGATTCATAAACCGCCGCATACAGCTCTTCGCGCTGTACCTCGCTTTCGAAACGGCGCAGCCAGACATAGACGCTGTCGTCTTCCTCGCCCTGGAAGCTACCGCAGATGACCATGCCCTTGGAAACCTGGAAGGGGATGATCTCGTCCTCCATCACCTTGACCCAAGCATCCAACTTGCCGGGAAGGACGTGATATTGGCGCAGTTCATAGAAAGCGGACATGGCGTCACCTGTGTTTGTATTGTTGAAAAATGCTTATTGATCGCCTTTGAGTGTAGGACAGATAGAGATTGCCAACAATGGACCACGAAGCTAAGTGATAACCGTTGCGAAGCCAAAGGGGTGGTAGATCGTGGAGACGGCGAGGCAGGGATTCCAGGTTATGGTCAAGCCCGTTGGCGCGATGTGCAATCTCGATTGCGGCTACTGCTACTACCTGGAAAAAGAACAGCTTTACCCGAAATCACAATCCCGCCGCATGGCCGACGATCTGCTGGAAAGCTATATTATCCAACATATTGAGGCCTCTCCCGACGAGACGGTTTTCTTTTCCTGGCATGGCGGCGAACCTACTCTTCTGGGCATCGACTATTTCCTCCGGATCCTGGAACTCCAGGAACGCCATCGCCCCGACGGCCGCAAGATCGCCAACGGTATCCAGACCAACGGAACCCTGATCAACGAGGAATGGTGCCGCTTTCTAGGCAGCAACCGGTTCTATGTGGGCCTCAGCATCGACGGCCCAAAATATCTGCATGACCATTACCGGGTAACGAAAAAAGCGGAGGCCACCCATAAAGCGGTGCTACACGCCCATCGCCTGTTCAAGAAGCACCGCATTCATTGCGACCTACTTTGCGTCGTTAATGAGCGGAACGCCCGCCAGCCGGTGCTGGTCTACCGCTTCTTCAGGGATCTCGGTATTGATTTTCTGCAATTCCTGCCCCTGGTCATCCGCGACGGCAAGGGCGGTGTGGAAAAGGAATCCGTGCCGGCCAAGCTGTATGGCGAGTTCCTAAGCGCGGTGTTCGACGAATGGGTGCGCAACGACGTCGGGCGCATAACCATTCACAATTTCGAGGAGGCCTTACGGCCCTATATCGGCCTGGATCATTCGCTCTGTGTCTTGCGGGAGACCTGCGGCGACGTGGTGGTCGTCGAACATACCGGGGAGTTTTTTTCCTGCGACCATTTTGTCGAGCCAGACCATATGCTCGGCAATATTCAGGAAACGCCGCTGGTCGACATGATCAACGGCGCGGCACAGGCACGGTTCGGCAAGCATAAAAAGGACAGCCTGCCGCAATATTGCCGGGACTGCGAAGTGCTTAGCTCTTGCAACGGCGGCTGCCCCAAGGACCGCTTTATCCAAACGCCGGACGGTGGGGACGGCCTGAACTACCTCTGCACCGGCTATAAACATTTCGCTCTGCACGCACGGCCTTATCTGCAAAAATTCGCACAACTGAAAAAAATGCGGCAGCCGGCCACAAAAATCATGGAGGTCCTGCGCGAGGGCCCGAAAAAGCCTGTGCGCCAGGTTGGCCGTAACGACCCCTGCCCCTGCGGCAGCGGCAAGAAATACAAAAAATGCTGCCTCAACCGAGCCAGCCTCTAGACATTAAAGGAGAAAGAATATGGGCCAGGACATCGAGATCAATGCGACGGGGGGCGGCGCTTTCGCGGCCTATCTGGCGCTGCCCGAGAGCACGCCGGCACCAGGCATCGTGCTGTTGCCGGAAGTCTTCAACACCAACGATCATATCCGCTCAGTCGCCGACGGCTTCGCCGCCGAAGGTTTCACCGTCATCGCGCCGGACGTCTATTGGCGTCAGGAAGCCGGCTGTTATCTACCCTACACGGACGAGGGCCGGGCCAAGGCGCAGGCATTGCGCGCCAAATTGGACACGGATCAATTCGCCAATGATCTGGGCGACACCGTCACCGCCCTGAAGGCGCGGTCCGAATGCGCAGGAAAAGTCGGCGTCGTCGGCTTTTGCCTGGGCGGTAAGTTCACCTACCTCTCGGCCACGCGGCATGAAATCGACGCGGCGGTAAGCTACTACGGTGTTCAGATCCATGAGTACCTGGACGAGGCCAGGAACCTGCACTGCCCGATCCTGATGCACTTCGCTGGCATTGATCCGCACGTACCGCAAGACACCGTCGACGCCATACAGGCCCATATGGGGGCATGGGAAAATGTAGACATTCATCTCTATCCCGGCGCCGAGCACGGTTTTAACCGCCACGGCCATCCGCCCTACAGCGAAGCGGCGGCTGATCCTGCGATGCAACGCACCCTGGCACATTTCCACAGGCTATTAGGTTGACCTTGCCTAGCGCAAGTAGTTAGCCGGTCATGCGTGAACTGCTGCAAACCAAGGTCCGCATCGCCCTGCCGGCGATGTTGGCGATACAATCCTTCGGCACTATGTGCAGCTTCGCCGCCGCCGTCGTGGCAGTGCAGGCGGCAGGCGATCTTGGTGTAAAGGCAACGAACATCGGCATCTATATGGCTGTGCTGTATATCGCCGGCATGCTGGCGGGCCTCGGCGCGGGCAGTTTTCTAGCCCGCTTTGGCGTTATCCGGATCTGCCAGGCCGCCTTGTTGGCTGCGGCCTTGGGTCTTTGGCTGGCCGGCGCCATCCCCCTCTGGTGGATGGCCTTGGCCAGCGCAGCGCTGATCGGCATCGCCATGGGGCCGCTCAACCCGGCTAGTTCGCGGATCCTGGCGCGGCATGCGCCGGAACGCTGGCAACCCCTGGTATTCTCCCTGAAGCAGACGGGGACGCCCATGGGCGGAATGCTGGCCGGGCTGCTGCTGCCGCCGTTGATGGCGCTGTATGATTGGCGGATCGCCGTCGTCGCGATCACCATGCTGCCACTCCTCACAATTGTCGGCGTGCAGTGTATCCGCAATGATCTCGATGACGACCGGGACCCCCGCTATCCCATCAGCCTTGCCGGCGTCATCGAGTCCCTGCGTGTGATCGTTGCATCCAAACCGCTTATAACGCTGGCTGCGGCGGGCTATTTTTATACATTCACACAGATGGCCATTCTGGCCTTCATGGTAATCTATCTAGAGGAAGCAAACGGTCTTTCGATTGAATTTGCTGGAGCCATCTTTGCCATCATCCACGGTTCGGCGATACCGGCGCGCATATTTTGGGGTGCAATTGCCGGCCGCTTCCTGCGAAGTTGGGTATTGCTTGGCCTAATCGGGGTGATGATGTCCTTCAGCATCGTCTCCATGAGTTTCTTCACCACGGCCTGGCCATTCTGGCTGACCGCGCTGATCGCGGTCATGCTAGGCGCCAGCACGAATGGTGTGTTGGGCCTTCTACTTTCCGAGTTTGCCCGCCTGGCGCCGCCGAACAAAGTGGGCGAGGCCGCTGGTGGCGGGCAGTTCTTTCTGTTCTTCGGTATTGTCTCGGGTCCTCCGGTTTTTGGCGCGATGGTCGAGTTCGGCGGCGGCTATACCAATGCTTTCTATTTGATTGCCGTTGCATCCTTGGCCGCAGGCGTTTTCCTATTAGCGACCACTAAACGCGGCAAAGGCGCATGAACTAGCATAAAAGCACACCTAGTCTTGCTGCTTGGATGTGCTAAAATGAGCCAGGGCGTGTTGTATTGGAATGGAAATAGGCTACGACTGACTGTGGATTTCTAGATCGATATAGACACCAATCACATAAACCTCAGAAATAGGGCGAAGGCACCATGCGGAAATATTTGCACATAAACCTCGATGACCAATCCACCGAGACCGAGGAGCTGACCGGCGCGGCGTGCATTCGTGTGGGCCGGTATTTCATTGCTAAGACTCTGCTGGAAAAGGGTGCGGCGAAGGTCGATCCGCTATCGCCGGGCAATCCGTTGATTTTTTCCGCCGGGCCATTGGCCGGCACCAACTTTTCCAACGCCAACCGCATCTCTGTCGGCTGCAAAAGCCCGCTCACAGGCGGCGTCAAGGAAGCCAACGCCGGCGGCACCTTTGCATTTGCCATGGGCCAATGCGAGATATCCGGCATAACCCTGATAGGCGCCTCCAACGACTGGGTGATCATCCGCGTCAGCAAGGAGGGAGATATCAGCTTTGATGACGCGACACCGTTTCTGGGCATGGGCAATATCGAAACGGCGGCGAAGCTGTTCGAAAAATACGGCGACAAGATCTCCATGGGTCTGTGCAGCCCGGTCGGCGAATACGGCGGCCTGGTCGCCGGCATCTCGTTCCCCGATCCGGAAGGCCGGCCCGTGCGCATCGCCGCGCGTGGTGGCGTCGGTGCGGTCATGGGCAGCAAGAAGGTCAAGGCGATCATCGTCGATATGAACAAAATGCCCACCTTCCACGACCGCAAGAAGGTCATGGGCCGGGTCCGTGAATACGGCAAGCTGCTGCGCGAGGACAAGGCGATCGAGGCCTTCTCCATGTTCGGCACGGCGATGGTCAGCGATCTGACCAACCAGTTGGGCGGCCTGCCGACACGCAATTTCAGCGATGGCCGCCTGGTCGACGCATCAGAGGAAACTCTGAAGCTGGGCGGCAGCTATATCCGTGATCTGACCATCGAACGGGGCGGTGAGACGACCCATGCTTGCATGCCTGGTTGCATGATCAAGTGCTCCAACGTCTATGTGGACGAGAACGGCGAGGAGATGGTCTCACCGCTGGAGTATGAATCCCTTGGCCTGCTGGGCAGCAACTGCGGCCTGAAAGATCCCGACGACGTGGCCCGTACGAACCATCAATGTAACGACCTGGGCATCGATACAATCGAGGTCGGGGCCATGCTGGGCGTGCTGATGGAAGCCGGCGAAGGCGAATTCGGCGATGCCGATTTCATGCTGGCCGCAATGGACGATATGCGCGCCGGCAACGAGCGGGGCCGCATCCTGGCCCAGGGTGCCGGCCGGGTTGGCAAACACTATAATGTCGCCCGTATTCCAGTGATCAAGAACCAGGGCATCAGCGCCTATGACCCCCGCGCCATCGAGGTTACCGGCATTTCCATGATGCTGACCGCTCAGGGCGCTGATCATACGGCGGGCAATATCCCCGGTCACAAGAGCGCCGATATGACGACCGAGGAATTGACCGAGGCCAGCCTGGATATTCAGGAAGACTGCGCGGCGGCGGATTCCATGGGTCTCTGCCTGTTCGGGCGCTCGGTCACCAACATCAATCAAGGCCTGATCGTAGCCGCCGTCAACGATGCCCACGGCACCAATTTCGACGCTTCCTTCATGAAGGATCTGGGCCGCGAAGCCTTGCAGCTGGAGTGGGAATTCAACCGCCAGGCCGGCTTCACCGAGGATGATGACGAACTGCCGTCGTTCTTCTACGACGAAACCTTGGAGCCAACGGGCAAAACCGCCCGCCATCACAGCGGTCAGGTGAACGAACATATGCGCAAGCTGCTGGGCGGCAACAAGGCCGCATCGTAGCCTGCCGCTAGACGACGGCGGACCGAAGGCGGCAAACCGGACGGGGGTATAGGGAAGCAGGGGATCCAGAACCGCCCAATCGCGGCGGCGGTAGTGTTATTCGGTACTGGCGCCCGCCTTCGGCGGGAACCGCCATCGTGATCGCGACATGATGTTCGTAACGTGGTGAGATCAACATAGTGATCTCAACATGGCGATCTCTATGGGTTTTGACCGGCGCGATGTGCTATGACATGCGCCGGCGGGGTAGAAGCATTCAGGGGGAATAATTCAGCATGAAATTATACAATTCCATCGGTCCAAATCCGCGCGTTGTCCGCATGTTCATGGCGGAAAAGGGCATTGATCTGCCCATGGAAGAGGTTGACATCATGGCCGGCGTCAACCGCCAATCGGACTATCTTCAGCTCAATCCGTCCGGGCAATGCCCAGCGCTGGAGCTTGATGACGGCGGCGTTCTGGCGGAAATCACGGTGATCTGCGAATATCTTGAGGATCGCCATCCCGAACCGGCGCTGATTGGCGCCACGGCGGAGGAAAAAGCAGAAACCCGCATGTGGACCCGGCGTATTGACCTCAATATCTGCGAGCCCATGGCCAATGGCTTCCGCTATTCCACGGGCCTGAAGATGTTTCAGGGCCGCATGCGCTGCATCCCCCAGGCAGCGGACGACTTAAAGGCGGCAGCCCAGGACAAATTGCAGTGGCTGGATCAACAGATGGCGGGTAAGAGCTTCATCGTCGGCGAACGGTTAACCCTGGCCGATATTCTGTTGTTCGGCTTCATCGATTTCTTTGCCGGCGTGGATCAGCCCATTGATCAATCGCTGGCGAATATCACCGCCTGGCACGGACGCATGCAGGCCCGGCCCAGCGCCACGGCCTGATATCCGGTTTCAGGTGGGAAGACCAAAATTAGTAATATTACGAAACAGTTCCAGCAAAGGAAAATCCATGGACGACGACGCTAAAAAAACTGCTCTACGCATGATTCCTTACGGCATCTATGTAATGACGGCGGAAAACGACGGTGAAGTCGCTGCCGCCACGGTCAACTGGGTGACGCAAACCTCGTTCGCGCCGCCCTTGGTTGTGGTCGGGGCAAAAGCGGATTCCGGCGCCTACACCATCGCCAAGGCAGCCGNCAATTTCACCCTGAACATGCTGGGCAAGGGGCAGCAGGGCATGGCCTTCGGCTTTTTCAAGCCCGCCACCCGCGACGGCGATACCATCAGCGGCGAGCCCTTCACGATGGGCGGCAACGGCGCCCCTGTTCTAGATAACGCCGTCGCCTCCGTACAATGCAAGATCGTCGAGATCGTCGAACAAGGCGATCACCACATCCTGGTCGGCGAAGTGGTCGACGCCAATGTAGCCAAGGAACCCGAAGGCCGCGCCGATGAAGCGATCCTGGAAATGAAGGAACTGGGCGACAACGTCTTTTACGGCGGCTAGGACCGGTCCACTTTATCGGAGACGCCGGGCTGCCCATGGGATCACAACCACTAGGCAGCCCAGCGACCCGATGAATATCAAAATATGCCCTAATGCCGTATTTCGTCGGCGTCCAGGTGGCGAAACTGCAATGGCGTGATCAGCTTGGCCGAGGCGACGCGAACCGAGTGCAATGGCCCATCCAGATGCCTTTCCCAGAACGCGAGGAGTTCATGCAGGCGGGGAAAGCGCGGCGCCAGATCATATTCCTGCCATAAGTAGGTCTGTAGCAATGCCGGCCAGTCCGGCAGCCGATAGGTGATTTCCGCCGTCGTCAAACGGTAGCGGTCCAATTGCGTTTATATCGTGGCCGTGATGTTGCTCCTTTTGTGCCCATCGAACCACCTCTTTTATTTTTCATGTAATCCCATGAAGATCTTATTGAAAGTCCTGCAAATTCAACGGCTTGGCGCTCATTTGGCAAGGTAGCTAATAAAATTTGTTGGGCTGGGCGGAAAAGAAATACTTGAACCTGGAGCCCGCCTCGCCTAAATCACTGGCACTCGCCTCCATAGAGTGCTAGCAAGCGCTCTTGGCGGCTAAAAAAANCGATACAGCTACCAATGAAACCGAATTTTTTGCAACCTACAGCGACTGTGAGGACTCCATGAAGCTTCGTCCGCTGAACGACCGCGTGCTGATCAAGCGCGCCGATGAGGACACCAAAACCGCCGGCGGAATTATCATTCCCGATACGGCGCAGGAAAAACCAATGCAAGGCATCATCATGGGCGTCGGCCCCGGTGCCCGCGACGAAAATGGCGAACGCGTTGCCCTCACCGTGAAGAACGGTGACCGCNTACTGTTCGGCAAATGGTCCGGCACCGAGGTAACCTTGGACGGCCAGGAACTGCTGATCATGAACGAAACCGACATCATGGCCGTGCTTTCGGACAAACCCGCCAAGCCCGCCAAAAAAGCGAAAAAGGGCAAAAAAGCGGCCTAACGGTTGCTTTTGCTCTTCTTACGCTCTGGCTTACATCAATACTAAAGGAGGCCAAAAAGCATGGCTGCCAAGGAAATTAAATTTGATACCGAGGCCCGCGATCGCATGTTGCGCGGCGTCGATGTCCTGGCCAATGCGGTCAAGGTGACCCTGGGTCCCAAGGGCCGCAACGTGGTGCTGGACAAATCTTTCGGCGCCCCGCGCGTCACCAAGGACGGCGTCGCCGTCGCCAAGGAGATCGAGCTGAAGGACAAGTTCGAGAACATGGGCGCCCAGATGCTCCGTGAAGTCGCGTCCAAGACCAATGACGTCGCTGGTGACGGCACCACCACCGCCACGGTGCTGGCCCAGGCCATCGTGCGTGAAGGTGCCAAGTCCGTCGCCGCCGGCATGAACCCCATGGATCTGCGCCGCGGCGTTGACCTGGCCGTCGAGGCGGTGGTCGACGCCCTGCAGAAAAGCGCGAAGAAGGTTTCCGGCCGTAAAGAGGTCGCCCAGGTTGGCGCCATCTCCGCCAACGGCGAGTCCGAGATCGGCGACATGATCGCCACGGCGATGGAGAAAGTCGGCAACGAAGGCGTCATCACGGTGGAAGAGGCGCAGAGCCTGGATACCGAGCTGGACGTGGTTGAAGGCATGCAGTTCGACCGGGGCTATCTTTCGCCTTATTTCATCACCAACGCGGAAAAGATGGTTTCCGAGCAGGAAAATCCGTACATCCTGCTGCACGAAAGCAAGCTGACCTCGTTGCAACCCATGCTGCCGATCCTGGAAGCGATCGTACAATCCGGCCGGCCCCTGCTGATCATCGCCGAGGATGTGGAGGGCGAGGCCCTGGCCACCCTGGTGGTCAACAAATTGCGTGGCGGCCTGAAGGTTGCCGCCGTCAAGGCCCCTGGCTTTGGTGACCGGCGCAAGGCCATGTTGGAAGACATCGCCATTCTGACCGGTGGTCAGGTGATCTCGGAAGATCTGGGCATCAAGCTGGAAAGCGTCACCCTGGACATGCTGGGTACCGCCAAGCGGGTCTCCATGACCAAGGAAGATACGGTGATCGTCAACGGCGCGGGCAAAAAGGGCGGCATCGCCTCCCGTTGCAGCCAGATCCGGGCTCAGGCCGACGAAACCACGTCTGAGTACGACAAGGAAAAGCTGCACGAACGTCTGGCCAAGCTGGCCGGCGGCGTCGCCGTCATCAAGGTTGGCGGCGCGACCGAGGTCGAAGTAAAAGAGCGCAAGGACCGCGTCGATGACGCCCTGGCCTCGACACGGGCCGCGGTCGAGGAAGGCATCGTGCCCGGTGGCGGTTGCGCCCTGGTCTATGCCAGCCGCGCCCTGGATAAGCTGAAGGTCAAGAATCACGACCAGCAGGCGGGCATCGATATCATCCGCCGCGCACTGCAGGCCCCGATCCGGCAAATCGCCCAGAACGCGGGCGTGGATGGTGCCGTTGTCGCCTCCAAGGTGATGGAGAGCAAGAACACCAGCTGGGGCTTCAACGCACAGACCGAGAAGTATGTGGACATGGTCAAGGACGGCATCGTCGATCCGCTCAAGGTGGTTCGTACCGCCCTGCAGGATGCGGCCTCCGTCTCGGGCCTGTTGATCACCACGGAAGCCATGGTCGCCGACAAGCCTGCCAAGAAGGCTGCGGGCGGCGCCCCCGCCATGCCTGATATGGGTGGCATGGGCGACATGGGTGGCATGGGTGGCATGGGCGGTATGGGTGGCATGGGCTTCTAAGCCGGTTCACCAATACGCACATAACCCCAACGATTTAGAGGCCGCGCCAGTCCGGCGCGGCCCCTTTTTCTTTGCGCTATACCGCTACCTTGACGAGGACGCGGCCACCACGGCGGCGCGGCGTGGCGGAGCCGCCTCGGTCTGGGGCAAATCGCGCGCAAGGTGATTAGATGCACGGCCATTGCCTCCGCCCGGCCCCGTACGGTGATCTCACGCGCCTCGAAAGCCGAAAGGTCAGCGCCGGCGCGCGCCGCGACAAAGCTGGAGATCACCGTCTGCACGGCAAATTCCTTCAGCTCGCTAACAGGTACGCTGAACTTAACTGACGCGATGAACGCAATCATCCAGGCCTAGTCTTGCGTCCACAGGGCGATCTGTTTTCCAACGCTAGCAAAACCAGAGAGTGCCAGAGCCGGCAACAACAGAGCAGCGGTCAGCAGCCAGAGGCAGGCTCGACTGTACCAGGGTTTCAGGCGCAGCCATTGGTGCAAACCAATACAGCCATAGCCCCCTGCCAGGGCCGCTAGCCAGCCATACAGCGGCTCGAACACCCATATTTTCAGGATTTCATAGAGATAGCTGTCGTTGACGCCGAAAAATTCATGCACGCCCAGGGTCGCCAAAGCATGCACTAGTATGGCGCCATAGAACAAGATGGTCGCCGGCCAGTTGCGCCATAGCGCCGTAAAGACTTCACGCCCGGCCTCCATGGCGCCAAGGGATATATTGCCCAAGGTATGATTGATGAAATGCGTGGTCACAAAAACGAACAGCACCTACCCGCTGCCTAGTCTCAGTTTTCGCCCCAAACCTTTCCTCATTGTCCTCCGCGAAAATTAGCTAATGTGCTTCGTCCCAACTATTGCCAGTCCCGGCATCGACAACCAGGGGCACGGATAAATGCGCCGCGCCTTCCATTACCCATTTGGCCACCGTGACCGTTTCCTCGGCCTCCCCTTCGGGCACTTCAAAGACCAGTTCATCGTGCACCTGCAGCAGCATAGTCGCATTCAGCCCCGCCGCGGCCAAGGCATCCGGCATGGCGACCATGGCGCGGCGGATCACATCCGCCGCCGAGCCTTGAATGGGCGCGTTGATGGCGGCCCGTTCGTGAAAGCCGCGCCGCGCACCATTCTTGTCGTTGATGCCGGGCATATGCACCCGGCGGCCATGAATGGTTTCCACATAACCAAGCTCGCGGCAGCTTTCCTTGGTTTTTTCCATATAGGTGCGGATACCTGGATAGCGTTCGAAATAGGCATTGATGTAATCCTGCGCCTCGCCCCGTTCGATACCCAGATTGTTAGCCAGGCCAAAGGCGGAGATACCATAGATGATGCCGAAATTTATCGCCTTGGCCCGGCGGCGGATCATCGGATCCATATCCTTTATAGGCAGATTAAAAACCTGCGCCGCCGTCATAGCGTGAATATCGAGGCCATCATGAAAGGCCTCGCGCAGGGCGGTGATATCGGCGATATGGGCCAGGATGCGCAGTTCGATCTGGGAATAATCCGCGCTCAACAGTTTATGGCCCGGCGCCGCGATAAAGGCCTTGCGGATGCGCCGACCTTCCTCGGTCCTGACGGGAATGTTCTGCAGGTTCGGATCGGTGGAGGCCAGGCGCCCTGTGGACGTCGCCGCCATGGCGTACGAGGTATGGACCCGTCCCGTGGTGGGGTTGATCTGGTTTTGCAGGGCGTCCGTATAGGTGCTTTTTAGCTTTGCCAACTGACGGTATTCCAGCACCCGCAGCGGCAGGTCGTGGCCCTGCGCGGCCAGTCCTTCCAAAACATCGGCACCGGTTCCATAGGCACCGGTCTTTGTTTTCTTGCCGCCAGGTATGGACATCTTGTCGAACAGGATTTCGCCCAGCTGTTTCGGCGAATTGACGTTGAAGGCCTCGCCGGCCAGCTCGTGGATCTGCCCTTCCAGGGTAACGATACGGCCCGCAAAGTCGGCTGACAGCCGCACCAGTTCGGCCCGATCGACCAGAATACCGGCCTGTTCCATATCGACGAGCACCGGCACCAGAGGCCGCTCCAGGGTTTCATAAACGGCGGTCTTGCGGCTGACGAGCAGTTGCGGCTTTAGGCGCCGGTACAGACGCAGGGTCAGATCCGCGTCCTCAGCCGCGTATTCCACCGCTTTGTCCAACGGTACCTGATCAAATGTGATCTGTGATTTGCCGCTGCCCGCCACCTCCTTGAAGGGGATCGGCGCGATATCCAGGTGCAGTTTGGATAGCTCGTCCATCCCATGGCCGTGCATGCCGCCTTCCGTCACATAGGACAGCAACATGGTGTCATCGAGCGGCGTGATTTCGATGTCATAGCGGCGCAGCACCAGCATGTCGTATTTCAGATTCTGCCCTATCTTCAAGACCGACGGATCGGCCAGCAGAGGGCGGAGCAGATCCAGGGCACGATCCAGGGGGATCTGCTCCGGAGCCGTATCGGCAGTTCCGCCCAAATCCAGCTCGCCTTCCGGCACTGGGCCCTTGTGGCCCAGGGGGATATAGCAGGCCTGGCCCGGCTCAATAGAGAGAGAGACCCCCACCAGATTCGCCGCCATGGCGTCCAGGGATGTGGTCTCCGTATCCACTGCCACGACGCCAGCGGCGCGGGCCCTTTCGATCCAGCTTTCAAGCTCCGCCAGGGTTTGGATACATTGATAATCAAGCGCCGGTGCCGTTTCCGCCTCCGCCAGCGCCACGGCCTCCGGCACCTCGCCGCCCAAACGTTGCGCGATGCGCCCAGCCAAGCGTTCCAGGCCCATCTCAGCCATGAAATCCAGCAGCACCTCCGCCTCCGGCTCCCGTAGGCCCAGCTCGTCCAGGGGCTGTTCCACCGGCACATCATCCTTCAGAGTGACCAAATCACGGCTGACCCGGGCCAGATCAGCGTGGTCAATCAAGGTTTGCCGCCGCTTTGGCTGTTTGATTTCCTCGGCCCGCGCCAACACGCCGTCCAGATCGCCATATTCGTTTATCAACAGCGCAGCGGTTTTGACGCCGATGCCGGGCACGCCGGGTACATTGTCCGTGGCATCACCGCACAGTGCCTGCACATCGATAACCCGGTCCGGTCCAACGCCGAATTTCTCATACACCTCGTCCGGGCCGATGCGGCGCTGCTTCATGGGATCATGCATGACCACGCCGCCGCCTATCAGCTGCATCAGATCCTTGTCGGAACTAACGATGGTGACCTGCATGCCGGCCTCCCTGGCCTGACGGGCATAGGTAGCGATGATATCATCGGCCTCGAAGCCGGGCATTTCGATGGTTGCCAGGCTGAAGGCTTCGCTGGCCCGCTTCACCAGGGGAAACTGCGGCTGCAGATCCTCTGGCGGCGGCGGGCGATGAGCCTTGTATTCGGGATAAATATCGTTGCGGAAGGTCTTGCGCGCGGCATCAAAGATCACCGCGAAGTAATCCACCTCGCCATCATTGCGCACATCATCGACCAATTTCGAGAGCATGTTGCAAAAGCCCGAAACGGCACCGATGGGCAATCCGTCGCTCTTGCGGGTCAGCGGCGGTAGGGCGTGATAGGCGCGGAAGATATAGGCGGAACCGTCGACCAGATAGAGATGGCCCGGTTGCCCGCCACCCGCCACGTGCTGGCTGGATGGCTTAGTGGAGGTGGTGCTGTTTTGCTCGCTCATGACGCCACTATGCCATGACCGGGCCATGGGTGGAATGATGTCAATGCGCAGCCAGCAAAATCAATCGCCAAGATTCAGCGCTGACAAATGCCTTATTGGGTAGTCCGAAATATATTATGCGCCCAATAAAAGATATATAAATATTATAAAATAATCATTTGTCAATGTGCCTCCCTTAGTCTGTGAGTTGTTCGATGCGCACCAGGCTAACAAACAGCATCAGCCGTATCCGTCCTGGCTGATGCCGCTGGGCCGGTCCCCTCCTCCTCCGGCACAGCCCTTGGCTGGGAGCCGTGGCTTAGAGCCATGGAGCCCTTTCAATTTTTAAGACCAGGTTTCCAGGCGAGCGGCTCAGAACCCTGAAAATCACGAAAAATCAATGGTCATGCCGTCATAGGCCGGCTCCACCCCCGCCGGCAGCTCGGCGCACAAGGCCGCGTAATCCATATCCCAGGTCATATGAGTGAGGATCGCCCGCTTGGGCCGCAACCTATTGATCCATTCCAGGGTTTGGGCCAGATGGCTGTGGGTTGGGTGTGGTTTCGGGCGCAGGGCATCGACGATCCAGACATCCAGACCCCGCAACATTTCGAATGCGGTATCCGGCAGGCCGCTCAAATCCGTGGAGTAGGCCATGCCGCCAAAACGGAAGCCCAGGCTTTCCATAACGCCGTGGTCTTGCCGAAACGGTTGAATATCAATGTCGCCCACAGCAAAAGGGCCATCGATAAGGTGTGCCGTGGCAATGGCGGGATAATTGCCGGCGGTGGTGAAGATATAGTCGAAACGCTGTTGCAGGCTGGCCAGGGTGGCGGCATCTGCATATACCGGCGTGCGCGCGCCCCGCAGCAGGGTAAAGCCGCGCAAATCATCGATACCATTGACGTGATCGGAATGATCGTGGGTGTAAAGGACGCCGTCCAGACTCTGGAGGTTTATATCCAGGCATTGTTCGCGCATGTCCGGCGCGGTGTCGACGATCAGGTTGGTGCTCCCGCTTTGCACCAGGATAGAGGAACGGCGGCGGCGGTTCCTTGGCTCGGCTGGGTCGCAAACGCCCCAGATATTGCCGATCCGAGGCACCCCGCCAGAGGTGCCGCAGCCAAGCACGGTCACCCGCATCCCGGTTCTATTCCGCGACGATGAGAACCATGCTTGGCCATAAGGGCAAACTCCAAATTAGACAAAAAAATTTGACTGGCACTATAGATATATATCGATAGTAATATTTTATTAACTTTATTACTCCAGCCAATGCATCCATCCGTTGTTCAAAACACATGCGTATCAAGCGCTAGCCGCATCCGTCTATGGTTGGCGTGGCCGTACTGGGCTTCCTCGTCCCCCGGCACGGCATTTCAAGGGGCGCCACGACTTAGGCCACGGCGCCCTTTTCCTTTATTCAGCAATGGAATTACCGTGGCCTGCCGCCAAGGCCTTTGTAAAGAGCCGGAAAAAATTGCCCGTGCTCTGCTCCGCCATCTCCTGGCCGGTGACACCGCGCAACTCGGCCAGCTTGTTCGCCGTATTGGCGACGAAGGCCGGTTCGTTGTCCTTGCCACGATGGGGAATAGGCGCCAGATAGGGCGCATCCGTTTCCACCAACAAACGCTCCAGCGGCGTTTCCAGCGCCACCGCACGGACCTCGTCGGCGTTCTTGAAGGTAATGATACCGCTGAACGAGATATAAAAGCCCAAGGCCAGCGCGGCGCGGGCCAATTCCGGACCGGAAGAAAAGCAATGCAATACGCCAGGGAACGGTCCCTTGGCCGTTTCGTCCTGCAATATGGCGATCATTTCCCCATCAGCGGCCCGGCTATGCACGATCAGGGGCAGACCGGTTTCCCGGGCGGCGGCAATGTGGCGGCGAAACAGCTTGGCCTGAATGTCACGGTGGCTTTTGTCATAATGAAAATCCAGACCGGATTCACCAATTCCCACCACCTTGTCATGGCCGGCCAGCTCCACCAGACGTTCCGTGCTCAGGTCTGGCTCCTCCGCCGCGCTATGGGGATGCAGACCGACCGAGCAGTAGAGATTATCAAAACGTTCCGCGATGGCCAGGATGGAGGCAAAACGCTCGACCCGGGTACAGATTGTTACCATGGTCCCGACCCCGGCGGTCTTGGCCCGCGCCATCACGCCATCGAGATCGCCACTCAGAGAGGGGAAATCCAGGTGGCAATGACTATCGACCAGCAGGCTCAAGCGTCCTCCTCCGCGCCGCTATAGCGGGGAAAGACGCCTTGCGGTTTCGGCAGCACCGTGCCCGGCAGCAGCATTTCCTGGTCGCCCAGACTATCGAAGCTGCGTTGCTGCTCTGGGACAGCCAACTGATCCAGCATCTTGGCCGCCGCGTCAGGCACCACGGGTTGCGCCAGAATAGCCAGATGGCGGATTACCTCAGCCAGCACATACAACACCGTCGCCATGCGTTCAGGGTCGGTTTTCTTCAGGCCCCAAGGCGCCTGGGCATCCACATATCGGTTGGCATCGCCGACCACCTCCCACAATGCGGTCAGGGCATGATGGATGCCCTGTTCATCCATGGCCGAGCGCATCTTGTCCCGCAGGCCCCGCGCCGTAACCAGCAGGGCGCCGTCATCGACACTTAGCAGCGCGGGCGTGGGCACCACCCCCTCACAGTTTTTGTTGATCATGGACAAAACGCGCTGGGCCAGATTACCGAAATCGTTGGCCAGATCGCTGTTCATGCGATTGACCATTGCCGTGTGGGAAAAATTGCCGTCGTTGCCGAAAGGCAGCTCCCGCATCATGAAGTAGCGCGTTTGATCCAGGCCGTATTTATCAACCAATTCCTGGGGCGGAATGAAATTGCCCAAGGATTTCGACATTTTCTGGCCTTCCACGGTCCACCAGCCATGGGCGAAAATCCGTTTCGGCGGAGCCAGACCGGCGGACATCAAAAAGGCCGGCCAATAGACCGCATGAAAGCGCAAAATATCCTTGCCCACCATATGCACATCCGCCGGCCAATAAGTCTTGAAGTCTTCCGCATCCGTATTGGGATAACCAACGGCGGTCAGATAATTTGTCAGGGCATCGACCCAGACGTACATGATATGGGCATCATCGCCCGGCACCGGCACGCCCCAATTGAACGAGGTGCGTGAGATGGAGAGATCCCTGAGGCCGCTCTTTACGAAGCTGACGACCTCGTTGCGCCGACTTTGCGGCAGAATGCGGCCCGGGTCTTCGTTGTAGTAAGCCAGCAACCGGTCCTGCCAGTTGGACAATCGGAAGAAATAGCTCGGCTCCTCCACCCATTCCACCGGCCCACCGAAAGGTGAGAGCTTCTCACCATTGGCGCCATCCGTCAGCTCGTCCTCGGCGTAGTAGGCCTCGTCCCGGACCGAATACCAGCCGGCATAACTATCCAGATAGATATCGCCGTTGTCCGCCATGGCCCGCCAGATCGCCTGAGAGGCCTCCGTGTGGCGCTTCTCGGTGGTGCGGATGAAGCCGTCGTTGGAAAAATTTAGCATAGGTGTCAGATCGCGGAAATTCTGCGAGACGCCGTCGCAAAAGGCCAAAGGTTCCACACCCGCCGCCTGGGCCGATTTCTCGACCTTCTGGCCATGTTCATCGGTACCGGTCATGAGTATTACGTCGCGGCCATCCAGGCGCATGAAGCGAGCGATCACATCACATGCCAGCGTGGTGTAGGCATGGCCGATATGGGGCTTGTCATTGACGTAATAAATCGGCGTCGTGATGTAATAGGCTTTGGCCTCGACCATTCGCTCTCGTCCTATCCTGATAATCGGTACTAATGGCGCGCGGTACTTTGCAAATCCATGAAGGCGCTCAAGACGACCTGTTTTCGATCCAGATTGACCCGCTCGGCCCGCATGGCCAAACCGCCGACCTTTTCCCATAGCTCGACCCAGCGATCAAGGCCGACGGCACCGGTCAGTCGGGTGGCCAAGGAGGCCTCGCCCGCCACCGCGTCGCGCATCCCCTCCAGCCCAGCGCCGCCACGGGCCAGGCGCGACAGCCATAGCCGCAGCAGATCGATCCAGACCCGATAGGCGGCTTCGTTGTTGGCCCGGTTCAAACGATCGCCCAAGGCATGCACAGCGGCGAAATCCAGCTCCGGCAGATTGCGCACCAGTTTGAGTAATTCATCATAGGTCTGCAGACCGCCTTCCGCGCCCATGGCCAGGGCGCGGCCCGGGCTGCCCTCGGCGAGGCGGACCAGGCCCAAACGTTCGCCCTCGTCCATCTCCGGTGCCTGTTGGGCCATCACTGCCATTGCCTCCGCCTCCGCCAATGGCCGCAGGGCAAGGTGACGGCAGCGCGAACGGATGGTCGGCAGCAGACGGCCGGCGGCATGGCTAACCAGCAGCAGCAGGCTCTTTTTGGGCGGCTCTTCCAACAGCTTCAACAAGGCGTTGGCGGCGTTCGGGTTCATTTCCTCGGCGCCATCAATAATGGCGACGCGCCAGCCGCCCTCGGCTGAGGTCATGGCGAAAAACCGGCCAAGGGCGCGGATCTGGTCGACCACGATATCACCACGCATTTTCTTGGTCTTATCGTTCAGCGCCCGCTCGATCAGTTGCAAATCGCCATGGCCGCCCGCCAGGACGCGGCGAAAAACATCATGCTCGGGCGCCATCTCCAAGCTATCGGGAGTGCCGAACAGACCGCCGCCATCAGCGCCCTGGGAAAGCTGAAACCGGGCCATGCGGTAAGCCAGGGTCATTTTGCCAATGCCCCTGGGTCCAGATAACAGCCAGGCGTGGGGCAGGCGTTGGGCGGCGGCGGTATCAAGAAAGGCCTGTTCCGCGCCGCCGTGACCGATCAATATGGCGGCAGCGATAGGGCCGGAGAGAGCTTCGGGATCATCCGCCATGGCAGTACATCAATTGGAAACGCCGCCGAACACCAGATGTTCCAGCGCCGCGCCAAGACGACCAAAAACACCTTTGCGGGCAATATTGGCGCCGGCGATCAGGGGCCGCACGATCGGTGTCATGTTCGGTGCCTCGATGCGCAAGGTCGCCACCATCTGCCCCTTGGCGATGGGTGCTGGCAAGGGTCCCTGAAAATTAACGCTGACCTTCATGTCCCGGCGTGCCTTGCGCGGAATGATGATGGTCAGGGGATCCTCGATCAACAGGGGCACCGTACCCATGCTGCCCAGCCAGACCGAGGCGTCCGCCACCTGCTCGCCAGCCTTGAACAGGGCGTAGTTGCCGAATTCCCGAAACCCCCAGGACAACAGCCGTTGTGATTCCCTGCTGCGTTGATTGACGCTGTTCAGGCCGTTCACCACCAGATCCAGTCGCCGCCCGCTGCGCTGGGCCGAGGCGGCCAGGCCATAGCCAGCGGCCGCGGTATAGCCGGTTTTCAGGCCATCGGCGCCGACGTTCTTGTAAAGCAGGGGGTTGCGGTTGCCCTGGCGAATCTTGGAAAAGGTAAAACTGCGTTCGGAAAAGATCGGGTAATATTGCGGGAACTTGTCGATCAGGGCCCGGACCAGAATAGACAAGTCCTTGGCGGTCATGACGTGATCGGGATGCGGCCAGCCGGAGGCGTTAACGAAATAGCTGTCCAGCATGCCCAATTCCCGGGCCGTCTCATTCATCAGGCTGGCAAAGGATGCTTCATCGCCGCCAATGCCTTCCGCCACCACGATGCAGGCATCGTTGCCCGACTGGATGACGATACCGCGGATCAGGTCGCCGATCTTGACTTCGGTATCGACGCGGACGAACATTTTCGAACCGCCCATGCGCCAAGCTTTCTTGCTGACCGGAAAGGTATCGTCCATCTTCAGACCGCCGGCGGCCAACCGGTCGAACAGCATATACAGGGTCATTAGCTTGGACATGGATGACGGCGGCATAGCTTGTTCGGAATTCTTGGAAAACAGCACGGTCCCGGTGGCATGATCGATCAGGATCGCCTGTTTGGCCGGGGTTTCGGTCAAGGATTTCGCCGCCACCCCGGCGTTGCCGCCGGTCAGCAGCAGAGCCAGGGCGAAAACCGTGGCGGCCAGCGGAAGCAGCCGCGATCCGTATACGAAAAAACTCATGAAGCCTCATCCTCTAACTTCTTGCCAAATCATCAGGCAAACCTAGACCGGAAATATAGCAATTTTGTGGCAGGCTAGGCACCGTCAAAGAAAAAATTTCCGCATCTATCCATCATCGTTCGCAAGTTCATCACGCAGGGTGAATTTTTCCACCTTGCCCATGGCGTTGCGCGGCAAGGCATCCATGAAGATCACCTCGCGCGGATGCTTGTAGCGGGCCAAGCGCCCCTCGAACAGGGCCACTATATCGGTGCCCTGAATATCGCTGCCCGGTTGGGACACCACACAAGCCACGGGAATTTCGCCCCAGCGCTGATCGGGCCGGCCGACCACTGCGGCCTCCGCCAGGTCCGGGCAATCAGCCAGAATATTCTCCAGCTCCGCCGGGTAGATATTCTCGCCACCCGAAATCACCACGTCCTTCTTGCGCTCGTCTACATAATAGTAGCCTTGATCGTCCTGGTGCCCGATATCGCCGGTGTGAAACCAGCCGCCTTCATAGGCCTCCGCTGTGCCCGTTGCATTGCACCAATATTCGCGGAACAAGTTCTTGCCGCGCAGCACGATCTCGCCGCCATTCCCCTGCCCTACATCATCGCCGTTATCGTCTACGATACGCGCCTGGGTATGCAGGGCCGGCTTGCCGCAGGACCCTATTTTGGACCAGGCATCGGCAATCGGCAGGCAGATAGCGACCGGCGCGCTTTCCGTCAGACCGTAGATTTGTGTCGCGGCAATGCCCCGATCCAGAAATGCACGCAGGATCGTCTCCGGCACAGCGGAAGAGCCAAGGGCAACGAAACGCAGGCTGGATAGGTCCGTCGCCGCCCAGTCGGGATGACCGGTCAAGGTCATGGCCATGGCCGGCACCGTTAGAAAAATTGTCGGCTTGCACCGCGCCAGGGCGGCCAAGGTCGCGGCGGGATCATAACGGGCCTGAATGGTGACGGTGGCGCCGGCATGGATGGCGGGCGTGGTGTGGATATTCATGCCGCCCACATGGAACATGGGCAGCACGGTCAGAATATGGTCGTCGGCGATGATGTCCTGGGCCGCGATAGCGTTGACCGCGTTGTGGAAAATAGCCTCCTGGGTCAACAGCGTGCCCTTGGGCCGCCCGGTGGTGCCGGAGGTGTAGACAATGGTCAGCGGATCATCTAGGCCACCACCGCCCGTTGCTTGCACCATTTCAGTCGCGGCCAGCAATCCTTCGTAGCTTTGCCAAATGTCATCGAGGGCAGCGCCATAGGCCACGAGGGGCAGGCCGGCATCAATACCGTTCAAATGTTCAAAAAAATCAGCTTCAGCCAGCACCGCTTTGGGCTCGCAATCACGCAGGATCCAAGCATGTTCGGGTGGCGCCAGACGCCAATTCAAGGGCACCAGCATGGCGCCCAGGCGGGCACAGGCAAACAGCAATTCTAACAGCTCCGGGCTGTTATACCCGAGATGCGCCACCCTATCGCCCTTGCTTACGCCCAGGTGGCTTTGCAACATGGCCGCCAGATGCCGAACCCTGGCGTCCATCTCGCCATAACTGATGTCCCGGTCCTCGAAATGCACCGCCGTCTTGGTACCATGCCAATCGGCCCAATGGCTGATCCAGTGAGAAATATCCATCGCCCCAAATTCTCTAACTGTCTCTCTAACTAACTCTCGCCTGCCTCGAACAGGCTTTCCCAACCCAGGCGCTCCATGCAGATCTCCGGCGTCCAGGGTAGCATCAAGGCGCCGCAGCGGGAATCCCGATACAATTGCTCCAGGCGCAAATTGCGAAAGATGGCCCGCCCGCCACAGGTGCGCAGTGCCAGGCGGCAAATGTCATTGGCGAACTCCATCACCGTATATTGCGCCGCATAGGCCCGCAAG
The DNA here is from genome assembly GCA_002731375.1 of Rhodospirillaceae bacterium. Classification (GTDB taxonomy): domain Bacteria; phylum Pseudomonadota; class Alphaproteobacteria. The sequence continues at coordinate 31,221 of PCBT01000009.1, read as the reverse complement.
CGCGTATCCTTGGCCGGATTAACCCCGGCCTCTGCAATTGCACATTGGAAAAGCGCACGAGCCTGCTCCAGCTTGATGCGCATTTCAGCCACCGCCAGCTGCTTGGCCGGGCTGTGCCGTGCGCTGCCGGCGGGTGGGCCGCCCTCGACTTCGCCGCGCAGATACTGGCAGGTAAAATCGAACGCCGCCTGGGCGATGCCCATATAGGTGGGGCACAGCGTCATGAACATGTGCGGCCAGTTCCTGGCGGCCTGATAATACCCGCCCCGCGGCATCAGCTGATGTTCATCGGGTACGAAAACATCCACCAGGCCCAAATTATTGGACGAGGTCGCCCGCATGCCCAGGACATCCCACTCGCCGCTAATGGTAAAGCCTTCCGACACGCCATCGACGGCCAGGTAGATGGTGTCCTTGACGTCCGCTTCGCCGTTCTCCTTGGCCTCAGTACAGAGCACGCCGTAAAAGTCCGCCGCACCGGCCAGGGAGGCAAAATGTTTGCGGCCATTAACCAGCCAGCCACCTTTCACCTTGCGCGCCGTGGTGCCAAAGGGCGCCCTACCTGCCGCCGCCGCGCTGTTGGGCTCTGAAAATGGTTGCGCGAAAATCGCGCCATCCTCGATCACTTTGCGGTAAATGCCCGCGCGGCGGCTTTCATGCAGCGCGCGCTGTTCCCCGGCCATCTCCAGGTCATCAGCCATTTGCGAGGACCACAACATGGTGGCGCAATGCATGTTGAAGGTTAGCGCCGTGGCCCCGCACCAGCGCCCCAACTCCGCCGAGATCTCCATATAACCCTTGTAATCCACGCCCAGACCGCCGTATCGCGCGGGAATGACAAGCCCAAGAAAGCCGGCATCGCGCAGATCAGCATAATTCTCGGTTGGGAACCGGCCCTCCCGGTCGTAGGCGGGAGCGCGGGCGAGGAATTTATCCCGGCCCAGACGGCACGCGGTGGCAAGTAGTTCAGCCTGCGCCGGCGCCGTCATGCCAACTCACCTTGCAATACGCCGTCCTTGACCACGGCCTGGTCGTCCAGCTGCACGGTGCAGTTGCGGATGGGCAGATCGAAATGGCCTAGGGTTTGCCGGCCCGCCACTTCGTTGGCACCGGTGGAATAGACCACGTTGCCGGCAAAGGCGCGCAGCTCGGTGCCATTGAAATCCCTACGGTCGTACATGGTCATAGCATCCCATCGCGCACCTTGGTTCATGCCCCAGCCGATGTGCGAGGTGGCATAGGCATCCCGGTCATCCCAGGCCGCAAAATAACTGCGCATCAGATCCGCGTCGACGCCATCGCCTTCGATGGCTGCTACATAATCATCCTCGATCCGCAATGTTATGGGTGCATCAAGATAGCGCTTGAAAGTCAGGTTTACATCACCCCGATCCAAGACCAGCGTACCGTTGACGGTACCGGTATTGGGAAAACACAGACAAAGCCCGTCCGGCCAGTGCGACATGATACCGGGTCGGGTAACCCAGCCCCAACCGCCACCCGCCACGGCGCCCGTCAAATCCACAGCCAGATTGCTGCCGGCAGCCGAGGGTATGGTCATGGTATTGGCCTCCCGCAGCATCTTCATGCCCAGCTTGACCTTGCCTTCCAGGGCATCATCCGGGGCCAGGCGCTCCAAGGCTTCGGGGTGCTCGTTGGAGATCATCAAGACCCTGGCGCCGCCCTGCAGGATTTCGGGCAGCTCCGGAGCATGCAACAGGCCTTCAACGGTGCAATCCACGACAAAACTGGTGCTGGCCAGGGCGCCCACGACAGGGCGAATATTCTGGATCACATCCGAAGCGCCGGTGGAACGCACTGGCACGGGCGACGATTGCGCGGGCGTCGGGACCACTATGTGAAACGGCTGTGCGCCCAACCGATGCAGGGCCAATTCCGCCAATTGCACATTGATGGGCCGAGATTGGCTTTCCGACAGAATTGCCGCCACCTCGCCCGGCGCCAACTTGCAACGTTCGAAGACAGCCGCGAAGCAGTCTATCCATTTTCCCTCGAGACGTTCCTGCAACATACCGCCAATCCCCCTTTTTCGCCCTGATGTTAGTGCAACATCCCCTCGCAGCGACAGGATAAAACATAACCTTGATATTTGAACACGCGGTATTTCTGGGGCATGACATGGGCGCGGGCCATGCCGGGCAGGAACGCTCCATGAGATTTTGCATCTTCAATTCGGTTGCCATCGGCGCCCAGCATGCCCGCGCGCCCATGGTTTGAAGCGCGTCGCGGTGGTCGACCTCGACGCGCATCACGGCAACGGCACCCAGGCCGCGTTCTGGGATGACGGCGATCTGTTCTATGGCTCGACCCATCAAATGCCCCAGTATCCGGCCGGCGCGGCATCGAAAAGGGGCGCCAGCAATATCCATAATTTTCCCCTGGCCCCAGGTGCCGCGGGAAGTGATTTTCACGCCGCCGTCACCGACGGTTTGCTGCCGGCCCTGGATAGGTTCGAACCGTAATTATTGTTGATTTCAGCGGGTTTTGAAGCCCATGCTGATGATCCCCTGGCGCAACTACGCCTGGACACGGATGACTATGCCTGGGTCAGCCGAGAATTATTGGCCATGGCGGCGCGCCGTTGCGATGGGCGGCTGGTTTCCTCTCTTGAAGGCGGTTATGATCTGACCGCATTGGCAATGGCAACGGCGGCCCACGTCCGAGCCTTGATGTCCGTACCCTGAAGTCTGGGCCCTGATAGTGGCATGAAAGTATTGGCGAATGGCAAAACAAACAAATAGCGAAAGCGAAGCTATCCCCGACGATGTGGCGGCCATGAGTTTTGAAGCGGCCATGGTAGAGCTGGAAACCATTGTACAGAATTTGGAGGACGGCCAGGTCGATCTGGATGCCTCCATCGCGCTTTATAGCCGGGGCGCGGTTTTGAAACGCCACTGCGAGGCGAAGCTTAATACCGCCTCCGAGCAGGTCGAAAAAATCGTTGCCGACGGCACCGGCCAGGCCCAGGCGGTCGAAGCCGCCGATATCGAATAAATTCTTAACAAGTATCTGATGGTTAGTACAAATGGTTGACTTCAATGCCATGCTGGACAAGGCTGCCGAGGCCGTGGACCAGGAATTGGCTAATCTGCTGCCCGAGGGCCGCGAGTTGGAGCATCGCCTGTTCGATGCTATGCGGCATGCGGTTCTGGGCGGAGGCAAGCGCCTGCGCCCCTTTCTGGTCATTGCCAGCGGCGAGATTTTCGATATGGAGATGGAGCAATGCCTGCGCACGGCAGCAGCGGTGGAACTAGTGCATGCCTATAGCCTGGTGCATGACGACCTGCCTTGCATGGATGACGATGATCTGCGTCGGGGACGGCCAACCGTGCATAAAAAGTTCGATGAGGCCACGGCGGTGCTGACCGGCGATGCCCTGCTGACCCTGGCGTTCGAGGTTCTAGCCAACCGCCGGACCTCGTCCGATCCGGAGGTGCGGACGAATCTTGTCGCCGGCCTGGCAAAAGCGGCTGGCGGCCACGGCATGGTCGGCGGTCAGGTGCTGGACCTTTGGGCTGAAAACAATTCGCTGGACGAGGCCGGAACGGTGCGCATGCAACGCCTAAAAACAGGCGAAATGATCGCTTTCGCGGGCGAGGCGGGAGCCATTCTGGCCAGGGCCCGGCCGCAACAGCGCCAAGCCTTGCGTATGTTCTCCCATGATCTGGGCCTAGCCTTTCAGATCACCGACGATTTGCTGGATGCCGAAGGCAGCGCGGAAGAGGTCGGCAAGGCCACGGGCAAGGATGCCGCCGCCAGCAAGGCGACGATCGTTGCCAAATTGGGTATCGAGGCTGCCCGAGACCAGGCCGCCTTGTTGTCCCGCCAAGCCGCGTCGCATTTGGATCGATTTGGCAACAAGGCTAATCCTTTGCGGGCTTTGTGCGAATTCGTTATAACTCGAAGCAGTTGATACGATTTACGGCGGAAACTAATTGTCAGACAGCAAGACGCCATTGTTGGATACCATTGATGGGCCAGCGGATACCCGTCAGCTGTCCTCGGAGCAGCTACGCCAGTTGGCAGACGAGCTGCGCACCGAAACCATCGATGCGGTTTCAGAGACGGGCGGCCACCTGGGTGCCGGGCTGGGCGTGGTCGAGCTGACCGTCGCCCTGCATCATGTTTTCAACACCCCAGACGACGTGCTGATCTGGGATGTGGGGCATCAGGCGTATCCCCATAAAATTCTGACCGGCCGGCGGGATCGTATCCGCACCCTACGCCAGGGCGGCGGCCTATCAGGCTTCACCAAGCGTTCGGAAAGCCCCTATGATCCGTTCGGTACGGCGCATTCGTCAACCTCCATTTCCGCCGGGCTTGGCTTCGCCATAGCCCGGGATCTGGATGGCCGGGATAGCAATGTCATCGCGGTGATCGGTGATGGCTCCATGAGTGCCGGCATGGCGTTCGAGGCCATGAACAACGCCAGCTCACTGGATACCCGCATGATCGTGATTCTCAACGATAACGACATGTCGATCGCGCCTCCCGTTGGCGCCATGAGCGCCTATCTATCACGCCTGTTGTCCTCGCGGCCCTATCGCAGCCTGCGTTATTTCGCCAAACAACTAGCCCAGAAAATGCCCGAGCCCATGGAACGCACCGCGCGCCGGGCCGAGGAATATGCCCGCGGCCTGATTACGGGCGGCACCCTGTTCGAGGAGCTGGGCTTTTTCTATGTGGGTCCCATCGATGGCCACAATCTGGATCATCTGCTGCCGGTGCTAAAGAACGTGCGCGAAGCCCGGCGCACCAATCCGATCCTGGTGCATGTGGTGACGCAAAAGGGCAAGGGCTATGCCCCGGCCGAGGAAGCGGCTGATAAATTCCACGGTGTTTCCCGCTTTGACGTGGTCACCGGGGCCCAGACCAAAGGTAAGCCCAATGCGCCCAGCTATACCAGTGTATTCTCCGACCAGCTGGTCCGCGAGGGCGAGCGTGATGACAAAATCGTGGCCATCACCGCCGCCATGCCATCAGGCACTGGCTTGGCCGAATTCCAGCAACGCTTTCCCAACCGCTGTTTCGATGTGGGCATCGCGGAACAACACGGGGTGACTTTCGCAGCCGGGCTGGCGGCAGACGGCTACCGGCCCTTCGCGGCGATCTATTCAACATTCCTACAGCGAGCCTACGATCAGGTGGTCCACGACGTCGCGATCCAAAAGCTGCCTGTGCGCTTCGCCATCGACCGGGCCGGCCTAGTGGGCGCCGATGGTCCGACCCATGCGGGCGCCTTCGATATCACCTATCTGGCCAGCCTGCCTAATTTCGTCGTCATGGCGGCAGCGGATGAGTCTGAACTAACCCGCATGGTAGCCACCGCCGCCCGCATTGATGACGGGCCCTCAGCCTTCCGGTATCCTCGTGGCGAGGGCGAGGGGGTGGAGATCGAGCTACCAGCACAGCCATTGCAGATCGGCAAGGGCCGCATGATGCGCAAAGGCAATGCGGTCGCCATCCTGTCCCTGGGCACACGCATGGGCGAATCCCTAAAGGCGGCGGAGGAGCTGACCGCCAAGGGCTATTCAACCTCCGTGGCCGATGCCAGATTTGTTAAGCCGCTGGACGAGGATCTGATCTGCGAACTGGCCCGCAGCCACAAAGTCCTGATCACGATCGAGGAAGGCTCGATCGGCGGTTTCTCGGCCCATGTGCTCCAATGTCTGGAACGCCATGAATTGCTCGATAACGACCTGAAGATCCGCACCATGATGCTGCCCGACAGCTTTATCGATCATGACGCCCCAGAAAAAATGTATGCCGCCGCGGCCCTGAACGCGCCCGATATTGTCGCCAAGGCGCTGGCCTCCCTGGGGCAAGCGCAAGAGGTCGAGGCACCAAAGCTGGCCTAGGCGGACATGTCGTCTAAAGCAAAATCAAAAACGAAGCCGGCAAAGATGCGCCTGGATCTATTGCTGGTCGAACGTGGCCTGGCGGAGAGCCACGGCAAGGCGCAGGCCCTGATCATGGCCGGCAAGGTTCACGGTGCGGACCGGCGTCTGGACAAGGCCGGCCAGGAACTGGCCATTGATGCCCAGGTTACCGTCAAGGGGCAGGACCATCCCTGGGTTTCGCGCGGCGGGGTCAAACTGGCGCACGGCCTGGTGGAATTTGACATCAATCCCACAGGGCTGATCTGCCTCGACCTGGGCGCTTCCACCGGCGGCTTTTCCGACGTCTTGCTGCAAAATGGAGCGGCCAAAGTCTATGCGGTAGATGTTGGGCATGGGCAATTGGCCTGGTCCCTGCGCAACGACAAACGTGTCGTGGTTCTGGAGCGGACCAATGCCCGCTATCTTACCCAACGGGAGGTGCCCGACGAGATTGGCCTGATCGTCTGCGACGCCTCCTTCATCGGCCTGCGCACCGTATTGCCCGCCGCCATGGCCCTGGCCGCACCCAGCGCCCAATTGATCGCCCTGATCAAACCACAGTTCGAGGTGGGCCCGGAGCGAGTGGGCAAGGGCGGCGTGGTGCGGGATCTGGAGCTGCATGCGGAGGTCCGGGCCGAGATCGGCACCTGGCTGGAGCAACAGCCCGGTTGGAGCATGCTGGGCACCACGGCCAGCCCCATCAAGGGACCACAGGGCAATATTGAATTCCTGCTTGCCGGGCGGCGGGAGGCCTGAAGCGATGGTGGAATTGACTATCGAAAGCCTGGGCGCCCGCGGCGACGGCATCGCCCATGATGGTACCGGCACCATCTATGTCCCCCATGGCGCGCCAGGGGACCGTGTCGCGGCCACGCTGACCGGAAAACGCGGCGACGGACGCCTGGCCCGCCTAGATGCGGTGCTGCGGCCGGGCCCCGATCGGGTAGAGCCATCCTGCCGCCATTTCGGCCTCTGCGGCGGTTGTGCCATGCAGCATTTGAATGGCCGTGCCTATAAGGATTGGAAGCTGAATATCCTGTGTCAGGCCCTGGCACGCCGAGACCTTGGCAGCACCGTGATCAAAGAGATGATCACAATGCCCACCGCCAGCCGCCGCCGGGCGCGGTTCGCGGCACTGCGTATGCGAAATGGCGTACAGCTGGGTTTTAACGAGTCCGGCAGCCACAAGATCATCAACCTCACGGAATGCCACATCCTGCGCCCCGCCATCATCGATCTGCTGGACGGCTTGCGCGGCCTGTTGACTGACCTTCCGGCCCAGAACAAACGCGCCGATGTTCAGGTGACCGAAACCGAAACTGGCCTGGATCTGTGGCTGGTGGCGGATCTGCCCCACGATGCCCAGACCGATATGCGCCTGGCCGATTTTGCCCAGGAGGTTGATCTGGCCCGCTTGTCCACCGGCAAGCGGCCGGAAGTGGTCATAGTACGCCGGGCGCCACAGGTGACCTTCACCGGTGTGGCCGTGACGCCACCGCCCGACGGCTTTCTGCAGGCCAGCCGAGCCGGCGAGGCCGCCCTGGTGCGGCTGGTCCAGGACGGCGTGGCGGATGCCACCAACGTGGCCGATCTATTCGCCGGCGTTGGCACCTTCAGTTTTGCTTTGGCCAGGGGCACAAAGGTTAAGGCTGTGGAAGGCGCGGACGATCAAGCCGAGGCCCTGATCGCTGCGCGCAATACCGCCCGGCGTAGCGGCATCGAGGTCGAGGTGCGCGACCTGGAACGCCGCGCCCTGTCGGCGAAGGAATTGTCCACGTTAGACGCCGTGATCTTTGATCCACCCCGGGCCGGCGCCGCGCGCCAGGTGGACAATCTAGCCGTATCCACGGTGCCCAAGATCATCGCGGTGTCATGCAACCCAGCAACCTTTGCCCGTGATGGCGCAATCTTGGCCGATGCCGGCTATCAACTGCAATCGGTTACCCCGGTGGATCAATTTCCCTGGAGCCGGCACTTGGAACTGGTGGCGGTGTTTCAGCGCTGAGCCTGAACATCGTGTCTTGCCAGGGCCGCGATGAGGACCATGGCTGGGAACAGAAAGGGTGGGTATGGCCCTGGCGAACTTCATACGCGGGTTTCTTGGCCGGGGTCGCCGGCAACACAGACGCCATGGCCACCCATCTATATGTGTGCGGTATCATGGCCGCCGAATGCGGGTGGAGGATTGGCCCCTTGGCGGCTGCTTACTGCCGGCACCAGAGCCAACGCTCGGTCCGCCCTTGCGGGTCGGCGGCACCTTTGAAGGACGGATCCGCAGTAGCAGCCTGGGCAATTCGGGCGAATTTCTGGCCGAGGTGGTGCGCATCACCGAGGACGGCGCGATGGGGCTGCGCTGGCTGGAATTGGATTCTCACGTTTTTCTGGTACATTCGGGCCACAACATCAAATAGGGAAACGAAACAATGGGCAGCATGATCGATTTTGCCAGGCCGGACAGCGGCGCGACGAAAGGCTATCTGGCCACGGCGGGCACGGATCGTGCCTCGGTAATCGTCGTTCAGGAATGGTGGGGCCTGAACGATCAGATTTGTGGTGTAGCCGACCGCTTCGCGCGGGCCGGCTACAACGCCCTGGCGCCGGATTTATACGAAGGCCGAGTAACACAGGAGCCTGATGAGGCGGCCCATCTGATGAGCGGCCTGGACTTTTCCGGCGCGACGCGTCAGGACCTACGCGGCGCGGCGCGGCATCTGCAAGGAATTGGCCAAAAAATCGGCGTGGTGGGCTTTTGCATGGGCGGCGCGCTGACCATCGCCAGCGCCGTGCATGTTCCTGAGGTGGCGGCGGGCGTATGTTTTTATGGCATACCGCCCCAGGAATTCGCCGACCCCGCCAAGATCGCCATACCACTGCAATGCCATTTCGCCGACCAGGACGATTGGTGCACGCCAGATGCGGTGAACGGGTTGGAAGCGGCGATGACTGCCGCCGGCGTCAATGCGCAGATCCACCGCTACAATGCAGCGCATGGCTTCTTCAACGAAACCAGCGAGGCCAATTACGATGCCGCTGCGGCGAATCTGGCCTGGGAGCGCATGACCAACTATCTAGCGACTAGTCTTTAGCGCCTTCTAACTCTTGCCGAAATCGCCGTGGCGGCCTTCGCCGGCGGCGAAGCGTGCCGCGCCAGCCTGGGCCTCGGCTGCCTTGGCGGCCTGGGACAGCTCCTTTTCCTCCGCCACCGCGTCCGCCAGGCTTTGCCCGGCCTGACGATATGCCGACATCCGGTCCGAACGCATGGCGATCTGGGGAAAGGCGGCAATCTGGTAGGCCAGTTCTTCCGCTGCCTGGCGGGTTTCCCCCTTGGGGGCGCGGCGCGTCGCCAGACCCCAATCAATGGCTTCGTCGGCGGCCACGCCACGCCCCGTAATTAACATATCCAAGGCCCGCGCCGCGCCGATCAGACGCGGCAGGCGCACAGTGGTGCCGTCGCTCATAGGCACGCCCCAACGGCGGCAGAAGACACCGAAGACCGCAGTTTCATCGACCAAACGAATGTCGCACCACAGGGCGATGCCCAGGCCGCCAGCAACCGCATGGCCTTCCACCGCCGCGATCACTGGCTTTGACAGGGTTGGATTGGTCGGCCCCTCCGGATCGCCGGCCCAGGCGACATATTCGGCGCTGTCCGCCACTGCTTTCAGATCGGCGCCGGCGCAAAAGGCGCCATCAGTGCCCGTCAGCACGGCGGCAAGCTGGCTTTCATCGGCATCAAAATCCCGCAAGGCCCGGCCCAGACCACGCGCCGCATCATTGTCGAGGGCATTGCGCACTTCCGGCCGATTGATGGTCACGGTCGTGACCGGGCCCTGGGTTTCTAGCAGGATCTTACCGTCCGCGTATTGCTTCATGCCATGTTTCCTTCTTCGGCTGCCGGCTCGGGGCGAGCAAGGGCAATCAGTATGCTGGCGAAGGCGAAGGCCAAATAAACCAAAAAGCCAACTGCCATGGTTTCCATGGCCACGCCACGATCGATCAACCATCCGACCACGACGGGCGATAGGGCCGAAGCGCCCACGCTCATGGACATCACCATGGCTCGGATGGCGCCTAAATGCATGACGCCATAAAATTCCGGCCAGGCCGCGCCAATCAGCGTCTGCCCGCTGCCGCTGGTCAGGCCCATGAAAAACATTAGGGCCATTGCTGCCATGTGATGACTGGACACAGCGATGGAGAGGCAGGCCAGCATCAATGGATAGAGGTAATAGGGCAGCAATTTACGGGCGCCGAAACGGTCGATCAGCGGACCAAAGGCCAAGTTGGCGCCAATCGCGCCGACGGTATAGGCGACAAAGGCGGAGGCCATCCAGGCCAGGCTCCAGCCCTTCGCGGTCGCCAGATGCGCCTGGTGGAAGAAAAATCCGGTCGAGATGAAAGACGGCGCCGTGATCGCGATGCACAACAGATAAAAGCGGGGATCGCGCAAAACTTCGGCCCGGGTCCATTGCCGCCGCATCGATGCCGCCGCCGCACTGATCTGGTCCGTGGCACTCTGGACGGTTTCAGTTTGGGCCAAAAAATACCGGTGCCGCGCGGTATGGCCTTTCAACAACCACAGGGCCAGGGGGATCAGGAACACCGCCAAGGTGATAGCAACGGCGATCCACGCCGTACGCCAGTCAAACACCAATATCAACCAAACCGCCAGACCGGGGAAGACCGCCACGCCCGCAGGAAAACCCAAGATTGCAATGGAAACGGCGCGGCCACGCTCGGCCTCGAAATAGCGCCCCATGGAGGTCATGGCTGTATGGCTCATCAGACCCTGGCCGCAGAGGCGCAGGGCGAATATGGCCGGCGCCAGGGCCCAGGCGGCAGGTACCATCGCCATGTTGGCGCAAGCCAGGATCAAGGCCGTGCATACTCCGGCGGTAACCCAGCGCAGGTCGAAACGGTCGATCAACTTGCCGGCCCAGATCAGGCAAAAACCAGATGTAAGGGTGCCAATGGCGTAATAGCCGCCAAAACCACCATGGCTCAAGCCGAACTCTGCCCGGATCTCAGGCCCGAACACGGCAATGAAGAAGGTTTGTCCAAAGGCCGAAAAGAAAGCGATCAGAATGCCGAAACTAAGGAAACGCCGGTTCTTAAAGAGGAATCGTAGATATCCCATGGAATGCCGCCGCAACCCGAACTATTGCCGGCCGCGGCTGGCACAGTTGATACAGGTCGCCACTGCCGGATCTAGTTTCAAACGGGCCGGCGCGATATCCTCGTCACAACTGACACAATAGCCATAGTCGCCGCTTTTCAGCCGCGCCAGGGCGGCATCAATCCGCTGAAGCTCCCCGGCCCGGCGGCGCTCCGCCTCCTGGGCCATGGCCTGATCCTGCATGGCGTCCATGCGCGACAGCCGGCCTACCTTGCTTTGATCCAGCTCCACCGGCTTACGGTTATCCCGGGCACCGTCCGATAGGGCGCGCAGCTCCACCTGCCGCGCCCGCAGCATTTTGGATAATTCGGCTAAATCACGATCATTTTCGCCTGGGTTCATGCCCGCTTCATAACAGGCGTAGGCGATCCTGCCCAGTGGCACATCAGGCGAAGATACCTTATGGACTATGAATGCGCGACTGCCGCGCCTTCCGTCAAATGGCCCAGGCGAGCGTCAAAGGCGTGGAAATGCTCCTAGAACCAGTTTTTCAGACGTCCGGCCAATAAGTCGGGAACGTCGCCGAATTCACCCATATGGTGATCATCCATGATGTCCCGGATGGCATCCAGCAACTGTTCGTGATACGCTTTGTAGAGCTTGTATTCGTCATAACCGGTATCGCGCATGATTTTTTTCTCGAGTACGAAATGGGCCGAGGTATTGGCTAAAACCTCGCCCAGAAAATCTCCGATCGCATCGTCATTGGGATCGTGGTCAAGCTCGATGGAAAGCTGGTTGAACAGCTCCACCATCTCCTTATGTTCAAAATCCACCGAAGAAATACCGGTTTCGAACTCTGCCTGCCAGGCAACCAAGGTCATCGCGCAATGCTAAGCTTCCTGATCAGTAAATTAATTGACCGTCATCAAGTACGTCCGGAATACTGCCGTCACCTAATTTGGCCGATAAACTAGGCGCATTCATAAACTAAACACCTGCGCCCTGGGAGAGACGGTTAAGTAGGTAGGCAATACATCCAGAATTTTTGCCTATTTGTGTTAATGTAGTTTTACATTATTATGTAAATACTGGGTCTATAATGATAAATTGTAGATATTATTATTTAAAAATGCACAAAACTGCATTTAATAAAATATTTATAATTTGGTATTTATCGTGATTTTCTACGATTCATCTCGCTTGGCGTGCCATCGATTAACAATAGCAAAGAAAAATATTAGGCCAAACAACCGGTAGTGCCGTTGTTTAAAGCACTCTGATCGGCTGGCCACTTAGCCAGGCGACGATATCTTCCACGGTTTCGCGATGAAATTGCGTCAGGTTTTCCTCGGTTACATACGCCATATGCGGCGAGATAATGGTGTTATCCAAAACCAGCAACGGATGATCCTTGGGCAGAGGCTCCTGATCATAGACATCCAGGGCCGCGCCGGCGATACGGCCTTGACGCAAGACCTCCAGCAGCGCGGCCTCGTCAACGATGGGGCCGCGCGCGGTGTTGACCAGTTAAGGTTCCGATTTCATCGAGGCAAGGTCATCGGCGCCGATCAGGCCGCGGCTGCGTTTCGACAGTATTAGGTGGATCGAGACAATATCGGATTGCTTGAACAAATCCGACTTCGAAACAAGTTCGGCGCCACATTCAGCGGCCCGCTCGAGCGTCAGGTTTTCGCTCCAGGCAATAACCCGCTTATTGAAAAAGTTCGCGATGGCGGCGGTCCGCACGCCAAGCCGGCCCAAACCAACCAGGCCCAGGGTGCGCCCGGCCAAGGTCCAGCCCACGCTGGTCTGCCATTTACCTTCGCGGGTCGCCCTGTCCTCTTGCGGCAGGCGGCGGACCACGGCCTGGATCAAGGTCCAGATCATTTCCACCGTGGATTCGGTGCTGCCCAAGGTACCGCAGACGATGACGCCGTGCTCCGCCGCCGCCGCCATATCGATGGCACCGTTGCGCATGCCCGTGGTGACCAGCAGTTTCAGGTTCGGCAGTTTTTCGAACAAGACGCGGGGAAAGGGCGTCCTCTCCCGCATGGCGGCCAGGATTTCAAATGGCGCCAAGCGTTCGGCCACTGCGCCCAGGTCAGCCAGATTGTCATCGAAAACAGTGATTTCCACATCTCCTGGCAGGCCAGACCAATCCGCCAGCTCCAGCGCTACCCGCTGATAGTCATCCAGGATTGCCAGCTTGGCCGTCATGTTCCGGCCTCCCCCTTCGTATTTGCCGCCTTTGCCCGGAATTTCTGCGACGCGGGGATCAACAGCAGATTGGCGAATATTTTCATGAATTCATCGCCCGACTGTTTCGCCAGGTTATCGGCGATGGGCCACAGCGCATACATCGCCTTACCCGCCGCCGTGCTGCCATAGAACCAGTCATTCATTTCCTTGCCAGTATTTTGCCCCGGTTGCGCACCAGCGGCCTCGCGGTAAAAAGCCTTCAGATCCTCGACGGCGAATTTCAGGCTTTGCCCCAGGCTTTGGCCTTCGTTTGGGTTTTCCGGTATCTGGCTATCCAGAAAGGCGCAGACAAAATCCGTGATCTCGTCGATCTTCATGCCGCTGAGACCCATGGTCGTCCGCCCACGCTCGCGCAGGGCAATATCATACCACGTGGTCAGACCGCCGATTTCCGCCTGTATGGCCACCTTGTAACCGCCACCCGCTTCCAGATCAGCGGGCGGTGGCGGCAGATTAATGGGACAGAACCAGCCCTCATCATTTTCCGCCGCCCCAGAAACCGGCGCATCTTCGGGAAAGTCGTCCAGGATGACCGGACCGTCCGTCCGTTCCAGCAGGGCCAAGGCGGTCCGCAGCACCTTGGCTTGAAAAGCCGCGTCATTGGGCGCGCCTAATGGGCGGCCCAATTCAAACGGCACCCACAGAGCGCGCGGCGGCCGCGTGTTCTCCGTCTGCGGCCGGATCAGGCTGATCTGCGTCGTCGCCAGGCCTTCGTCTTCCAGNTAATGTGCCAGCCCGCCCACGGCGCGCGTACACAAGGGTCAAACNGGNAGCANGATACAGCTATCGACCCCATCCGCCTTAAGATGGCCNGCCATGGNGCGGGCNGCNGCTTCCATCTGCACCGGGTCGGTGGAGCCCATGAAGGCGTAATGGAACCGCGCGACGGAGCCGATTTCGCCAGCCTCGGCCAATTCATGCATGCGGTCCAGGGGCAGCACCACGTTCAGGTCCTGCTCGAAGCCGGAGCGGTCGAAATTGGTCGAGATATGCGCCATGACCAGGTCACTGGCTGGCGTATCGTCGGCAATGNNGCGGTAATCACCGGTACCGATCAGGAANGGTNTGTCGTCNCGATGCTGCAGCGCNGCGGTGGAGATCATCGCGATCCGCCGTTCCGTCAGGGGCGGGCCCGTAACCCAGGGCTCGGCATCGAAACTGGCGCAAGGTATATTGGCCAAGTGCGAGCGTTCCGGCTCGTCCAGATCTGCTAATCGTACCACTTTATTCTCCTCGTCTAGCTTTCAGCGCCGAAAGCACCACGAACCTTCAACTCGGCGATTCCGGCTTCGTCATATCCGGCCTCGGCCAGAATTTCCAAATTATGCTGTCCCAATTCCGGGGCCGGGCGGGGGGCCCGCTTGGCAGCCCCCTCGACCCAGAGGGGACTATCGATGGTCAGCTCGGCGCCAAAACCAGCACCGCTGCCCGGTACCGTAATACCGGCNGCAAGGGCCTGTTCGCTGTGCAGAATATCTTCCGTCTTGGCGACCACGCCCACTGTGATCCGACAGGCCGCGAAGGTCTCGTGCCAATAATCCATGTCCTGTTGGGCAAAGACTTCGTCCAGTAAGGCGATCAGGGCGCCGACATTTTTCTGTCGGTCGGCTTGCGTCAAAAAGCGCGGATCCTCGGCCAGTTCCGGTCGCCCGATGGCGGTTGGGAAACGGGTCCACTCCTTAACTTCGTTGGCAGCGGTCAGAATGAACCAGCGGCCGTCCTTAGTCCGGTAATGGTTTGAAAGCGCATTCGCCGAAGCCTTGCGCACGGGACGGTTGGGCACCGCCGCACCGCACAGGGCAGCCTGGGCCATGAAGGCGTTGGACCAATAGCCGTTCGCCAACAACGAGGTATGCGCCAGGCCACCCCGGCCTGTACGCTCGCGCCGGTACAATGCCATCATGATAGCCGAAAACAGGGCGACGCCGGTCGGATGATCCCCCATGCCGGCCATGGAGCGGGCCGGATCACCGTCCGGATCCGNGCGCACCAGGTCCATCAGGCCGCTGCGGGCCCAATAAGCGGTGGTATCAAAGCCGGTCTGGCCTGCTTCAGGCCCGGTCTCGCCATAGGCGGACATGGAGCCGTAGATCAAACGCTCGTTCAGAGGCGCCAGATCCTCGTAGAGCAAGCCGAGCTTTTCTCGCACACCGGGCATGAAATTGGTCACGAATACATCCGCCTCCGCCACCAGCCTATATATCACCTCGCGCCCGGCATCCACGCTCAGATCCAGCGCTAGGCCGCGTTTGGTGCGGTTGTCCACCAGCCAGTGATAGGGTTCCTCCGCCTGTGGCATGCCCGCCACCGTATGCAGTGGCCGGTAGCCATCGCCCAAGGGCGGCTCCACCTTGATCACGTCGGCGCCAAAATCGGCCATGATCGTGGTCGCCACTGGCCCGGCGATGAAGCTGGCGGCATCCAACACCTTGATGCCCGATAAGATCATGGCGTCCTCACTCATACGATCGTTCCTTTTTGTATCCTGGGTTAGAGATGCGCGGGAGCCAACACCATAAGGTGATCGCCGGGAATGGCAACATGGCGGTGCGCCAGGCCCAGTGCGTAAAACATACCGATATGTAGGGCTAAAAATGGTTCATGCTGGCCAATCCCGCCTATGGCAGCCGGGAATCCGTTGCCTTTGGTCATGACTGGCGCAGACCGAGGGCCGAACGGCGGCAGATGAAACGCGACGCGCTGGAGGCTTGGCAACCCCAAATGCGGGCTTCGGTGTGGTTACAGCTTCGTTGGGTTGGGGGCGTCGCCATAGACCGCCTTGGGGTCGAAAACCTTCTCGGTTTCCTCGAACTGTAGGCGCGGCACGGCGCCGCTCTGCGAGGGGCCGAGGGGAACCGAGCGGTAAAAGCAGGAGCGGTAACCAACGTGGCATGAGGCGCCACCAGCCACGTCAACACGAAGCCAGACCGAATCCTGATCGTCATCGATGCGCATTTCCACGACCTTTTGCACCAGGCCCGAGGTCGCGCCCTTGTGCCAGATCACCTGTCGGCTGCGGCTGTAGTAATGCGCCTCTCCGGTTTCGATGGTCAGACGCAGGGCCTCGCCATTCATATAGCCATGCATCAACATCTCACCGCTGGCCGCGTCCGAGGTGACCACGGGCAAAAGCCCGTCGGCATCGAATTTCGGCGCCAGGTCGAAGCCTTCCTCGACCTGTTCAATGCTTCGCCGGGCCGCGAACCGCATGGCCGCGGGGTTTGATTTCGTCTCTGTCATGGCGACTCGTCCCAGTCGGTATTACCGGTCAATATTCGGGCCGCCTAAATAGGCGTTACCCGCCGCCATGGCAACCGGCTAGTCCAATCTACCGGCCTTTGAAGGACGGTTTGCGTTTCTCCAGAAAGGCCTTGGCAGCTTCAGTGTTATCCTCGGTGGTGCCGCAGCGGCTGTGCCGGTCGGCCTCATTATCCATGGCCTC
The DNA here is from genome assembly GCA_002731375.1 of Rhodospirillaceae bacterium. Taxonomy (GTDB): domain Bacteria; phylum Pseudomonadota; class Alphaproteobacteria. The sequence continues at coordinate 14,501 of PCBT01000009.1, read as the reverse complement.
AGACATGCTCAATTTGGTGGCGTCATTCAGATTCTGTTTGATGCAGCGCAGGGCAACGGGCGCGGCATCGGCCATCTGTAGGGCCTTGCCACGCACATGAGCCAGCAAATCCTCGTCCGGCACGGCTTCCGAAACGATGCCCAGGCGTTCCGCATCGGCGGCGCTGAAGCGGTCCGAAAGCAAATACAACTCCCGCGCCTTTGCGGTACCGACAATCTGGGTCAAACTGAAGGTACCGCCAAAATCCCCCGACAGGCCCGCATTCAGAAACGCGGTGGAGAATTTGGCCGATTGCGCCGCATAGCGCAGATCGCAGGCCAGGGCCCAGGACAGGCCAGCCCCGGCACAGGCGCCGTTGATAGCGGCGATGGAGACGAACGAGCTTTCCCGCAGCCGTTGCGAGGTCCGCATAGACTGGCGCAGATCGGCGATCTTGGTTTCGATGGCCTGCTCCTCCTTGAATTCGCCATCTGCGAAGCCGGCCAAGTCGCCACCGGCGCAAAAGCCACGGCCGGCACCCGTCAGGATCAGAACGCGAATCGCCAGATCCGAGGACGCGCGCTCCATGGTTTCGACCATCGCCACGATCAGTTCCTTGTTCATGGCATTCAGGCGGCCGGGACGGTTCAGGGTGACGGTGGCGATGGCGCCATCGGTCTCATAAAGGACGGTATTGCTCATGATGCTTTCTCCAGCGGTAAAATTTATTATGATTCTAGGCTTATATGGCCCTGGGCCAGCAGCAGTTCCTCGATTGCCTGGACCAGAACATGGCCGAGCATGATGTGACTTTCCTGGATCCGGTTGATGTCATCGGATGGCACCGCGATCGCCTGATCACAAAGCGTCAGGGCCTTGCCGCCGCTGCCGCCCAGAAAGCCCAGACAAGCCAGGCCCTGGTTCTTGGCGACATCCAGCGCTGCCAGGATATTGATGGAATTGCCCGACGTCGTAATGGCCAGCAAGACGTCGCCACGCCGGCCCAATGCCCGCAACGGGCGAGCAAAAATTTGATCATAGCCGTAATCGTTGGCGCAGGCGGTCAAGGTGGAGCTATCGGTGATCAGCGACAGGGCCGGCAAGGCTTCCCGGTTCAACGAAGGGCGTAGGCGGACCAGGAATTCGCCGGCCAGATGCTGGGCATCCGCCGCCGAGCCACCGTTGCCGCACAACAATATCTTGCCGCCGCCCGCGATGGCCGCCGCCGCGGTCTCGGCCATGGTTGACAGGCGCGCGGCNACACCGTCGACCAACAGGCGTTCCTTGACCGCGATGGACTCGCCAATGGCCGCCATGACGACCGCGGGCAAATCATCCTTGCTCATCAATCCAAGCCATCCATCAATTGCTTCTCCCAGGCCAGGGCGGTCGCCGCCATAACCGTCAAGTCATCATATTTCGGTTGCCAGCCGAGGGTTTGGCGAATACAGCTAGTATCGGCGACCAAACTAGCCGCATCACCCGCCCGTCGCGGTCCATGGCAGCGCGGCATGGGTCCGGCGCCCAGCATCTCACCCGCCACCCGGTCCACCACGTCAAGAACCTGGGTCACGGAAAAACCATGGCCATAACCACAATTCATGGTGACGTATTCGGCACTTTCGCCGATGTGGTCGAGCACCGCAAGATGCGCCTGGGCCAGATCCGAAATATGGATATAGTCGCGTACGCAGGTGCCGTCGGGCGTAGGATAATCATCACCGAAAACATCCATGTGTGAATGCTGGCCCAGCACGGTCTGACAGGCCCGCTTGATCAGATGGGTCGCAACCTTAGCATATTGTCCAGAACGTCCGGCCCCATCAGCGCCGGCAACATTGAAATAGCGCAGCACGGCAACCCGCAGGTCCGTGGCGGCGGCGATATCGCGCAACATCCACTCGGTCATCAGCTTGCTGCGGCCATAGGGGTTGGCGGGCGCTTGAACGCCGTCTTCGGACAGGGGCTCGCCACCAGCACCATCATAGACCGCCGCCGTGGAGGAAAAGACGAAGCGCTCAATACCGTTGTCCAGACAGGCCCGCAGCAGCGCAGCGCTGCCGGCGACATTGTTCTGATAATAATCCAGTGGCTTCTCCACCGAGTCGGGCACCACAATGGATCCGGCGAAATGCAGCACCGATCGGCAGCCATTTTCTTTGATGATCTGCCCGATCAGGGCGTTGTCCGCGATCTTGCCTTCATAGAACGGTACTCCGGTGGGCACCGCCGCGCGCCGACCAGTGGACAGATCATCTACCACTACCGCCTCACGGCCAGTATCCAGCAATGCCAACATGGCATGACTGCCGATATAGCCGGCACCGCCGGTGATCAGAACAGGATGGTGCATTGTGCTGGTCATCGCGGCATCCTAACAGGTTGTCTGCCCTCTCTGTGAAATATGTAGATGCCACTGCCGATCAACAAGGCCGCGCCCAGCACCGTCCAGCCATCCGGCACATCGCCCCAGAACAGAAAACCAAAGGCCGTGGCCCACAATAGCGAGGAGTACTTGAAAGGCGCCACGAAGGCGGCCTCGGCAAAGCGGAAGGTCTCGATATGCAGAAAATGCGCGCTGCACAACAACAGACCGGCCAGGGCAAGCAAAACCAAATCACTTGCACCCGGCGTTTGCCAGCCAAATGGCGTCACCGCCGCACCAGCAAGAGTGACGCCCAGGGTGGAATAAAACAGGGTGGTACCGGTGGCCTCGCCATGAGAGATGCGGCGCGTCAGAATATCGCGAAAGGCGCCGCACAGCGCCGCGCCGGCTGGAAACAGCGCCACCCAGTTCAAACCGTCACCACCCCCACCCATGCCTAGGGCGCCTTGAGGACGCAACATCACTAGAACGCCTGCAAAGCCCATCAGCACGGCGCTCCAGCGACGCCAACCGACTTTTTCGGCCAGAAAAACCGGTGCCAGGGCGGTAACAAAAATGGGCCCGACAAAGGCGATAGCAATATTTTCCGCCAACGGCATTTCCCGTAGACCGGAGACAAACAGAAAAGTGGAGACTATCATTAAAATCGCGCGGAGCAATTGCACCCCGGGATATTTGATCCGAAATATATGGAATTCCTCGCGCCAGACGACCACCGCGGTGATGACGATCAAGGCGGCCAGACCACGGCTTGCAAGAACCTGCCCCAACTGGAACTCGCCCGAGATCCATTTCACCACGGCATCATTGAGGGTCAACAACAGACAGCCCGCCATCATGCAGGCGATGCCCTGGCCCGGCGCCTCGACACGGCCAAATGTCCGTGCGCCTGTTCTCATGCCGGCGGCTTGATGCGGCCGCTACAGATTGTAGTAGTCCCGGTACCAGGCGGTGAATTGGGGCACGCCCTGCTCAATGACTGTCGTCGGCTTGAAGCCGAGATCCCGTTCAACGGCAGTCAAATCGGCGTAGGTTTGCTTGACGTCGCCGGGCTGCATGGGCAGCAAGATCCGCTCCGCTTTGCAGCCAAGGGCGTCTTCCAACACTTCGATCAGCCGCAACAGTTGTTCGGGATGGTTATTGCCGATGTTGTAGACCCGGTGCGGCGCCCCGCCACCCGCCTCGCCGCCTTGCCCACTATCTTTGCGAGCAGGCGGGTTGTCGCGTGCGGCCAGGATGCCCGTGACAATATCATCCACATAGGTAAAGTCCCGGCGCATATCGCCATTGTTGAAAACCTTGATAGCCCGTCCCGTCAGGATCGCCTCCGTGAACAGCCACAAGGCCATGTCCGGCCGGCCCCAGGGGCCATACACGGTAAAGAAACGCAGGCCGGTTTGCGGGATGCCGTATAAATGGGCATAGGATTGCGACAGCAGTTCATCGGCTTTCTTGGTCGCAGCATACAACGATACCGGTTGATCCACCCGGTCATCCTCGCTGAAGGGAAATTTCGTATTGCCGCCGTAAACGGATGAGGAAGATGCGTAAACCAGATGCTCCAACGCCGCTTGCTGCCGGGCCAGTTCGAGAACAACCATATGGCCAACCACATTGGCCTCGATATAGGCAAAGGGGTTTTCCAGGGAGTAGCGGACCCCGGCCTGGGCTGCCAAATGGATGATCGAGCTGATTTTCAGGCCGCCGACCGCCTCCTGCATGGCGCCCCGGTCGGCGATATTGACCTGATGGAAGGTAAAATTGGGATGCTGCAACAATTGCCGCAAACGGTCTTCCTTCAGGCTTACCGAATAATAGGGGCTCAGGTTATCGACGCCGACGACCCGCTCGCCCTGATCCAAGAGCCGCCGCGCCACGTGAAAACCGATAAAACCAGCGGCACCGGTAAGCAAGTTCGTCATAAGTTAATTGCTCCAAATCGGTTCTAAATCCGCCTCGCCATACGCAAGGTTTGACCCGATACCCCAAAATCGCTTATTCGATTGGTCCACCGCCATTCGGCGTCGTGTGCCCACATGAACATAGCGCTGGCTTATGGTGCCAATCAGGCATAGTTTCGAACGAATCGTCACTTTGCCTGACCGGGTTATCGAAACCAGGCTATCGTAATCGTACACTTAACTACGCTCTCCCATTGGACGCGTCAACGCGAAGGAAGCAGCTATTAGCGGGGAGTTATGAGCAGCGCGGTAACCGGCCTTCTCGCGATCACCGGGGCGGCGGCGGTGAGCCTGCTGGTCTGCGTATATGCCCGGCCGATCAGCATCGTATTGGGGATCCTTGATGCCCCGGACGGCAAGCGCAAAATTCACCCCACCATAACGCCCTTGGTGGGCGGGTTGGCGATTGGCCTGCCGACCTTGCTGGCGTTGTTCTACGGCGCGGTGGCCACGGATTTTTTGCCGCTCTACCTCGTCATCGCCATCGCCGGTCTGGCCTCTCTGTTGTTGGGCCTGCTGGATGACCGGGCCCAAATTCGGCCAATCTATCGCCTGGTGTTGTCATTTTTGTTAGCCTTGGCGGTTTTGGAAATCGTACCGGCGCTGTTGCTAAGCTTTCTGCATTTCAGCTTTCTTGGGCAGGTTGTTTTTCTGGAGCAGTTCGCCTTGATCTTCACCGCCGTCTGCATCGTCGGCTTGCAGAACGCCATAAACATGGCTGATGGCAAGAACGGCATCGTCATTGGCCTGTGCCTGTTCTGGTCAGTGGAGCTGCTGTTATTCGCGCCCGATCACCTGCGCCCGGTCCTGCTTACCCTGGGCGCCGCATTATTGGTGACCCTGGCATTCAATCTGCGCGGCCGGTTGTTTCTAGGTGATTCGGGTAGTTATTTTCTCAGCTTCATCATCGCGCTCCTGACCGTTTACGTTTACGACATTGCCTTCACCATGCTGCCGGCAGACCTGGTGGCCCTGTGGTTCCTGATCCCAGTGGTCGATTGCCTGCGGGTCATGGCCTTGCGCACGTTCCGCGGCCGCTCTCCCTTTGCCTCCGACCGCAGCCATTTGCATCATATACTTTATCACCGGATGCCCTGGCGCTGGGGCCTGCTGGTATATTTGGGCCTAACCGGCATGCCGGGCCTGTTGGCCTCGTTCGCACCCGATACGGCGCCGGTCTGGAGCATCGCGGCATTGTGCTGTTATGGCATCATCATCGTATGGCCGGAGTGCCATAGCCAGGAAGCCGGCGGTGCGGCGAAATAGAATCTAAAAAGTAGGCACAAAAATTTAGTACTTTTTCCTTTCCTTGGGCGTTGTTTCCCACGGCGCCGATGCCTATATTGCCGGTCGTCTAAAATTGGGGCGTAGCCAAGTGGTAAGGCAACGGGTTTTGATCCCGTGATTCGCAGGTTCGATCCCTGCCGCCCCAACCAATTTTCGGTATCCTGGCGACAGGTTACCGCGCCGGTTGGTTTTGGCTTTGTCTGTTAGGGTCGTTCATGCGGGAAAATTTACTAGTATCAGTGTCCGACAAGGCGTTGGAAGCGTTGCTGGTTTTCTTCGGTTTCATCGGCATGTTGACGCCGTTGGCATTATGGGTCACGTGGTCGGAATTCACCTTTTACCTGGTTTTGGGCACCGGGGCTGTAACCATCACCGCCTTTGTTCTGCTGTCTTGGTTTTTCAACGCTCGCCACAAAGCCCGTCACGGCGAACTGCCGAAAAAACAGCACATGAAATTCCTGCCAAAATAGGCAAGCATCGCCGCTGACCGGATTTCGGGCCGTCAATTCCGCCCAGCGTCATCTTGCATGTGCGTGCGCCCTACCTATCTGTTGTCGATACTTCCCATAACACCCAGCAAAGGGACGGCAACGGCATGGACGAGAAACTCAAGAGCAACATCTCCGATCAATCGATCTGGCAACGGCCCTGTTTCATGGTGCTGTTCGCGGTGGCCTTCAACACCGAGTAATTCGCCATTCTGGCCATCGTCGTGGTGCAATTCGTCACCCGCCTGGCCACGGGTTCCGTGAATGAAGAGCTCCACACGCTGGGACCCCGCCTGGGCGAATACCTGAAACAGATCGTGGCCTTCGAAACATTTCATACCGAACAGCGCCCCTATCCCTTCGCGCCGTTCCCCGAAGGCGAGCACAAACCGGTTAATGGCGGACAGGCCCACGCCGGTTAGGCGCAGTTAGTCGCATGAAACGGCGGCGGCCTGGAACGCGGCATTAAGTTCCTCTTGCATGGCGCCAACGTCAGCGCAGACGGCATAGCGCAGAAAGTCGCCAAAGTGCACGCCGACCACGCCAGTGTTTTCAATCATCATGAAATTGAATTGATCGGCGCTACTAACCTTTTCGCAAAGGCCACACAGGGTCAGCAGCGGCAGGGTCAGGCGGCGTTTCAGTTCCGCCATTATCTGCGCCCCCCTGCCAGACGGGCAGAATCCGGATGGACCCGCAAGCGTGACATCGCGAAAACGCCCAAGAATGGCCCCACCGCCAGCACGGAAAAGGCATATTGCCAACCCCAGGCCGCCGCCAGGGGTGGTACCAGATGCACCGTGCACAGGGTCAACAGGAAGCCGACGCAGGTCTGCACGGTCAACATGGTGCCGACAGATTCAGGCGGCGACAGCTCGACGATAGAGGCTGAAAACTGCGCTGAATCCGCCACCACCGTGACCCCCCAGATAGCTGCCAGCAGGGTTAACAGCCACGGATCGGCGCCAAACAAAAAGCCGATTACCAGGGCGCACAGGCCCGAGGCAGTCATCGCGCCCATGGTCAACGTCGTACGGCCATAACGGTCGGCGATCACCCCGCCCAGCAGGCAGCCGATGGCACCGCCCAGACCCATGGCGCCAAAGGTCGCCAGACGAGACCACCAGGCCGCCGCGTCAGCCTCCATGCCAAGACGAAACGAAGCGTCCATGAACACCACCAGCCAGGCCCACATGGCATACAGCTCCCACATATGACCCAGATAGCCAAAGTTGGCCCAACGCAGCGCCGGCCGGCGAAAGGCCTCGAACGCGGCGCCGGGACGAAAAGGGGGCGCGGGTGCGATCTTCGGGCCTAGTTGGACCAGACTGATCAACAGCGCCGCCGACAGGGCCGCGGCGGAAGCGGTCAGAATGGTGAAATGCCAATCAATGCCACCAAAGGCATTGAACAGATGCGGCGCGGCGGAGCCCAGCGTCAAGGCGCCGACCAGAATGCCAATCAACAGACCAACATCGTCGCGGGCCCAGCTGGCCGCCATCTTCATGCCCACGGGATAGACGCCCGCCATGCAGGCCCCGGTGATGAAGCGCAACACGATTACCATTGGCGAGGTCGGCTCCAGCGCCAGCAACAGGGCATTGGCCCCAGCCGCCACCAAGGCCGAGAACATGAAAAAGCGGCGCGGGTCCAGACGGTCGGCTAGGGAGAATATGGCCGATGTCAGGGTGCCGGCGACAAAACCGACCTGCACGGCCGAGGTTATCAGGGAAGCCTGGCTGGGCGAAAGGCTGTATTCCAGGACCAGGGTCGGCACAACGGCGGAGGCCGAAAACCACAAGCCCAATACGGCCACCTCGCAAACTGCCAACAACGCCAGGGACCACATCCGCCGCCCATTCAGCCCGTCACCGCTCATGCAATTTCCCTTAAACAACCCAAGCAACCCAAACAACCTTGTCCAGTCGTCACGGTTTTATGTTAGGACTGGCCGTATGTTTTCCGTCTGTGATCATAGCAGAACCGGTGTGTATTTATCGGCACGCTGCACACATTATTAGGGAGTTGCCATGTCCGGTATTTTAATGGTGGTTTTGGTTATTGCCCTGGTTGCCGTGCTGGGTGTGTTGCTGGTCGGCGTTTACGGCATGGGGCGAGGCGGGGCGTTCAACGCCAAGCATGGCAACAAGCTGATGCGCTGGCGCATCATTCTGCAGCTGGTGGCCGTCGCCATCATGGTGACGCTATTTTTCGTAAATCAAGGTTAGGGGCATGGTCAAGCTGACAAAAATCTATACCCGTGGCGGTGACGGCGGCCTGACCTCGTTGAGCGATGGCAGCCGGGTGGCCAAGGACGACCTGCGCGTTGCGGCCTATGGCGATGTGGATGAATTGAACGCGGTCATTGGCCTGGCCCGCCAGCACGCGGATGGAGCCGTGGACGGGATGCTGGCGCGTATCCAGCACGATCTGTTCGATCTGGGCGCCGATCTGGCGACGCCTATCATCGATGAGCCAAAGTATCCGCCGCTACGCATTGTCGAGGCCCAGGTGGAGCGGTTGGAGCAGGAAATAGACCGATTGGGCACGGCGCTATCAACCCTGAATTCATTTGTCCTGCCCGGCGGTACCACATTGGCGGCGCATTTGCACCTGGGCCGCACGGTAGCCCGGCGTGCCGAGCGCGTGGTGACCACCTTGGCCCATGAAGCGGAAATCAACCCCGCCGCATTGCGTTATCTGAACCGCCTGTCGGACCACCTATTCCAACTGGCCCGCCACGCCAACGTCGACGGCGCCGCGGATATCCTATGGGTGCCAGGGACTAACTGTTAGGGTTTTAGACAATTCGCCAGGGCATGGCCGAGGGCGACCATGTGGGCCACGGCGCCGGCGCCGATACCGGCTCAGGCCAGTTGTCCCGGCACCAATAGTTCGGGTTCTGGCAGATCCCCCAACGCAATAACGCGCTCCAGGGCCGGCCCAACCTATCCGGTCAGATAAATTGGCTTCACCGTCCGTCAGGCCGTCTTCAACATCGTAAAGCGAGCGCCAGACGGAGGTGATCAGTGGGATATCTATGGTCGTGCAGATATCCGCGAAAATCGCCGCCGTCTCACCCGTGGCCGCCGCATCTGAAATTGCCAAGACCGGGTCGTGTCCCAATAACCCGCCATCAGGCATATTTCGAGGGCGCATAGGGTTGGCGCAGAGCGCGTTCCACCATCTCCAGGCGGTCCTGGCCATAGAACAAATCACCACCCACGAAATAGGCGGGCGAGCCGAAGACCGAGCGCTCGATCGCTTCTTCCGTATTTGCGTTGTAAATCACCTGCACCTCGTCCGTTAGGGCCGCGTCGAGCAATGGTTTCGGTGCAACGCCAATACCGTTGGCGATTTTGACCTGTGTATCACGGTCCGTCAGGTCCGCATCGTCCCGCCAATGGGCCTGCAACATGGCATGGGCCAGCTTGTCCATATTCAGTCCCTGCTGTAATCCGGCGATCAACATGCCGTTGGGTGGCGCGGTATCATTGTCATGAAAGGTGGGCCGTCCATCCATTACCGGGGCATTCCGCTCCTCGGCCCAACGGTCGATCGCGCGGCGGAAATAGTACGCAAAAAATTTTAGCGCTGCGCTGGTTGAAGGACTGGGCGCCACCGGTCGGTACGATGCGGCACGGGTCAATCGGTCGGTGCGTGATCGCCCGGTCCGCCGCCTTGGCTATTGCCATGAACCGGGTCGAGCCCAAATAGGCGAATGCGGAATGGTCGGAATAGAAATACTCGATCTCGGACATGGTTTGCTCCAATCTATCTGCAAATAACGGAAGCCACTATAGGCATCAAATTGGAGAGACGCATGGCCCTTCGAATTCGCACCATCGATCATGCGGTTGTCATGGCCGCCGATATGGAGCGTTCCATCAAGTTCTATTGCGATACCCTGGGTGGGCGGCCTCGCTATCTGCAACGTTTTCGCGATGGCGGGCTGCCGGTACTGCCGATCGAGCTGGGCGGCGCGGTGATGAATCTGCAATATCTCGACAAGCCGGCCTATCTGGTTGCCGAGAGGCTGGAATCCGGCACCCTTGATGCCTGCTTTCGCTGGGACGGAACCATTGCAGAAGCCGTGGCGCATTTGAAAGATGCCGGAATCGAAATCATCGAGGGGCCGGTACCGCGCTGGCCCGCCGACGGGGTTTGGGGGCAATCGGTATATTTCCGCGATCCAGACGGCAATCTGCTGGAATTTCTCTCCACGGCAGAGCCAATGGAGCCGCTATTCACCGAGTAAACTTTTTGAGTTGCCAGGCCACCCACAGGGTACCAGTCGCGGATGGCCGGGAAGAGGGAGCGGGTGGTTCGGTGAGGTATGGAAAACTCCAAATGCGGCCTTTTGCCGCGATGATGGCGTCCGCGCGTTGACTCGCCTTGTCGGCTTCCCTATTTTGCAGCGCAGCATAAACCCGCGGGCGTGGTAATCCGTCCGCCCGGTGCCTGGGCACAGGGCCCCACGCCACCGGAAGTCCCATTCCCCTGAGTGAAGAGGCTGCTGATGAAAGTGCTCGTCGCCGTCAAGCGCGTGGTTGACTACAACGTCAAGATCCGGGTCAAGGCTGACCAGACCGGCGTTGATCTATTGAATGTCAAAATGTCCATGAATCCTTTCGATGAAATCGCCATCGAAGAGGCTCTGCGCATGAAAGAAGCCGGGTTGGTCGATGAAGTCGTCGCCATTTCCGTCGGTGTACAGCAATGCCAGGAGACCATCCGCACCGCCCTGGCCATGGGTGCCGACCGCGGCATCCTGGTCAAGACCGACGAAGACTTGGAACCCTTGCACATAGCCAAGATTATGAAAGCCGTGGTGGACGAAGAACAGCCGGGCCTAGTGATCCTGGGCAAACAGGCGATCGACGATGATTGCAACCAGACCGGCCAGATGCTGGCGGCACTGCTGGGCTGGGCCCAGGGCACCTTCGCTTCCGAGATCAAGTTGGGCGACGGTAGCGCCAGCGTGACCCGCGAAGTAGACGGTGGTCTGCAGACCCTGGATCTGAAACTGCCGATGATCGTCACCACTGATTTGCGTTTGAACGAGCCGCGTTACGCCTCGTTGCCGAATATCATGAAGGCCAAGAAAAAGCCTATCGACGAGAAAACCCCGGAAGACCTCGGCGTCGATACGGCGCCGCGCCTGACCACTTTGAAGGTGCAGGACCCGCCAACGCGCCAAGCCGGCGTGATTGTCGAGGATGCGGCTGAACTGGTAAGTAAATTGCGTAACGAAGCGGGGGTAATCTAATGTCCACCCTGGTAATTGCAGAACATGATAATGCCGAGCTGAAGCCNGCGACCCTGGCCGCCGTCACCGCGGCCGGGCAATTGGGTGGTGACGTGGATATCCTGGTAGCGGGCCAGGGTTGCAGCGCGGTTGGCGAAGCGGCGGCGAAGGTTGCCGGCGTTGCCAAGGTGCTGGTCGCCGATGACGCCATGTATGCCAACATGGTGGCCGAGCCCATGGCCGATCTGGTGGTGCCCTTAGCGCAGAACTACGGCGCCGTGATGGCGGTCGCCAATACGGTCGGCAAGAACTTCATGCCCCGTGTCGCGGCTCTGTTGGATGTCAGTCAGATTTCCGAAATTTCGGGCATCGAAGGTCCGGATAGGTTCGTTCGGCCGATCTATGCCGGCAATGCCATGGCAACGGTGCAATCGTCCGACGCCATCAAAATTATTACCATTCGTGCCACCGGCTTCGAAAAAGCGGCCGCCGACGGCGGTTCGGCCAAGGTTGAAAGCGTCGCGGCGGCCGGTGATCCGGGCCTGTCCAGCTTCGTGGGCGAGGAACTGTCCAAGTCCGAGCGCCCGGAACTGACNGCGGCGAAAACCATTATCTCCGGNGGGCGCGGCATGCAGTCGGGCGACAACTTTCCGATTATCGAAGCGGTCGCCGACCAACTTGGGGCCGCCGTTGGCGCCTCGCGCGCGGCGGTGGATGCGGGTTTCGTACCCAACGACTATCAGGTCGGCCAAACCGGCAAGGTGGTGGCGCCGGATCTGTATATTGCGGTTGGCATTTCGGGCGCCATTCAGCATCTGGCCGGCATGAAGGACAGCAAGGTGATCGTCGCCATCAACAAGGANGANGAGGCGCCGATCTTCCAGGTNGCCGANTACGGCCTGGTTGCCGATCTGTTCAAGGCGGTGCCGGAATTGGAAGAAGAACTGAAGAAATTGCCGCCGGCATAAATAAGGTCTGGCCGAAAAGGTCAAGATTGAAAGGAATTCGATGATCCAGAATATTGGCATTATCGGCGCGGGACAGATGGGCAGCGGTATTGCCCATGTCTTGGCCGTCGGCGGCTACAACGTCATGCTGACCGATACCTCCAACGCCCAAATGCAAAAGGCGATGAAGGTAATCGAGGGCAATATGAGCCGTCAGGTTGGCCGGGGTAAACTGGAAGAGGTCGAAATGGCCGATTCCTTGTCCCGGATCAAAACCGTCGCCGGCTTGCCCGAGCTGGCCAATGCCGATCTGGTGATCGAGGCGGCCTCAGAAGATGAAGAGGTCAAAAGGCAAATCCTGACTGATCTGGGACCAATCCTGAAGCCGGAAGGCCTGATCGCCACCAACACCTCATCCATCTCCATCACGCGCTTGGCCGCAGTCTCGGGCCGGCCGGAAAAGTTCATGGGCATGCATTTCATGAACCCGGTGCCGATGATGGAGCTGGTGGAGCTGATCCGCGGCATCGCCACGGACGCTCCAACGTTTGAAGCGATGCGCGAGATCGTGCTCAAGATCGGCAAGGTTGCCACCAATGCCGAGGATTTTCCCGCCTTCATCGTCAACCGCATCCTAGTGCCCATGATCAACGAGGCAGTCTACACCCTGTACGAAGGCGTGGGCACGGTTGAAGGTATCGACAGCGCCATGCGCCTGGGCGCCAACCACCGCATGGGACCCTTGCAACTGGCTGATTTCATCGGTCTGGATACCTGCCTAGCGATCATGCAGGTGCTCTACGAAGGCCTGGCCGATACCAAGTACCGGCCCTGTCCGCTATTGGTGAAATACGTCGAGGCCGGCTGGCTGGGGCGCAAGACCGAGCGTGGATTCTACGATTATCAAGGCGATAAGCCGGTTCCAACGCGATAGAACGCGCCCTATCGCCGTCGGCTGATTGCATGCCGTTTGCCGCCGAAGGGCGTTAAAACAAGTTCCAAACGCCCAGCAGACTAATCAGCAAAACAGCGGCCCCAAGGATCGAGACGATGACCAGCACGAATTATTGCTCGTGGTTTTGCGCCATGTGTTGATTTCCAACTATCATAGGTCAGATTATTTTACATAATCATTAGCCTGGCGCAGTTCAACTGGCATCTTCGATAATTGAAACCCGCCAAAAATAGCGGAATTTTCTATGCGCTCCCTGGTATCAGGGGCGCATGGCGTGCGATGAGACTCCGGTTGTCCGCAGGGGCGCCGCCGTATTGGCGAAATCGCACAACAGCTCTCGGGTCTCGCGGGGGTCGATAATTTCCTCGATCCAGAAGGTTTCGGCTGAACGGAAGGGCGAGCGCAATTTCTCCAGCCGCTCGGTGATAATCTCCAACTCCGCGTCCGGGTCTGCGGCGGCGGCGATATCAGCGCTGTAGGCGGCCTCAATCCCGCCTTCCAAAGGCAGCGAGCCCCAGCGGCCCGACGGCCAGGCATAGCGGGTCGTATAGCGTCCGCCCACCGTATGCGCCGCCCCCGCGACGCCAAAGACATTACGGATAATCATCGTGCACCAGGGCACCGTGGTCTGCCAGATCGCGCTCATGGCGCGAACGCCCTCCTTGATAACGCCGCTTTGTTCCGCCTGCAGGCCGACCTGAAAGCCGGGACAATCGGACAAATTCACGATCGGCAGATGGAAGGTTTCTGCCAGATCGACAAATTTCTCCACCTTGCGGCAGGTATCCGCCGTCCAGCAGCCGCCATAAGACATGGGGTCCGAGGCCATGAAGGCGACCGGCCAGCCATCCAGACGGGCCAGCCCGGTGATCACTGACTTACCGTACTCCTTGCCCATTTCAAAGAACGAGCCTTCATCGACCAAGGCTTTGATGATGGGGCGCATTTTGTAAATTTTGCGGATATCCCGGGGAATGGCATCGATCAGCCAGTCAACCCGCCGGTTGGGATCGTCCGTGAGGCCAACCCTTGGCGGCAGCTCGTTGACCGATTGCGGCAGGTAAGAGAGGAACCGTCCGGCGCATTCAATGCACATTCACCCAAATAACTGCTGCGGGATCACATCAATTAGCGGCGTAGAAATGCCAAATGTATTTGAAGTGACGTTCCTACGAAAAGAATGGACGAAGTCTCGCGCTCCCGTGAAACAGTTGCCTCATGCTTTGGACCAGGCAAACGTTGCATCGAAA
>PCBT01000008.1 GCA_002731375.1 Rhodospirillaceae bacterium | reverse complement strand
CCGCCCTGGGTCCGGCTCATGTGGATTGGCGTATTGGCGATGGTTACTTCATCCTTCATGCCTGGATGCTCCACCCGCGCCAGCAAATTTCGCACCTCCACATGGGGATCATCAAGAATATCGGTGACCGTCTGCACCGGACCGAAGGGGATCTTGCCGCCCAACAGTCCGCTCAATTCCGCCTTGGTGTGGCGCTCGGTCCAGGCGGACAGCATGGCGACGACTTCCTCGTTGCGCGCGGTCCGCTCCACATTGGTTTCATAGCGCGGATCATGGGCCCATTCGGGATGACCGGAGACCTCCGAGAGGATTTCCCAGAACTTATCACGCGGACAGGCGATGGAAACCCAGCCGTCCTTGGCCGGAAACATTCCGAACGGACATAACAGCGGATGGGCATTGCCTTCCGGCACCGGGACCGTGCCCGAATAGGAGCTTTGATGGAAGATGCGTTCACAGAGTGCCAGGATACCGTCATACATACCTATGTCGACGAACTGTCCCTTGCCTGAATGTTCCGCCTCCCGCACCGCCGAAACCAGGGCAAAGGCCATGAACATGGCCGGCACCGTGTCACCTACACCGGGGCCGACTTTCAACGGTGAATTCGCATCCGGCCCGGTTATGCCCATGATCCCGCCCATGGCTTGCGCCACCACGTCAAAGGCCGGCCAGTCCGCATAGGGGCTATTGCCCGTGCGGCTATCGCCAAAACCGCGAATGGCGCCATAAACCAGATGGGGATTGATCTCCGCCAAGGCCTCGTAGGACAGGCCCAGACGGTCCATGGTGCCAAGTCGGAAGTTCTCCAGCACGATGTCGGCGTCCGCGATCAGGCGTCTGAAGATGTCCTTGCCTTCCGCCGATTTCAAATCGATAGCGATGCTTTTTTTGTTGCGGTTGATGCTTTGGAAATAACCGCCAAAATATTGCTCCTGATCGTCGGCGTGAAAAGGCCCGGAAAAACGCGTCATATCGCCATCAAGGGGTTCGACCTTGATCACTTCGGCGCCCTGGTCGGCCAGCAACATGGAACAAAACGGCCCGGCCAGCATTTGCGTCAGGTCGATGACCTTGAGGCCGTTGAGGGCGCCAAAACCAGCTTGCCGGCCACTCATTTATCACCCCAATGAGAGCGCCGTTTCATCAGCGCCCGGCGTTCCCCTTCGTAGACTACTACGTCCTTTTGATTGACGCCGTAATGCTTGAAAGTGATGATGCCGGCATCGTCGCGACCGCCATCCTCCTTGGCCAGAACCTCGGAATAGGCATATAGCGTATCGCCATGATGTACCGGCGCCTTCAGGCGGATTTTGTCCATACCAAGTTCTTCCAGAACCTGTTCACCGGTGTCCTGGCTGGCCAGTCCAATCACCATGGATAGATTGATGCCACCAAAGACAATACGGGTATCAAAGCCCGGAATACCGCGTGCCATGCGCTGCATCAGATCTTCGTTGAAATGACCGGCGGCGGTGTTCATCACCATGTTGGTGATCAGCACGTTGTCCATTTCGGTAACGGTCTTGCCGCGCGCATGTTTAAAGATAGCGCCGACTTCGAAATCCTCGAAGTAGTTGTTGGCAGAGGTCAATTCGGATGCTTTCATCTCTCCCCCCTTGCTCAGGCGTATTGTTCGGCGAAGGCGGCGGCGACCATGCGGGCATCGCTCTTCGACTTACCTAAAATGACGTCCGAGATGATGCGTTGCTGAATTTCCGAGGTGCCCTCGAAGATCTTGGTCAATCGTGCATCGCGCCAATAGCGCTCCACCGCGTGCAGCTTGGTATAGCCCGCACCGCCATGTATCTGGATCGCCTCGGAAGTCACTTCCTCAGCCATCTCGGAGGCGAAAAACTTCACCATGGATGCCTCCTTGTCGCAACGCCGGCCCTGGTCGATCTCGTTACAGACGTAATACAGCAACTGCCGGGCCGCCTCGATCTTGGTTGCCATGGTAGCGATCTTGAAACGAATGGCCTGGAACTCGGTAATCGGCACGCCGAACTGGCCACGGTCCTCGGCATAGGCAATGGAATCTTCCAAGGCGCCTTGCGCCAGGCCGATGGAGCGCGCCGCCGTATGCGCCCGCGCCGCTTCCAGGCCGGAGGCCAGCATATAGAACGCCTTGCCTTCCTCACCCACCAAGGCGGAAGCCGGCGCCCGCGTGCCCTGGAAGGACAATTCGTAGGTGTTCCAGCCAAAATAGCCGATCTTTGGTATGGGCGAGCCCTCGCAATTGTTGGGCAACTCGCCACGCGGCTTGGGTAACACGAACGCCGAAATACCCAGAAAACGCTTGTCAGCCGACGGCGGGGGCGAGGTACGGGCAAACAGCATGATGTAATCGGCGCCATCGGCGAATGTGCACCAATATTTGGAGCCATTGATGACCCATTCGTTGCCAGACATCACGGCCCGGCATGAGATGGAGGCCAGATCCGAGCCCGTGCCCGGTTCCGACAACGCGGCGGCAGCCAGAAATTCGCCCTTTACCGCACGGCGGATCATGTCCCGCTGTTCTTCGGGCAGTTCGTCTTCCTTGCCGCGCATGATTCCTCGGCGCAGAAAACTGCCGTTGCCCCGCGCCATGATAGAGGCGACGGACATCCAGCCCCGCGCCAGTTGTTCGGCGATCAGACAATATTCGAAACAGCCCAGCCCCATGCCGCCGAGCTCTTCCGGCGTTGTGATGCCGAAATAACCCAATTCTGCCATCTTGTCGCGCAGCTCCATGGGGATCATGCCTTGGACCGGGTCCAGTTCGTTGGCTACGGGCAAGACTTCCTTCATGGTGAAATCCCGCGCGGAATCGCGTATCAGAATGCGCTCTTCCGTCATGTATCCCATGCCGTCAGCCGATGTTACGCCGCTATTCATGTCCGCTTCCTCACCAGATTTGTCCGTGTGTAATCGACAATCGTTTCGCCATCCTGATTGCGCCCCACCGTATGCCAGGTGACGATACCGTAATCGGGCCGGCTGTCAGTCTCGCGAGCAGCGGTTACTTCGCTTTCGGCATAGACCGTGTCGCCCACATAGACCCGGTTCGGATAGGTCAGGGCATCGACCCCCAGGAACGGCCCGCCACCCTCGCTCAGATCTTCCACGGTCAGGCCAAAGACAGTGTTGAACACCAGCAAAGGATTGACTACGAGGCGCTCATGGCCATGAGCTTGGGCATAGTCGGCGTTGAAATAGATCGGGTTGTAGCCGAGCGTCAGAGTGGTGAAGAGGATGCTGTCGGCATCCGTGATAGTGCGGCCCCAATGGTGCTTGAAAACGCGGCCAATGGTGAAGTCTTCATAGCGGTTGCCCCGCTCCCATTCGATGGCCTGGGCTCGGAAATCGTCCGGCTGTGTCGTGTCGGTCATACCCGCGCGACCCTCCTATGTGTCAATCGGGATGAATATAGCGTCGCCTATCCTGCCACTCTCTGTTTTGCTCACTGGGGCGGCTTTGCAGGTCAGCATAGTGCGGCGTCTATCCCACGTTCATGCAAGATCGTTGACTGAAATGGCTGTTTACCGTGTCAATTTGCCCCTATGTGAGCCCAGCCTCAAAGATGCTGCAAATACTGCGCTACGTAATCCGCGCCGACCTCGGCCTTGTAAGCCGCTATCAATTTTGCTGTAACCGGGCCCGGTACCGTGCCGTTACCTATGGCTCTGCCGTTAAAACTGCGCAGGGGGCAGAGGCAAAGGGAGGTCGAGGTGATGAAGGCTTCGTCCGCCGTCGCCGCATCGTAGGGGGCCAAATCGTCCTCTGCTATCTCGATACCCTGGGCGCGGCAGAGATCCATGGTGACGGCTCGGCTGACCCCGGCCAGGACGTATTGCGCCTTTGGCGTCCGGACCTTGCCATCGTGGACCAGGAAGATATTGCTGCCGCTACCCTCGGTAAGGAAACCACGCGTATCCAGCAACACTGGCCAGGCATCGGGGCTAGTTTTCTGGTTTTCCAGGCCGGCCACGATCAGGTTCAAGTAATTGTGGGTCTTGGCGGCGGGGTTGAGAGATTCCGGCGGCGTGCGCCGGGTCGACGGCACCACCACGTCAATGCCGTCTCGGAACAGCGGCGCCCGCTTGGCCAAGGGCAGCGGCACACAGGTGGCGATCACCGTGGCGCCGGCGTCTCCACCGGGGCTGTCCGGATAATTAGGACCGCGCGTGACCCGAAGAAAGACCCAGTAGTCATCACCCGGGCCCAGCAGGTGTAGATTGCGTTCGACGACCTGTTCCGAAATCGCACAAAATTCAGCCGTACTTAACCCAGGATCAATCTGCACATAACGGAGCGAGCGGAACAGACGGTCCACATGCTCCTGTAGACGATAGATCTTGCCACCGAAAGTCCGCGCGGTATCAAACACCGCATCGCCAAAGATGAAACCACGGTCCGAGATTGAGACCGTGGCGCGGGATTCGGGCACATACTCGCCATTTACATAGGCCATACGTTCGTTCAACAGAGGGTCATTCATCATGCTTCTCCCGCGGGCTGTTGTTTTGAGGCGAAGGCTTCCAAACCACCTTTGAATTCGGTCTGGCCAAATAGATCGGGCAACAGGCTTTTCAACCAATCCCGGTCCAGATCAACGCCATTGGCCTTTAGATAAATTTCACCTTCATCCAGCACCATGTCCAAGTCATCCTGCATGCGGTAGCGTTTGGAGATATCATCGTGGGGCTGTTGCCCCAGGGCCTGAACCAGCAGATCGGTCCAGTTCAAAACCTGGAATTTACCTTGCGCCTCCAGCCCCGAAAGTTGGCCGTGACAGCCATGGAACAGCGAGACCAGAATATCAACATCATCATCCTCGGCCCTGGCCAGGGTTGCCGCCCGCGCCTCCGCCTTCAGGCCGGGCGAACGGTCGGCACCTGATCCGCCGCAGGTATAGCCCGGCTCCGGTGCCGTGCCGACCAAGGTCAGGCCAGGAATCGACGCCAGCATCTTGGCGACATTCTCACCGATCTTGCCCATGCCGTCNTGNGTATGNAGNAGNACNCGTTTGTTGANCGGCTGAATGAATTTACCGGCGAGGCCATCNGCCCGGTCGACGAGATAATTCGTCACATGATCGAATTCAAAACTGGCCTGGCGAAAGCCCGAGATCGTCTCGCCCAGATGCAGCACACAGGATGGGCACCAGCTCAAGACTTCCTTGGGCTGGAAACCTGAAAAGCGGCTGATGGTGCCGTCCACCACGCGCTCGCCCGAGTCCTGATCGCCTTCCCATTTCGATTGGATAATGCCGCAACAGGCGCCGGGGCCGCCAACCACCTCATAGTCGACTTCCAGGGCATCCAGAACGGTCATGGCATTGAACAACAAATGCGGCGTGCGGATCGGGTTGCAGCCCGTGTAAAAGATCACGTCGGTGGGGTGGGCGCGCGGGGTCCGCAGCAGCTTGTCAAACTCCGGCGGAGCCAGCTGCATCGCCGCCATGATGCGGATGGCGCGGGACATCTTGCGAAACAGCTGCGGCGTCGGGCTGTCCTGTTCCGCCTCCACCGTGTTGGCCAGCATCAGCATACGGCGGGGATTGATGCTCTCCGGACAGGCCGGAATACAGAGGCCACAGCCATTGCATTGCCCGCTCCATTCCTGGGCCGCGCCCGTCATCGGCGTGCCGTCACGCAACAGCCCCAAGACGCCCTTGATGACGCCCGGTTCATCACCGCCTTTGACAGAGGTAAAGGGCGTGACCGGGCAAACCTCGACACATTTGCCGCACGCGGTGCAATCCGTGAGCAGGCCGTCGCGCGCCTGTTCCAGAAAATCGTCCAAAGACTGTTTCGCTGTTGCCATCCCGCAGTGTTTCCCGGCGGAAGCATCGGGTCAAGTCTATTAACTCTTCCTGCCGCCCTTGGCGGCATCGGCTCGTAGCGCCGCATCCGCCGCCGCCCGCGCCCAGGTCAAAAATTCATCCTCGTTATCCAGCACATCGACCGGCACTGTCCAATAACTGTTCAGGCCGCGCTTCTTGCCCTGGCGCAGATAGCTGAAGGGTTCCATGCCGGCGACTTCATAGTCGGGGCGGTTTTCGTCATCGACCTTGAAATGCAGTACGTCCCTGGCGATCAAGGCGAACATCAAGCCGCGATAGAACACGCCAAGGCCGCCAAACATGCGCCGGCTGCTGACATAGCCCAGGGGTGCGACAAGATCCTCTATATAGGCCCGATATTCCGGCGATACGGCCATGGCTTTCAGTGGCGCTACTTATACAGCGGCACCTGGTCCTTGGGCTTGCCGATGTGCCCGTACATGTCCGGGCGGCGTTGGTCCATCAGGGGGTAGCGGCGTTTGATCTCCTCGGCGAAGTTCAGATCAATCTCGGTGGTGATCACGCCTTCTTCATCAGATGCCGTGGCCACCACCGTGCCCCAGGGATCAACCACCATGGAACGGCCCACGAAGGCAATGCCGGATTGCGGCTCCACGCCATATTGACCAGAGGCGACGACCCAGCATTGGTTTTCCGTGGCGCGGGCGCGCAGGAAAAACTCCCAGTGATCAAAGCGCGGGCTGAGAAAGGCCGAGGCGCAAACGATCACCTCCGCACCCTTCAGGGCCAATTCCCGATAGACTTCGGGAAAACGCAAGTCGGAACAGACCGAGACACCGACCTTGGCCGGATTGGTCTGAAAGACCGGCAATTCGGTGCCGGCCTCCACATGATCGGATTCCCTTATACCGCCCTTGATATCGGGACGGTTCGGGGCATCGAACAAATGGGTCTTCCAGTATTTGCCCATGATCTCGCCTTCGGGCGTAATCAGCGGCGAAGAATTATAGTGTTGATTGCCCTCACGCTCGTACATGGAGCCGACGATATACATGCCGTACTTGCGGGCTTTTTGCGCCAATAGATCTGTGGTGGGACCTGGGATGGGCTCCGCCAAGTCCAGATAGGCTTCCTCGGTGGAGAGCCCGGCGCCGGTCCAAATCTCCGGCAGCACGACCAATTCAGAACCGCGCCGCCCCGCCACGTCCAGGAAACCCATCATTCTTTCAACCGTGGCATCCTTGGCGGCATCATCCGAGGTAATCTGGATGGCGGAGACGGTCATGGGTCGGGCGTCTGTCATGATGCTGTTCCTCTACACTAATATTTTGAGATTTCGGTTTCCTTGTCAGTGATGAACTCCAGCAAGGCCGGCACCCCCGCCTGGGTTTGGGCAATGCCCCGCTGGATGGCCGGAATGATCTCGCCCGGGTCCGTCACCCGCTCGCCATAGCCGCCAAAAGCCCGCGCCATTGCCGCATAATCACCGGAGATATCGGTGGAACGGTATTTCTCCGTCGAGACTTCCATGATCTTCAGCTCAATGGCCATGGAGAAGTTATTCAATAGGATCGACAGAATAGGAATACGCTCGCGCACCGCCGTTTCGAAGTCCATGCCCGTAAAGCCAATGGCTGCATCGCCCCAGACGTTGATGCAGAGAGCATCTGGCCGGGCCAATTTAGCGCCCATGGCCAAGCCAAGGCCATAACCCAATTGGGTGGTCTTGCCCCAACCGATATAGCTGAGCGGCTTGGTGGCCCGCCAGAACGGCGATAGCTGATCCCGGGGTGAACCCGCATCATGGGTGATGATGGTGTTGTTCTTGTCTACGGTGTTCTGCAAATCCCACAGCACACGATAAGGCGTCATGGGGTTTTGATCAGAGGTCAACTTGGGCATCCATTGGCCCAGCCATTCTTCATGCACAGCGGCGATTGCCGCCGCCACAGGGGTGTTGTCCCGCGGCCCAGCGATCAGGCCTTCCGCCGCCGCGATCAGCGCTTCAAGGGTCAGGGCAGCATCGCCGAGTAGGCTTTGCTGAACCTCCACATCCTTATTCAGATCCAACGGATCAAGGGTGGCATGGATAATATGCTTGTCCTTGGGTATGGCGATGCCGAAGGAGGTTTCAGTAAAGCTGCAACCGACGCCTAAAATTACGTCCGAAGCATGCAGGAACTGGTGCACGGCCTTTGGCGAGGCTAGGCCGCCGGCACCCAGGGACAGAGGATGATCCTCGGGGAAGGAGCTTTTACCGCTAAGCGAGGTGCAAACGGGAATAGCCAGCATTTCCGCCAAGCCTTTTAGTTGCGGCCAGGCTTCGGCGAAATGGACGCCGCCACCGGCATAGATCACCGGATTCTTAGCCTCGACTAGGGTTTTCGCCGCCTTGGCCAAGTCATCGGGATCGGGACCATAACGGGTGCCGGATACCGGGGTGTAGTCCAACTCGCCCGACAGTTCCTCGTTAAAGACGTCAGTGGGAACTTCCACCACGCAGGGGCCACCACGGCCATTGCGTAACTGGGTGAAGGCCCGGCGCATGATGTTTGGCACTTCATCGGCGGAGGTTACCGGTTCCGTAGTCTTGGCCACGTGGGACATGGCCTCGGTCGAATTGAAGTTCGGGCGGATGTGGGCGATCCGCCGGGCATAGCCCATGGGCAGGACCAGGATTGGCACGCCCTCGCCAAAAGCCTGCGCCACGCCGCCAAAGGCATTCTCGGAACCGGGACCATGCTGCATAGCGAAGACACCAACCTTCTTGCCCGAGGACAGCCGTGACATGGCGTCCGCCATATGCAGGCCGATACGCTCCTGACGCACGATAATGGGCCGGATATCCCAACGGGCGGCATATTCCAGGATATGGTTGACGGGATAGCCGATCAGACATTCGACCCCTTCCCGCTTGAGAATTTCAACAATCGCTTCGACGGCTTTCATTGGCTGGACACTCCTCTGCGGGCCGCCCCAGGGGCAGCCTCATCATGTTCTAGAGCAATGATGCCATGCCACGGCGCAAGCTCCAAATGACGAATTCAAAATTTGGGAGCAATGCGCATAGCCCCTTTGTTCTGGGGCAGTGCTTCGATATCAAGTATGCCGCGTTCTTAGGGCCCTATCCGGCTTCCGGCCTATTTTGGCACTTCCCAGTTGATGGCTTGATGCAGGCACTCGGGGGAAATGATACTGCGGGTCAGATCAGTGCCTCGCAGATTGGCCAACGACAAATCGGCTTCGATCAAATTGGCTTCGGTCAGCAAGGACGAAGGCAGGTTGTCACCCGAATAACAACGCACTTGACAGAGATATTCGATCAGTTGGGGCCGGTTCTGCTCATTGGTCTCTGCTTCCGCCGCGCGCAAGGCCGCCAATTAGGCTTCCAACTCGTCGGGCGCCGCATGATTACTATTATGACCGATGCCCGGCCGCCATTTGGCCACGGTACCGTCGGCTTTTCAGTGCGCTCTCGCCATTAATGATACCTCCATTCGCATGCCAATCTCATGGCTCCCCAAGGAAAACTGCGACATGCTTCAGCCTCAAGCCGTCAAGACTAGGCGGACACCCTTAACAAAGGTTTATTCCACCCCTTGTCAGGCCTTAATACGCGCGCTTTTCGGATCATAAAGGGGCCGCAACGAGGCCGTTGCCTCGACCTGTTCACAAGCCACCTCAATCCTATAGCTGCCCGCATTGATAAAAGCGGCATCAACCACGCCACCGGCGGGGTCATGGACGTATCCCAGGCCAACGGCCGCACCCAGATCGTGACCGTAACTACCCGAGCGAAGATGCCCGACGATAACGCCGTCGCGCCAGATCGGTTCATTGTGGTACAGCAGCTTTTCCGGGTCCGCTAATTTGAACTGTACCAGGCGTTGGCGTGGGCCGGTTTCGCGCTGACGCAGCAGCGCCTCGCGCCCAATAAAGCCGCCCACCTTGTCCCAGGCCACGGCAAAACTCAATCCGGCTTCGATCGGAGTATCTTCATCGGTGATATCATGGCCCCAATGACGGTAGGCTTTCTCCATGCGCAGAGAATCCAGAGCATGATAGCCCGCATGGCGTATGCCGAAATCCCCACCCGCCGCGACGATTTCATCATAGACCCCTTGGGCCAGCTCAGCCGGAATATAAAGTTCCCAACCCAATTCCCCAACATAGGTCAGGCGGGTTGCGCGCAATGTAGCGTAGGCGATNTCGATTTCACGGGAGGCNCCAAACGGAAAAGCATCATTGCCCATGTCCGTATCGGTGATCGAGGCCAGCAGGTTCCTGGATCTTGGTCCCATGATCGACAACACCGCCTGGCCCGAGGTGATATCGGTTAAATGTGCATGGGCATCAGCCGGAATATGCGCCTTCAGCCAATGGAAATCACGCATTTGCGAGGTGCCGGAGGTAACAATCAGAAATTCTTCCTCCCCCGTCCGGGT
This sequence comes from Rhodospirillaceae bacterium, assembly GCA_002731375.1. Taxonomy (GTDB): domain Bacteria; phylum Pseudomonadota; class Alphaproteobacteria. The sequence continues at coordinate 21,675 of PCBT01000008.1, read as the reverse complement.
TACCGTCAGGTCCGCCTCGATACCACCCCGTTCGTTGAGCCATTGGGTATAGACCGTGCGGTTCACGGGCACATCAACCTGATTGGCACAGACCTGGTTCAACACTGCCAAGGCGTCCCGGCCCGCCATTTGAAATTTGGCAAACGAGGACTGTTCGAACAACGCCACGCCTTCTCGCACCGCTTTGTGTTCAGCGGCCCAGTTCTCGAACCAATTCTGTCGGCCATAACTGTATTCATACTCAGGCGCGGTTTCGCCGGGCGCATACCAATTCGCCCGCTCCCACCCCGCCGCCTCGCCAAAACAGGCGCCGGCCCGGACCAAACGGTCATGCAGGGGCGATTTCCGCACGCCCCTACCGGTGCGGTATTGATAGAACGGCCAATGCGGGGCGTAGAGCAGGCCAAGGCATTCACTGACGCGTTCGCGCAGATAACGGGCATTGCTTTGGTGCGGCAGGGTACGGCGGATATCCACGTCCCACAGATCCATCGGCGCATAGCCATCTCGGATCCATTCCGCCATCACCTTGCCGACGCCGCCCGCTGATTGGATGCCGATGGAGTTGAAGCCACAGGCGACAAACAATCCCTTGCTTTCGGGCACCTCGCCCAGGTGATAGCGGTTATCGGGGGTGAAGCTTTCGGGGCCACAGAACCAGGTCCGAATTCCCGTATGCGCCAACGCCGGCATGCGGCTCATGGCGCGCTCCAACACCGGCATGAAATGGTCNATGTCGTTGGGCAGTTCGTCAAAACAGAAATCTTCGGGTATGCCGTCCATGCCCCAAGGTTTGGCCTCAGGCTCGAACGCGCCCAAGAGGATCTTGCCGGCGTCCTCCTTGAAATAGGCATAATTGTCCGGGTCACGCAGCACCGGCAGGCCGGCATGCACGCCTTCAATAGGGTCGGTCACCACGTAGAAATGCTCGCAGGCATGCAAGGGCACCAACGCCTTGGTCATGGCACCCACGTTCCGGCCCCACATGCCCGTGCAGTTGACCACGATATCAGAGCTGATCCGCGCGCCGCCGACCGCGACCCCGGTGACCTTGCCCTGCTCCACCAGAATATCCGTGACCTTGGTGTTCTCCAGCACCTTTGCACCGCCTGCGCGGGCGCCCTTGGCCAGGGCCTGAGTTAGATCCGTCGGGTTGATCTGGCCGTCTTTCGGCAGGAACACGCCCCCCACCACATCGCCCACGTTCAGCAGGGGATACATCCGGCGAATATCATCTTGATCGATCTCGTCCACCACCAGGCCAAACACCCGCGCCATGGAAGCACCCCGGCGCAATTCCTCGAGCCGCTCGTCAGTGGTGGCCAACGAAATGGAGCCGTTCTGTTTGAAGCCTGTTGCTTGTCCTGTCTCCGCCTCCAAACCGGCATAAAGCTCAGTCGAATATTTCGCCAGCTGGGTCAGATTTTGGGTTGCCCGCAACTGCCCCACCAGTCCGGCGGCGTGCCAGGTCGTGCCTGATGACAATTGTTTACGTTCCAGCAGCAGAACATCCGTGATGCCAAGCTTGATCAAGTGATAGGCGATGGAACAACCAACGACACCGCCGCCAACAATGACTACCGAGGCCTGACTGGGCAGGGTTTTAGACATAACTAGGCTCCATACAAATATTTGCTGTCCGCCACCCTACCGGATTGCCCGTGCCTGGGCCATAATGTCATCAGGGAAAACAAGGCCAGGGGCAGGCCNATATTCAAGATGCCCATGAAGTGAAAGCACGGGTTGGATTGGCGACGGATAGTATTGAGACACTGCTCGAGCGCTACGGTCCAGCGTATCGATGGATTGTCACCCTGACGGGAATGACCGCCGCCATGACGATGATTTTATCATCCACTATGGTGAATGTGGCCGTGCCTTCGATCATGGGCACNTATGGCGTCGGCCAGAGNCAGGCGCAATGGATGTCGACGGCCTTCCTCGCGGCGATGACGGCCAGTCAATTACTTGGCGCCTGGGTGATTTCGATTGTCGGACCGAGAGGTGGATATCTCGGCGCGGTCGCATTGTTCATTGCCGGTTCCCTGTTCGGGGCCTTCGCGCCAAACATGGACATGTTGATCGGCGCACGGACGCTGCAAGGCGTGGCTGCGGGCGTTGTTCAACCAATCGCCATGGCGACCATTTTTCGGATCTTCCCGCCACAGCAACGCGGCCTGGCATTGGCCATCTATGGCATGGGTATCATGCTGGCACCGATCATGGGGCCGGTGATCGGCGGTATCACGATCGATGCCATGGGTTGGCGGTATCTGTTCTTTATTCCCCTGCCTATCGCGGGCCTTTCGCTTATACTCGGCAGTCTGTTCATGCCGACCCGCGAACCGGACACTGCCCGCCTTCCCTTCGATTGGGCTGGATATGGCTTGATCGTCGGCGCCATCGTCTGCTTGATGACCGCGATTGCCGGTGGCCCGCGTTTTGGCTGGTGGGCCGACAGGACTATGTTTTTTGGTATTACCGGGATTTGTCTTGCCATTGCTTTTGTTATTTCGCAGTTGCGCTCGCTAGCGCCGATACTCGATTTCGCGGTTTTCCGTTACAAGCAGTTTGCCGCCGCAGCAGCGCTTGGCTTCGTTTTCGGGGCCGGCAACTTCGCCTCCACCTACATCGTGCCGGTGTTCGTCCAGACGGTGCAGAATTTCACCCCGACAGCGGCCGGACTGGTGTCGGCGCCCGCTGGTCTGGTCGTGATGCTGTTCTTTCCCATCGCCGGCCGCATGGTCGATACCTTCCCAGCATATATTCTGACGATAGTTGGGCTTTTGCTGTTCGCCGTTGGGGCGCTGTTGCTGCATCAGACCGACGTAAACACCGCTTTCGTTACGCTGGTCGTCTACGTCATCGTCGGGCGCATCGGCCAGAGCATCATGCTCCCGGCGATCAACGTTTCAGCCCTGGGTGCTCTGCCGCCTGAAAAGCTGAACAACGGCTCGGGCACGATTAATTTCATCCGCCTAATGGGTGGTGCATTCGGCGTAAATCTTCTCGTGGTTTTTATGGAGGAGCGGACCGATATGCATGCGGTCGCGCTGACCGTAACCCAGACATACGACAATGCGGCCAGCCGGGAACTCCTCAACCACGTCAGAAATCTTCTCAGCCATGGCGGTGCGCCAGAAGGTTTGCTGCGGCCAGGCTCACTACATTTTCTTGGCCGCGTGATCGAGGCGCAAGCCAACACCTTGGGCTTCAAGGATGGCTTCATGATGATCGCCGTGGTCTTTGTCTGCGCTTTGGTGCCAGCCTTGATGNTACGAAATTCGAAAAAAAATAGCATCTAGCTCAGGCTGCCCGGATAATCCCGCCAGATACTTTCCTCCAGACGCAGGTGCGTGCTGGCCGGATAGTTCTGCTGCCAATGATCGGCTATTTGGGCGCCCGTGGCATTCCAAATACCAGGAAAACCACGTATATGGGAAAAGAAGTCCTCTAGCAATTTCAGGCGATGAGCCCAGCCAATAGCATGGGGGTGCAGGGTCATATTGAAATGGCGCCCGCGTTTGTACTGCGCATCGAATTCAGCCCGCCAATTGGCGATCAGAGTATCGGCATTTTCCAACCCCGTGCCCTTGGCCGGAAAAAGCAGAAAAAACTGATCGTCGAAATGATAGAAATACGGCAGGGTTAGAATGGCGGTGCGTTTCTCGAAATCCGCCACCCAATAGTGGGGAATATCATCGGACAGGCCGCTGCCCATGTAGCTATAACCAGCCTCTATCAACAGCTCGGCCGTATTTGGGCTGATCGTGCCGACCGCGAACGGGTCGCTTTGCCGAGGCAATGAATACCAGCCCCTGGGACGCCGGCCCAGCACATCCGTCATGATCTCGGTCGCCAGCTCCATCCGAGCTTTTTCATCCTCCCGGCTTAAAGCGGTGACGTCCTCATGCTTGAAACCATGCGGTGCGACTTCATGGCCGTTGGCGTTCAACTCTCGCAAGGTATCCTTGAGCATATTCGCCATGGCAGCCGGAACGGTGAAGGTCGCCTTGATGTTATATCGCTCCAGAGTGGCCAGCAGCTGGTTCATACCCTCATGCAAGCCAAACATGGCCCGGTAGTCGGATAGGTCGGAAGGGACAAGGCCGTCGGGGGCCCGGGCCAGGCTCAAATCCACATTAACGGCGACGCAGCAACGGCGGTCACCGGGCCAATTTATCTCATCGTCCTTCAGACTAACTTCATCGCTGGCGGTATAGTTTTGTTTCCAGGGCATCTACCGTACTCCCTCTGAACCGCGCGCGGGATAGTTTTCCAGGCAATGCCGGGCCATCTCCTCGCAACTTGGGAACCAGACACCGGGTAGGGTTTTCATCCGGTTGATCAACTTGTCCAGCGCATCGATCCGCATGGCCCGGCCCGAGACGAAGGGATGCAGGCAGACGTTCAGATAACCGCCCTGACGGTACTGCTGCAGAAAGGCATCCCACCACATATCCATGACGCGCTCGGGCTCGGTAATGCGCTGGGCAGCATTTTCCGAAGCCAGCCAAGCGAAAGAAAAGAACATGGCATCATCGATGGCGTAGTGAAACGGAATATTCAAAAGGCAGTTGGCGTTATCCTTGTCGCGGACATAGTACGGGCGGTGATGGGCGGTGCCGTGGGAATTATAGATATAACCTTCCTCGACCAACAGGGCCTGGCTGTGCCAACTGCGGGTGCCCACGGGGCGTTTACCGGCGGTGGCGGTCAGAGCCTGGGTGGATTTCTGCAGATGATCTGCTTCCAGCTGCAAATCCTTGGGTACCTGGTGTTCCCACATATGGTCCGCGACCTCGTGGCCATTGGCGGTGACGGCGGCGACCGCTTTTGGATAGAGCTCGCAAATCCGTCCCGGCGTGAACACCGTTGCCTTGATGTCATGGGAATTGAACAGCTCAATCAGGCGCCAGATCCCAACCCGGCCGCCGAATTCGCCCTGGGCCAGTTGCATCGGTGGTTCCTTCAAGAGCCGGCGCAGTAGCATGGCGTCAAAATCGGCGGTGAAGTTCACCGCCATTTGCACACCAGACGGATAAGCGAAGTCGTCGATGAATTCAAAGCGTGCCTCGGTCGTCGCCGCGGCAGCTTGCAATGCCTTGATCTCCTGCGTTAAGAGATCGCTCATGCTTATGCACCATCCAATATTGCATCGGCGACTTTTTCCGCCGTCATCAAGGTGGGAAAATTGGTATTGGCGCAGGGCACGACAGGGAAGATCGAGGCGTCCACCACACGCAACCCTTCCATGCCACGAACACGCCCAGCATTGTTGGTGACAGCCTTAGGATTATCGTCGGCACCCATGCGGCAACTGCACGAAGCGTGCCAGACACCAACGGCGGCCTGACGGACGAATGCCTCCAGCGCCTCTTCGTCCCGCATCAACTGTTCCAGCGTGAAACCTTCCAGGATGAACTTGTCCATCAAAACCTTGCGTAGGGCATCCGGACCGTCAAGCAGTTTGGCAAAAATACCGGTAAGGAACTTGTTCTTATTGTTGACCTCGCCGACCTGTCGGACTTTGTCGGAATAGCTGGCCGGAAAAGCATTCGAGGTCACTGCCTGCAAGACGGGCATGGCATGCAGTGCCGTCATGCGGCGCACCCCATCCATGAGGCGGTCAAGGTCCCGCTTATCCGAAAGCAAGTTGAATTCCACCGTTGGCTCCTCGCGATAGTCGGTGGAATTCAGTTTGATCTGGCCGGTCTCGGAATAGGTCTTGTTGACAAAAATGATCTTCGAGGCGATCTGCTCCCCCACCGCATGCCAGGACGATTTGGAGGAAACGGCGACGAACATATCGCCCTTGGGAATACCTTCCATTTCCGAGGAATAGCGCAGCCCGATCAAAAGGTGGCGGCGGGTGAAATCATTGACCCGGGCGTGCGGCTTGACGAACGAGGCCACGGCGACGGATGGATGATCCATCAGACCCTGGCCAACACCGGGTAGATCGTAGCGTACGTCAATACCCATTTCACCAAGCGCCATGGCCGGGCCGATACCAGCGCGCAGCAGATGTGCCGGCGAATGGATGGCGCCCGACGACAGAATAATCTCGTTGCCGCGGAATTCCTGCTCTTGTCCCTTGACCATGGCCTTTACGCCGACACAGCGGTTGCCCTCGAACAGCAGTTCCTTGACCCTGGTCTGCGTCGTGATCGTCAAATTCTCCCTTTGCCGGGTACCGGGATCGAGATAACCGATGGCGGCGGAGACCCTACGTTCGTATGCGTTCGACATGGTGATTGAAAAATAGCCATCCTTGAATTCGCCATTCTGATCAGGCAGGTACTCAAAGCCGGCCTGGGCGAAGGCCTGCCCCGTGGCAGTCGCATGNTCATTCCACAGATCGGGCATGATGCGGCGCACGGGAATGCGACCTTCGTTGCCATGGTATGGACCGTCATAATCCATATCGCGTTCGACCTTTTTGAAATAGGGCAGCACCGCGTCCCAGTTCCAACCCTTGGCGCCACGCGCATCCCATTCATCGAAATCAGTCGGCGCGCCACGGTTGGCCAGTTGGCCATTGATGGAAGAGCCGCCACCAAGTACACGGGCCTGTTCGTATTTGCGCAAGGGCGGGCGGTCCACATCCGGATTGTTGTGGGAAATGACTTCCGTGGTGACTTTCAGTTCATTCCAGATGAAGCGCTTGTCCAAATAGGCGGTACCGGGATAACTATCCAGGATCTCCTCAGGCACCTTGCCGTGCGGCGTATCCTGACCAGCCTCGCACAAAAGAACCTGGTTCGCACTGCGCGCGGAAAGCCGGTTGGCCAGCACCGAGCCCGCCGAGCCGCCGCCGACAATGATGTAATCGTACTGCATCTCGCTCACCCACTTTTTCTTGTTCTAGCCGCCGCGGCGGCTTTGTTCATCCTTGATCGCGACATAGTAGAGCACGAATTCCTGTACCAGACCCTCAATTTCGCGCGCCGGCCGCGACAAATGCGAAATTCCAATATGAACCGAGGGATAACCCTGCGCCTGACTATCAAATTTCTGCATTTGCGGTGAGATTAGGTTGATGAAGCCAACCGAGTTCCGAATATAGTTCCGCGCCGCCTCATCCAGTCGGTTCGGCTCCACCGCAACCATCAATACCCGCCGCGCCAGAGTAGCGTTCGCTGCCCCGATCCCAATTACCGCCGGCCAGGGTATGAGACCAAGCGGGGGACGTTGACAATGAATTCCGGCGCTATCGAAAACCACCACGGGCTTGCGGTCCAGGGCCATTTGCAGCAGCAAACCAGCGACAAACAGACAGATCACGATGGCCATGATATTTGTCNNNCTNAGATCCNCNAGCGCNAGCGCCGCCGTACCGTCCGTTTGNAGGATCATTCCCACTCCCAACAGACACGGTAGGATCAGTATCCCAAGCTGGATCTTCGAAGGATAAAGTTTTACCGGCTCGGGNGACAGTCCCGCATGTGCCCCCACATGTGACATGGGCGATCCCTTCGTCTGCGCCTCTCATTACCCCAAAAAAACACCCGGGGATCTTAGCCATTCACGCATTTCGCCGCTACTCTAACCCATAGCGAAGCAACAATGGCAGGGGCTCACCGTCAGAGACCCCTGGCCGCCTGTCGAGGCTGGCTCCGTTCGCCCTTTGGCTGCAAGCCCGCCACAGTCTTGTATCCCTATGGCTTTGTTTCTGGCGGCCTGCCTTATCTGGATAATTATTAAGGCTGGAGGAGAGAACCGATCACTCGGTTTGCCGGTCGATCTCAGACTGTTATTCTGAAATCTAATTTCAGTTGGATAAGCTAGCAATAGAGGGCGTAGCAGCATGGATATTCGCAGCTTGATGCACCGGGCAGTCAGTTTTAACAGGGATCGAGAGGCTATTGTACATGGCAGCCAACGTCTCACCTTCACAGAATCCTGGCGGCGCGGTCTGCGCCTTGCCAATGCCCTTTTAGCGTTGGGCCTGAAACCGGGCGACCGAGTTGGCTCCCTTGAAGACAATGGTATTCCGGCCGCTGATTTCTTTGTCGCCGCGGCAATCGCCAATATTGTACGTGTTCCCCTCTACCCCCGTAACAGCGCAGAAACCCATGGCCATATGTTGGGTCATACGGGTTGTCGCGCCGTCATCGCCTCGGATATTTATGCCGGCGAGTTAGATGGCCTGTCGGACACACTACCAGCGCTAGAGAGAATTATTACCCGAGACGACGGTTACGAAAATTGGCTAGCAGGCTTTCCTGACGATGATCCTGGTATCGACGTATCGCCCGATGACTATTTCATAATTCGTCATACCGGCGGTACCACTGGACTGCCCAAGGGCGTGGCCTATACACACCGCGCCTGGCTGGCCGCAGGGCGAGATTGGACGCTTCTATTTCCGCCCATTGAACCCGGCGATAAATGTCTTCACATCGCCCCCATCAGCCATGGCTCAGGCTATCTGTTCGTACCCATGTGGCTAAGCGGAGCCTGCAATATCCTGCATGATCATTTTGACGCTACGGCCGCCATGGATTGCATCGAGGCGGAGCCGATCCAGTACCTCTTCGTCGTACCAGCGATGTTGAACCTGATGAACCGAGATCCAAAGGCACGCAGCCGTGATTTTTCCAAACTAAAATGTTTGCAGACCGGCGCTGCACCCATCACCAATGATACCGCCCTGACCGCGCGGGAGATATTTGGCGACACCCTGTGGCAAGGCTATGGCCAAACCGAAGCCGTTCCCGTCACCATGATGGGACCCCGGCAATGGTTTGCCGAAATAGAAGGGTCGGAGCCGTTGCGTTCTTGCGGCCTGGTCCTACCCTTTGCCGATGTGGAAATCTGGGACGAAAATAATAACCCCTTACCCCAAGGCGAGGAGGGCGAAATCGCCCTACGTTGCGACGGCCAGATGTCCGGTTTTTGGGAAGATCCTGAGGCTACCGAGGGGCGCATGGTGGATGGCTGGGTGATGACCGGTGACGTTGGCATGATCGACCGCAACGGCTATCTCTATTTGCTCGACCGAGCGGGAGATATGATTGTTTCAGGCGGCTATAACATCTATCCGGCAGAACTGGAAAACGTACTGTGTGATCACGACGCTGTGGTGGAAGCTGCTGTCTTTGCCGTGCCCGACGAGCGATGGGGTGAAAGTCCCTTGGCCGTCTGCACGATCAACGAAGGTGCTGGCGTTACGGAAGCGGAATTGGTGGCCTTTTGCGCGGATCGTCTGGGCTCCTACAAACGGCCAAGAGAGGTGGTGCTGACTAAGGAACCGCTTCCCAAGAGCGCTGTTGGAAAGATTCAACGTAAGGTCCTACGCGAGCCTTATTGGGAAGGCCACAAACGGCGAATTTCAGGCAGTTAAACCACTAACCGCTGGCGACGGTAGAATTATGTGTTTGTTTCTTGATGTACTAAAGTATGGCGTCATCATTCGCCAAACTGTTTGTGGTACAGAAATAGCATCGTGTCCAGAAAGGACGACCCCAGGATCGCTTTCGCAGCTCAAGAAACATCACCTGAATTTTGCGTGTGGCAGGGCGGTTCAAGGTGCGCGCCTCACGATGTCATCCCCCAGCATGTTTTACTGTTTTACGACAATTCCTTGGTTCATAAATCCAGAGCAGGATCTACGCCGAAGCCTGACTGATGAGAATTGAAGAGGAGATACAGGTTGAACGGATTTGCAACTTGGTGACAATCTCTTCCGGTTTGTATCGCTTGTTCGCCATCTCTGATCCTCCGTTTCCTAACTATAACGGTAGATCACTAAGTGGGGGCCGACCAATTATAATAGACCGGGCGACAATACTGTATTCATATATGCCGCAAGCTGGATCGCACCCGTGGGCATAGCGATCGCCGCCATTGCATGACTGAAACCAAATAGGCCAACGCAATGAACGACCCCCTGTTCCAAACTCTGACGATCGGGCACGTGACCTTCAAGAACCGCTTCATGAGCACGAGTCATGCCTGCGGGCTTGAAGAAGGCGGACTACCGAAAGAACGCTATCAGCGCTACCATGAGGAAAAGGCGAAAGGTGGCATCGGAATGACGATGTTNGGNGGNTCCTCAAACGTCGCGCCGGANTCNCCGTCGNTCTTTCAACAGCTTTACNTCGGCNACGACAACGTNATTCCTTATCTTCAACAATTNTCANAACGCATCCATGCACATGGCACAGCNATCATGTGCCAGATCACCCANCTCGGCCGCCGTGGNGAGCCTTATGCAAGCAACTGGCTGCCAACTATCGGACCGTCACCGATCCGAGAAACCCTGCACCGNAGCTTNCCCAAGGAAATGGACGANGACGACATNGANCGTGTCGTANGGGCCTACGGNGCNGCNGCGAAACGCTGCAANGAAGGCGGNCTNGANGGCNTCGAAACGCTCGCCAGTTCNCATCTGATCGGCCAATTCCTNTCGCCTNGTACAAACAAACGCACCGACCGCTTCGGNGGTTCTTTAGAAAANCGNTGCCGCTTCGGCCTNATGGTTTTCGAAGAAATTCGCCGTCAGACTGGCGATGACTTCCTGGTNGGCTTCCGCTGCTCGGTGGACGACGCTATGGAAGGTGGTTTGACCTTCGAAGATAGCGTCGCAATCTCCAAGATCTTTGAGCAAACCGGATATATAGATTTCTTTAATGGCATTTATGGCCGAATGGACACGCTTATAGGATTGGCCGTAGACAACATGCCCGGCATGGCGTCACCCATCGCGCCGTGGCTGCAGGCCGTCGGAGCATTCAAGCGGGAAGTCAGCCTGCCGGTTTTTCACGCCGCCCGCATCACCGACATCGCAACGGCCCGCCATGCGATTCGCGACGGATTGCTGGATATGGTCGCAATGACTCGCGCGCATATAGCCGACCCGCATCTCGTCCGAAAACTGGCCGAAGGCCGCGAGACGGAAATTCGCTCCTGCGTCGGGGCGACCCATTGTATGTCACCACACCGTCCGGTCTGTTTGCACAACGCTGCCACCGGCCGGGAAACGAGAATGCCGCATATCATCACACGTGCTGACTCTCCGGGACGCAAGGTGGTCGTCGTCGGTGGCGGGCCGGCCGGATTGGAAGCGGCGCGCGTACTCGCCGAGCGCGATCACAGGGTCGTTCTACTGGAAGCAGCAGCGCAACTCGGCGGGCAAGTCCGCATAGGCGCACAGGCAAGTTGGCGCGGTGACCTAATCGGCATCATCGATTGGCGCGCCAGCGAGCTAGAGCGGCTCGGCGTCGATATTAAGCTCAATTGTTTCGCGGAATCGAGCGATGTCCTAGATCTGGCGCCGGATATCGTCATCGTCGCAACCGGAGGTACTCCGGATCTCGACTGGCTCAATGGTGCGGAACATTGCACCAATGCCTGGAATTTTCTAACCGGTAATACCATCGTCGGCGAGGACGTGATCATTTATGACGGAACCGGGCGGCACCCGGCACCCCAGTGTGCGGAACATGCAGCGATGACCGGAAGCCGCTCGTCGCTGGTCTCCATCGACGGTGAGCTTGCCGCCGAACTGACCTATGCAGAGCGCGCGATCTGGAAGCGGCGCAGCTACGAGTTGAAGGTCGACATGACCTACGACCACAGGCTTACGCGCGTTGCAAAAACAGGCAATCGGCTCACCGCGACATTTGTCAATGAGGCGACAGGCGAAGCCTTAGAACGTACCGCCAACCAGATCGTCGTCGAGCACGGCACGATTCCCATAGATTCACTTTATTGCGACCTTCGAGCGCAAGCGACGAACAATGGCGTCACCAATTTGGATGCGCTCCTCGCAAATGAGCCTCAGACGGCGACGGCCAGCGGCCAGTTCGAACTACACCGCATCGGCGATGCGGTCACAAGCCGCAACATACAGGCCGCTGTTTACGATGCTCTGCGGCTCTGTCACGTCATGTAGAGCGCTGACGGGGTGCAATTTCGAGCGATGGCATAGATATCACCAGCTTTAACAATAAAGCCGCTCACATACTCCGCAGTGACGCCAATTCAACAAGCAAGAACGCAACAAAGATTGCAAGAATGAGGGATATCGATTGCCAGAGCGCGACGGGATTACGCTGCGCAAGCGGAACATGGGCGGCGGAAACGAAATTCTTGTTCGGGGTGCGTAGATCGGCGATGAATTCCGAAAGGGTTTCATACCGTTTGAACGGATACGGATGCACCGCTTTTTTGAGGGCGCCATCGATCCAGTCCGGAATATGCAACTCATCGCCTCGTGCTGAGATGTAGCGCAGTTTTCGTTGCTGCGCGCTCGTCCGAATTTTTGCAACCTGTGTTCCGTAGGGCAGTTTTCCGGTCAACATTTGATAGGTAATTACGCCGAGTGAGAAAAAGTCCGAGCGTCTCGTGCCAACATCGCCGACGAAATATTCCGGTGCCGTAAACTGCAACGTTCCAAGGATGTCCTCCCTTCCTGTTGTTGGCCCCGCCTCTACGACACCCGCAACTTGTGCCGAACCGAAATCGATGATTTTCACGGTCCCGTTCTTATCGATCATGATGTTCTCGGGCCGCAAATCCTGATGCATCATTTCCTTGCGGTGGAAGGCGCGCAGCCCTTTGGCAATCTGCTCGATAATCCCGCGTACAGTCTCGATATTCGGATTGGGATTGTCGCGCATCCATTGCGATAGAGTTTGACCGTCAACAAACTCGGTGACCACATAAGCAAAATTGCGCCGCCGGGTTTGCGGAACGGCCTTGAGCACATGCGCGCTATTCAAGCGCCGAGCAATCCACTCTTCCATGATGAACCGTTTGAGATAGGCAATATCGTCACGCAAATCGATAGAGGGGATTTTGAGGGCGATCTGTTCGCTGGTTTCAATGTCACTCGCCAGGTAAATATGGCTACGGGAACTGGCATGAATCTGGCGCAAAATCCTGTAGCCTTCGAACGCCTGCCGCGCCTCAAGCAATGGCGGCGCGGGTAAGACTTCTCCTGAATCGATGATGTCATCAACATTGCCGTCCGGCAGATCGTCAATTCGGGCGATCTGGATCGTCAGATTATCTGTGCTGCCGCGCGAATATGCGTCTTCAGCAATAAGCCGGGCCGCCATGTCCAAATCATTTGGATGGTTTTGGATTATCGCGTTTACGAACTGTCCGTCGGTATGCTCATAGACGCCATCAGTTGTCAAAACGAAGATATCACCCAAATCAATTTCAAGCATCCGGTAGTCGATTTCGACGTTCTGCGCCATCCCTATGGCCCGGCTTAGATAGCTTTGCCCGGCCGAGATCACGCTACGATGATCATTGGTGAGTTGTTCCAGGCGGCTGCCCGATAGCCGGTAGATGCGCCCGTCACCGACGTGGAATATATGTGCGCTGCGCGATTTTAGGACCATTGCACTCAAGGTGCACACGTAGCCCTTATCCATGTCGTAAGCGTGTTGGCTACGTTTGGTTTCCGCGTACAGCCAGGAATTTATCGCCGCAATTACCCGCTGCACCGAGGTTTTTACCGTCCAGGTCTCCGATGTGCAGTAATAATCTGTCAGAAAGCTTTTGATGGTCGATTCGGCTGCAATCTGACTAACCAAGCTGCTGCTGATCCCATCGGCAAGTGCAATCGCAATACCTTTCATGCCAAGGGTCGGTCCATCAGGGAAAAGAGCGCCGTGGAAATCCTGATTGACCTCCTTGCGCCCCTTGTCGGAATAGTGACCGATTGAAACCGATAATTCTTGCGCCATCGATGTACCGCTCTGCCCAGCCCTTTCAGGGCTGGGCAGAACACTCCCCTATACGGCCGGAACCGCGTTGCGCGCTATCCTGGTTTTTACGTGGGTCGCATAAAGCGTTAGGCCGGTAAATGCGAGACCGCCAACAAGGTTACCCAGGACCGTCGGGATTTCATTCCAAACGAGGTAGTCCATGACCGAGAAGTCGCCACCCATGAGCAGGCCGGACGGGAACAAGAACATGTTCACGACGGAATGCTCGAACGCCATGGCAAAGAACAACATGATTGGCATCCACATCGCGATCACCTTGCCACTCACCGAGGTCGAGATCATCGCACCGACAACACCGGTCGAGACCATCCAATTGCACAACATGCCGCGGATAAACAAAGTCAGCATACCGGCCAAGCCATACTCAGCATAACCCACGGTGCGGGCATGACCAATCTCGGCAATTTTTTGGCCTACGGCGTTGGGTTCGGTTGAAAACCCGTACGTGTAAACGATCGTCATCAGCAAAGCGACGGTAAACGCACCGGCAAAGTTGCCAACGAACACCAGCCCCCAATTGCGAAGCACGCCATTGACCGTCACACCGGGACGCTTGTCAATCAAAGCGAGCGGACAAAGTACAAAGACACCCGTCAGCAAATCAAACCCCAACAAATAGAGCATGCTAAACCCAACGGGGAACAGGATCGCGCCAACAATTGGCAAACCGGTCTGCACGGTAACAGCTATCGCGAACACCGCAGCAAGAGCGAGGATCGCCCCTGCCATATAGGCACGGATCACTATATCGCGGGTCGACATGAAGATTTTCGATTCACCGGCATCGATCATCTTGGTAACAAATTCGGAGGGGGCTAAATAAGCCATCTTAGTTCCTTTCAGCGTGATTTAGAGGTTTATGGGTTAGAGGTGTCATGCCGCCGAACGTGATTTCAAACGAGAAGCGTCCAGTCGTATTCGTCCCCCCTCGACGGATATTTCGTAGGTGGTGACGCCACCCTGATCCGCGCCCTGCGCCAAGCCGGTTTCCAGATCGACGACCCAGCTATGCAGTGGGCAGGTGACAGCAGATCCGTGCACGAGACCTTCAGACAACGAACCTTTCTGATGCGGACAAGCATCATCGATGGCGAAAACGCGGTCATCATGGGTGCGGAATATGGCGACGCACCCCTGTGATGTTTTGACAACTCTTCCGCCGCGTTTGGGAATGTCGGTCAGTGCGGCGATGTCAATCCAGTTCTTCATTGTGCTGCCACCAAATCCAGATCGGCCAACGGCGACCATCTATGTTGTTGAGATTCGGGTTTAGCCAACTCGGCCCATGGGTCCTTGCGGTAGACCGATTGTGAAATTTCGAAACGCGCGCAAAGGGCGGAGCGCTCAGCTAGATCGTCGACAATCCGTTCCCGGACCCAATCCATCCCGACCTTGGCCACCCACTTGTAGGGGCGGTCCATATAATTCGCCTGCTCGCGGTAGATCTGAATGAAGGCAACCGCTAGATCGATCACTTCTTGCTCGCTAGCGACCTTGGCCAGGGGTTCGGTCTTGAGCAGTTCCATGCCCGCGGCACCGGCAACACCGATTTCGTAACCACTATCGACGCAAATGATACCCACGTCCTTACATGTGGCTTCTGCGCAGTTGCGCGGGCAGCCCGAAACCGAAAGCTTGACCTTGTGCGGCGTCCAACTGCCCCACAGTTTCTTTTCCAGATTGATACCCAAGCCCGTGCTGTCCTGGGTGCCGAAGCGGCAGAAATCGCTACCGACGCAGGTCTTCACCGTGCGCAAGCCCTTCGAGTAGGCATGCCCCGAAACCAACCCCGCACCGTTGAGGTCGGCCCAGATCGCGGGCAGGTCTTCTCGCTGAACACCCAGCAGGTCAATGCGTTGGCCGCCGGTGACGTGCACGGCCGGCACGTCGAATTTATCGGCGGCATCGGCGATGGCGCGCAGTTCGTCAGGCGTGGTCATGCCACCCCACATGCGCGGCATTACGGAATAGGTACCGTTCTTTTGGATATTGGCGTGGTTGCGTTCATTGACCAGTCGGCTTTGCGGATCGTCAGAATATTCCAGCGGCCATTCGGCAATCAGGTAGTAATTCAAAGCCGGGCGACAGGTGGCACATCCACACGACGTCTTCCAGCCGCATTCCTGCATCGCCGCCGGCATGGTCTTCAATGCCCGCAACTTGATGATCTGTCGCACGTCTTCGTGGGGCAAAGTCGTACAGCTGCACACCGGCCTTGCCAAGGGGGCCTTAAAATCATCACCCAGTGTGCTGGCCAGAACCTGCTCGACCAGTCCCGTGCAATTGCCACAGGAAGCGGATGCTTTGGTGATCGCCCTGATAGTCGTTAAATCATGTGAGCCGGCGCTTATAGCGTCAACGATCTGGCCTTTACAAATTCCATTGCAGCCACAGATTTCCGCGTCCGCCGGCAGGGTGGCAACGGCCGCCAACGGATCATACGCCGCACCGCCCTGAAAGGCTGGACCATAGATCAGGGTGTCGCGCAACTCGGAAATGTCCTCGCCGGTTTTTAATTTGGTGAAAAACCAACTGCTATCGGCGGTATCGCCGTACATCACCACACCGATGATCCGATTGTCCCGCAAAATGAGACGTTTGTAGATTCCGCGCGCCGGATCGCGGAACACGATCTCCTCGCGTCCGTCATCGCCCATGAACTCTCCGGCGGAAAACAGATCAACGCCGGTAACTTTCAATTTGGTTGCGACAGACGGAGGCACAAATGCGGCCGCTTCACCAATCAAGGATCGGGCCAACACCTTGGCCATATCGTAAAGTGGAGCAACCAAACCATAGACCGTGCCGCCATGCTCGACACATTCCCCCACCGCCATGATATCCGGGTCTGAGGTGGCCATGGCATCGTCCACGATGATTCCGCGTTCGACATGCAGGCCGGCATCGACGGCAAGGCGGGTTTCAGGGCGAATGCCGGCGGCCATGACCACAAGATCGGCATCAAAAACGGCCCCGTCATCCAGCGCCACGGCTTCAGCACACTCCTGTCCCAAGATCGCCTTGGTGTGGGCATTGCACACCACTTTGATACCGCGGCTTTCAAGTTCTTTTTGCAACAAATAACCTGCTGAAGGGTCCAACTGACGCTCCATGAGATGCCCCATCAGGTGCAAGACGGTCACGTCCATGCCTTGCTGATGCAGAGCCGCGGCAGCCTCAAGACCTAGCAAACCGCCACCGATGACCACTGCCTTGCCTGCGGTTTTTTTTGCCACAGCCAGCATTTCCGTAACATCGTCATAGTCGCGGAACCCGACGATGCCGTGCAGATTGGCTCCGGCAACCGGGATAAAGAACGACGCCGAGCCGGTTGCAATGATGAGCTTGTCATAGGCGGTTACGCCACCAGTACTGACCACGCACTTTTTCGTGCGGTCAATCTTAACTACGCTCTCGTCAAAGCGGCAGTTGATGCCGTGGAACCTGTACCACGCGGCGTCATGAGTGACGATTGCATCATACGTCTTGTCGCCAGCCAAAACCGGCGAAAGCATGATGCGATTATAATTTCCCCGTGGTTCCGCACCAAACAAAGTGATGTCATAGGTATCTGGCGTCAGTTCGAGCAGTTCTTCGAGCATGCGTCCCGAAGCCATTCCTGCGCCGATAACGACTAGTTTCTGTTTCATGGCGCAGATCCATTTTCGCTGATCGGCAAAATCAAAAGTTGATAGCTATCTCATATCGCTTGTTACCGTTGATGTCTGTTGCTAATAAAAACATATCACGTTGCATTTTTTGCAACACGTATGGAAATCCGGGGGTCACAGACCGCGATGCGCCACCAGCTTATCTTGAAGTATATTGACAAGATCGCCCGCGCCGGCTCGCTCCGGAGCGCCGCCGAGGAATTGGGCATAACGCCCTCCGCTCTGAACCGCCGGGTGCAGGGCATTGAGCACGAACTTGGCGTGGAAATATTCGAGCGCCACCCTTCGGGCCTGCGCCCCAATGTTGCCGGTGAGATTTTGCTGAAACATATCCGTGATCAGATCGCTGACATGGATCGCGTGAAATCGAGCATCGCCGACCTGTCGGGCATGCGGGCGGGCCATATCAACATCGCGACAACACGCGAGGCCGTTCAGTTTTTCCTTCCGGCTCTTATCAAGCAACACCTGGAAGAGTTTCCGTCCGTAACTTTCAGTGTCGAATTGCATGAGCGCGGTGAGGCCGAGGTCTCACTTTTGGACAACACCAATGATATCGCCATTGTGTTTCGACCAATGCGCCTGAAAGAACTCCACCTCGTCTATTCGGGCGTCCAGAAAGTGTATTGCATCATGTCGGACCAACACCCACTTGCCGGCAGAGATCGATTAAAAATCTATGACTGTGCTGAGTTCCCGTTGGTTCTGCCAAAACGCCCGGAGGGTATCCGCCAAGTTTTAGACATCGACGCGGAGAAAACCGGGGTGACCCTCGCCCCGGCACTCGAGTCCAATAGTCTGGATTTGCTGCGCTTGATGTCCCGGGACAGCATGGCGCTGAGTTTCAGTCTCGCGATAAACCTAAGGCCGGATCTGGAAAGTGAACGCCTTGCCGCTGTTCCGCTTGATACGTCCGAAACGGCTGCCGGCGTTTTGGTCGCAGGCTATTTACGCGGCCGTGTCCTGCCGGTCGCCGCCGCGCGATTTCTGGAGCTCGTAAACAAGGAACTCTCGATGCAGTTTTCTTGATGTAGGAGTCGCATAGCATTCGATGGATGCGGTCCAATTGCTTGGAAATGATGGCGTCTGTTGTAAATCGAACTTGTTCGCCGGCAACGCAACCAGTCGAGTGTGTAAACAGAAGGTCTCCTCCCGGGGCTTTGTCAGAATAAACTGGCTGCTTTTTACTCCGGGTAACTATGGTGGCATTTTTGGTGAACTTGGCAGGTCTTGATCTAATTGCGTTGAAGGAACCATGCTGTCTGTAAAGACATTCATAGTCGGCTTGATAATGTTGAGGTCATCTACCGTTCCGGCTCTGATACCAGCTACATTGGGTCTACCACTATTGGTCCCAAATAGTTGTGCTCCACATTTTATGCAAAACTGCTTTGTCATTGTGTTTCCACTGTCTGCCTTATGGCTGAAGTGTGTTACCTCCCCATCAAATTGAAGCTGATCTTCGGGCACAAACAAAATGGTGCCAAACACAGATCCTGTAGCCCTTCTGCAATTCTCACAATGGCAATTCGCGATCATCAGCGGATCTGCATTTGATTTATAAGTCACAGCTTTGCAGAGACAACTACCAGTGAAACCGGCCATATCAAGCTCCTTCTCAGGCCTCAAATTAACTCAGATTTTGCAGTATCGATGATGGCAAATACTGTTACAAGCTTCTAGCCGCCTTCCCACTATGAACGGGCGATGAAGCGAAAGAAGGGTTATGGGTTGGAGCGCCTTGGGGAAGCCCTAAACGAGTTGGCCGAGCATAAGGGTCGCAATACGGTTCGAAACCGCAAATTTTTTCGCGGGACCGCCTATACGTTTACGCGCGGGGGTTGGGTGGGCCATGTCCGTGAGCTGGCCCGCAATCACTCCGAGAAGGCCATCGAAACGCTGGTGGATCTGATGCGCCACGCCAAGTCCGACGCCGCCCGTGGNGCNGCCGCACAGGCGCTACTGGATCGNGGCTACGGCAAGTCCGTGGCTGTTTCCACGGAAACGGTGGACGAGGGCCAGGCACACCTCGATGCGCTACATGAGATGCTGGATCGGCAGGAACGGATAGGCAAAGACCAGCTAGGCCGAGGAAGAGTTGGGAAGCGGCGCTAGCTGGTCAGTCTGATCGGTACATGCAAGGGAGATTAATTCGCTACGTTGGCCAGCTTAGACGAGCCGAGACCCGCCGAGGATAGGGCATTTTGTCTCACCCCAACCGCCAGATCAGGCGGCGCCGGTATCGAGGCCAAGGTGCCGTCATACTATAGTGGCAAGTTTCCCGGTTTTGACGCTATCAATCCGGTTCAAGTTGCCGCTCGGGGCATGCAGCCGGAAGTTTTGAAGGCCGAGTTCGGCGACCGCCTGACGTTCTGGGGCGGCATCGACACGCAGCGGATATTGCCGTTCGGCACGGTGGAGGAAGTGCGTGCCGAGGTTCGGCGCATCATTGATATTCTTGGCCCCGGTGGCGGCTTCGTGCTCAACAGCGTGCATAACATTCAGGGCGATGTGCCGCCCGAGAACATTGTCGCCATGTTCGATGAAGCCAGGTCCTACCGCCGCAATTTGATGTAAGATAATTCGTTGGAGGAAATGGCTGTATGAGTGCCCTGGAAGGCCTGAAAGTTGTCGAGTTCGGCGAAGGTGTCGCGTTGGGTTATTGCGGTGCTTTGCTGGCGGCCTGCGGGGCCGAGGTGATCAAGCTGGAACAGCCCGTCACCCGCGACATGGTGCGCCGTCGGCCCCCTTTTGCCCCAACGGTTGAGTCAGGACTCGTCTGGATCACATCAGCCTCTAAGCAACCCATCGCTTTAACAGCAGGCATGTATTTGGTTTTCATGACCGAAATTGCCTCCTCGGTAACTTCCGACCTAGTAATTATTGTAACACGCTTATAACTCGTAGGGTTCCCTCCATTGATCCGTGGATCTAGGAAAACAGATTCCCTCGGCGTTCAAGCGGGTCCTATCCTGATCGGTTCCGGCAGGTTGTTCGGAATGGTCCCAAGCAAGTGCGCCGCAGCCTGCATCGCGATGATATAGCCATAGGGACCCAAACCACAAATCACACCGGTCGCAACGGAGGAAAGGATCGAATGTCGATGGTGTTCGTCTCGCGCATGAATATTGGAAATGTGTGTTTCCATGATCGGGCCGGAAAATACCTTTAAGGCATCAAGCAGTGGGATGGAATGGAAGGAAAGTCCGGCCGGATTTACGATGATGGCATCAACTGCGTGGCGGGCTTCGTGAACCCAATCGACAAGCTGACCTTCGTAGTTGGATTGACGAAAGTCCAACTTGGCGCCCAAAACATCGGCATAGGCTTGGCAACTTTCTTCTATGGTGGCTAGTGTTGTCGCGCCATAGATTTCAGGCTCCCGTTCGCCTAATAAGTTCAAGTTGGGGCCGTTCAGTATCAATAAATGTGTCGTCATGACCTAGACCTCTCACATGGTCGTACATTGATTTGGTTGTGAAGCTGGGACGAGATTCGGCGCAGCAAAATGCATCTTACCGGCAATCAGCGATCGTTCTGGAAACCGCCATCCGGCCAGTCCGCCATAGGCTT
Source organism: Rhodospirillaceae bacterium (assembly GCA_002731375.1). GTDB lineage: Bacteria > Pseudomonadota > Alphaproteobacteria. The sequence continues at coordinate 680 of PCBT01000008.1, read as the reverse complement.
CAGACTTGCCTCGCTCGCACGACAGTATTCCAATGCTCTTAGATACGGAACAATGTTGTCGCGGACCTGACCGGTCTGTCTCTAGGGTGGCATAATCGACCGCCACATCAATGCGGATGGTGTAGGCGGTGCTGTCGACCGTGATGGCATCGCCTGACGCTGCCTAGCGGTATGAGGCCCCCACCGGCTGGGATATTTATATCTACCGAGCGGCGGGCGTTTTCTTAGCGCGCGTCCATTTTTGCCCTCGCCGTGGACAAACCAGTCAAGGCCGTGACAACATTGTCCCGTATTTGTTTTCGCAAATGAGCCAAGGGGGCAATTCCTATGAGTTACACGCGAGTGCAAGTTTTTGAGGTCCCACTGTCATGGTCCGAGACCATGAAAATGTTTCGGAAAACCGTAGAACCATCCCTGAACGCACTCAAAAAACAGAAAGTTGTGTCGCGTTGGTCGTCGGTTCAAACCGGCGACCACAAGGGCGTCTGTTCCGGCATGGTAATCGCTGAGTTTCCCAACAAGGCAGCGATGAATAAATACCTCAAGACCATGGCCGCCATCCGGGATGGCATAGCAGCCGACACGGGCATGCAGTTTTGGATCTATCACGGCACGGTTAAAGCCAGCGGATAATTCTTCTCCAAAACTAAAGTTGTGACGCCCGTACCTTCGGGCTGAAT
>PCBT01000007.1 GCA_002731375.1 Rhodospirillaceae bacterium | reverse complement strand
CCAGCAGTTTTTCCAACCGTCTTTCACCAAGGCGCACCGAGCCGATCTGTGCCGCCAGATCGCCCTGGAAATCCCGCGGATGGCGCACGTTGACCGTCAGCATCTGCATCAGATCTTCGCGAAGTTCGCCGCCCGCATACAGGCGAAGGGGCGGAACGCGCAGGCCCTCCTGCCAGATTTCCTTGGCCGAGGCGTTATATGCGCCGGGCGTGGCGCCGCCGATATCGGAATGATGGGCCCGGTTGATGGTCCAGAACAATATTTTGCCGTTTGCGAATACAGGCACGAAGGCTGTCAGGTCCGGCAGATGGCTGCCGCCATGATAGGGATCGTTCAAAAGGAAGACATCGCCCGGATTCACATTATCGCCAAAGAAATCGACAACCGCCTTAACGGCCCAGGGCAGGGCACCCACGTGGACGGGGATATGTTCCGCCTGGGCCACCAGGCGGCTGCCGGCGCCACAGATTGCGGTGGAGAAATCCCGGCTCGAATTGAGGATCTGTGAATAGGATGTGCGCAACATCGCTTCGCCCATTTCCTCGGCGATGGCGACCAGCCGGTGTTGGATGACGGAAGCTGTAATCGGATCTACATCGGGCACTGACTTGACTTCTCCATCCTTGGTTCCGTTCCACGCTGGGAAAAGCAGTGTAGATTGTCATTAAGCAGCAAACAACGTTGATATGTGTTGATGTGCCGTGACCGCTGGCACGTTCCGGCGAAGAAGGTTATAGTTGGCCTAATTCCGGTTCAAAATCGCAAAACAAGGAAAATCCATCATGCGCGACGCCGTCATCGTTTCAACCGCTCGCACGCCGATCGGCAAGGCCTTTCGCGGCGCCTTCAATGATACCCATATCGTCGATATGGGCGGTCATGTGATCAAACACGCCGTGGAACGTGCCGGCATTGATCCGGCGGAGGTCGAGGATGTGACCATGGGCGCGGCCCGTACCGAAGGCTGCACCGGGGGCAATGTTGCCCGCGCCTCCGCCATGCGGGCCGGCATGCCGGTTAGTGTGTCGGGTCTGACGGTCAACCGCGCCTGCTCTTCCGGCCTGAACGCCATCGCTATTGCTGCCCGGAACATCATCACCGATGGCGTGCCCATAGCCGTGGCCGGCGGCTTGGAAAGCGTGTCTCTGGTTCAAAATGAGCATGCCAACGAATATCGCCGGGTCAACGATTGGTTGGATAGCAACCTACCGTCCATCTATGACCCCATGCTGAAGACCGCTCAGACGGTCGCGGACCGCTACAACGTCTCCCGCGACGCCCAGGACGAATACGGCTTCCAAAGCCAGATGCGCACGGCGGCCGCGCAACAAGCCGGCCGCTTCGATGACGAGATCGTGCCAATGCCGACGGTAAAAATCGTCACGGACAAAGCGAGCGGCGAGGTCAGCCATGTAGATACGCTGCTGGAGCATGACGAAGGCATTCGCGCCTCGACTACGCTGGAGGGTCTGCAAGGTCTGAAGCCAGTGACCCGGGAAGACGGCCACATCACGGCTGGTAATGCCTCCCAGCTGTCTGATGGTGCCTCGGTCTGCGTCTTGATGAGCGATGCGGAAGCCGCTAAGCGCAATTTGGATGTCATGGGGATCTATCGCGGCATGGTCGTACATGGCTGTGAGCCCGATGAAATGGGCATCGGGCCTGTATTTGCTATTCCGAAGCTGCTGGAACGTAATGGTCTGACCATGGATGACATTGATCTGTGGGAATTGAACGAGGCTTTCGCCGTACAGGTTTTGTATTGCCGGGATAAGCTGGGCATTCCCAATGATAAGCTGAATGTTGATGGCGGCTCCATCGCCGTTGGCCATCCCTTCGGCATGACGGGCTCCCGCCTGACCGGTCACGCCCTGATCGAGGGCAAGCGCCGTGGCGCCAAATATGTTGTCGTGACCATGTGTGTCGGCACCGGCATGGGTGCTGCCGGCCTGTTCGAAATTCCGCAATAGAAACAAGAACCAAGGACGGGCCCTTTACCTAGGCGGTGAAGGGTCCGTTTTTTATGCTTTGGAAGGAATTGGCGGAAAGGAGTGGGAGTCGAACCCACCAGGCGCGTCTAACGCCCCTCAACGGGTTTGAAGCCCGCGCGCATCACCGGAATGCGTCCCCCTTCCACTGACCAATTTAGGGCCTACCCTAGGCTCTAGGCAAGCGCCGTCTGCAAATGTGTTATGAATGATCGAATGGCAGTTATTTTGGTATAGGAAAATGGCGGCAGCAGAGCAGCGATTGAAGGTCAGGGCGGCGGCACCGGATTGGTTCCATTGGGCCATTGGCCAACAAGGTCAGTCACGGCACGTCAAGGTCGAGGGCTGCTCGATCCATTATTTGCTATGGCAGCCTGAAGACAGCACCAATAGTTATGGCGAAAATCCACGCGGGGTTCTGTTCGTCCACGGCGGCGGTGCGCATGCCCATTGGTGGAGCCATGTCGCGCCGTTCTTTCGCGATGGGTACCGGGTCGCGGCGATAGATCTTTCGGGCATGGGGGATAGCGGGACGAGGCCGGGGGAAGTTTACAACGCCACCATCCGGGCCGAGGAAATCCATGCCGTAATCGAGGATGGCGGCCTAGGGCCAAAGCCTTTCCTTGTTGGCCATAGCTTTGGTGGCTTCATGTCCATGCGATATGCCTCGCTTTACGGCGAAAATCTGGGCGGAATGGTGATCGCTGATTCGCCCCTTCGCCCCCCTGGCGAGGACCAGGGCCGTGGCCGCAGGGCCTCGCCCATGGGCGCCATCCGCCTGTATCCTGATTTCGATGAAGCCGTGGCCCGCTTTCGCCTACGGCCAAGGCAGGTCTGTGAAAACCGCTTTATTGTCGAATATATTGCCCGCCATTCCCTGAAAGAGATGGAAGGCGGCTGGACCTGGAAATTCGACAGCAACGCAATGTCTGGGCGCCGCTTCGCCGAACCGTTTCATGAGCATTTAGCGGCGGTAAACTGTCCAACAGCCCTATTTATTGGCGCCGATAGCGCCTTGGTCACGGATGAAATGGCCCGTTATACGAACGGTTTGATGGGGCCGGATGCGCCGCTGATTGTTATTCCGGCGGCGCAACATCACCTGATGCTGGACCAACCCCTGGCATTCGTGGCAGCCTTGCGGGTCCAGTTGGCGAACTGGCAGAGGAAAGCTGTGTACTAGATTTAGTGTCTAAATTCCGCAAAACCACAAAATAGCGTTGACAGTGTTCGGTTGCTCCCGTAAGAAAATAGCCGTCAGTGCATGGACGCGGGATCTAGCATAGACGCACCTGACTATATTGGGGTCGGCCCGAAGTGAAGGCAACATCGCTTCGGGCCTTCTCTTTTTCGGCCCACGAAGATAAGTTTGGCGGCGTGAACAGCACGGCAGACAAGGATTGGGTCAGGCATTCCATGCGGCGGGTGGATGATCCCACCTTGTTGCGTGGTTTGGGCCGTTTTGACGATGACTTGCCCACACCGCCACATGCCCGCCATGCGGCCTTTCTGCGCTCGTCCCTGGTCCATGGCGAAATCCGCGCTATCGATACCCCCGGCATGATCGGTCTCAACTGTCCGGGACAAGATGATGAACTAAACGATTTCCCCTGGTCCCTGAGCCAGCTGCGTGACGAGGAGCCCCATGCGGACGAGGCGCGTATACGCGATGTTCTGTCCGGTCACATTTGCCGCTGCACCGGTTATCATGGCATCGTTCAGGCTGCCGTAGAGGCATTCGGGAAAGGTTGAGAATGTTCGATTTGGGCAGAAGCTTGTTGGCCAGCGTCATCCGCATGCCTGACGCGGTGGCGATTTCCGACGGCGAGCGGAGCATGACCTATCAGGCCTGGCAGGACGATATTCTGCGCGCGGCTGCCGGCCTGGATGCGCACGGCCTGAAACAGGGCGATCATTTCGTTACCGTACTGCAAAACCGTTACGAGGCGGCGACCTTGCACATGGCGGCGCAGATCGTGGGCCTGGTGATAACGCCGCTGAATTGGCGGGCCAGTGCCGAGGAACTGGACTATGTCCTGCATGATGCAGAGGCCAAGGCCGTGGTGTTCGAGGCCGCGACGATGGATCTGGTGGCCACCGATATCGAGGGTATCAATGTGGACGAGGATTGGGTTGGTTTGCTTGCCCATCCTCCGGCGCCGCCGGCCTCCCGTGCCACGGTGCGGGATAAATCTGTGATGCTCTATACCTCCGGCACCACCGGGCGGGGCAAGGGCGTGCCGCGCACACAAGGCGCAGAACGCGCAGCGGCCATGGCGCATGTGGCGCAAAACCAATATGCCCGTGGCGAGGTCACATTGGGCGTCATGCCGCTGTATCACACTATGGGTGTACGTTCGTTGCTGGCATCAATACTGATCAACGGACATTTCGTCTGCCAGCGCCGTTATGATCCGCGTGAGGCGCTGACCCTGATCATGGAGCACGGGATCACCAATCTGTATCTCGTGCCGACGCTATATCATGACCTTTTAGCCTCACCGTTTTTCGCGGCCACGGATACCTCGTCGGTGCGTAAGCTGGGCTTTGCTGGCCAGGCTATGACCGATGGCCTGTTGCAGGAACTGGATGCGGCGTTTAAGCCGGAACTGTTCGTCAATCACTACGGCTCTTCAGAAATTTACACCTTCACCATCGAACCGAACGCGGCGGCCAAGCCGGGATCGGCGGGCAAGGCGGGTCTGAACCAGGAAATCCGCATCATAGATCTGGATGCCAGCGGGCCCGATGATCAGGTGGACGGCACGGAAGAGGGCCAGATCATTGCCGCCCTGGACGGCGACGAAAGTTTCGAGGGTTACTGGAAGCACCCGGACGCAGATGACAAGTCCTTGCATGACGGCTGGTACTACACTGGCGATATTGGCTATCGGGATCGAGATGGCGATATTTTCGTCACGGGCCGGGTAGATGACATGATTATTTCTGGTGGCGAGAATATCCTGCCCGTCGAGATCGAGAGCGTGCTGTCCCTGCATCCTGGCGTGGGCGAGGTCGCGGTTGTCGGCCTGCCTGACCCGCGTTGGGGCCAGGTGGTCACGGCCTTTATCGTGCGCCGGGTTGGGGTAGACGAAGAAACGCTGGATACCTGGTGTCTGGAATCTGAATTACCCCCCTTCAAACGGCCGCGTGCTTATGTCTTTATCCAGGATGTGCCGAAGTCACCGGTGGGCAAGATCCTGCGCCGCATGCTGGTGGATGGCGAATACACTGTTGAACCATAATTTGGGAGTTAGAAGCGAGTGCCCACGTCCTTTGAAAGTCAGCGGGCCAGGTCGTTGGAGAATCTTGATGGATTCCGGGTGGAGATCTACCCGGACCGGGAGCGGGCCGATATTATCCTCGACCGCCCGCCCTTGAACGTCATCGAGATACCTCAGTGTGACCAGTTGCGCCTGGTCTTCGAGGAGTTGGACCATGACGACCGGGTCCGCGTCATAGTGCTGCGTGCCGAGGGTAAGCATTTCTCCTCTGGCGGCAACATTGTGGGCTTTCTCGCCGCCACGCCGGAATATGTCTCGGAACTGGCCTACAACATCGCTGCGCCGGCGCGTTGTCACAAACCCGTGGTGGCGCAGATTAGGGGCTATAGTTTCGGCGTTGGCTTCGAGCTGCCTATGGCTTGCGATTTTCGCATCTGTTCCGAGACGGCGCAGTTTGCCCTGCCTGAACAGCGCATCGGGCAAAATACCGTCTTGGGCGGTTCCATCCGGCTGCTGCACATGATCGGCATTCAGCGTACCAAGGACATGACCTTCCGCTCCCGCCGTGTCTCTGGCACCGAGGCCAAGGACTGGGGCATCGTACTGGATTGCGTGCCCGACGATAAACTGGAAGAGACCGTGGATGCTTTCGTGGACGAACTGTGTGAATTCTCGCCCCTTGCGCAACGCACCATTGAGGGCGTGGTCAATGCGGCGTAGGATACAACGGTTGAAGCTGGCACCGAGATCGAAGGCGACGCCTATGGCCGTCTGCGCATGTCGGAGGATTTCAAGGAGGGCGTGGAAGCCTTCCACGGCAAGCGCAAGGCCGTATTCAGGGGTGTTTAAGCGGTGAAGCCGCCGGTTTTTAAATATCTCGCGCCAGCCTCACTGGACGAGGCTGTCGCCGCCCTGGCGGATGACGAGGCGAAGGTTTTGGCCGGTGGGCAAAGCCTTGTGCCCATGCTGAATTTCCGTTTGCTGGCGCCTTCATTGTTGGTCGATATCGGCCGTATCCCCGGCCTGGACTATATTAAAGACAATGGCGCGGCTGGTTTGCGTATTGGCGCCATGACGCGGCATCATTCGTTGGAAACCTCCGAGCTGGTACGCCAACGGTTCCCAGTATTGAATGCCGCCATGCAGTACGTGGCGCATCTGGCGATCCGCAATCGCGGTACCATCGGCGGCAGTCTGTGCCATGCTGATCCGGCGGCTGAGTTGCCGGGCCTGATGCTGTTGCTGGATGCCCAATTAGTCACAACCCAACGCACCATCGCGGCGGTGGACTTTTATCAGGGCACGCTTGATAACGTGTTGGCGGAGGATGAAATCCTAACGGAAATCCAACTGCCGGCCCTACCGGCGGGAACTGGTTGGGGGTTCGAGGAATTTGCCCGGCGCTCCGGCGACTTCGCGCTTACGGCTGTGGGTGCAACGGTTGCGGATGATGTCAGGATAGCGGTGATCGGCGCGCATGATACGCCGTTGCGTCTGACTAAGGCGGAGGCCTTGTACCCAGATATGGACGCGGTGGTAGCTGCGGCGCGGGATGCCGTTTCGCCAAATGATGATTTGCATGCTTCCGCCGATTATCGCCGTCATTTGGTAGGGATCCTGACCCGCCGCGCGCTGGAGTCGGCAACATGATAAAGGTCAGCGTCAATGGCATCACTTACGAGCGGGAGGTTGAACCACGCCTTTCGCTGGCCGATTTTTTGCGCCACGAACTGGGCCTCACGGGCACCCATGTGGGTTGCGAACAGGGCGTTTGCGGTGCCTGTACAATCATCCTGAATGGCGACAGCGTGCGTTCTTGTTTGTGCTTCGCGGTGCAGGCGGACGGTGGCAAAATCGAGACGGTGGAGGGCCTGGGCACGGTCGACAACATGAACCCGTTGCAGAAATCGTTCCAGAACCATCATGCCCTGCAATGCGGTTTCTGCACTCCGGGGATGTTGATGACCGGCATTGATCTGTTGCGCAAATATCCCTTGGCGACGGATGAGGAAATCCGCGAAGGACTGTCGGGTAATCTTTGCCGTTGCACCGGCTACGAACATGTGGTGCGGGCGATCCGCGCGGTGGCGGAGGCGGACCATGATAGTTGAAGCTGGGGAGGCGGAAGCTAGACCAAAGATCATTGGCGCCCGTGTGCAACGGGTCGAAGATCCGCGAATGTTGACTGGACACGGCACATTCATCGATGACATTAGCCTGTCCCATACCTTACACATCGCCTTTGCCCGCAGTGATCATGCCCATGCCCACATAACCGGCATCGAAACGGCGGAGGCCGCCGCTATGCCGGGCGTGTACGGGGTTTTCACGGCCAGTGATATCACCGATCTATTCCAGCCAATCCGCGCCACCTCGCGCATGGTGGATTACTACGCGACGGAATTGCCGGTATTGGCGGGGTCAAAAGTACGTTTTGTAGGTGAGCCGGTTGTCGCCGTGGCGGCGGAGAGCCGTTATCTGGCGGAAGACGCGGTGGAGCGGATTGCCATCAGCTATGAAGAGCTGGGCGCGGTGATCGATCCCGTTGCCGCCGCCGAACCGGATGCGCCTGTGCTGCATGATGACGTGGGTAGCAACGTCATTCTGACCCGCACCTTCCAGCGCGGCGATGTGGACGAGGTGATAGAGACCGCGCCGGTTCGTGTCGGCGATAGCTTCCGGATGCGCCGCAAAACCCCGACTGCAATGGAGAACCGGGGTTATCTGGCGGACTATGATCAGGGCCGCCGTGCCCTAACCCTGCATTCAACATCGCAGGTGCCCGGTGTGGTCCGTGATGCCCTCGTGGAGATGCTGGACATTCCCGGCAATCGCCTGCGTGTGGTGGCGCCGGATGTGGGCGGCGGCTTTGGTGGCAAAGGTGCGCTATACCGCGAAGAAGTGCTGGTCTGTGTTCTGGCGAGGCTGTTGGGCCGGCCCGTGAAGTGGCTGTCGGACCGCACGGAAGATCTGATGAGCACCAATCAGGCCTTCGATGAACGTATTGAGGCCGAATTGGCCTGTGGCGAAGACGGCCATATCCTGGGCCTGCGGGCGGATGTAATCGGTGATGTGGGTGCTTATTCCGCCTATCCCTGGACCGCCACGGTGGAGCCGGTGCAGGTGATTTCGTTCCTGCCGGGGCCTTATCGGGTGCCGAACTACCGGGGCCGGGTGCGCGGTGTAACTACTTCAAAGGCGCCCATGGGGGCCTATCGCGGCGTTGGCCGGCCCATATCGACCTTTGTCATGGAACGGTTGATCGACATGGCGGCAGCCAAGCTGTCCATCGACCCGTTGGAGATGCGCCGGCGCAACATGGTGCGGGCGGAGGAATTTCCCTACAAGGTCGCATCCGGCATTGTTTGGGACCGGGCCGGGTTCATGGAATGTCTCGACGCGGTTACCGAGCGTTTGGACTATCCGGCTTTGCGCGCCCATCAGGCAGACGCGCGGGAACAGGGACGTTGGATTGGAATTGGTTTGGCATCTTATGCGGAACTGACGGGCTTGGGCTCCCGCATCGCCGTGGCGCCGGGCATGCCGATCAACACGGGGACGGAAAGTGCCAATATCCGTATTGATTCATCCGGCGCCGTGACCGCTTATTTCGGCATCGCCTCCCACGGTCAGGGCTTGGAGACGACCTTGGCGCAGGTGGTGTCGGAGGAGCTTGGCGTTCGCGTCGGGGATGTGGACGTGATCCATGGCGACAGCGCCATCGTTGCTCATGGCACCGGCACCTATGCCTCCCGCTCCACCGTGTTGGCGGGGGGCGCCGCGATCATGTCGGCACGTGCAGTGCGAGAGCAGGTTTTGAAAGCCGCCTCACATATTCTGGAGGCCGACGCGGGTGATATTGATGCCACTGGCGGCAGGATATTCGTTAAGGGCACGGACAAATCCATCAGCTTTCGTGAACTGGCCCGTGCGGTCTATTCTGAGATGGGCCGCCTGCCGCGCGAGATCCGCGGTGACATCGAATTGGAAGCGACCCGCACCTATGATCCATATTTTGGTACCGCCACGCCGGCGACCCATCTGGCCATGGTGGAGATTGATCCCGAGACATTTCAGGTGAATATTCTGCGCTATGGCGTGGCAGAGGATTGCGGCCGTATCATCAATCCGCTGATCGCCGATGGTCAGGTTCATGGCGGGGTCGCCCAGGGCATCGGCGCGGCCTTGATGGAGGAGGTGGTCTATGATGATAGCGGGCAGATCCTGACCGCCTCGCTGATGGACTACGTGGTGCCGACGGCGGCGGAGATCCCAAGCATGGAGGTCATCCATCTGGAGACCGAGCTGCCCAACAACATCGGCGGCTTTCGCGGCATGGGGGAGGGCGGCACCATCGGCGCGCCGGCGGCGCTTGCGAACGCCATTGCCGATGCGCTTGGACTGCATGTCAACGAACTGCCCATGACGCCAGAGCGTCTGTTCCGTCTGGTCAATAAGCAACAGGAGTAGAGAGCATGGATTTAGGACTTTCAGGCAAAGTGGCTTTGGTCACCGGCGGGGCGCGGGATGTGGGACGGGAGATCGTCCTGGCGCTGGCCAACGAGGGTGCGGCGGTGGCGATCAACTATCGCGGTTCCGAAGACGCGGCGAATACCCTGGTGGCTGAGATCAATGTGGCGGGCGGCACGGCGCGAGCCTATGGCGCCGATGTCACCGACTACCATGCGACCAAGGCCATGGTCGGGCAGGTGGTGGCCGACCTAGGCCGTTTGGATGTGCTGGTCAACAACGCCGGCTATGTCACGCCGCAGAAATTTATCGAGACCACGCCGGCGGATTGGCATATCCAGATCGATGTGGGCCTGTATGGCGTCATCCATTGTTGTCACGCGGCTGCACCGCATCTGGCGGCTTCGGGTGATGGCCGCATTATTTCGCTGGCTGGCGATTCCGCGCGCGTTGGCGAAAAGAACCTTGCCATCACCGCCGCTTCCCGTGGCGGCGTGTTGTCCCTGACCAAATCACTGGCCAAGGAATTGGGCCGCGACGGCATCACCGTCAATGCGGTTGCCCTGGGCCTTGTGGAAACCAGCCACAGCAACAAGGAATGGCTGGACGCGAACATGTCCAAGATCGTGCGTAACTATCCTACAGGCCGGATAGGGCAGGCAGGCGATGTGGCGCCTACCATCGCGTTTCTCGCCTCTGGTGGTGCCAGCTGGATTACCGGTCAGATCGTATCTGTTAGTGGCGGTTACAGCACGGTAGGTTAAGATACCTGCGTTGCTGGAGAGATAAACAACGGGGAGGTTTTTGTTATGAACGAATTCGTAAATCCCAAGACCAATGCCAAACCGGCGGGCGCCTATTCCCACAGCGTTAAGGTGCCGGCGGGCGCCGAATGGCTGGTCATCGCTGGCCAGGTCGGCATTGACGGCAAGGGCAAGCTACAGGCCGGCGCACGCAAGCAGGCGGAACAGTGCTTTCGCAATATTCTCAATTGCCTGAAAGAGAATGGCATGGCCAAAAAGCATCTGGTCAAGTTCACTGTTTTTCTCACCGATCCGCGTAGTATCGATGACTATCGCGCGGCCCGCAGAAAGGTCATTGGCGATGCCACGCTGCCCGCTTCGACGCTTCTGATCGTCGATGGTCTGGCCTCGCCTGATATGCTGATCGAGATTGAAGCGACGGCGGCGAAAGCATAGACGTTCCATCAGCATTGTTATTCCCGCGAAAGCGCAAATCCATGGATGGCTCTGGACTCCCGCTTTCGCGGGAGTGATGAACCGGGTTTTTTGCGAAGAGACCTTTAGAGGAGCGTCGCCATGACGGATATCGATACTGGCCTGAATGTCTGGCAGATGACGTCCAATCATAACCGGATGATCGAGCTTCAGGCTGATACCTCGCCGGCCCGTGATGGGCCGGTGGAGGTGGCGTTTTTTGGCAGCTCGGCTTTTCGCATCACCTCGCCCAAGGGCGTTAGCGTGATGATCGATCCGTGGCGCAATCATCCTTCGCGGACCTGGGATTGGTATTTTCGCGACTTTCCCATTACCGCTGTTGATATAGGCGTCTCCACCCATGCGCATTTCGATCACGATGCGCTGCATCGTTTGGATGCCCACGTTCTGCTGGACCGTCTGATCGGCATGTACTCGTTCGGTGATATGACGATCTATGGCCTGGCGGACAAACATGCCATTGATTCCAGTTGCGCCATCTACGATTTCAAGAAAGTTCACAAGCATTTCAACGGCGCCGATATCGAGCCGCCGAACAATCCGCGATCCTGGGATCACTGTTTGATCGTGATCGAGACCGGCGGCATGCGCATCGTCCATTGGGGTGACAACCGCCATAACCCGCCGGATGACGTCTGGAAGTCCCTGGGCCATATCGATGTCGCGCTGCTGCCCGTGGATGCCTCGCAGCATGTCATGGGGCATATTCATGTGCAGTCGATTGTTGATCGTTTGCAGCCCCGTGTGATCGTCCCCAGCCACTATTATATCTGGGACGTGGTACAGCGGCAGAGCACTCTGCAGACGGCGGAAGCCTGGGTGACCGAGCGCGAGGAGTTCGTAGAACGGATTGCGGGTCCAATGAAGGTCTACCGCATCGAGGAGATGGATAAGCTGGAGGCCGCTGTGCATTATTTCGGTGACCANGTGGCCTTTGACAAGGCCGCCTGGATGGATNGTGCTTGANGTGGATGCATCGNTCATCCTGATCAGCGTCTTTGGTATTTTATCCNCGCCCTCATTTTGCCGGGGCCAGATTTTGTTGCCGTCGTTCGCTCTTCCATTTGNCNNAGGNTCGCCAGGGTGGGCCCTTTGACCACCCTGAGCGTCTCTCCTTGTCTTGGCCTCTATGTCGCCGTTTTGGAGGGGGCCGGAAAACAGAGCTAGGCTGAGGCGGCGATTGCGGAAGCCCTAGTCCTAACTCCGCGCCTGATCATCTCCAGAATTCTAGCGACGCATCCTTATCTTTCAGATCAACTAGATGTTCCGTACACCGAGAGTCTACGAAGAGCTGGATTACCGGAATAGGCGCCTTGTCAGCGTTGTCGGCTAACAATGGCGGCAGCGCTGCAGAAACAGGCTTTAGCGAAATTTTGACAAAAAAGAGAGGCGTCAGGTGCATTGGACGCGGGGTCCTAGCAATGTGCCCCGAAGGACACGCCTGACGCCTCGGAACCTGAGAGACCGAAACCTCCCGGTTCATGGAGACCAACCACCGCCGAATTCCAAATCCAAGGAGCCAAATCCGAAGATCCGCTTCCCAAGACCAGCATCCAAAGGCCTGCTGCTCCCGCGGCCAGGAGTTCATGGAACCTCTCCCCGAAAGGAGACGCGCCGTAACCGCCCTTCCGCCTGGATCGTTCCAGCCAATACTGCGAAACCCGAAGGCACGCTGCAAGGACTTCCCAATCCAACCAATCTAGACACACCCACGGGTTAGACCCGCTTCACGCCTCGACTAGCCTGTCGGCCCGGATATGCCTGCGAAATATATCCCGAAGGATAAATTCAAAAGCCACCTTAACCGACCGGACCGTTCCGCCCGAAGGCTTTCCGGTCCCCGGATCGCCGCGCCCAAAAGCGCCCCGTTCCGGTCGCCGAATTTTAAACCCACCCGAGGGCTGGCCGTCCATTCGGCGGACCCATGGTAGCCCCACATATCCGAAGATATCGAAACCACCTCGGTCCAGACCGCTTTCCCGAGAGACATGCGGCCCCGGCTCGCCCGGCATCCAGGGTTCCCCCAAGGAGTGCCGTGCCTCCGTTCGGGCTGTTACGCCGATCAGTTTTTCACCCGGAGGCTACGTGTCGACCGCGTCGCAACCCACCAACCCTAGCTGCCCGAAGGCCGCTACCGCCGGCGTGGCCGCCGCACCCGAAGGTGCTTGAGCCATTCGACCCATCACCGAACGATAAGATCCGGAGGTCATAACGAAGGTTTTCGGTCCCGAAACCCCATCCAAGCCAGTTGCCTGTCGTTGGTATCCTTTAACCTATTCCAACCAAGGCTGGCTTAAGCCGAAGGATCTTGGTGTCTCGCGGCGGCCCCGGTGTTTGATTTTCCCGCTGTTTGAAGGCTAGAAATTCATCCTTCGTGGCCGCTGAATAAATTCTGGATCATGATGCTGCGGCAAACAAGAAGAATTTATAATAAATGACAAGATATCTGTGGATAAGTGTAATTATATTACACAATTGCCAAACAAGCTATCCACAGCGGTCTGTTAGCCATATCGGATTCGCCTGTCGAAACATTGGCTTGAAATTCACATTATGGAAAATATTCGGGGGATAATTTTCCTACCCGCGAGGCCGGATCATAGTTTTTCGCGACTGATTCTGCCTTCAAAAGCGACCCGTGGCGAATCGATTCGCCTCAAAACGCCGCACGCAGAATTTCCATGACCTGATCCGGCGAACGAATCTTCCGGGGATTTGAAAAGGTCCATGTATCCAGCATGCAGTTTTCCGCCAATTGCGGCAGCTCTTCCTCGCTGATATCCACCTCTCGCAGGGTCCGTGGCATGCCCAGGCCGGAAATCAACTTGTCCAGGGCGTCGCCGGCGGAGGCTTTCGGCTGGCCAAGGGCGGCGGCGATATCGGCCTGAAGGTTACTGTTGATGGCAGCGTTGTAGTCCATCACATAGGGCAGCATAACGCAGGAGGTATAGCCGTGGGGTACATTTGCGGTGCCGCCCAGAATATGCCCGATGGCATGGCTGGCCCCGAGGCGGGTGCCGGTGACAACGCCGGTCATGGAGATCCAGGCTCCCATTAGACATTTCTGCCGTGCCTCCAAATCACCAGGATCGGCCTTGACCCGAGCCAGCCCCGCGCTCAACAGGCGCAAGGCTTGTAGCGCCGCGCCGTCGGTATAGTCGTTGGCATCAAGCGAGCAATAGGTCTCCACTGCATGGTCCACAGCCCGGATGCCCGTGGACAGCCACAGCCATTCCGGTGTGTGCACGGTGGCCGCGGCATCGAGGATCACCGAGATCGGAATGATGCCGGGGTGCATATAGCTTTGTTTCAGTTTTTCCACGCTGTTGGTGATGCCGGCGCGGGCATTGAACTCACCGCCCGACAGGGTGGTCGGCACGACGATCTGGCGGATTTGCGGCGCCTCGTAGTCCGGAAAATGCCGTTCGCCGTTCTCATCCACCACTGTACGGAACGGCTCCAACCCCGCCGCCTTGGTAATGCCGTGTTGCAGACAGATGGTTGCGGCCTTGCCGCCGTCCGTGGCCGAACCGCCGCCGAAGCTGACCAATAGATCACAGCCAGCCTCCCGCGCAGCGTTGGCGCAGCCCACCACGGCCTCGCGCGGCGAATGGGAAGGAATATGATCCCAGCGCCCGGCATAGCGTGGTCCCAGGGCATCGGCCATCCGGTCGACTGCGTCGGTCTCTCGGTTCAAGGTGCCGCTGACCAGCAGGAACACTCGTTCGGCGCCCAAGCGTTCGGCCTCGCCCGCAACGGCCTCCGCTGCCGCCTGGCCGAAGATTACCCGCTCCATCCCAGTGAAAACGATTTGCCCGCTTTGCATGTTATCCGTCCCTTGGTTTCGTGTTTAAGGGCAGCTTAGCATGGGCATTGCCAAGAAAAACACAGATCGATTATCAATGAGCCATGTCCGTAAACCAAAATCTGGCTATGTTTGCTGTCGTTCAACTCAACGATCACCAAAGTGGCGTTGCCAGATCGGACCGATCACCGGGTGTGCCTTGATGTGGTTCTTCATGGCAACCAGGTGTGGCGCTTCGATCTCACCGTGGACCCAGGTGAACAGCATTGCGAAGTAAATATCGGCCACGCTCATCCGCTCTCCCAGCAGGAACGGTCCCGGCGCGAGGGCGGCCTCTAGCACGGCCAAGCCATCTTTCAGGCGAGCATTGGCGGCGGCGGCCAGGGCGCCATGGCCGCCAGGGTCCGTGGTATAGCGGAACGGATAGCCGCGGCGCAGGACGGCCTCGTAAAGGTTCACGCTGGCGAACACCAGCCAACGCAGGAATTTGGCGTGGTCCGAGGTCCCGGGCGCTGGCCCAAGTCCCTTGTCCGGGAAAGCGGCGGCCAGATGGATCAGGATCGCCGCCGCCTCGGTCATTGTGCCTCCGTCGGGCAGAATCAGGGTCGGTACCTGGCCCCATGGATTGGTGGCGCGGAAGCTCTCATGCAAAGGTGTACCTGGTTTAGATTCAAATTCCTGCAATTCGAACGATGTTTCGGCCAGGCTCAGCGCCGCCTCGACCACAAAGCCCCCCGAACCGGGCCGATTAAAAAGGCAATATATCATCTGGTCCTCACTCTGCCGCGGTAAGATGGGGATGGTCCATTTTTCCGCACTGGATCATTGTTATTGCTGTACCTGCACACATCGAATATCATCGAACTATGTCTGTAAACAAAAATCTGGCTTCAATTGCCGCTTTGCTGGGTGAGGAAAGCCGGGCCTCAATGATCGCCGCACTGCTGGATGGCCGTGCCTTGACGGCGCGGGAGCTCTCCACTGGCGCCGGCATCACGGCGCAGACGGCCAGCTTTCATCTGGGCAAGCTCCGGGCGGGTGGCCTGCTGACAATGCTGCGCCAAGGACGGCACAATTACTATCGCATCGCTGGAAGGGACGTTGTTGCAGCGATCCAGGCCCTGCAGGTGATTGCCCCCAAAGCGGCGGTGGAGCCCGCCGAACTTGATGACGTGCGTCTGGCGCGGTCCTGCTACAAACATCTTGCGGGCCGCCTTGGTGTCGCGGTGGCAAGGGCGTTGGAGGAGCGAAACCTGCTGCGCTGCCACGGCGATGACTTTGAGATGACGGAAGCCGGTGAGGAATTCTTTGCCGAGATGGGAATTGCGCCTGACGATTTGCGGCGTGGACGGCGCCAATTCGCGCGCCAGTGTTTGGATTGGAGCGAAAGACGTCCCCATCTTGGCGGTGCCTTGGGCGCGGCGTTGCTGGATCAGTTCCTGATGCGAAAATGGCTGCGCCGCGTGCCTGGCAGCCGCGCCGTCCGCCTGACTACGGCAGGCGCGGCGCAACTGCAAAACCGTTTGGGTGTTAGGGATTGGGATCGTTGATCTTGTCCAAGGGAAAGATCGGCCGGCGTACGTTCTTGAAGTCCAACATGTCGTAGTCCGAGGTGCAAACACCCACCCCGGCGCATTCGATGACTTCCTTGGCCACTTTGCCATAGCCAGCACGGTAGTGAATGCGGCTTTTCAACATCAGATAACGTTTTGTCGTCGGCTCGATCCCAAGGCTGCGGAAGCAGTTCAGATCGTTGGGTTCCTGATGCCGGCTGATCACCACGATCTCGACTTTTCCGGTATCCAGCACGGCCGTGGGACCCATGTCCTGCAGGATGCCGGTTTGTGCCGGGCCCAGGTTGCGAAACTGCCCGTTCGAGATCAACTTCACCGTTCCCGTGACCATGCGGGGCTCGCCCTGGCGGTCGATGGAGGGCATATCGATCTTGCCGCCGAGATTGATGGTGACTTGGTTGCCGACGCCCGCCGCGATCATCTCCTGCACCGCACCGGGGTCATGAATGGCAAAGGCGGCAACGTCCTCCAGATCCGCATCCAGCACACCGCCCAGAACGGTCATGGTGTCCATGGTGCCGCCGGATGCGGCATTGTCGTAGTGATCCAAGACCACCACCGGGAATTCCGTGGCGGCCTTGGCGCGGGCCAGGGAATCTTCCAAGGGCTCAATCTGATAGACGAAAGCTTCACGTTCATTCCAGGCGAAATCCAGCAATTCGTCGCGGTATTTTTCCGCCAGGGCCATGTCGTCATCCGTTACCACCACCGCCGACAGGCCGGCATTGTGGATATCCGCATGGGGGAAGCCAACGAATAGGGTGGCGATCAGGGCGCCTTCGGCCTCCATGCGCTTGGTCATATCCTGTAGGTCTTTATTGGGGAAATTGTCTGTCCCCTGGCGCATGACATGGGGCAGCATGGGCCGATTGCCCCAGGCCATGGTGGGGTTTCCTTGGCCGTTGATCATGTCGAACAGGGGCCGCCCGGTGCGGGCCGCCGTTTCGTAGTTGTCGATATGGGGGTAGGTTTGGAACCCACCAATCACGGTGGCATTGTCAGCGATGGCGGCATACATGTTGGTGTGCATATCAAGCGAGACCGCCATGGGCGTATCCGGGGCGATTTTGCGAATATTGGCCAGCAAGGTGCCCTCGCCGTCGTCGAAGCTCTGGGTCACCATGGCACCGTGCAAATCCAGCATAATGGCATCGCAGCCATCCTTGATGGCCGTGAGTATGCGCGAAGTGATGTATTCATAGGCATCGTCCTGCACCGGTCCCGATGGTGGCGCATTGGCGGCGATGGGAAAAACCATGGCGGCGCCGGCTTCCTCGGCCAAATCGATAAAAGCGCCGACGCCGCTGTTGGTGCCCTTGAAGGCATCATAAACCTCCTGCCCTTCGTAGGGGAGGGGCTGGGCCTTGGCGAAACGCACAATCGGTGTCGGTACCGGTGAAAAGGTGTTGGTTTCGTGTTTCATCATCGCGATGACGACGCGCATGGCTGTCTCCTCGAACCTGTTGCTTTGACCGTAGGCTGGCAGACTGTCATGTCAGAGGCAAGCCATATGAGGGGCCCCGGAGGCAAGCTGCAAGAGGGGCGATTGAGGCAAGTCGCATGTCTGTTGCCGCAAGTCTGTTGCTTGTCGTGGTTCGGCGGGCGGCGTACAGTGTCACGATGAGATTACGGAACGCATATTGCCGCTTTTGCGCGGCATTGGCTGTTTGTCTTGCCTTGTTATTGCCGGTGCCGGCGTTGGCAGAGACGGACGCTTTGGGAGAGGCCCACCGCGCCTACGAAAATGGCGACTATGGGGCGGCATTGAAGGAATTCAACAGGGGCGTGGGCGAAGGTTCCGCCGAAGCGGCGTATTGGCTGGGCCTGTTATATGACCGGGGCCATGGCGTCAGCCGTGATCCCCGCACGGCCTATCAGTGGTTTTCCAAGGCGGCGGAACAGGGCCATGGTGAGGCTCAACGGGTGATCGGGGTTTACCTTGAATTGGGTAAGGTGTTGAAACAGGATTTTGTGCAGGCTGCCGTCTGGTACGGCCATGCGGTGCGGCGGAACAATGCCAAGGCGATGCGTAATCTGGCCCAACTTTATGTGCGGGGACAAGGCGTGAGCCGGGATTTAGCCAGGGCGGGGCGTTTGTTGCGGCGGGCCGCCGATCTGGGCAATGCCAAGGCCATGCGTAACCTTGGTTATATGTACTACTTTGGCAGGGGCGTGATCCGCGACCGTGCCAAGGCGGCATCATTGTTCCAATCGGCGGCGGCGGCGGGGTTGGAAAAGGCGAGATATAATCTGGGCTTCGTTCATTACAATGGCGATGGCATGCCCCGGGACCTTGCGTTGGCGGCCTATTATTTCGGCCAGGCGGCCGAAGGCGGCAATGGTGATGCCCAATTGATGCTGTCGCGCATGTATCTATTGGGCGAGGGGGTGGAGATTGATTTCGCCAAAGCCTTTTTTTGGGCTTTGCTGGGTGCAGTGCAGAAGCCGGTCCTGGCCGAATGGTATTTCGATAAGCTGCGTGGAAAATTGTCCGTGAACCAGATGGACCGTATCCGGGCGCAAAGCAAGGCATGGCACCCAAAAGGCTAGGCGTAAGAACGCCAAACACATTGCGAGGAAATGTTATGAGTGATGACCTAATCAGGACGAATGCCGTCGATTTGATCGAGGGCTATCGCCAGGGTAGTTTTTCGCCGGTCGATGCGACGGCGGCGGTGTTGGAGCGAATTCACGCGGTCAACGACAAGATCAATGCCTTCATGATCATTGATGACGAAGGCGCCATGATGGCTGCCAGGGCGTCGGAGGCGCGCTGGGCCAAGGGGGCGCCAAAAGGCTTGGTCGATGGCGTGCCGACCACCATCAAGGATCTGATGCTGACCAAGGGCTGGCCGACCCTGAAAGGCTCCCTGACCGTCGATCCTGCCGGCCCTTGGGACGAAGACGCGCCCTGCGTGGCGCGCTTGCGCGAACATGGTGCCGTAATGCTGGGCAAGACTACGACGCCCGAGGTGGGCTGGAAGGGTATAACCGACAGCGCCTTGAGCGGGATTACCCGCAATCCCTGGAATTTGGCCAAGACGCCCGGCGGCTCGTCAGGCGGTGCCTCCGCTGCGTTGGCGGCCAATATGGGGCCCTTGGCCGTGGGTTCGGACGGCGGCGGTTCGATCCGTATCCCTTCGGGTTTTGCAGGGGTTTTTGGGTTGAAACCCAATTTTGGCCGGGTGCCGGTTTTTCCTGAAAGCGCCATGCGCGAACTGTCTCATATTGGGCCGATGACCCGGTCCGTGGCGGATGCCGCCCTGATGCTGAATGTTTTGGCGGAGCCTGACCACCGCGACCCTACGGCGCTGCCCTACCAGGGGATTGATTTCACTCAAGGCCTAGACGACGGCATCGCCGGCCTGAAAGTCGCCTTCAGCCCAGACCTGGGCTATGCCACGGTCGATCCGGAGGTCGCCAGCATCGTGGCGGATTCGGTTACCGCCTTTACCGAACTGGGTGCGGCGGTGGAACGCCGCGATCCCGGCTTTGACAATCCAAAAGCATCCTTCAGGACCCTATGGTGGGCCGGTGCCGCTGGTGCCTTTGCCCATATGCCCGACGGCCAAAAGGCCAAGCTGGAACCGGAATTGGCCCAGATCGTGGCCGAGGGCCAGGAACTCTCGGCAATGGACTATATGCGCGCCATGGAGGGCCGGACAACTTTGCGCATGTGCCTCAGGGAATTCTTCCAGGAAGTTGATTTGTTGCTGACCCCAGCCCTGGCGGTACCTGCCTTTGATGTAGAGTTGTTGCAACCCCCGGGTAGCCCGCCCGACAATACCTATTGGACCGACTGGACGCCGTTCTCCATTCCCTTCAACCTGGGCCAGCAACCGGCCTGCTCCATTCCCTGCGGCTTTACCGCCGAGGGTCTGCCCGTGGGCTTGCAGATCGTGGCCGATAATTTCCGCGAAGATCTGGTCCTGCGCGCCGCCAAGGCCTTTGAAGGCGCCCGTCCCATCGACCGGCAGCCGGATCTGTAGAGATGCGATGACGGAAGTCCTTTCGGTCCAGCAAATGCAGGCCGCCGACCGTGCGGCCATGGCTGCCGGGATTGGCGGTGAAGTCTTGATGGAGGCCGCCGGTCGGGAGGTCGCAGAAGCGGTATTGGACCGCTTCGGTGCCAAGCCAACGGCTGTTCTGTGCGGGCCGGGGAACAATGGCGGCGATGGTTTTGTTATTGCCAGGTATCTGAAAAAAGCCGGCGCTAAGGTGCGCGTGGCGTTGTTGGGTGAGAGGGCCAAGCTGCGGGGCGATGCGGCGATCATGGCTAAGCGCTGGCGGGGTCGGGTCAAACCCTTGGGTGAAGATGTACTCGATGGCGCTGCGCTGGTTGTTGACGGCCTTTTCGGCGCCGGTTTGGCCCGTGACGTAGAAGGATCTGCGCGCCAGGTCCTGGCGGTGGCTGGTTCTAGAGGCCTGCCGATTATTGCCATCGATACCCCATCAGGCGTGCACGGCGATAGTGGTCAGGTTCTGGGCTTTGCTCCACAAGCTGCCATGACCGTTAGCTTCTTTCGGCCCAAAACAGGCCATCTGCTGTATCCGGGTCGGGGCCTTTGTGGCGAGTTGCGGATTGTCGATATTGGCATTCCAAGCACCGTGTTGTCTGAAATTCAGCCGAAAACATGGCTCAATCAATCGGATATCTGGCTGCCGTCCTGGCCGCCGTTGCGGGCCGAAGGACATAAATACAGCCGTGGCCATGCCGTGGTCTTGAGCGGCGGAGCGGGTAAGACCGGAGCCGCCCGCCTGGCCGCCGGTGCCGCCCTGCGTGTGGGCGCGGGGCTGGTAACCGTTGCCTCGCCCAAGGGGGCGGTGGCGGAGAATGCTGCCCATCTGACCGCCGTGATGATTGATCCATGGCGGAACGGCGCGGAATTCAAGGGCTTGTTGTTGGACCCGCGCCGCAATGCTGTTTGCTTGGGTCCTGGCGCCGGCGTTGGTAAACAGTTGCGGGATAATGTGTTCGCGGCCCTAAGCCTAAAAAAGACTGTTGTGCTTGATGCCGATGCCATCACCGCCTTCGCCAAGGCCCGAAAGGGTTTGTTTGCCAAGCTTCACCGCAATTGTATCCTAACGCCACATCAAAGCGAATTTGGGCGCTTGTTCCAGGGCGGCGGCGACAAGTTGCAGCGTACCCGCCGGGCCGCCGCCGACTGCGGCTCGGTCGTGCTGTTGAAGGGCCCCGATACGGTTATCGCCGCGCCTGATGGTCGGGCCGTGATAAACACCAATGCGCCGCCGGAACTGGCGACGGCGGGTTCGGGCGATGTTCTGGCCGGTTTCTGCACCGGCTTGCTGGCGCAAGGGCTGCCGGCGTTCGAGGGGGCGGCGGCGGCCTGCTGGCTACATGGCGCGGCGGCACAACGCTTCGGCCCCGGTCTGACCGCCGAGGATCTGGCGCCCGCCCTGCCGGGCGTATTAGCCGAGATTCGGACCGAAACAAACTAACCCGCAAAATCAGTTGCACAAAATTGTAACCTTTCTTATGTCATTGTTTATTCCGGTAAATTTGAGACTTTTTGATGTTGCATAGAGACAGCCTTTTCGACCGCACGTTCGCGCCCTTGCGCCGCGCATTGTTCGGTGCCTCTGACGCAGAGGAGCCGGGCGCAGCCCTGAGCGAAGCCGGCGTTGAGAAGCTGAAACAACGTATCGAGGATTGTCTGGACCGGCGCGGCGGCGAAGTCTCGGCGCGGGCCAAGGCAGCCGAGTTGGGGCATTTTTATCTGGAGTTGGGTCCCGAAGGCCGGCGCCGCTTTTTACTGTTGCTAGCGACGGAATACGGCGTTGACCGTGATCGCGTGGATGCTGCCATTGCTTCGTTGCAGGCTATAGAGCCTGGTGGCGACACGGGCCGGGCCGAGCGCGAATTACGCGCTGCATTGGTTCATAGACGCGTTGATTTACTTACTCAATTCAATGTATTGCCGCAAGGCGTTAAGTTTTTAGTTGATATGCGGGCGGAGATTATTTCCCTGTTGTCTGAGACGCCGGAGCTGCGCTCCCTCAACGATGATTTGCGTGAGTTGCTGATGTCCTGGTTCGATATCGGCTTTTTGGATCTGCGCCGGATCACCTGGGATGCGCCGGCGCTATTGTTGGAAAAATTGATGGCCTACGAGGCGGTGCATGAAATCCGCTCTTGGGATGATCTGAAGAACCGGCTGGATTCCGACCGTCGTTGTTTTGCCTTTTTCCACCCCCGCATGCCGGACGAACCGTTGATCTTTGTCGAGGTCGCCCTGGTTAGCGGCATGGCCGACAACGTTCAGGTGCTGTTGGATTTGCATGCGCCCGAGGGTGACCCGGGCAAGGCGGATACCGCGATTTTCTATTCCATTTCCAATGCTCAGGCCGGCCTGGCTCAGGTTAGTTTTGGTGATTTCTTGATCAAACGCGTGGTCGATGAACTACGCCGGGAATTGCCGAACCTGAAAACCTTTGCCACCCTTTCGCCGGTCCCTGGTTTTCGCAAGTGGTTAACCCAGCAGCTTTCGGCTCCGGAAGCAGCTCTGTGGCCACAAAGAGTGGATGCCGCCTTGATCGAGGCCGCCGGGATCGATAATGGCCCGGAAGCCCTGCGCACGCTGTTGGCGCGCAGTGATTGGAGCCGGGATGAGGCAGCGGTCGCCGCCATGCGTCCGGTGCTGGAACCCATGGCGGCGCGTTATCTGCTGGTCGAGAAGCGCGGCAAGCGGGCCCTGGACCCGGTGCAGAATTTTCACCTATCGAACGGTGCGCGGTTGGAACGGATCAACTGGCTCGGGGATACCTCGCGCAATGGCCTCGACGGCGCTGCCGGCTTCATGGTGAACTATCTTTACAAGCTGGCGGATATTGAACAGAACCACGAAGCCTACCGGGGCCGAGGCAAGGTCACCGCCGCCGCACCCATACGCCGCCTGCTCAAGAGCTAGTCGCCGGTAATCCAATTACCCGTAATAGAGTGGTGAGGCACGCCGGATCGTCGCGGCCAGGTTTGGCCCCTTGGCGGCGGAATAATGATTTTGGAAGGGGAAAATGGGGCGAGTGATGGGAATCGAACCCACGACCTCTAGATCCACAATCTAGCGCTCTAACCGACTGAGCTACACCCGCCACGAAGTCGGATGGTTGATTAAACCCCCCAAGGGCCGGCGTCAAGCGGTCCGCGCATCTAGTTGCGCCGTGCTTGGAATTTCTTTGCAAATGGCCTGCTACGGCGCGGGGTAAGCTGGACCTCGCTGCCAAGTCAGGGCAGATTGGCGCGAGAGGAGACGCCGAAATGAATGAAGACGAGATTGCCCCATTGCTGGACGCCGTGCGCCGACTGGTGGACGAAAAACTGATTCCGGCGGAAGCGCAGATCGACCGTGACCACCGCATCCCGGACGATTTGCTGGATCTGATCCGCGAGATGGGCCTGTTCGCCTATGCCATTCCAGCCGAACATGGCGGTCTGGGCCTGAGTAAGTGGGCCGAGGTGCGGACAATATTCGAATTCTGCCGCGCCGCGCCCGCCTACCGCTCCTACGTTGGCACTACCAATGGCGTGGGCGGCAAGAGCATTGTGCTGGACGGCACCGAGGAACAAAAGCAGCGCTATCTGCCGGATATCGCGGCGGGTAGGTTGATCGTAAGTTTTTGCCTGACCGAACCGGGCAGCGGCTCGGACGCGAAAAGCCTATCCACCTCCGCCGACCGCGACGGCGATGACTATGTTCTGAATGGCTCTAAGCGCTTTATCTCCAACGCTCCCGTGGCGGGCCTGTTCACGGTCATGGCGCGAACCGATCTGGACGATAAGAGCGCCGCCGGCGTCTCGGCCTTTCTGGTGCCGGCGGATACGCCGGGCATACACATTGATCCGCCGCTGGAGAAAATGGGTCAACTGGCCGCGCCCACGGCGGATGTGACATTTACTGATTGCCGCGTACCCAGCCATGCCTTGTTGGGCGCGAACGAAGGCCAGGGCTTTATTACCGCCATGAAGGTGCTGGACGACGCCCGTATCCACATGGGTGCGGTCAGCGTTGGCCTGGCCACGCGGTTGGTGGAGGAGATGACCGCCTATGCAGTGGAACGCCGGCAGTTCGGCCAGCCGATCGCGGATTTTCAATTGATCCAGGCGATGATCGCCGACAGCGAGGTGGAATGCATCGCGGCTCGCGCCATGGTCGAACAAACGGCGCGGCAGATGGATGCCGGCGAAAATGTCACCAAGGCCGCTGCGGCCTGTAAATACTTCGCCTCCGAGACTGCCTGGCGCATCGCCGACCGCGCCGTGCAGGTGCATGGCGGCTATGGCTACATGCGGGAAACGGCTGTGGAGCGCCTGTTCCGTGATGCCCGTTTGCTGCGCATTTTCGAAGGCACCTCCCAGGTCATGCAACTGGTCATCGCGCGCGAAACCCTTAAGGAATATCGGGCGGCTCATTAGGGTGAAATCTGGGGCTTGGAGCAACGCGCCAAAGGTGGCATAACCCCGCTCATGCAACTCGCCGACAGAATGAACCACCTAGGCACGGAGACCGCATTTGAGGTCTTGGCCCGGGCTAATGCGCTGGCCGCACAGGGCCGTGATATCATCAATCTCGGTATCGGCCAGCCCGATTTCCAAACGCCGGGAAATATTGTCGAGGCTGGGCGCAAGGCGCTGGCCGACGGCCATCACGGCTATACCCCCGCCAATGGCATCCCCGAACTGCGCCAGGCGGTCGCCGACGATATTATGAAATACCGTGGCGCCACCATTGATCCCGAGCACGTGGTGATCCAGCCGGGCGGTAAGCCGACCATGTTCTATGCCTGCCTGATGTTTGGCGAGGCTGGGGCGGAGATCATGTATCCCAATCCCGGTTTCCCGATTTATGAATCGGCGATCCGCTTTTCCGGCGCCACGCCCGTGCCGATTGAGCTGCACGAAGACACCGGCTTTTCATTTTCGGCCGATGAAGTTCTGGAAAAGGTCACCGAACGGACCCGCCTGATCATCATCAATTCGCCAGCCAACCCCACGGGTGGCGTGGTGCAAAAGGACGAATTGGACAAACTGGTCGCGGGCCTGGAACAGCATCCGGAAGTGGTTATCCTATCCGACGAGATCTACAGCCGCATGGTCTATGACAACCAGCCGCATATTTCTTTGTTGAGCTACCCATCCATTCGCGACCGGCTGATCCTGCTGGACGGCTGGTCCAAGACCTATGCCATGACGGGCTGGCGCCTGGGCTATGCCATTTGGCCCGAGGCCTGCGCCGAGCAAGCCGCCCGTCTCTGTGTCAACGATCATTCCTGCGTCAACGCCGCGACCCAATGGGCCGGCGTCGAGGCAGTGCGCGGGCCGCAAGACGCGGCGGACGCAATGGTTAAGGCGTTTGATGAACGGCGTGAGGTCATTGTTGACGAATTAAACGCCATCCCCGGTTTCCGCTGTGTGCGGCCCGGCGGCGCGTTCTATGCCTTCCCCAATATTGAAGGTACGGGCATGACCTCGTCCGTGCTGCAGGAAAAGATGTTGAACGAAGCAGGCGTTGCGGCTATTTCGGGCACCTCTTTCGGCGTCTTTGGGGAAGGCTATTTGCGTTTTTCCTACGCCAATTCGACCGAGAATATCGTTGCCGCCATGGGCCGCATCCGTGATCTGGTGGCGGCGCAATAATCAGTGTTTCGCCCAAATTATTGGCAAAGTGATGAAATTTCGGGCAGAAACCGAAACTAGTACAGAAGGTTGAAAAATTGCTACTTTAAATCAGTAGGTTATGAAGTTTCACAAGTTGGCACAGTTCGTGCTTAGACATAGATGTAGTGCGACAGGATTGCCCCGCCGGTTGGAGCGAAGATAAAGAGATTTGGCGCGATGAAAAAAATAGAAGCGATTATCAAACCCTTCAAACTTGATGAAGTGAAGGAAGCCCTGCACGATATCGGCCTTCAGGGCATCACGGTGATAGAGGCCAAGGGTTTTGGCCGCCAGAAGGGGCATACGGAACTTTACCGGGGCGCGGAGTATGTGGTTGATTTCCTGCCCAAGGTAAAGTTGGAAGTGGTCCTGGAAGACGATCTCGTAGAGCGCGCGGTGGAGGCAATCCAGAGCGCGGCGCATACGGGCCGGATCGGCGACGGTAAGATCTTCATCAGCACGGTTGAGACCGCCATACGTATCCGCACTGGCGAGACCGGTAACGATGCGATTTAGAGAACTGAATTTTTAACAGTATCAAGACCTAGCAAGATAACCGAGGACACAGGAAGGAACCAAAAGCCATGTCCAACGCTGAAAGCGTCCTGCAGAGACTCCAGGACGAAGAAATTCCCTTTGTTGACTTCCGCTTCACCGACCCCCGAGGCAAGTGGCAGCATCTGACCATGGATTCCAAGATGGTTGATGCCGATCTTTTCGCCAACGGCGTGATGTTCGATGGCTCGTCCATCGCCGGTTGGAAGGCGATCAACGATTCCGACATGGCGCTGATGCCCGACGCCTCCACCGCCGTGATGGACCCCTTCTTCGCACAGCCGACCCTGGTGGTGTTCTGCGATGTGGTCGAACCTTCGACCCATGAGGCCTATGGCCGCGACCCGCGTTCGACGGCAAAGCGGGCAGAAGCCTATTTGCAAAGCTCCGGCATCGGCGACGAGGCCTTCTTTGGTCCGGAGCCTGAGTTCTTCATCTTTGATGACGTGCGTTTCAACGTTTCCCAGAACGAGACGTTTTTCGCCATTGATGAAGGTGAGGGGCCGTATAACACGGGTGCCGATATGGATGGCGGCAACATCGGCCATCGACCGGCGGCCAAGGGTGGTTACTTCCCTGTTCCCCCGGTGGATTCGGCAATGGATCTGCGTAGCGAGATGCTCACCGTGATGCGAGAAATGGGCGTTGAGACGGAAAAACACCATCATGAAGTAGCCCCCAGCCAGCATGAGTTGGGCATGAAGTTTGGGCCGTTGACAAGCTGTGCCGATAATTTGCAGATCTATAAGTATGTGGTGCACAACGTTGCGCACTCTTATGGCAAAACGGCGACCTTCATGCCAAAGCCGGTAATGGAAGACAACGGATCGGGCATGCATGTGCATCAATCCATCTGGAAGGATGGCAAGCCGCTGTTCGCAGGTTCCGGCTATGCGGATCTGTCTGAGAATTGTTTGTACTACATCGGCGGTATTATGAAGCATGCTAAGGCGATCAACGCCTTCACCAACCCGCTGACCAATTCCTACAAGCGCTTGATACCAGGTTTTGAAGCGCCGGTGCTGTTGGCCTATTCTGCGCGTAACCGTTCCGCGTCCTGCCGCATTCCCTTCTCGCCCAGCCCGAGTGGTAAGCGGGTGGAAATCCGGTTCCCCGATCCGGGCGCCAATCCTTACCTGGCCTTCACCTCGATGCTGATGGCTGGCCTGGATGGTATCGATAATAAGATCCATCCCGGCGACCCAATGGACAAGGATCTCTACGATCTGCCGCCAGAGGAATTGGCCGATGTGCCGACCGTATGCGGCTCGCTGCGTGAAGCTCTGGAAAGCCTGGATGCTGATCGCGACTTCCTGAAGAAGGGCGGCGTCTTCACCGATGACCAGATCGACGGTTATCTGGAGCTGAAGTGGGAAGAAGTCTACAAATTCGAACATACCCCCCATCCGGTTGAGTTCGACATGTACTATAGCGTCTGATTTTTCAAAATTTCAGGCAACGCGCATCTGGGCCGCCCTTCGGGGCGGCCCATTTCGTTTCCGATGCCGTTCGGTTCTGCTAGTCTCTTTGCGAATGGAAAGATTTTGGGAGAGGCAGGAAATGGAAACTTCGGACAAAAGCGCCAGACAACTCTATGAAGAGATCAAGGCCAATCCGACCCGGCCGCGCTTCGGCTTCGGGCGCAAGGCGGCAATCATTAATATTGATCTGCAAAAGGCCTACACCAACGTCGGTGAGTTCGCCACCGCCTATGAAACTGATCCGAAACAGATGGACTATGTCAACGAAATCTCCGACCTGGCGCGCTCCAAGAACCTGCCTGTGGTTTGGACCTATGTGGCTTATATGGGCTCGGGTGAGGATTGCGGCATCTGGGGCACGCGCACGGACACCGAGGATTCTCTGCAGAACATCAAGGTTGGCTCGCGGCGCTCGGAATTTGACGACCGCCTGCATGTGGATCACCAAAAGGACGTGGTGATCAACAAGCGCATGGCCTCGGCCTTTCACGAGACCAATCTGCCATCGGTGCTGAATTTCCACGGTATCGACACGGTGATCGTTACGGGCGGTTCAACGTCGGGCTGCGTGCGGGCCACTGTGGTCGATAGCCTCTCGCGTAGTTTTCGCACTATCGTGGCGGAGGAATGCGTGGCTGATAAGCATGAGAGCCCGCATTTTTCCAACCTCTATGATATGGCCATCAAATATGCCGACGTGGTGCCGGCGGCCGATGTAATCGAATATCTGGAAAATTATCAAATCCTGAACGACTAGGAACTTGAGCAATTAAACATGTGAATGACGGGGAGGCGGTGATGGCGATGACGCGGGAGCCTGGGCTATACGACTATTCACCCATGCTGGACCGGCCAAAAATCACTTGGCCGAACGGTGCCAGGGTGGCTTTCTGGGTGGCGCCGAATATTGAGTTTTACGAGCTCGACCCGCCGCAAAATCCGGGACGCCGGCCCTGGCCGAAACCGCACCCGGATGTGGTGCCTCATTCCCACCGTGACTATGGCAACCGGGCCGGCTTTTGGCGGATGATGGGGGTGATGGAAGAATACGGCGTGCGCGGCAGCGTCTCGTTGAACGTTGCCATGTGCCAGCATCACCCGGAGATTATTGAGGCGTGCAGCGCGCTGGATTGGGAATTCTTCTCCCACGGCGTCTACAACACCCGCTACACCTACACCATGACGGAGGCGCAGGAACGCGCCATGATGGAAGACGTCATCAAGACCATTAAGGACTGCACCGGCCAGGACACGGATGGCTGGTTGGCCCCGGCGCTGTCGTACACCACTAATACCTTTGAGTTGCTGGCTGAATACGGCATCAAATATACCTGCGATCTGTTCCACGATGATCAGCCACAGCCCGTGAAAACGAAAAGCGGCCGGCTGATCTCAGTGCCCTATTCATTGGAGATGAACGATACCGTCGTCCTCTCCATGATGGGCAAAAGCAGCCGCCACTATACCGAGATCCTCAAGGCCAACTTTGATCAGCTGTACGAGGAAGGGGCCGAGAACGGCCAGGTCATGTGCATTCCCCTGCATCCCTTCCTGATCGGCCAGCCGCATCGGATCGGCAATTTCGCCGAGGTTCTGGAATACATCACCGGCCACGATAAGGTCTGGGTCACCACGGGCCGCGAGATCGCGGCGCATTACTATGAACACCATTACGACGACGTGGTCGCCGCCTTGGCCGCCAACAGGGGGAACCAAGCATGAGTCTGCCTAATGACTATCTAGAATACCCCAAGCGCGGCCATGGCATGGATCATGACCGCTATACCTGGTCCATGCTGAAGGACCGCCCAGCTGTCACCTGGCCCAACGGCGCCCGCGTCGCATTGTGGGTGGTGACCCAGCTGCAATGGTTCCCCCTTGACATGAAGCCCGCCATCCCGGTGCCAGCCGGTATGGCGCGGCCCTATCCCGATTCTTGGAACTATACCTTGCGCGACTATGGCAACAGGATTGGCGTCTACCGGATTTTCAAGGTGTTGGACAAACTGGGCATCCGCTCGTCTGTGGCGATCAATTCCGCCCTGGCCGAAATGTATCCCTATTTGCTTGAACAGGTGGTCGCCCGCGATTGGGAGGTAATCGCCAACGGCCTGGACATGGGCCATCCCCACCATGGCGATATGGACAGCCAGGAAGAGGCTGCCCTAATAAAGGGCGTGCTGGAAACCTTGCGTAGCATTTCGGGCCAAGCGGTGCGCGGCTGGCTATCACCGATCAGATCGGAATCCATGAATACCCCGGATTTGGCCGCCGCCGAAGGCATTGAATATCTCTGCGATTGGGCTAACGACGATATGCCGTATCCATTCGAGACCGCGTCCGGCACCATCCTCAATATGCCCCACACCATGGAGCTGGATGATCAGCAGATCCTGATCACCCTGCGCCATACGGAGCAGGAATACGTCGATCAACTAAAAGACCAGTTCGATTGCCTGTATGCCGAGTCCGAAAGCAGCGGCGGCCGCATCATGGCCATCAACCTGAACCCTTGGGTGACGGGGCAGGCCTACCGCATCAAGGCCCTTGAAGGCGCGTTGTCGTATATCATGTCCCACGACGGCGTCTGGTCTGCTACCGGGGCCGAGATCTTGGATGCCTACAAGGCGCAGGGTTGAGATTAGTCGANNCAACGCTACCCGCGGTGACGACCGGNTGATATANTTTATCAACATCGGCAGTGAACGAGACCTGGAGGTCGTCTCGATGCTGGACGCCAACGCACAAGGCTACCAGGAACGCTGGCGCCGGGAAGAGGGGCGCGTGCTGCTCGTGCTCCGGAAGGATAATCTGGTGGAAATGTTCGTTGATCCCTGCGATCCCAACTTGGGCCATTGGATTTAAAGGACTATTTCTTTCTCGCCAAAGATACGGTGCCGCTGATTTGGAATTCTTACCTGTTGAGGATGACCGTGTTCTGAAGCTCTCGCGCGGCAGCCTCAAGGTCGGTCCGGAGGGCTGGGAACTGGGCCGGGTGCTGCTCGCCGATATCCAAAGCGTTCTGGTCCCCGGCTACGGCACCATGGTCTCACTCAGTTGACGCGCGGCCATGGCTGAGGCAGGTATTCCGCTCGTTCTATGTGCGCTCAATCACCCGCCTATAGCTTTGACACTACCTGTTTCCGCCAATTTCGAGCAGGCGGCGCGCGGTTCTAATGGCGGCGGCTCCTGGTTTCCCCATTCGGAGGCGTAGGAGCCGTTCATAGTATTAAAGGCAGCCATTTGACCGCTATTAATTTCGAGGATAGATTCCAGGCTCGCCCACAACCTTCCATGAGTAAGAGAACCAAAAATAACCTGGAGGCGATCGTATCTGCCGACGTGGTCGGTTAATGGTTCGGCGGTTCGGAAATAAAGAAGGCGGGCAGGGTATTACAAGGAGCGGCAACGCACATGACCCTCACCCTCTATTCCAACTACGTCAATTCCGCCGGTGAGCGGGTACGCATCGCATTGGCGTTAAAGGGTATTGATTACGAGTATGTTTCGGTTGGCGAAATTAGTTGGGAGGTTTATGAACGGATCAACCCGCAACGGTTGATGCCGGCCCTGAAGATCGGTGACCAGATCGTGCCTCAGGCGACGGCGATCCTGGAGTATCTCGAGGAAACATATCCGAAACCGGCACTTTTGCCGGCTGATCCGGTGTTGCGGGCTCAAGCGCGCGCCTTCGCCCAGCATGTGGTTTCCGAGATGCACGCAATCGATGTGATCCGCGTGCGCCGCTTTCTGCACAACCAACTCGGCGTAGATCAGGAGGGTATAGACCATTGGCAAAACCATTGGTTTGCCAATGGTTTTGCCGCGCTGGAGGAACTGTTGGCACGGCGACAAACGGCCTGGACCTTTTGTTTCGGTGAAACTCCGGGTTGGGCGGACTTGCATTTGACCCCTCAAGTGACCAAGGGAATAGCCCGCTTCAACGTGGACATGGCGCCCTATCCCCTGATCAGCGGCATCCACAAGGCTTGCGTAACTCTGCCCGCCTTCATTGCCGCCACGCCAGCCGAACAACCGGACTATCCCGGGCGGGTGATCGAACCAAAGCTGCGGTGAACTACTCCGCCGCTTCGGATTCCTTAACCGTTTCCTTTGTCCTAAACCGGCCCCTGAAGCCGAAGTGCCAGATGAAAAAGACTGTCAGCAGCAGAAATACGAGGGAGATCGGGCGGGTTATCAGGATGGTCAGGTCAGTCTTGTGCATCAGCATGGTCTGGCGTAGGGCCATTTCCAGCATCGGGCCGAGCAGGAAGCCGATCACCAGGCAAACGATCGAAAAGCCTGATTTCCGCATCACATAGCCGAGCCCGCCGAAGATCAGCAGAAGCGCCACGTCGAACATCGAATTCGACGGAATGTAGACGCCGAGGAAACAAAAAACCGTGACGACGGGCAGAATGATCTTTTTGGGAATCTGGACAAACTTCACCCAAATGACGATGCCGATCCGCCCGATGATCAGATGCGCTATGTTCGCCATCAACATGGAGGCGAAGATCGAATAGACCAGGGCGCCATGCTCAATCATCATCAATGGGCCGGGAACGACGCCGTGGATCATAAAAGCGCCGATCAGGAGGGCTGCGGCGACATTGCCCGGGATACCCAAGGCAATCGTCGGGATCAGGTTGGATCCGACGACCGCGCTGTTCGCAGCTTCGGTTGCCTGAATACCTTCGATTGTTCCCTTGCCAAACAGTTCCGGCGTCTTGGAGCCTCTTTTCGCCGCACCATAGCCCAGGAAAGCCGCCAGCGAGACACCGAGGCCTGGTAGCATGCCGACGCCGGTGCCGATACAGGCTGAACGCAATAATGTTTTCCAATTGCCCCAGAATTCCGACGCGGGAAGCTTGTTGTCTTCCCTGAAACCGAGTCCTGCCGTCGCTTCATCCGCTTTGCCAGTCTTCCTGAGTGCAAATATCTGCGCAATAACCGAACTCAGGGCAAGCGTTCCGATGGCCATCGGCGTGAGCGGAATGCCGTCGAACAGTTCCACCATGTCAAACGTTAGCCGCGCCGAAGCGTCAACCGGATCCAGCCCCCAGGTGCTCAGGAAAACGCCAAACGCGGCGGCCATGACACCCTTGACGAGCGACTTGCCGGCCAAGGCTGCGATCAACGTAAACGAAAATATGATAATAGAGGTGAATTCCGGCGGCCCGAAGGTGAGTGCTATGGCCGCGAAAGGCGCCGCCAGTACGATCAGCATGCAGTCCGAGAAGGTGTCGCCGCAGACCGAGGAATAAAGCGCCGTTTTCATCGCCTTTAGAGGCTTGCCCTGCTTAGTCAGGGGAAACCCGTCGAGCGCTGTTGCCGCCGCCTCCGGCGTTCCTGGCGTGTTGATCAGGATCGCCGGAATGGCGCCCCCCGACGTGCCGCCCTTGTTGATGCCGACCAGGAAGGCGATTGCCGCCAGCGGCGACATATAGAAAGTAATTGGGACAAGAATGGCGAGCGCCGTGACCGACCCCACGCCGGGCGTGACGCCGAAGATAATGCCCAAGATGACGCCGCCGCATATGAACATCATGTTGGTGAGGGTAAAGGCCGCCTCGAAACCGGCGCCCAGATGCTGGAGCATTTCCATGCGATGACCCTTATCGTCAGTATCGTGGGTGGCGTTTTCGCCTGGGACGGATGGCGAATTTCAACATGTTGTCACGACCGCCAGAAACCGGGCATTTCGGTCGAGAAAACATACCAGGCGAATTGCGACAGGATAATCGGCGTTGCGATGGCGATGATCGCCGTCAGCCAGTAATTACGCATTCCGGCATAGATCAAAACCGCCGCGAGAAACACGATCATCGCGGGTTCGAAGCCCACATAGACCGTGCCCAACCAGGCAGCGCCCGATGCAAATGTCCAGAGACCTAATTTCTGGAACTCCGGCCAGCCCATTCCCGAGGCTTCCTCGCCGAATTCCTCGTGCAGTTCGCCGTCCTTTTTTCGGGAGAAGAACGCTGTCAAGCCCATGAGAACAGCTAAACCAAGGCAAACGGTTATTGCCAAAGTAGGCATGAATTTTGGTGCAAGATCGAGATGGCTGTCGGGCGGCGAAGTCTGCGTCGGAATCAGCCAGAGCAAAAAAACCAACGACAAGACGCTGATGATCAGGCTTGCCGAAATGTGTGTTTTTCTCAACGTTTGGCGTCCCCCGGGAAATCAGGCTCGACGCCGTTGCGGGGCTCGGACTTCCGTCCCGCAACGGCGCTGAACCGGTCGTGGATGGGACGATAATGTGCCATCCGCAACAGGGTCGCTATTTGATGTAGCCCGTGGCTTTCCCGACCTTCGTCAGACTGACAATCGTATCGGCCACGACCTTGTCGAATTCCTTCGGACTTAGATAACGTTTTGGAAATTTAATCCGTTCCAGAATCTTCGTAAAATCGGGATCGTCAATGGCTGCCTTCACGGCGGAGGCCAACTTCTGCCGGATGTCTTCGGGTAGGCCTGCTGGCGCGATGATGCCGTTGTCGCCAGGCATGGCGACACCATACAGTTCCTGGGTCGAGGGCGCGTTCGGCGCCAACGGCAGACGGTTTGACAGGAAGGATGCGAGCACGACCATCTTGTCGCCGTACTTCTGGTGGATGCCGCCGCTATAAGCGAAGTCGACCTTACCGCCGAGCAGGAATGGTACCATCTCGCCGCCACCGCGCGTCGGGATCGCCGTCCAGTCGATGCCCTCCTGTTTGGCAATGAAGTTCACGAAAGCTTTCGACATGCCACCCATGTCGGCAACGTTGATGCCTGGATTGGACTTCGAATAGGCGATCAGATCCTTCATCGACTTGAAGGGTTTGCCGGGAACGCTAATCAGCGCCATCTGGTACTGGCTGACGCCAGCGACGAAGGTGAAGTCCGATGTCTTGTATTTGACGGCTTTCTGGGTCAGCGGTGGCCATGTCAGCGTGGAAATGCCCACGAATTCGATAGTGTACCCGTCTGGTTTGGCATTGGCGACAACCGTCGAGCCGATCGCGCCGCCGCCACCCGGCCGGGTTTTGACGATGACTTTCTGCCCGAGTTGCTTGGTCATGGCCTTAGAGAGCACTTGGGCCATGGTTTCCGTGGTGCCCCCGGGTTTCCACGGCACGATCATGGTGATCGGCTTGGATGGATACTCGCCAGCAAAAGCGCCGGAAACGATACTGCCCGCGAGCGCCAAAGTGCCCAGCGCGGTAACGAATCTACCTGGTAGCATAAGTTTTCCTCCCATATTGGATGTTTTCATGACACCAGCTTAGCATCAATTTATTATAACCCTAAACGAAGAGCACAAGGCGCTCAAAACAATATTCTTAGTATACCGTATTGGATCCATCACTTTGCCGGTTGAATTTTATGGGACTGGTGGCAGCGTCGCGGTGGGCTCGTATTAGTAACCGTTATTTTTCCGTCCCGGTTGTTTCGTTGTTTCCCGAAGTGAGCGGATCAAGGATACTGCGCCCATTCGGGCACTGATTATTCGCAAGGAGCTTGGAGGTGTGATCTGCATAGTTTTGCGTCGTCGCATTAATTTTGTCGCTTCCGGCGATCGGCGTGGCCAGAGCCTCTAGCTAAGATTGTCAGGTTATTAGGTCCGTTGGATGTTTGTTCAAATGGAAGCATACTTTAAATTTGCAGAGCAAAGGACTTCAAACCATGACCGATAACGATAAGGATAATCTTGTCGATTCCAACCTGGTGGGTGAGGTATGGACGACCGCGCAACCGGGCGAAGATCCGGTATTATACGGTCATGTGGATATTTCGCCCAAGGGCAAGTTCCCAATCCGAAGTCTGCAAACTTTTCACATGACCTATACCGTCGGCCGCTTCGGTCTGGATGACACCGGAGCGATCCGGGTAATGCTGAGGGCCATGGGCGACGGTGGTGGCCTCCAAACCAACGATCCGACAGGCTATAACTACACCACCGCCACGACCTCCAGCGGCGTGCCGTTGCTGCTTGAATACAGCCGCTATGGCGCCTCCCCCCGGCCGCGCTGGAAGACCCTGACCATTCGTGTGTCGGGTGGCTTCCTGCGTGAAGGTGACACCATAGAAATCGTTCTTGGCGATACCTCGAAAGGCTCGCCTGGCTTGCGCCTGCAATCGATGGTAGAGGCGAACTACGAATTCAAGGTCGCCGCCGATGTCTGTGCAGTTGGCCATTACACACCGATCCCCAACACGCCCAACATTAACATCGTGCCCGCCGAGCCGGCGCTTTGGCGTGCGGTCCTGCCGAGCCTGCGGCGGCCCGGTGAACACTTTTCGTTCGGCCTTAAGGCGGAAGATAAGTGGGGCAATCCAAGCGATAAGGCGCAAGCAAAATTTACCCTTGAGGCCAATCTGCCGGTCAATGAATTACCGGACGAAGTCAATTATCCGTTGGGCCGCCGTTCGATGTTGTTCGAAGGTTTGAGCGTCGATGAGCCGGGCACATTGCGCATCACGGTGCGGGACGAGGGCGGCAACGAGGTCGCGCAATCCCATCCGTTGGTGATCGAAGACGGGCCGCACAGCGGCTATTGGGGCGACATGCATGGCCAAAGTGGTGAATCTATCGGCATCGGCACCTCGCGCGATTATTTCAATTTTGGACGAAACATGGCCTTTCTCGACGCGATAAGCCATCAGGCCAATGACTTTCAGATCAACAACGCCTTTTGGGCTTTTTTGAACGAGTTAACGGCGGAATACCACGAGGACGGCCGGTTTGTGACTTTCCCCGGCTATGAATGGTCAGGGAATACAGCCGTCGGCGGCGACCGCAATGTCTACTTCCGCACCGAGGGGCGGCCGATCTACCGATCCTCCCATGCCCTGTTGACTGATCGTTCTGATCTTGACATGGACGCCAACGACGCCAAGGCGCTGTTCGAACGCCTGGTTGACGAGGATTGTGTGGTCTACGCCCATGTCGGCGGGCGTTACGCTGATATCGCCTTCGCCCATGATGGTACGAAGGAAACGGCGATGGAGATCCATTCTGCTTGGGGCACGTTCGAATGGCTGTTGACGGACGGCTTTCCGCTGGGATACCGCAACGGTGTCGTCTGCAATAGCGATGGCCATAAAGGCCGGCCGGGCGCCAGCTATCCGGGCGTCTCGACTTTTGGCGCCTATGGCGGCCTGACGTGTTTCCTGACCGAGGAATTGACCCGCGACAGTTTCTTCGACTGCCTGCGCCGACGGCATCATTACGGCACCACCGGCACCCGTATGCATCTCGACGTCAAGGCGCGGTTTTCGGAACCCGCGATCTTGTTCGACCGCGATCCTAACCTGTTTCCTGATACCGCTAGCCAGCCGTCTCGGGAAGTGATGATGGGCGACATCGTGCAGACCAGTGGAGACACCGTGAGCCTTTCCGTCCGCACCGTCACGCAGGCGCCCATTGAACGGATCGAGGTCCGCAACGGCACAGAAGTAATCGAGACCCTGCGCGGCTATACCGAGCAGGATTTAGGCAGGCGTGTCCGGGTGTTGTGGAGCGGCGCCGAATATCGCGGCCGTGGTCGCGACACTAACTGGAAGGGCAAGGTGTCTTTCGGCGGCGTCAACATCCGGCGTTTTGAGAAGGTCAACGCATGGAACCATGACCGGTTGTTCGAACAGCAGGGCCAGGATACCATTGTTTTTGATGCTATCTCGACCGGAAATTTCGGCGGCTTCGATGCTTGGTTGGACGCGGATAAGAGCGGAGAGTTGTCGGTCGCGACAAATCTTGGCGGCATGACCTTGCCGCTGGACGAGATCGGGTTTGATGATGTCGTGATGGAAGCCGGTGGCTTGGGACGGCGTATCACGGCCTTTCGATTGCCCGAAGAAAATACCTGCCGAGAAATTACCGCCGAGGTCGAGATCCCAATCGCGGCGGGCCGCGACAATCCATTATGGATCTGCGTCACTACCGAAGACGGGTTTCAGGCTTGGAGCAGTCCGATCTATGTTTTCCAATAGCTCGGAAGGTATCTTGGCCATGATGTCCAAGCCCGCCTGTTGGCGGAAGAATTTTTGGCTTGGTGCAGCATCTAACTATCAAGGGAATAAGCAAGGACCCGACGTCTACCGAAGCCGATGACGTCGAACGCTCAATAACGGGCCTGCGTAAAGCAGGATTACCCAAAAAATAATGGGATGCCAGCTACGGAGTCTAATCCAATTTGGAACGAAATGCCGAAAGGCAAAAGCTAGCATTAGGAATAAACAGTCTCTTGTCCGCTCTGCTCACACATGAGGGCAAAGCGGATGAAGATCAGATGAACTTTGTACAGCATTTGTGGATTGCTGCTAGATCGGGTGCGATGACGTGGATTGACCCGGTCCCGGATTTCAAGCGTTAATGTAATCAAACGATATGGGAAACGCGACCGGACATGACCATCACCCAACCGAATATTCTTTTCATCCTCACCGACCAGCAGCGACGCGATTCTATGGCGGCCTATGGCAATAAATGGATCGATGCGCGTTATATGGATGCGCTGGCGGCACGAAGTTTCGTTTTCGAGAATTGTTATTGCACGCAGCCGGTCTGCACGCCCTCGCGCGGTTCCTTGATGACCGGTCTCTACCCGCACGCGACCGGTGTTGTGAGTAACAAGATCCCCTTGCCGGCGAATACGGCGTCGCTAGGCGAGCTGATGCCAGAGCGTTACCACAATGCCCATATGGGTAAATGGCACCTAGGGGACGATGTCATCGGGCAGCGTGGCTACGATACCTGGGTCGCGATCGAGGACTTCCACCGCCCGAACTATACCAAGAAGGAATACCGAAACGTCGAACCGGCTTATAATAACTGGCTCAGAGACCATGGCGTGGAGCCGCCGTCCTGGACAACGAGCTATGAGGCCTGGGCCGGCGGCGCCGACTTGACTGAGGAGCAAACACAAGCCGGATATCTAGGGCAGGTAGCATCCGAATTCATCCGCGATTACCCGAATGGACCTTACGCCAAAGACCCCTGGTTGCTTCACGTCAACTTCTTCGAGCCGCACCCGCCCTACACCGGCCCACTCAATTACCTATATGCGCACGATGCCATCGAAGTCGGCCCTGCCTTCATGCAGCGACCCGAAACCGGTTCGCTCGTGAATCGTCGCCGCGCTGATTTCTACCTCGGTGGCGGCAACAATCCGCTTGGCCTCGCGGGCGGCGATGCCCACGATACGACGACGGAGGCCGGATGGCGCAGGCTCCGCGCCCAATATTTCGCGAATGTTACGCTGGTCGATCGGCAACTCGGGCGAATTTTGGCGGCGTTGGAAGAATCGGGTCAGGCCGAAAACACGATTATCGTGTTCTCGAGCGACCATGGCGAAATGGCGGGTGACCACGGTATGTGCGAGAAGCGTACCCTGTATGAGGAGGCAACGCGCGTGCCTCTCGTGATCCACGTCCCCTGGCTGAACAACAAAAACACAACGCGCGTTACCGGCTCGATCAGCCATGTCGACATTATGCCGACATTGCTCGAATTCGCTGGCGCAACCTCTCCTGAAAACATCCACGGTACCAGCCGCGCCGATGTTTTGCGCGGTGAGTCAGACCTAAGCAGGAACGATGTTTTCATCGAATGGAACGGGATCGGCGACCGCGATCTCGGCAGCCAGGCAATAAACCGCATGGTCGCCGTGCCGTGGCGCAGCGTGATCTCACCGGATCGATACAAACTGAACCTGTCGCCTGGTGATCAGTGCGAGTTGTATGATCTGGGAAACGACCCATACGAACAGCACAATTTGTTCGACGAGCCAGGCCACCGAGATCGCGTCCGAGACATGGCAGCGCGCCTCCGGATGTGGCAGGCGGAAACCGGTGACGAGATGATGCTGCCGTCGGTATAACCCCCTTTTTTAACTCGCAAGGTTACGCAAACGGTTTCGCTTCTACGAGGATGCGGAACGGATCACGCGGTCGGTATCGCCCAAGCTGTTCAGGAAGAACTTTAGTCAGGCACTGAAGACCGCTAGGCATTAGGCCCAGCATTAATGCAATGAAGACCAGACACTCCGCTATAAAACAGACTCAAGGGTTTCAAGAATTTTGGTAGCCAATAGCCTAACCCTTCATGCCGACTGTTTCCGCTGCCGGGTGTAGGCTGGCTTCTGCACTTGGCCGTTGGTCGATCCGGTTGGACCAGGCGTTGACGTTCTCGAGAGAGGGGTCAATGGTTTGACCCACCCCTGCCGA